>NZ_JBIAVF010000002.1:125075-588954 GCF_042893755.1 Streptomyces sp. NPDC001568 | reverse complement strand
TTTGTTTCGGTGAGGAAGGCGGCGAGCATGGAGGGGACGAAGTGGATGACGGTGATGTGTTGTTCGCGGATGAGGTGGGCGAGGTATTCGGGGTCCTTGTGTCCGTCGGGTCGGGCGATGACGAGGGGGGTGCCTTGGGTGAGGGGCCAGAAGAATTCCCAGACGGATACGTCGAATCCGGCGGGTGTTTTTTGGAGTACTCGGTCGGTGGTGGTGAGTTGGTAGGTGTGTTGCATCCAGCGGAGTCGGTTGACGATGGCTTCGTGTTCGACCATGACGCCCTTGGGGCGTCCGGTGGAGCCGGAGGTGAAGATGACGTAGGCGGGGTGGCGGGGGAGGAGCGGGGTGATCCGCTCGGAGTCCGACAACGGACCGGTTCGCTGTGCCGCCAGCCGCTCCGCGGCTTCCCGGGAGTCCATCAGCAGCCGTTCGACGGCCGGGTCCGACGGAAGGAAGGTTGCCGACAGTGTGTCGGTAAGAATCAGGGTCGGGGCGGCCGTCCGCGTCATGTTCGAGAGGCGCTCGGCCGGCAGGCCGAGGTCCAGCGGGAGGTAGGCGCCACCCGCGCGGACGACCGCGTGCAGGGCCACGAGCAGTTCGAACGAACGGGGCAGGGCGACCGCGACGACGCTCTCCGGCCCGACGCCGCGGCCGATCAGCAACCGGGCGAGGCGGTCGACGCGCTCCTCGAACGCGGGCCGTGACAGCTCGACCCCCTCGAAGACCAGAGCGGGCCCCGTCGCTCCCGCCGTGCCGGCGAAGACCAGGTCGGCGAGGGTGGCCGGGCCGGTCACGGGAACGGCGGTGTCGTTCCAACGGTGCAGCACCAGCTCGCGCTCCTGCGCGGACAGCACCTCCAACTCCGCCACCGGACGGTCCGGAGCGGCCACCGCGGCATCGAGCAACCGCACCAGACGCGCGGTCATCGCCTCGACGGTCGCCGCGTCGAACAGGTCCGTCGCGTACCGAATGCCGCAGGTCATCCCCGAGATCCCGGCCGCGGCGCGGCGAAACAGGATCTCCAGGTCGAACTTGGCGGCGCCGGCCGCGACCGGTACCTCCTCGGCCGTCAGCCCCTCGAACAGGGCGACGGAGCCGCGCCCGGCGCCCTCGTACGCGACCAGGGTCTGGAACAGCGGGTGTCGCGACAGGGACCGCTCCGGGTTCACCGCCTCCACGACCGCCTCGAAGGGAAGGTCGGCGTGGTCCAGGGCCGCCGTGGCCGTCGCGGCCGTACGCAGCAGCAGTTCGCGGAACGTCGGCGCCCCGGACAGGTCGGCCCGCAGGACCACCGTGTTGACGAAGAACCCGACCAGCGGGTCGAGGGACTCCTCGCCGCGGCCCGCGACGGGACTGCCGAGCGGGACGTCGTCACCCGCGCCCAGCCGGTGCAGCAGGGCGGCGACCGCCGCCGACACCACCGTGAAGGCCGTCGTGCCCGTCGCCGCGGCGAGGGCGTCCAGACCGGAGACCAGCCCGGCGGGCAGTTCGGCGGTGACCGTCCGTCCCGCGTACGAGGGCTCCGCCGGGCGGGGCCGGTCCGTGACCAGGGGCAGCTCCTGGGGCAGGCCCGCCAGGGCCGTGCTCCAGTAGCCCGCCTGGCGGTGCGCCAGGGACCCCTCCCGCGCGGCGTCGCCCAGCAGCTCGCGCTGCCACAGCGCGTAGTCCGCGTACTGCACCGGCAGGACCGCGAACCGCGGTTCCGCACCGGCCGACCGGGCCGCGTACGCCTCGGCGAGGTCCGCCAGCAGCGGGCCCGTCGACCACTCGTCCCCGGCGATGTGGTGCATCAGCAGGAGCAGCGTCCACTCCTCCGGGCCGGCCTCCAGCAGGGTTGCCCGCAGCGGGAGTTCGGTCGCGAGGTCGAAGGGCCGGGCCGTCTCCCGGTCGATCCGTGCCGCGTGCCCGGAGACCGGCGCCCGCTCCACGACGAAGGGCACCTCGACGCCCCCGACGGGCAGGATCCGCTGGTACGGACCCTGTGCGTCCTCCGCGTACACGGTGCGCAGCGCCTCGTGCCGGGCCACCACGTCCCCCACGGCCGCGGCCAGCGCGGCCGGGTCCAGGGCGCCGCGCAGCCGCAGCGCGAGCGGAATGTTGTAGGTCGCGGACGGGCCGTCCAGCCGGTGCAGGAACCACAGGCGGGCCTGCGCGTACGACAGGGGCAGCCGCTGCGGGCGCACGCCGCCCACCGGGGCGGGGCGCCCGGCCCCGCCGCGGTCGGCGAGCCGGGTGGCCAGCCGGGCGACGGTCCGGGCCTCGAACACGTCGCGGACCGAGCACTCCGTGCCCGTGGCGCGGATCCGTGCCGCCACCCGGGTGGCCAGCAGCGAGTGCCCGCCCAGCCGGAAGAAGTCGTCGTCGGCACCCACCGACAGCAGCGACAGGGACTGCGCGAAGACCTCGGCGATCCGCTCCTCGGCCGCGCCCCGCGGCGTGCGCGAGGACGCCGCCGTACCGAGGGTCGGGGCCGGCAACAGGGCCCGGTCCAGCTTGCCGTTGACGTTGGTCGGCAGGGCGTCCAGAGCCACCAACGCCGCCGGAACCATGTGCTCCGGAAGCTGTGCGGCCAGTTCCCCGCGGAGCCTCTCCACGTCCTCGGGGCCGGCGCCGGTCACATAACCGACCAGCCGGGGCATGCCGGGGACGTCCTCGCGGACCACGACCGCCGCCGCCGAGACGCCGTCCAGCGCGGTCAGGGCCGCCTCCACCTCGCCGGGCTCCACCCGGAACCCGCGGATCTTGACCTGGTCGTCGGCCCGGCCGAGGAACTCGATCAGCCCGTCCGTACGACGACGCACGAGGTCGCCCGTGCGGTACATGCGGCTGCCGGGAGCCCCGAACGGGTCGGCCACGAACCGCTCCGAGGTGAGCGCGAACCGGCCCAGGTAACCGCGCGCGATCTGCTCGCCCGCCAGGTACAGCTCACCCGTCACCCCCGTCGGCACCGGCCGCAGCCTGCCGTCCAGGACGTGCGCGCGGGTGTTGTCGAGCGGTCGGCCCACGACCGGGGTCGGGCAATCGCCCACCCGGGCCACCAGGGCGTCCACGGTGAACTCGGTCGGACCGTAGTAGTTGACGACCTCCACGTCGGTGAACGCGGCCAACTCCTCCCACAGCGCGGCGGGCACGGCCTCCCCGCCCAGCAGGAACAGCGGCGGTCGCCACGCACCGGCCAGCAGCCCGGCGTCCAGCAACTGCCGGGCGTACGACGGCGTGACGTCGAGGGTGTCGATCCGCTCGGCGCGGACGTACGCCACGACCGCCTCGGCGTCCCGACGCCCGAATTCGTCCAGCACGTGCAGTTCGTGGCCCGCCACCAGCCACAGCAACTGCTCCCAGGAGGAGTCGAAGGAGAACGAGGCCGTGTGCAGGGCGCGTACCCGGCGACCGAGGCGACGTGCCACGGGGAGGTACAGCTCGCGCTCGTGGTCACGGAAGAGCCTGGTCAGGCCGGCGTGCCGGAGCAGCACCCCCTTGGGGAGGCCGGTGGAACCCGAGGTGTAGATGACGTACGCGGCCTGTTCGGGCCCCGTCACGGCGTCCGGTCCGGGCACGGCCGCGGCCAGTCGCCGCACGGTCGCCGGGTCGTCCAGGACGACGGCCGGCACACCGGGCACCCGCGCCGCGACGGCGGCGGTCGTCACCACGCACACCGGGGACGCGTCCCGCAGCATGTGGGCGAGCCGTTCGGCCGGGTGGTCCAGGTCCAGCGGAAGGTAGGCCCCGCCCGCCTTGAGGACGGCCAGGACGGCGACGACGGCGTCGGCGGACCGGGGCACCGCGAGTCCCACGACCGTGTCCGGGCCGACCCCCTCGGCGGTCAGGACGGCGGCCAACCGGCCCGCGCGGTCGACGAGTTCGGCGAAGGTCAGCCGCTCGTCGCCGGCCACCACCGCAAGGGCGTCCGGCGTGGCGGCCGCCCGCTCGGCGAACACCTCCGTGACGCTGCGCGCGGGCACGGGCCGGGCCGTGTCGTTCCACCGGGCCAGCCGCTCCCGCTCCTCGGCGTCGCGCAGCTCCCACTGCGACACCCGCAGCTCGGGGGCCGCGACCGCTTCGGTGAGGGCGCGCAGCAGCCGGTCCGTGAACGTTTCCACCGTCTCCGGGTCGAACAGGGCGGTGGAGTAGAAGACCTCCAGCTCAAGGTCCTCACCGTGCGCGGAGTCCGCGAAGGTGATGTCGAGGTCGAACTTGGTGACGCCGGGATCGACCCGGTCCGCCCGGGCGGCCGCCCCGAACAGGGTCCGTACGTCCTCGGAGACCGTGCTGTGCGAGACCATCGTCTGGAAGAGCGGGTGCCGCGACAGGGACCGCTCGGGGTTGACCGCCTCCACCACCTGGTCGAACGGCAGGTCGGCGTGGTCCAGAGCCGTCAGGTCGGCCGCGCGTACCCGCTCCAGCAGCTCGCCGAAGGTCGGGTCGCCGGACAGGTCGGTGCGCAGGACCACCGTGTTGACGAAGAAGCCCACCAGTTCGTCGAGGGCGCTGTCGGCCCGCCCGGCGACCGGGCTGCCGAGGACGAGGTCCTCGCCGGCGCCGAGCCGGTGCAGCGTCGCGGCGACCGCGGCGTGCACCACCATGAACACGCTGGTACCGCTCTCCCGCGCCAACGTCCGCACCGAGAGGGCGAGGCCACGCGGCAGTGAGCGGAACACCAACGCGCCGGCGTGCTGCGCGGTCGCCGCGCGCGGCCGGTCCGCGGGCAGGCCGCCGGCCTCCGCGGGCAGTCCCGCGAGTTCCGAGCGCCAGAAGGCGGCCTGCCCGGCGGCGAGGGTGCCCGGCAGGTCCGCGGCGCCCAGCGAGTCCCGCTGCCACAGCGCGTAGTCGGCGTACTGCACCGGGAGCGGGGCGAACGCGGGCTCGGCGCCCTCCGACCGGGCCGCGTAGGCCTGCTCCAGATCGCGCAGGAACGGCCCCATCGACCACTCGTCGCTCGCGATGTGGTGCAGCAGCACGACCAGGGCGTCCGTCCCCGCGCCGACGTCGCGCACCAGGGTCACCCGAAGCGGGGCCTCGGCCGCGATGTCGAAGAGGTGCCCCAGGGCCCGGGTGACGGCCGCGTCCCACGCGGCCGAACCCGCCACCTCGTCGACGGACAGCCGCACATCGGCGGCGTCCGCGTCCAGCACCCGCTGGAACGGGACGCCGTCGCGCTCCCCCAACACCGTGCGCAGGGCCTCGTGTCGGGCCACCGTGTCGCCGAGCGCCGCGTCCAGGGCGACCGCGTCGAGCCGGCAGTCGAAACGGACGGCGAAGGGAATGTTGTAGGTGGCGCTCGGGCCCTCCACCTGGTGGAGGAACCACAGCCGCTGCTGGGCGTACGACAGGGGCAGCGGGTCGGGGCGGACCCCGGCCGACGGCGCCGTCCGGGACACCGCGGCCCGCTCGGCCAGCAGACCGGCCAGCGCGGCCACGGTCCGGGCCTCGAAGACGTCCCTGATCCCGCAGTCGGTGCCCAGCGCGGCCCGCGTCCGGGCGATCACCCGGGCGGCGGGGAGCGAGTGCCCGCCCAGGACGAAGAAGTCGTCGTCGGGGCCGACCGAGGGCAGGCCGAGGACGTCGGCGAAGATGCCGGCCAGGATCTCCTCGCGGGCACCGCGCGGGCTGCGCCCCCCGGCGCAGACCAGGCCCGCCAGATCCGGGGCGGGCAGCGCGCGCCGGTCGACCTTGCCGTTGGCGGTCAGCGGGAACGCGTCGAGGACCACGACGGCCGAGGGCACCATGTACTCGGGCAGCGCCTCGGCGGCGGCCTCGCGCAACGCTCCGGCGGTCGGGCCGACGCCGGCGTCGACGGTGACGTAACCGACCAGGGCGGGGAACCCGGGCAGGTCCTCGCGGACCAGGCACACGGCCCGGCCGACACCCTCGCAGGCCGCCAACACGGCTTCGACCTCACCGAGTTCGATGCGGAAACCGCGCAGCTTGATCTGGTCGTCGGCCCGTCCCAGGAACTCGATCCGGCCGTCGACCCGGCGCCGGACCAGGTCCCCGGTCCGGTACATGCGCTCGCCCGGTCCGCCGAAGGGGTCGGCGACGAACCGCTCCGACGTCAGGGCGGGGCGCCCCAGGTAGCCGCGGGCCAACTGGTCGCCGGCCAGGTACAGCTCGCCGGGCCTCCCCGGCGCCACCGGGCGCAACGCGCCGTCCAGGACGCGGGCGCGGGTGTTCCAGAACGGGGTGCCGATGTCGGGGACGCCCCTGTGATCGGGCGCGAGGACGGTGGAGGTGGCCCAGACGGTCGCCTCGGTCGGGCCGTACACGTTGGTCACCGACGCCGCGGTGCGGGCGAGCCGCTCGGCGAGGGCCGCCGGGAGGGCCTCACCGCCGACCAGCACGCGGGTCCCGGCCAGCGAGGTCGGCCGGCCGTCCTCCAGCAGGGCGTGCCACAGCGAGGGGGTGGCCTGCATGACGGCCGGGCGGTGCTCGTCGACGAGGGCGGCCAGGGCCGCCGGGTCGCGCACGGTGTCGCGGTCCGCGAGGACCACGGTGGCGCCCCGAAGCAGCGGGGTGTGGATCTCCAGCACGTGGATGTCGAAGGACACGGTGGTCACCGCGACGAGCCGGTCCCCGGGAGCGAGCGCCAGTTCCTCGGACTGCATGCGCAGGAAGTTGGCGAGCGCCGAGTGCGGGATCACCACCCCCTTGGGGCGGCCGGTGGAACCCGAGGTGTAGATGACGTACGCCGGGTGGTGGAGCGCGGGCCGCACCGGACGCAGGAACGTTCCATCGGAGGCGACGGAGCCGGCAGCGGCGTCAGCGCCATCGCCCTGCCCCGCGTCGGCGAGCGCGGACAGCGTGTCGGGGGAGTCCAGGACCACGACGGGCACCCCGGCGACCTGCGGGACGAAGGGCGCGAGCGCCAGTGTCGTCAGCACGCACACCGGCCGGGCGTCCTCGACCATGAACGCGAGCCGCTCGGCGGGGTAGTCCAGGTCCAGGGGCAGGTAGGCCCCGCCCGCCCTGAGCACCCCGAGGAGCGCCACGACCAGGTCCTCGCCGCGCGCGAGGGCGATGCCGACGACGGCCTCCGGGCCCACCCCGTGCCCGGCGAGCACCCGGGCGAGCCGGTCCGAACGTTCGGACAGGCCGGCGTAGTCGAGGGACTTCTTCCCGGCGATCACGGCCGGCACCTCGGGGTGCAGCCGCGCCGCCTCCTCGAACAGGTCGACGAAGGTACCGGCCGGCAGCTCGCGGGAAGCACCCTCGTCGGCGCGTACGGCGGCCTCCAGCGCGGCGGGCGCCAGCAGGTCGGGACGCCCCACCGGAGCCTGCGGCCCGGCGGCGGCCAGTTCCCGCAGGAAGTGGGCGAACTCCGCGCACCGGGCGGCCAACGAGACCTCGTCGTAGGCGTGCGGGTTGCCGTCGAACTCGAACCGGATCCGGCCCCGCGCGCTGTCGTGGTGGACCCCGAGGGTGACGTCGTCGACCGGTCCGGCGGCGATGTTGTGCACCGTGCCGGGGGAGCCCGCGAAGTCGAGCGCGTTGTCGAAGGCCTTGATGTTGACCATCGGCCCGAGGAGGCCCTGTGCCCGCCCGGCCAGTCCGAGGTCGCGACGGATGTCCTCGGCGCGGTAGCGCTGGTGGCGGCGCAGGCCGGCGGTGGCCGCGGCCACCTCGCGGACCAGCTCGCCGATGGGCGCGGCGGGACGCACCGCCACCCGCAGGGGCAGTACGTTCACGACCATCGCCGGTACCTTCAGCGCGGCCGACCCGAGCCGGGCCATCGCCGGGACGGACAGCAGGACGTCACGGCCGCCGGTGGAGCGGTGCACGAAGGCGGCGAAGGCCGCCGTCACCACGTCGGCCCAACTGGCCTTCGCCGCGCGGGCGATGGCGAGGAGCCCGGTGGTCTCCGCGGGGCTGAGGGTGGCGCCGTCGCGGAGGAACCCGTGCGCGGCCGGTACGGCCGTGCCGCTCAGCGGCTCCGGTTCGGGGCAGTCGGCGAGCCGCTCCAGCCAGTACGCGCGGTCCGCCGCGAAGGCCTCGGAGTCCCGGTACTCCCGTTCGGCCTCCACGACCGACGCGAGGGTGCCGAACGGGCGGGCCGGCGGCTCCTCACCGGCCAGGAGGGCCGAGTAGACCTCGGCGGTGCGCCGGGAGACGAGGGCGAACGCGAAGGCGTCCAGGGTGATGTGGTGGGCCCGCTGGTACCAAAGGACCCGCGCGGGACCGACCCGGTGCAGGGTGAACAGGGACAGGGTGTCGTTCGTCAGGTCGAGCGGCCGGGCCATGTCGCGGCGCATCGCCTCGACCGCCGCGCCCACCGGGTCCTCCTCGCCGCTGTGGTCGAGCACGGCCACCAGCGGTCCGGAGGCCGGGCCGGACCAGGTCTCCTGATACGGCTCACCGGCCCCGTCCTCCGAGAAGCGCGCGGTGAGCGCCTCGCACTCGGAAACCGTCCGCCGCAGCGCCGTGACGAACGCGCCGGGGTCGAGCGGACCGTCGATCTCGACGTACTGGCCCACGTTGTAGACCGGGGACGCGGGGTCGAGTCGCTGGCCGTACCAGACACCGGCCTGTGCCCCGGTGAGGGGGAGACGCTGGGAAGGGCGGTCGCTCATGGGATCGTGCTCCAGATTCAGGCAGCTGCGGGGAGAGGCGAAGGGGAGGGCCGTGGCGGTGGGCGGCCCGGGACGGCGGCTGGTGCGGGGCGCCGAAAGGTCCCCTCCCCGGGGCACGGGGAGGGCCGGTCGGGCAGGCGGAGAGGGCGCTGATGCGCGCTCAGGAGGCCTTGTTGGGATCGAGCTTGGCGATCCGGACGGCTTCCTCCGGGGGAATTTCCCGGGCCGACTCCGCCTCTTCGCGGGGAAGGGTGGCGCGTCGCAGTCCGGGTACCGCGACGGCGACGGCGACGGCCGCCACCGCGCAGACGGCGCCGTTCAGCAGGGCCGCGCCGGCCGGGCTGAACCAGCGCGCGACGGCGGCGACTTCGACGTCGCCGATGATGTCGCCGGTGGTCCCCTGGGTGGTGATCACGCTGACGATGCGTCCGCGCAGTCGGTCCGGGGTGCTGTGCTGGACCAGCGCGTACTCCAGGATCTCGTACACGGTGCCGCAGGCTCCGCCGACGGCGAGTGCCGCGCAGGCCAGGTAGACGTTGCCGCTGAGGGCGAAGCCGATGGTGGCCAGGCCCCCGACGAAGGCAGAGAGCAGCAGCAGTCGTCCGGGGCGGGCCGTACGGGTGAGCCATCCGCTGGTCGCCGAGACCGCGACGGCGCCGACCGCCGGAGCGGAGTACAGCAGGCCCAACATGACTTCTCCGCCGTTGAACTGACGGTCCACCATTTCGGGGAACAACACCACCGGCACGTTGAAGAGGGCGGTGACCCCGCCGAGCAGCACCAGCCCGCCGACCACCCGGTTGTGCCACGCGTGGCGGAAGGCGACGAGCAGGGAGCCGGAGTCCTCGGTGTCGTCGTCCGCGTCGGGGTCCTCGGTGACGGGCGGCAGCGGCCGGATCCGGGCGATGAGGAAGGCGGTGATGGCGGTGGTCACGGCGGCGAACCCGAAGACGGGCACGGGGCCGGTCAGGGCGAGGAGCACACCGCCGAGGAACGGGGCCGTGATCGAGCCGATCTCCCCGGTGAGGGATATCAGGGCTCCGGCGGCGGGCAGTTGGTCCGGACGGACCAGGGTGGGGGCCACCGCCATCAGGGCGGTGAAGCTGACTCCGGTGGCGAGGCCGTCCCAGGCGACGCACAGGTGGATCGCCCACTGGGACGGGTCGTCGAGCATCGCGTTGACGGCGAGTCCGGCGAAGGCGAGGGCAGCGGCGGCGCGGGCGCGGACGATGAGCTTGCGGCGGTCGTACCGGTCGGCCATGACGCCGCCCCACAGGGACCCGAGCAGCACGGTGATGCTCATGATCATGCTGACGACGGCGACGTCGAAGGTCGACCGGGTCAGGCCGTACACCTGGGCGGACAGCGCGACGGTCGCCATGCCCAGGCCGAACAGCGACACCACGCGGGCGATGAAGATCGCCCGGAAGTCGGGGCTGGTGCGCAGTGGTTCGATGTCGATGACGAGATCACGCAGGGGCACAGGTGGCTCCGGGGGTGGGAGGGCGGGCCGGTTCAGGCGGCGGGGGAGAGGATTTCGGCCCAAGCGCGGAGCGTGGGGCGCTCGGCGAGGTCGACGAAGCCGATCCGGGCGCCTTCGGCGCGCCAGCGTTCGACGAGGGTCATCAGCCGGATGGAGTCGAGGCCCTGGTCGAGGAGGCTTTCGTCGACGAGGACTTCGGCGGGCTCGGCGTACAGCACGTCGGCCACGTCCCGGACGAGCCGCTCGAGGGCGAAGGCTTCGGGAGCGGGGGTCGGACGCATGGGGTTCTCCTGTTCGGGGGCCGGGCGGGGCGTTCGCCGGCCCGGGGGAGGCGGGGTGTGGCGGTGGTGGCGGTCGGGGCGCGCCGTGGGCAAGGGGGGCTGGGGTGAGGGGCGGGCGGCGCGGCGGGTGAGAGCCGAAAGCGGGACCGGTGCCATGTGTGCTGCGATGCAGAACATTTGATGTGGCGAGTTAGGTAAGGCTAACCTAAGTTTTATGATCTCCCCAACGGTGAACCAGTCCGGTGTTCCGGGCCCGGTCACCGCATCGCCGCAGGTACGCGCCGCACGGGCCGCGGACGCGCCCGCACTGCACGCGCTGTCCGCGCCCTTCGTCCGATCCGGTGCGCTGCGGGCCCGGCCGCCGGAGCACTACCGGGCCCACGTGAACCGGTTCCTGCTGGTGGAGGGCGAGGCCGAAGGTTCCGTCCGGGGGTGCGTCGCCCTTTGGGGAGCGGAACCGGGCACCGCCGTCCTCTACAACTTCTGCGTCGCCGTCGCCGGCCAAGGCCGGGGCGTCGGAGCCGCGTTGTTGCTCGCCGCCTGCGCGCGGGCGCGCGCCGAGGGCAGGCGTGCCCTGTTCACCGCCACCACCGGATCCGCCCGACTCTTCGTCCGGTACGGATTCCGGCCCGTGGCGGCCGCCGGGGCGCCGCCCGGCTGGGCCGCGCGGCTCGACCCCGCGCGCGGGTCGCGGGTGCTGAGGCTGAGCCTCTGACCCGCACCCGAGGGCCGGGGCCCGGGAAACGCTCCCGAGCCCCGGCCCGCACCGGCCGTACGACGCCCCGGCGGGGTCATCAGCCCTGCGCGATCAGGCTCGCGGGCCGCATGTCCGTCCAGTGCTCGTCCGTGTACCGCGCGCAGCCCTGCCGGGTGTCCTCGCCGTGCGCGACGGTCCAGCCCGCCGGAACCTCGGCGAAGGCGGGCCAGAGCGAGTGCTGGTTCTCGGCGTTGACGAGCACGAAGTAGCGGGCGTCGTCGTCCTCGAACGGGTTGGTCGTGGCCATGGGTCTCTCCTAGAGGTGGGTGCCGGCGCCGGTGGCGCCGCCGGTCGTACGGGTGGTCTCGTGGAAGGCGCCGGTGAAGCCGGGATCCCGGTGCGCGGGCGCGCGCTCCGAACGGGCCGCCTCCGCCGCCGTGGCGGTGGCCTCCTCGCTCAGCGCACGCGCCTCGGCAGCGCCGAACAGGGCGTCGGACCAGTGCCAGTGCAGGGTGAGCGCGCTCCGCCCGTCCGCCGGGTCCGCCGCGTCCGCCGAAAGGACGACGAGCCGCAACGGCCCCGACAGCGGGAGCCCGCCACCGGACGGATCCGCCGCGTACGCCGCCGGCCACCGCGCCCCGGCCGCCGGCGCCCACCGGGCGTCACCGGCCGACGGGCGCGGCGCGGCGCGTCGTTGGTAGTGGACCCCGCGCCGGGGCAGGCCCGCGAGGAGCGCCGCGGTCTGGGTGTTCAGGTGCCGCAGCTGCTCCAGCCCGCGCCCCAGGTCCGGTACCGCCCCGAGCGCCAGGACCGTACGGTCGTACGCGTCCGCCCCCGAGGCCGGACCCGGCGGCAACGGCAGCCGGACGGTGTGGACGGCGCTCAGGCGGCCGGCCGTGCGCGGCGCGTGGGCGGGCCGCGGCAACTCCAGCTCCACCACCAGCCCCGTGCCGTCGTGCAGCCGCGGCCGGGACTGCGCCGTACGGGCCAGGGCGGCCAGCAGCACCACGTCGAAGGGGTGCGGAGCCCCGTCGGACCGCTCCACCGGAGTGGGCAGTTCCAGTCGGGTGACCACCCGGTGGCCCGCGCCGCCGGGCGGCCAACTCCGCCCGGCGGGACTCCTCGTCAGCTGCGCCCAGTGCGTGAGCTCCGCGATCCGGGACCCCGACGCGGCCTCCGTGCCGAGCCGACCGGCCCAGTCCAGGAGGCCGCCGGCCGGGGCGGTCGGCGGGCCGGGGGATTCCCCGTGGAGCAGCGGGAGTTCGTCGATGAGGGTCTGCCAACCGATGTCGTCCACCGACAGCAGGTGCGCCACCAGCAACAGCAGCCCGGGCTCCTTCGGTCCGGCGTCGAACCAGACGGCCCGCAGCACCCGGGCGCGGCCCGGATCCAGTTCAGCGGCGGCCGTGCGGACGGCGCCCTCGACGAGCCGGTCGCGTGCGTCGGCCGGTACCCCGGCGACGGGAACCCGCCGCAGCGTGTCGGCCTCGGTGCAGGCGGGCGCGGTCGAAGCGGGCTCGACCTGCTGGCTCCAGATGCCGTTCGAGCGGTGCAGGGCCAGGCGCAGCGCCGGGTGGCGGCGGGCGAGCCCGGCGAGCGCGCGGCGCAGCGGTCCCGTACCCAGCCCGGCCGGAACGCTCAGCAGGACCGCCTCGTGCGGGGAGTCCACCGGGCCGTCGGACGTGCGCAGCCGGTGCGCGGACGGCAGCAGGGGCAGCGGGCCGGCCTCCCCGTCTGCCGGCGGCGCCGGGAGCCGTGCCGGGACCGGAGCCTGAGCCGTCACGGGTCGGGCGGGACGGTCGGGGGTGCGGCCGAGGGCGGTGAGCATCGAAGCGAAGCCCCGCGCGTGCTCGGCCAGCGAACCGGCGTCGTACAGCGCGGGGTTGCCGTCGACGTCCAGGCGCAGGCATCCGTCCGGACGGCGGGACGCGGCGACCGACAGGTCGTCCACCGGGCCGGAGGCCAGGCTGACCACGTGCCCCGCGGTCCCGCCGAAGTCCAGCTCGCTCTCGAAGGGCCGCAGGTTGACCAGCAGCCCGGGAACGCGGCGGCCGGACAGCCCGGGCCAGATGTGTCGGGCGAGGACCTCGCCCCGTACCCGCTGGTGGCGGCGCAGGAAGTCCAACTCGGCGCAGGCCTGCCGGAGCAGGTCCCGGAAGGTGTCGTGGGGGCCCACGGCCAGCCGTGCCGGAAGGATGTTCACGGCGGTGCCGGGGACCCGCAGCGTGCCGGGCGCCGTACGGGCCGTCGTGTACAGGGCCATCGGCGTCCGACCGTCCTCGGCGTACGGCGCCAGGTGGGCGGCGCACGCGGCGAGGACGGCCTCGCCCCACGTGCCGCCGGCGAGCCGCGCGGTGGCGGTCACGGCGGCGCTCCGCACCGGGTCGAGGAGGACGGTGGCGCGCACGGTGGTGTCGGAGGCGGCGGCCTCGCGGCCGGTCGGCCGCACCGGCACCGGCGGTGCGGGGT
The DNA here is from genome assembly GCF_042893755.1 of Streptomyces sp. NPDC001568. NCBI lineage: Bacteria > Bacillati > Actinomycetota > Actinomycetes > Kitasatosporales > Streptomycetaceae > Streptomyces > Streptomyces sp. NPDC001568. The sequence continues at coordinate 575,460 of NZ_JBIAVF010000002.1, read as the reverse complement.
GGCGGCGGGACCAGGCCTCCAGGTCGGTCGCGTAGGCGGCGGAGCCGAGGTAGGCGCGCTCCGCGCGGGCCAGCACGGACACCGGGGCGAAGGGGGAGGCGGGCGGGCGCGCACCGGTCACCAGGGCGCCGTAGTGCTCGCTGACGCGGCGGCTGAGCAGCGACACCCCGTATCCGTCGACCGCCAACTGGTGGAAGTACTGCACCAGTAGGTGGCGTTCGGGGCCGAGGGTGACGAGCGCGGCGCCGAACAGGTCCGGGGTGTTCTCCGGCGCGGTCGGGTCCAGCAGCAGGTCCAACCGGGGCGGGCGGGCGAGCCGTTCGCGTACGAGGTCCAGCGCGGCGGCGACCGGATCCGCGGCCCCGGAGGTGTCCAGCCGCGGCAGGCTCCGGCCGGTCGGTCGCAGGGCCACGGGGGCCTGCCCGTAGCGGCCGTCGTCGAGGGTGAGGCGGAAGCGCAGCCAGGGGGCCTCGTCCAGGGTGAGCCCGAGGGCCTCCTCCAGGGCGGCGGCGTCGAGCGGGCCGACGAGTTCGATGTACTGGCCGACGTGGTGGCCGGCGTACGAGGGGTTCGCGCTCTGCGCGGCGAGTACGTGGGCCTGGGCGGCCGTCAGTTCCTCGGGTGCGGGGCCGACGGGGGCGGTGGCGGTGGTCGCGGACACGGTTCAGCTCCGGGGGGACGCGGTGGGGCCCGCAGTCCGGGCCGCCGTCGCCGGGGGGCCGGTGGGGACGGTTCGGCCGGTGTCGGCAGGTCTGGGTGCGGCGGGTGCGTCGGGCCCGGTTCCGGGCTTCGCATGTGATGCGGACATGCCCATTCCTTCCTCTGTCCTGCCCCGATCATCGGGCAAGGCGTACCTAAGCTGACTTATGGGGTGTTCAGTGTCAAGTCGTCCAAAACCGCGTTGAGTTGGCCGGTTCGTGACGCCGTCGGACGTCGTCCCGGTGGCGGCCGGGACGGTTTCGGGCACGCTCGGGGAACCCTGCGGCCCGGGCGCGCGGGGCGGCCCGTCGGGAAGAGGGTGTGCCGGTTTCGGCGACCGCACGGGGGCGGCGGCCGGGGGCGGGCCCGCGGCTGCCGGGGTGGCGGGTCGCGGCCCGCCGCGGAAGCGGGGGAGGAGCCGGGGCGCGGCTACGGCGGATCGCGCTCCGCGTTGCGGCCCGGGAAGTCGCGGGAGACGCGGGCGGAGCGGTCGGCCGACCGGTCGCGACCCGGCGACGGGCGTCCCACCGGGCGCGGCGACAGCAGCGGGTCGTCGAGGTGCACGAGGCGGTACCCGGCCGAGGGCTTGCCCCGGGTGGAACCCGGCGCGGGGCCGGCTCCGCGGGAGCGCCGGGTGGTGGCCCCGCGGAGCTTGGGCCGGGCCCGTTGGGCGGCCTCCACCAGAGCCCCGACGGCCGGCGCCTCCTGGCGCAACCGGTTGAAGCCCCGTACGGAGAAACCGGCCAACTTGGCCGCGTACGGCCAGGGAGCGCCCTCGCGGATGGTCCGCAGGACCAGGTGGATCATGGCCGGTGTGGGCCCGTGCCCCGCGTGCAGCCCGCGCGAGGCGGCCAGGGTCCGGGCCGCGCCCATCGCGTGCGCGAACGCGGGGTCCTTTTCCAGCCACTCGCCCAGCATCCGGTCGGTCAGACCGGCCGCCGCGGCGGCCGCTTCGACGGACAGCCCCTGTGCCGAGGCCTTCAGCGCCTCCGCCATCCTGCTCGCGATGTCCCACCGGTGGCTCGACATCTCGGGCAGCGCGGCACGCAGCCGGCCGTCCGCCTGGTCGTGGCCCTCCAGCCATTCGACGAGGTCCCCCGCCCAGTCCTGCGGCTCGGGTTCCGCGCTCCGATCCCCGTGCATCCCCTACACCCCCACGCGAACGTGGACGGTGAGGCGTTCGGCCGGCCGCCCCGGCCCGCCCCGCCCGCGCCGGTCGGGCGCCGTGCTGCGATCCTGCATGTCTTCCTGCCCCCTTCAGGTCCCCGTCCCGGGTGCCGCGCCGTCGCGGAACCCGGAACGGCACTTTCAGATCTCGTCCGCCGCGGGCGCGAGCACCCACAGCCGGTGGTCCCAGCCGATGTCGCGGCAGTCGCGGACCCGCAGGCCCGCGCCCCGCGCCAGCTCCGTGATCTCCTCCTGCGAGCGCACGGCCGAGCCGAACGCCGAGGCCAGGCGCAGGTGGTGCAGCGCGGCCTCCACGTCGTCGGCGTCCGCGGTCGCGACCTGCTCCACCAGCAGCAGCGTTCCGCCGGCGGGCAATGCGGCGCCGCTCTCGCGCAGGACGAGCGCCGCGTCCGCGTCCGGCAGCAGGTCGAGCAGCCGGCACAGCAGGACGGTCTCGTCGCCGGGCGGAACCGGTCCGGTCGTGCCCACCAGCTCGACCCGGGGCAGCACGTCGGGATCCAGCACCCGTTCGCCGAGCACCCGCAGGGCCGACGGCTGGGCGGCGACCGTCACCTTCAGCCCGGGGAAGGCCTTGACCAGCGCGTTGGCGACGGCTCCGGCGCCGTGCCCCCCCGCGGTCAGCGAGGCCGCCGACGCCCAGTCGTACCCCGCGACGACGCCCGGGGCGATCCACAGGGCCTCGTCCTCGACGGCCGCGCGCGCCGAACCGGCCAGCCGCTCGTCCGAGGCCATCGCCTCGGCCAACGGCAGCCCCGACAGCGTCCGGTAGCCCGCCGCTCCGCTCCACAGGCTCTCCGCGAGACCCGCCAGGGACAGGTCCAGCGCCGCCTGCGCGCCGCGCAGGTCGTACTCCTCCAGGGAGTGGTCGTCCTCGACGAGTTCCTCGCCGACCGGCGTCAGCCGGTAGCGGGCCCCGCCGCCCGCGGCGTCCCCGCCCGCGGCGGACTCGTCCGCCGCGAGGACGTCGAGCGCGACGAGGTAGGTCAGCAGCGCCCCGAGGGTGCGCGGCGCGGTCCCGGTGCGGGCGGCCAGCTCGGGCGCCGTCCGCACGCCCTGGTAGACCAGGTCCACCAGACCCAGGGTGACCGCGGCCCGGATGGCCAGACCCGGTGCGAGGTCGGTGAGCTCGTGCAGCCGGTCGTGCGGGTCCGGCTCCGCCTCCACCGCCTCGGCCGCGGCCGGCCCCGGGGCGGGCTCGGTGCGGCGCCAGTAGCCGGTGACGTGCGTGCGCTCGCGCGGTACCTGACGGTCCGCCGCGAGGTGCCGCCGGATGCCCTTGAGGGTGACGGCCTCGCCCGCGGCCCAGGCGAAGACCTCGCCCGGCAGCCACTCCATGCCGCGAACCGCCTGCTCCAGGAGGTCCGTACGGCCGGCCGGGGCGCCGTCGCGCACCAGCCAGGTGATCTCGGCGTCGGCCCGCGTGGGCAGCTCCTGGCGGTGGCTCTCCTCGCCGACCTCGATGAACACCCGGGCCACCGCGTCGGCCGGCATCTCCGCCAGCCACCGCGCGATCGCGGGCAGCGCGGTCTCGTCGCCGATCACCAGCAGCCAGTCGGCGCCCTCGGGGTGGCCGTGCGACATCTTCGGCCCGGCGATCCAGGTGACGTCACCGGGCTTAGCGCCCTGCGCCCACGAGGAGGCGACGCCGCCCGCGTGGTTGACGAAGTCGAAGTCGATCTCCCCGGCCTGCGGGTCGTACCGGACCGGGGTGTAGTCCTTGGTCAGCGGACGGGCGTCGGGCCAGTCCAGGCTGGAGACGTTCTGGCCGGGCAGTACGGGAAGGTCCGCGCCGTTCTCGGCGAAGAAGAACTTCACGTGGTCGTCGAAGCCCTCCGAGCGCAGCGCCGGCAGGTCCAGGCCGTCCTTGGCGAACGCGCCCAACTGCGGCCCGCCCAGGGTCAGGCGCCGCATGCCCGGCGTGACGTCCCGGACGCGGAGCACGGTGAGCTCGCGCAGCACGATGGGGAAGGTGACGACCGGACGGGGATTGCGGCTGGACATCGGCAGGGCTCCTCAGGGGTTCGGGAAGGCACGCGCAGTGCGGTGCGCACGGGGGGCGGGAGCCCCGGGCGCCTGGGGTTGGTTCCGGGCGGCGCCCCCGCACCGCGCGGGTGCGGGGCCGCCGTGGTGCACGGGCCGACTACTGGCCGGCGACGGCCTTCGCGAGCAGCGGCGTCAGCTGCTGCGTGACCCACGGCGCGCTCAGCGGGTCCGGGTAGGCGATCGCCGAGGCGAGGGTGTTGTCCGACGGGACGACGGCGAAGTGCTTGTTCTTCACGGAGTTCAGCGACTGGAAGAGCTTGTTGCCCTCCAGCTCCTTCGGGCTGATCACCCCGCGGTCCCCGAACGGGTAGGTCACCAGCAGCACGTCGGCGTCGAGCTGGTCGAGGTTCTCCAGGCTCACGCCGTTCTTGTCCGGGCCGTAGTTCTTGGCCTTGTCCGTCTTCGTGAAGCCGAGCCGCTCGAACACGCCCGGGTCCTGGGCCGCGTACGACATGAAGCTGATCTGCTCCGGGTGGACCACCGTGTAGGTGTACGTCTTCCCCTTGAACTCGGGGTGCGCGGCGGCGGCGTCGTTCGTGGTCCTGTCGTTCGCCGCGATCACCTCGTTGGCCTTGTCCTCCAGGCCCAGGGCCTTCGCCGCCGTCTTCAGGCGCTCCTGCCAGGTGAGGGTGTCGGCCTGGGCCTTGTCGGTGAAGGTGACGACCGGCGCGATGGGGGACAGCTTCGCGTAGTCCTTGTCCATCTCCCAGGTGTTCATGCCGAGGATGATGTCCGGCGCCTCGGCGGCGATGGCCTCGTAGGCGGTGCCGTCGGTGTCGTCGTACGTCTTCAGCTTGGCCGCGCCGAGCTTGGTGATCGCCGCCTGCTTGTACTCGGCGACCTGCGAGCCGTCCTCCACGTCCGGGGTGATGACGGGGACGAGACCGAGGGCGAGCGCGATGGCGGTGTCGCCGTCGGAGACGGTGGCGACCTTGACCGGCTTCTTCTTCACCTCGGTGTTGCCCCAGGCGTTCTTCAGGCTGACGGGTGCGAAGGCCTTCGCACCGGCGTCGGCGGAACCCGCCGCCGCGGGCTTGCCCTCGTCCTCGGCGGAGCCCTCGCCGCAGCCGGCGAGCAGGCCGACGCAGGCGGCGGTGGCCACGAGGGCGCTGAGGGCACGGAGTCTGGTGTTGTTGCTGTGCATCGGGATGTTCTCCGTTTACGAGGTGATGTGACGGCCCAGGGGGAAGATCTGGGGCCGGTCGGAGCGGGGATGGGGGACGACGAGGCAGTCGAGGCCGAACACGTCGGCGACGGTCCGCTCGGTGAGGACCTCGGCGGGGCTGCCCTGCCGCACGATCCGGCCGTCGCGCATGGCGACGATGGTCGAGGCGTACAGAGCGGCCTGGTTGAGGTCGTGGGACACCAGGACGATGGTCTTTCCGGACTGCTCGTTGAGGTCCGCGAGCAGGTCCATGACCTCGATCTGGTGGGCGATGTCCAGGTAGGTGGTCGGTTCGTCGAGCAGCAGCAGGGGAGTCTCCTGCGCCAGCGCGAGGGCGATCCACACCCGCTGGCGCTGCCCGCCGGACAACTCGTCCACCGGACGGTCGACGAGCTCCGCCGTGCCGGTGGCGGCCAGGGCCCGGGCGATGACCTCGTCCTCGGCGGCCGTCCGGCGCTGCCCGAACCGCTGGTGGGGGTGGCGCCCCCGCCAGACCAGATCGGCGACGGTGATGCCCTCGGGGGCGATCGGCGACTGCGGCAGGATGCCGAGCCGGCGGGCGACCTCCCGCGTCGGCAGGGCGTGGATGTCCCTGCCGTCCAGGAGGACCGAGCCGCGGGACACCGGCAGCAGCCGGGCCATCGACTTCAGCAGGGTCGACTTGCCACAGGCGTTCGGGCCGACCAGGGCCGTGATGCGGCCCGGCTCGATCGTCAGCGACAGTTCCTCGATCACGTGCCGCCGGTCGTAACCGGCGCTGATCGCCCGTGCCTCCAGCCCGGGAGCCGGGGGACGGGCATCGGTGGGGTCCGAGGGCGCGAGGTCCGCGGACGTGAGGTGCGGGGAGGCGGGGCCGGGGGCCACGAGGTCCTTCATGAGCGTGCTCCTTGCCGCCGCAGCAGCAGCCGGACGAAGTAGGGGGCGCCGATCAGCGCCGTCAGGACCCCGGTGGGCACCGGGCTGATCAGCGGGCCGTGCTGGGCGAGCACGTCCGCCCCCAGCACGATGACCGCACCGACCGCGGGGGCCACCGGCAGCGTCCGCTCGGCGCCGACCAGCCGGACCGCGATCGGCCCGCTGATCAGCGAGACGAACCCGATCGGCCCGGTGACACCCGTGGCGAGGGCCGCGGCCGCCGCGCCGAGCAGCAGGGTGGCGGTCCGGGCGGCGCGCACCCGGGAGCCGAGCCCGTACGCCAGCTGGTCACCCAGGGTCAGCGCGCCGAGCGCCCGGTTCAGGGGCAGTACGCACACCGCGGCGCCGCCGAGCGCCACGGCCAGGACGCCCACCCCGGCCCAGTCGGCGCCCGAGACGCTGCCGACGAGCCAGCGGGTGACCTGGGCGATGCTGTGCTGACCGGCCGAGGAGAAGAGGTAGTTGATGTACGCGGCGCACACCGCGGACAGTGCGATGCCGATCAGGACGAGCCGGTTGGTGTCCACCCGACCCCCGCGCCGACTGAGCAGCAGGATGACGCCGACCAGCAGGAACGATCCGCCGATGGCGGCGCCCTCCACTCCGTACGGCAGGGCCGGGGCGAACAGCAGGACGGTGACCGCGCCCGCGCCGGCGCCGGAAGAGATGCCCACGATGTCGGGGGTGGCGAGCGGGTTGCGGATCAGTCGCTGGTAGAGGGCGCCGGAGAGCCCGAACAGCGCCCCGGCCAGTAGCGCGGCCAGTGCCCGCGGGAGCCTGATGCGGTGGATGACGTAGTCGGCGAGACCGGTGCGCATGCCGAACGCCGCGGGTAGCACGTCCCCGCCGGGTATCCCGCGCAGTCCGCCGAGCAGTACCGAGGCGACGAGCAGGGCGAGCGCGAGGGCGACCAGCACGCCGACGACGACCGTCGCACGGCGGGACCCGGCCCGCCGGGCGGCGCGGAGCCGGGCGGCCGTGGCGGCGACGGTGTCGGCGGAGGCTGCCTTGGCGGTGGCGGTGGCGGTGGCGGTGGTCGTGGTCGTGGTGGTCGTGGTGGTCGTGGGACGGGCCGTCACCGCGACGGCCGCCGTCCCGGAGGTCGAGGTGGAGCTCGTGTTCGCGGTCGTCTGGGCGTTCGTCGCGCTCATGCCTGCACCGCCCCGCGGCGCCGGGCCAGCCAGACGAAGTAGGGGGTGCCCACGATCGCGGTCATCACCGACACCTGCACCTCTCCGTGTTCGAGCACGAGCCGGCCGGCCGTGTCGGCCCCGACGACCAGCACCGCGCCGCAGAGCAGGGCCAGCGGCAGGGACCAGCGGTGGTCGCTGCCGACGAGGAGCCGGGCGACGTGGGCCGCGACGAGTCCGACGAAGGCGACGGGACCGACGGCGGCGGTGGCGGCGGCGCACAGCGTCACCGCGACGGCGGCGCTCGCCAGCTGGGCGCGCTCGACGCGCACCCCGAGCCCCCGCGCCGTCTCCTCACCGAGACCCAGCACGTTGAGCGTCCGGCCGAGGGGCAGCGCCAACAGCAGCCCGACCAGCGCGAACGGGGCCATCTCATCCAGGACTTGGGCCCGTCCGGTGAGCTGCCCCACCGACCAGAACCGCAGCGAGGAGTAGACGGCCTCGTCGCGGACGACCAGCAGGGTGACGATCGAGGCGAGCACGGCGGCGGTGGCGACGCCTGCCAGGACCAGTCCGAGCGTCGAACTCCCGGTGTTGGTGCGGGTGCCGATCAGATACACGAGGACCGCGGTGAACGCCGAGCCCGCCAGCGCCAGCCAGAAGAAGCCGCTCGCGTCCGACACGTCGAGGAAGAGGATGCCCACCACCACGAAGAGCGCCGCGCCCTGCTGGATGCCGAGGATCCCCGGATCGGCGAGCGGGTTCAGCGTCAGTGCCTGCATGACGAGGCCGGAGGCGCCGAGGGCGGCTCCGACCAGGAGCCCCAGCAGGGTGCGCGGGATCCGTTCGGTCCACAGGACGTCGTGGTCGTAGCCGGCGGCACCGGGATGCAGCAGGATCTTGACGATCTCCAGGGCGGAGATGTCGCGGGCGCCGAGGCCGACGCTCGCGACGGTCACCGCTGCCAGGATCAGGCCGGCGGACACCAACGCGACCGAACCGCGCGAGAACGTGGTCCTCGGGGCGCGGGGCGCGGACGTGGCCACCGACAGGGCCGATTGAGTCATGGGGGTGCGAGAACTCCTCAAGTGCGAACGTGTACTTAGGTTAGCCTTATCTAAGTCTGGTGATCCATTGCGGAGCTCGCGGCGATCGAACCGAGAGGCCGGAATGCCTACTTCCGACACCTCCGGCCGTCCGGTGTGAAGGGGCGGGAGGGCGCGCGCTTCGGCGACGTCGGGCGAGCCGGTACCTTATTGCACATCACTTGCAAGTGCGGAAACTGTGCGAAAGGGGCCGTGGTGGGCTCTCCTGTGGTGCTGGGCATCGAGTCCTCGTGCGACGAGACCGGGGCCGGAATCGTGTCCGGCGGCCGGCTCCTCGCCCACGTGGTGGCGTCGAGCATGGACGAACACGCCCGCTACGGCGGGGTGGTGCCCGAAATCGCCGCCCGCGCCCACCTGCACGCCTTCGACCCGGTCGTCCGGGAGGCCTTGGACCGCGCGGGACTACGGATGGCGGACCTCGACGCCGTCGCCGTCACCACCGGCCCCGGCCTCTCGGGGGCCCTGCAGGTCGGCCTCGCCGGGGCGAAGACCCTCGCCTACGCCGCCGGGATCCCCCTGTACGGGGTGCACCACCTGGCCGGACACGTCGCCGCCGACACCCTGGAACACGGGCCGCTCCCCGACCCCTGCGTGGTGCTGATCGTCTCGGGCGGCCACACCTCGCTGCTCCTCGTACGGGACCTCGTGCGCGATCCGATCCTGCACCTCGGCGACACCGTGGACGACGCTGCGGGCGAGTGCTTCGACAAGGTGGCCCGCGTCTTCGGCCTGCCCTACCCGGGCGGGCCCGCCATCGACCGGGCGTCCCGGGGCGGCGACGGCCGCGCGGTGGCGTTCCCGCGGCCGTTGACCCGTCCGGGGGACGCCCCGTACGCCTTCTCCTTCTCCGGGCTCAAGACCGCCGCCGCCCGCTGGGCGGAGCAGCACCGCGTCCGCGGTGAGGAACTGCCGCTCGCCGACGGCGCCGCCTCCCTCCAGGAGGCCGTCGCCGACGTGCTCACCCGCAAGGCGCTGGCCGCTTGCCGGGAACACGGGGTGCGCACGCTCGTCGTGGTGGGCGGGGTCGCGGCCAACTCCCGCGTCCGGGCCCTGGCCGAGGAACGGTGCGCCGCCGCCGGGGTCGAACTGCGGGTCCCTCCCCTCACCCTGTGCACCGACAACGGCGCCATGATCGCCGCCGTCGGCGACCTCCTGGTCCGCGCCGGAGCCTCCCCGGCCCACCTCGACGTCTCCGTCGACCCGTCCGCCCCACTGGAGTACGCGTCCCTGCACCCCGGCGGGACCCTCCGTACCCTCCGGACGGCATGACCCGTACCTGCCGGACCCGGCCCCGACCCGCGTCGTCCGGCAGGACGGATCCGGAAGGGACGGGCTAACCCACCGGACCGTCGAGACCCGGTAGCACGCTGATGAAGGGCACCCCGGTGCGCGGGTGTTCCATGACCTCGGCCTCCACCTCGTACACGTCGGACAGGAGTTCCGTCGTGAGCACCTCCCGGGGAGTGCCCGTCACGATGACGCGGCCCGCGGCCATGACGCAGATCCGGTCGCAGAAGGCGGCGGCGAGGTTCAGGTCGTGCAGCGCGACGACGGCGGTGACCCCGAGGCGCCGGACGAGCCGTAGCGCGTCGAGCTGGTGCCGCAGGTCCAGGTGGTTCGTCGGCTCGTCCAGGACCATCGTCCCCGTGCACTGGGCGAGCGCGCGGGCGATCAGCACCCGCTGCTTCTCCCCGCCCGACAACCGGTCGAACGGAGCGTGCGCCAGCGCGCCCACGTGGAGCTCGTCCAACGACCTGGTGATGACGTCGCGGTCTGCGGCGTCATCACCGGCGAAGGCCCGCTTGTGCGGGGTGCGGCCCATGGCCACCACGTCGTACACCGTCAGCTCGAAGTCCCCGGACGTCTCCTGCAACACGGCCGCGAGCCGCTGGGCGAGCCGCTTCCCGGGCATCCGCCACACGTCGTCGCCGTCCAGCAGGACCCGGCCCGACGTGGGCCGCAGCGCCCGGTAGAAGGTGCGCAACAACGTCGACTTGCCCGCGCCGTTGGGGCCGACCAGGCCCACCACCTCGCCGGGCGCCGCCCGCAGGGACACCCGGTCGACGAGGACCTCGCCGCCCAGGACGACGCTGACACCCTCGGCTTCGAGGGCACCGGGTGCTCCCGTCGTGCCGGTCGTTCCGTTCGTGCCCACCGTTGCGTTCGTCGTGTTCGTCGTGTTCGTCGCGTCCGTCGTGTCCCGCGCGTCCCGCGTGTCCCGCGCGTCCCTCGCGTTCGGCTCGTTCATCACCGGGCCGCCTTCCGTCGCATCAGCCAGAGGAAGAAGGGGCCGCCGACCAGGGCGGTGAGGATGCCAACGGGAATCTCCTCCGGGCTCATGATCGTCCGCGCGGCCAGGTCCGCGGCGATCAGGAACGCCGCCCCCAGGAGCGCGGCGGCGGGCAGCGCCCGCCGGTGGTCGGCGCCCACCAGCAGCCGCACCACGTGCGGCATGATCAGCCCGACGAAGCCGATCTGCCCGCTGACCGCGACGATCGTGCCGATCATCAGGGCCACCAGCGTGAACAGGGCGCCGCGGAAGCGGTGCACGTCCAGCCCGAGGGCCGCGGCGGCTTCCTCACCGGCCAGCAGGAGGTTGAGGGGACGGCAGACACCCAGCAGGACTGCCGTGCCGATCAGCACCGCGCCGACCGGGACCCACACCGTCGTCCAGGTGGTGCCGGCCAGGCCGCCGAGCATCCAGCGCAGGGCGGACTGCGTCTTGTGCGGATCGTTCGAGGTGACGATCAGGAAGCTCGCCACCGCCGACAGCACCTCGGCCGTCGCCACCCCCGCCAGGACCAGCCGCACCGTCGTCATCCTCCCGCCGGAGCGGGCGAGGAAGTAGACGGCGACCAAGGCCGCCAGCGCCCCGCAGAACGCCGCGATCGGCAGGGTGAACAGGCCGAGCAGGCTCAGGTTCAGGACCAGGACGAGCACCGCCCCGACCGAGGCCCCCGAGGACACGCCCAGCAGCATCGGGTCGGCCAGCGGGTTGCGGACCAGCGCCTGGAGCGCCATGCCGGCCACCGACAGGCCCGCGCCGACCACACCGGCCAGCAGCACCCGCGGCAACCGGACGTCGATGACGATCGTCTCGCGCACCGGAGTCCAGGTCGGCTCGACGAGGGCCGGGACCACTTGGTGCAGCAGGATGCTCCACACCTGACCGGTGGGGACGCTGATCGAGCCGACCGCGATCCCGGCCGTCGCGGTCCCCGCCACCAGGACGCCCAGGAACGCCAGCACGACCGGATAGGGCAGCCCGGGCCGCCGCCCGCGAACGGTCGCGACCACCGGACCGACGCCGGTCCCCGCGGCCTCCTCGGACGCCGCGGCCTTCACCCCGATCACCGGACCCGGCCCGGGTGGAGCTGACGCGCCAGCGACTCCACCGCCGCCGGCATCCGCACACCGAGCACGGTGGACGACAGCGGCAGCACCGCGAACCGCTGGTTCTTGATCGCCGGCACGTCCTTCAGCGCCGGATGGGCGAGCAGGAACTTCTTCTTGTCCTCGACCGACTGGTCGCCGTAGTCGTAGATGACGATGGCCTCGGGCGCCCGCTGCGCCACCTGCTCGAACGACACGTCACCGAAGGCCTTGTCCAGGTCCGCGAAGAGGTTCACGCCGCCGGCCCGCCGCATCATCTCGTTGCCGATGCCCTTGCCGCCCGCCGTGAAGGCCGTCTTGTCACCGCTGTCGTACACGAAGAGCTTGACCGGCGGGACACCCGCGAGCTGCGACTCGACGCGGTCGAGGACGCCGTGCAGCTTCGTCACCTGCTGCTCGCCCCGCTCGGGCACCCCGAAGATCTTCGCGACGGTACGGATCTCCGCGTCCATCGCGGCCGCGTCGACGGGGCCGGTCGGGCACTCCTCGCTGTTGAGGTGCGTGTTGATCCCGGCCTTGGTGAAGGCGGCGCGGCTACGGCCCTCCTTCTCGTCGAACGTCGAGGACCACCCTCCGTAGACGAGGTCCGGTTCGGCCTGCAGCAGGACCTCGAAGGAGGGGTACTCCTTCGACAGGACCTTCACGCTGTCGTAGGCGCCCTGGTACTCGGGGAGGATCCGGTCGTCGAGGTAGCCGGTGCCGACCATCGACTTCTCCAGGCCCAGCGCCAGCATGATCTCGGTCGCGTGCTGGTTCAGCGAGACGGCCCGCCGCGGCGGACGCTGATAGGTGTTCTTGACCCCGCAGTTGTCCACCGTGACCGGGAAACCCTTCACGGGCGCGGCCGACGAGGAATCGGCGGAGGGCTCGGCGCCGCCCCCGCAGCCGGATATGAGCAGGGCCACGGCGAGCGCGGGGAGCAGGGTCTTCGGGAGGTTGCGGGGCATGGGTGGGTCCTCTCACCGCGGATGGAACGGATGGTCTTCGGTGCCGGGTCGGCCCCGGGGCACGACGGTCGGGGCGTCGGGCGTGGGCGCGTCAGGTCGCGTACTCGGCCGATCCGTCGAGGAGGTCGCGCCCGGAGCGGGGCAGCCGTCGGGGGAGCGTGAGGAAGGCCACTTGTGTGCCGGGGGTCGGGAGCGTCGCGGCGACCGGGGACGGCAGGTGCCGTCCGGTGCGGGTGCGCCGCGTCTCCAGTTGTTCGGTCGCCACCGCCGGCCTCTCGTCCCTGCCGGGCGGGCTCGCTGCGTGGCGATGCACTCCCGTACACGGTCGAGCCGCGGGGGAGGTGCTGACGGCCACACCGTAGTCCGCGACGGCGTTCCTCGTGTACGTGACTGCGCGCCAGGTGTTCCGACTCGCCCGGCGGATGCCGGGCCTACGGTTGCGGGTCAGCGCCGGATTTCGACCGGCTTCCCCTGGAGCTGAGTACTTATCAGCCGGAGTGCAACACGGTCCGGCCCGGGGCGTCAAGCCGGCAGCCGTCCCACCGTCGTCACCGGCCCGCCGCGCCGGCCCGCGAGGTTGCCGATCTCCTGATCACTCGGGTACCGTCCACGGCCGCCCCGCGCGGGCACGCGCCGGGCGGCCTGCGCCGGGGACCTGGGCGCGGCCCTCGGCGTCCCGGGTCCGCACGACCCCCACGCCTCCCGCGTACTCCGGGGATCAACTGTCGCAAGGGGGCGGACCGACCTCGCGGACGCCGGTGTCGAACGCGCCGTACGAGCCGTAGTCGAGCACCTCGTACAGCCGGGATCGGGTCTGCATCCGGGGCAGCAGCGGTTCCTGGGTGCCCTCCTCGGCGAGCGTGCGCAGACCGTCCTCGACCGCGCCCATGGCGAGGCGGAAGAGGGTCACGGGGTAGATCACGATGTTGTAGCCGAGGTCTTCCAGGGTGCGGGCCCGCAGCAGCGGCCCCTTGCCGAACTCGGTCATGTTGGCCAGCAGCGGGACGTCGACCGCCCTGCGGAAGGCGTCGAACTCGGCCTCGTCCGCGAGGGCTTCGGGAAACACCGCGTCGGCCCCGGCGTCGACGTACGCCTTCGCCCGGTCGATCGCGGCGGCCAGTCCTTCCACGGCCCGGGCGTCGGTGCGGGCCATCAGCAGGAAGTCGGCGTCCCTGCGGGCGTCGGCGGCGGCGCGCACGCGCCGCACCATCGTCTCCCGGGACACCAGCGCCTTTCCGTCGAGGTGGCCGCACCGCTTGGGGTTGACCTGGTCCTCCAGATGGAGACCCGCGAGACCCGCGTCCTCCATCAACTGCACGGTGCGGGCGGCGTTCAACGGCTCCCCGAAGCCGGTGTCGGCGTCGACGAGCGCGGGCAGGTCCGTCGTCCGGGTGAGCTGGCCGGCGCGCGCGGCGACCTCGGTGGCGGTCGTCAGCCCGATGTCGGGCAAGCCGAGGTCGGCGGCGATCACCGCCCCGGAAAGGTAGACGCCGTCGAACCCGGCCTCCTGGATCAGCCGCGCCGAATACGGGTTGACCGCGCCCGGCATCCGCAGCAGACGCCCGGAGGCGAGCTGCTCACGCAACGTCCGGCGCCGGCCGGCCGGGGTGGTACGGGTGTGCAGCATCGGAATGCTCCCTTCGCGCCGACCCCCTCACCCTTCCCCGTTCCGCCACCGCGGCGGCGCCGCCATCCCGGCGATTCCCGCAGCCGCGCCCGGGTCCGCGCTCATCCGACGCGCTCATCCCACGCGCCCGCCCGACGCGCCCGCGGGCGCGTGGGGCGGGCGCGTGGGGGAGGGGCCGGCCGCAGAACACCGGCCGGCCCCCGGACGTCACCGTCGGACCAGGTCGAACCGGTCGAGGTTCATGACCTTGTCCCAGGCCGCCACGAAGTCCTTCACGAACTTCGCCTTCGCGTCGTCGCTCGCGTAGACCTCCGCGAGCGCGCGCAGCTCGGAGTTCGAGCCGAAGACGAGGTCGGCCCGGGTGCCGGTCCACTTGACCTCGCCCGTGGACGCGTCGCGTCCCTCGAAGGAGTTGCCGTCCCCGGCGCCGGCCGACCACGTCGTGCCCAGGTCGAGCAGGTTGACGAAGAAGTCGTTCGTCAGGGACCCGGGCGTCGTGGTGAGGACCCCGTGCCGCGACTGCTGGTGGTTCGCGCCGAGCACGCGCAGACCACCGACGAGCACCGTCATCTCGGGGGCGCTCAGGTTCAGCAGGTTGGCCCGGTCGATCAGCAGGTACTCGGCCGGCAGGCGGTTGCCCTTGCCCAGGTAGTTGCGGAAGCCGTCGGCGGCGGGTTCCATCGCCGCGAACGACTCGACGTCGGTCTGCTCCTGCGAGGCGTCCACGCGGCCCGGCGCGAACGGAACCTCGATGTCGAAGCCGGCGTCCTTCGCGGCCTGCTCGACGGCGGCCGCGCCCGCGAGGACGATCAGGTCGGCGAGCGAGATCCGCTTGTTCCCGGACGCGGCGGAGTGGAACTCCTCCTGGACCGACGTCAGGGTGCGCAGCACCGTCGCCAGCTGGTCCGGGTCGTTGGCCTCCCAGCCGCTCTGCGGCTGGAGGCGCACGCGCGCGCCGTTGGCGCCGCCGCGCTTGTCGCTGCCGCGGAACGACGCGGCCGAGGCCCACGCCACGGAGACCAGCTGGGACACCGACAGGTCCGAGCCGAGGATCCGCGCCTTGAGGGAGGCGACGTCGTCGGCGTCGACGAGCTCGTGCGCCGGAGCCGGGAGGGGGTCCTGCCACAGCAGCGTCTCGGTCGGGACCTCCGGACCGAGGTAGCGCACGAGCGGGCCCATGTCACGGTGGGTCAGCTTGTACCAGGCGCGGGCGAACGCGTCCGCGAACTCCGCCGGGTTCTCGTGGAAGCGCCGGGAGATCTGCTCGTAGGCCGGGTCGAACCGCAGCGAGAGGTCCGTCGTCAGCATCGTCGGCGCGTGGGTCTTCGACGGGTCGTGGGCGTCGGGCACGGTGCCCGCGCCGGCGCCGTCCTTCGGACGCCACTGGTGCGCGCCGGCCGGGCTCTTGAACAGCTCCCACTCGTAGCCGAAGAGGATGTCGAAGAAGCTGTTGTCCCAGGTGATCGGGGTGTCGGTCCAGATGCCTTCGAGACCGCTGGTGATCGCGTCGCCACCCTTGCCGGTGCCGTACGTGCTCTTCCAGCCGAAGCCCTGCTGCTCGATCGGCGCGGCCTCGGGGTCGTCTCCGACGCTCTCCGCCGGGCCCGCGCCGTGGGTCTTGCCGAAGGTGTGACCGCCGGCGACCAGGGCGACCGTCTCCTCGTCGTTCATCGCCATCCGGCGGAACGTCTCACGAATGTCGCGAGCCGCGGCGATCGGGTCGGGGTTGCCGTTCGGGCCTTCCGGGTTGACGTAGATGAGGCCCATCTGGACCGCGCCGAGCGGGTTCTCCAGCTCGCGGTCGCCGGTGTAGCGCTCGTCGTCGAGCCAGGTGGTCTCCGGGCCCCAGTAGACGTCCTCGTCGGGCTCCCAGACGTCGGCCCGGCCGCCGGCGAACCCGAAGGTCTCGAAGCCCATCTGCTCCAGGGCGACGTTGCCGGTGAGGATCATGAGGTCGGCCCAGGAGAGGTTCTGGCCGTACTTCTTCTTGACGGGCCACAGCAGGCGGCGGGCCTTGTCCAGGTTCCCGTTGTCCGGCCAGCTGTTCAGCGGGGCGAAGCGCTGCTGGCCGGCGCCGGCGCCGCCGCGGCCGTCGCTGATGCGGTAGGTGCCCGCGCTGTGCCAGGCCATCCGGATCATGAAGGGGCCGTAGTGGCCGAAGTCGGCGGGCCACCAGTCCTGCGAGGTGGTCAGCACCTCGGCGATGTCCCGCTTGACGGCCGGCAGGTCGAGGCTCTCGAACGCCTCGGCGTAGTCGAACTCCTCGCCGAGCGGGTTGGCCACGGCCGGGTTCTTGGCGAGGATCTTCAGGTTGAGGCGTTCGGGCCACCATTGGCGGTTCCCGCCGCCCTGCGTCGGGTGCGCGGCGCGCTCGTGCGCGACCGGACAGCCTCCACCGCCCCCGTCCTTCGCGTCTACGACGATTGCGTCATGGTTCTCAGACATGGGAATCCTTCCGGACCGGATCACGGTGCTCAGGAACTGCATGTATGTGGAACAGTCGGGGCGCAGGGCGCGGGGCCCCGGTCGGGCCCTCGGGTGTGGCCTCTCCTGCCGCGCTGGAGTCGTCCTGCCCCTTGGCTGTCAATAAATCCGATCCTACGATGGACGCAATCCAAGTCAAGAAGAACACCAAGCTCCGTGCCACGGGTTCCCGGCCTCCGTCGGTGGTCCTCCGGGAACCCTCCGCCCGACCGAACAGGGTGATGCCATGAGTGACCTGCTGGAACGACTGCGTGGGCGTGGCTGGAGGATGACCGCGCAGCGGCGCGTGGTCGCGGAGGTCCTCGACGGCGATCACGTACACCTCACGGCCGACGAGGTGCACGCCCGGGCCGTACGGAAGCTGCCGGAGATCTCCCGCGCGACGGTCTACAACGCCCTCGGCGAGCTGGTCTCCCTCGGCGAGGTCGCGGAGGTCTCCACCGACGGCCGGGCGAAGCGCTACGACCCGAACGCGCACCACCCGCACCAGCACCTGATCTGCACCGGCTGCGGTCTGATCCGCGACGTCCACCCGGCCGGTGATCCCCTCGCCGGCCTCCCGGACGGGGAACGGTTCGGCTTCACGGTCGCCGAGGTCGAGGTCACCTACCGGGGGCTCTGCCCGACCTGCGCCGCCTGAGGGCGCCGCCCGAGCGACGCCGCCCGAGCGACGCCGCAGCCCCGGCGCCCCCGAACCGTCCGGCGCGATTCCGCCGTCCCGGAACCGCCCCGAGCCCGGCCGCCGCGGCCGGCCCTCGTGCGCCCCGCCGCGGTCGTACCCGCGCGCCGCGCCGTGGCCCCCCGCGCCCCCTCCGTCCCGGAACCGGCAACAAGGTTTGCCGTGAAGGAACCCGCGCGCGCACGCTCCGCGCATGAACCCGTACAGCCGCTCCGCGCAGGATCCGGTCCCCGCCGCCGCCCGAGGTGCGGGCGAACCGCTCGGGCCCGCGGCCCGGTGGGCCCTGGCCGGCCTGTCCCTCTCCGTGCTGCTCGCCTCGCTCGGCACGAGCATCGCCCACGTGGGCCTCCCCGCCATGGCCGAGGCCTTCGACGCCTCGTACCCGGCGGTCCAGTGGATCGTCCTGGCCTACCTCCTCGCCCTCACCACCCTCATCGTCAGCGCCGGCCGCCTCGGTGATCTCCTCGGCCGCCGGCGTCTGCTCCTCGGCGGGATCGTCCTCTTCACGGCCGCCTCGCTGCTGTGCGCCGCGGCGCCCACCCTGGGGCTGCTGATCGCCGCCCGCGCGGCGCAGGGCCTCGGAGCCGCCGTGATGACGGCCCTCGCCATGGCCTTCGTCGCCGGGACGGTGCCGAAGGAGCGGACCGGACGCGCCATGGGGCTCCTCGGGGCCACCTCCGCGACGGGGACCGCCCTCGGCCCCTCCCTGGGCGGGCTCCTGCTCTCCGGGGCCGGCTGGCAGGCGATCTTCCTCGTCGGCGTGCCGCCCGGCCTGCTGGCCCTGCACCTGGTGCGTCGTCACCTTCCTGCCGACCCACCCCGATCCGCGGCCGGCCCGGCGCGCTTCGACACCCCCGGCACGCTGCTGCTGGCCCTGACGCTCGGGGCGTACGCCCTCGCCGTGACGCTCGGCCGCGGCGGCTTCGGACCGGTCGACGCCGCCCTGCTGTCGGCCGCCGCCGTGGGCGCGGCCCTGTTCGTACGCGTCGAGGCGCGGGCCGTGTCCCCGCTGATCCGACCGTCCGCGTTCCGGGATCCGGTACTCGGCCCGGGCCTCGTCACGAGCGCCCTCGTCTCCACGGTGATGATGACGACCCTCGTCGTCGGACCGTTCTACCTCGCGCGCGGGCTCGGGCTCCCGGGAGCCCTCGCCGGACTCGTCCTGGCGTCCGGTCCGGTCGTCGCCGCCCTGACCGGCGTGCCGGCCGGCCGGCTGGCGGACCGCTTCGGCGCGCACCGTACGACCGTCGCCGGGCTCGCGGCCATGACGACCGGAACCGTCTCCCTGGCCGTCCTGCCCACCGGCCTCGGGGTGTTCGGGTACGTCGTCCCCCTCGTGGTGGTCACGGCCGGATACGCGGTGTTCCAGACCGCGAACAACACCGCCGTCATGGCCGGGGTCCCCGCGGACCGCCGGGGCGTGGTGTCCGCAGTGCTCAACCTGTCGCGCAACCTCGGTCTCGTCACGGGCGCTTCCGTCATGGGCGCCGTCTTCGCCCTCGGCTCGGCGAGCGCCGACCTCACGACGGCGGCCCCCGCGTCCGTCGGCGCCGGCATGCGCATCACGTACGCGGTGGCGGCGGGCCTGACCGTCCTCGCGCTGGCCGTCGCCGCCGGAAGCGCCGGCCCCGCACGCCGGCTCGTACGCCGCCTCGTACGCCGATCGCCCGCCTCGCCGGCCCGGCGTACCTGAGCCGAACCGGGACCGAACCGCGCCCCTTCCGGGGGCGGGTGAGGCGGTGTCAACGGCCCCTTCCGGGTTGCGCAGGATGCTCCGTCCGGTCACAGAGTGGTGGAGACCACTTGTCCCCGGCGTTTGAGTCGTTCTAGCCTCCTCCAAGTTGTGCATGACGAAACAGGCGTTGCGCACTGTGCAACGCATTCGCACTCACTCCCGGGGACCGCCCATGAAGCTCCGCTCCCGCATAGCCGTACCCCTCGCCGCCCTCGCCCTGACCGGACTGACCGCGCTGACGTCCACCGCCTGCGCGCCCCAGACCTCCGGCGCCACCTCGTCGAAGGACGAGACGTCCGGCACCCTGCGCGTCTGGCTCTTCCAGGAGGTCAACAACGAGCCCAAGAAGAAGGTCGTCGACGGAGCCGTCGCCGCCTTCACCGGGCAGCACGGCGGCGTGAAGGTCGAGGTGGAGTACATCCCGGTCGAGACCCGCGCCCAGCGCATCAAGGCCGCCTTCAACGATCCGAAGAGCGCCCCCGACCTGATCGAGTACGGCAACACCGACACCGCCGGCTACGTCAAGGACGGCGGACTCGCCGACATCAGCGCGGAGTTCGCCGCCTGGCCCGAGGCCAAGGACACCGACGGCACGGCCACCCGGTCGGTCACCGTCGGCGGCAAGGTGTACGGCGCGCCGCTCTTCGTCGGCGTGCGCGCCCTGTACTACCGCACCGACGTCTTCACGGAGCTCGGACTGACGCCGCCGAAGACCCAGGACGAACTGGTCGCGACGGCCAAGCAGATCCGCAAGGCGAAGCCCGAGCTGTACGGGCTCGCCGTCGGCGGCGCCTACACCTACGGCGCGATGCCCTTCATCTGGGCCAACGGCGGCGAACTCGCCGAGGAGAGCGGCGGCACGTTCAGGTCGACGATCGACAGCGACGCCGCGCGCAAGGGCATCGAGACGTACACCTCCCTCTTCGGCGACGACAACTGTCCGGCCGCCAAGTGCGCCGCGATGGGCGGCAACGCCACCGTCACCGCCTTCGCCGCCGGCAACGCGGCCATGGCCATCGGCGGCGACTTCAGCCACCAGGCCGTCGAAGCGGGCGCGGTGAAGGGGAAGTACGCCGTCGTCCCGCTGCCCGGGGTCAAGCAGGGCGAGATCGCCCCGGCCTTCGCCGGCGGCAACAACATCGGTGTTCTCAAGAGCAGTTCCCACCGCACCCTCGCCGTCGACCTGATGAAGCGGTTCGCGGGCAAGGACACCCAGCGGCAGCTCTTCGACGCCATGGGCTTCCTGCCCACCTACACCGACGTCCGCGCCGAGGTGGCGCGCAAGGACCCGTTCGTCGAGCCGTTCGTACGGACCCTCGCGGCGGGCACCAGGTTCGTGCCGGCCTCCCCGGGCTGGGGACAGATCGACGCCTCGACCGTCCTGCCGACGATGTTCCAGGAGATCGTCAGCGGCAAGAAGGACGTACCCGCCGCCGCCGGGGACGCGGCGAAGAAGATGGACGCGGCCTTCTCCAGCGCCGGCTGACCGGCCCGACGACATGACGCACGAAGCAACCGCCCTCGCCCCGCCCACCACCTCCCCGAAGACCGCACCGGCCCCCGCGCCCCGGTCCCCGCGCACCCGTGGCGGCGGGCGTCACGGCAGCCGCTGGACGCCCTGGCTCTACCTCGCCCCCGCCCTGCTCGTCCTCGCCGCGCTGCTGGTCTACCCGATCTACCAACTCGGCCTGATCTCCTTCCTCGAGTACACCCAGGCGCAGGTCAGCGGCGGTGAACCGACCACCTTCAAGGGTTTCGGCAACTACCGGACCCTCTTCGCCGACGCCCAGTTCCGGCAGGTCCTGTTCGCGACCGTCGTCTTCGCCGCGGCGTGCGTGGTCACCACCCTCGCCGTCGGCTGCGCGCTCGCCGTTCTGCTGACCCGGATCCGGGCGCTCCCCAGGCTCGCCCTGATGCTGGCCGCACTCGGCGCCTGGGCCACCCCCGCCGTCACCGGCTCCACCGTCTGGGTCTTCCTCTTCGACCCGGACTACGGCCCGGTCAACCGACTGCTCGGCCTCGGGGACTTCTCCTGGACGTACGGGCGCTTCAGCGCCTTCGCCCTCGTCCTCTTCGAGGTCGTCTGGTGCTCGTTCCCGTTCGTCATGGTCACCGTGTACGCGGGCATCAAGGCGATCCCGTCCGAGGTCCTGGAAGCGGCCTCGCTGGACGGCGCCTCCCAGTGGCGGATCTGGTGCTCCGTCATCGCGCCGATGCTGCGGCCCATCCTGATCGTCGTCACCATCCAGTCGATCATCTGGGACTTCAAGGTCTTCACCCAGATCTACGTGATGACCGCCGGCGGCGGCATCGCGGGCCAGAACCTCGTCCTCAACGTCTACGCCTACCAGAAGGCCTTCGCGTCCTCCCAGTACAGCCTGGGCTCGGCGATCGGCGTCGTCATGCTGCTGATCCTGCTGACCGTCACCCTCGTCTACCTACGCCTCATGCGACGGCAGGGAGAAGAACTGTGAGCCCCACCGGCACCCTCCCCACGCCCCCGAGGGCCCGACCGGCCGGGGCGGCCCGGACGGTCCGGGCCGCCCGGTTCGGGATCCGTCGCCCCTGGCGGCTCGCGGCCGAGGCGTCCGCCCTGACCGTCGCCGTGGTCGTCGCGTTCCCCCTCTACTGGATGGTGCTCTCCGCCCTCAAACCGGCGGGGGAGATCCAGTCGACGCAGGCCCGCCCGTGGACCCTCGCCCCGTCCCTCGATTCCTTCCGCCGCGTCTTCGAACAGCAGGATCTCGGCCGCTACTTCCTCAACAGCCTCTTCGTCGCGGGCTCCGTGGTCCTCGCGTCCGCACTGATCGCTTTCCTCGCGGCGACCGCCGTCACCCGCTTCCGGTTCCGCTTCCGTACGACGCTGCTCATCATGTTCCTGGTCGCGCAGATGGTGCCGATCGAGGCCCTGACGATCCCGCTCTTCTTCCTGATGCGGGACACGGGACAGCTCAACACCCTGTGGTCGCTGGTCCTGCCCCACATCGCCTTCTCCCTGCCGTTCGCGATCTGGATGCTGCGCGGCTTCGTGAAGGCGGTCCCGCAGGCGCTGGAGGAAGCGGCGTACATCGACGGGGCGAGCCGCACCCGCTTCCTGTGGCAGATCCTCTTTCCGCTGGTCTTCCCCGGGCTGGTGGCGACGAGCGTCTTCTCCTTCATCTCCACCTGGAACGACTTCCTCTTCGCCAAGTCGTTCATCATCAGCGACACCTCCCAGTCGACCCTCCCCATGGCCCTCCTGGTGTTCTTCAAACCGGACGAGAACGACTGGGGCGGCATCATGGCCGGCTCCACGGTGATGACCCTGCCGGTCCTGATCTTCTTCGTCCTGGTCCAACGCCGCCTGGTCTCGGGCCTGGGCGGCGCGGTGAAGGACTGAGCCCCGATCCCCGTCCGCCCCGACCCGCAGCAGCACAGGGCCCCCTCCCGCCCCCCGGCGGGAGGGCCTTCGTGCGCGGAGACCGACTCCCGGACCGTCGAGCCCGGCAGTTCGGGGCCTCCCGGCCGCCCGGAGCCCGGCCCTCCTCGAAGGGCGCCACCACCTCTGCGGCACCGCCGGGTTCCGCCGGCGTCGGCCCACCGGAGCTCGCCGCGAACCCGGCGGGTCGGACGCGTCCCTAACGCGTCGCCGACCATGCGGCGGCGACCTGGCCGGCCACCGAGAAGTCCCTTTCGCAGTCCGGGCAGGTCGCATCTCCGAAGACGAAGGTCAGCGCCTCGGCGACCTCGCGTTGCCCGTCGGTGACCGCGACCTCGTGAAGCCGTCGCGCGATGCCCTCGAGACCGCCGGGATCGGCGGGTCGCAAGGGCGTCTTCGCCACATCGGCGTCCGACAGCGCGTAGTCCCCGCTGGTGGAGAAGAACCCGCACTCACCGACCACGATGAACAGCATCGCTTGGCAGTCGGGGCAAGGAATCTCGAATTCCTCCATCGCCAGCCCCCAGGCCAAGGCCTCGCTCCAGTCCAAGACGCCTTCGAAGCTCAGTACGGCCTCCAGGAGGTCGATGTACTTTCTTCGTTCCGAGGCCTTCCGAAGGTGCTCGTTCGCACGTGACAGCAGTGTCGAGATCTCGCCCGCACGCTCCGCGCGGACGTCGCCGGCGCCATGGGGTTGATCGGCTCCCTCCACGATCGCGCCGGCCAGGGTCAGCGCGCTCACCGCCTGCTCGCCGTCGTCCCCCGCAGCCACGCCGGCCAGCCAGGGCAAAGCCGCGAAGCTGGCCGAATACACACTGCCCTGGTGGCAGAGCGCCGACCACAGGCTGCTCCAGAGCTCGGCGTCCGGTTCCGAGACGATCCGGTCCATCAGTGCGGGTATGTCTTCCGCCGAGCCGTACGCGTGGCTGAGTTGCGACCAATCCGTCATGCGGGGATCCAATCACGGCTCCCCCTGCCGACATGTACCGGCCGCCCGCCGAGGCCGAGCACCAACAGGGCCACTGCTCCGACCCACTGACATGCGGATGTCCCACCCGCCGACCGGCGGGTGGGGCATCGCCGCTGTGGGGCCTTCGGCCTGGAACATCCAGTGGTGATGTCGCCGGCTACGCCCTGACCTGGGTCAGAGCCGTGATCGGGCCTCGGGATTCCGGAATCCATCCGCCCGTCTCCGAGGATTCCGTCACAGGGGAGTGCTCGCCGGGCTCCGCCCACGCGGCGTCGAGGACATTGCGAGTCTGCTCCTCGGCCTCGGCGAACAGATGGGCGTGCGTCCGCATCGTCGTCATCACGTCCTTGTGCCCGAGCCGCTTCGAGACCACCGCAGGGTTCTCGCCGCCGGCGATGAGCACGCACGCGTAGTGATGGCGCAGCTCGTGCCAGTGCCGCGGTCCCGCGCCCGCCTTCTCGCAGATGCTCTTCAGCGTCCAGGACCGAGGAGGGCACATGGAACGCCTTCTCACGGTGGTGTTCAAGGACGGGCCGATGGCCGGCAAGGCCATCGACTTGACCGGGTTGATGGCCCGCGCGGCGCCCCGCGCCGTGGTAGTGGCGAGCCCGTACTGGCCGGGGGTGCAGCACCAGTACGAGCGGACGAGTGTGGAAAACCGAACACGGAGTGCCCGCTGTTCCGGTTCCTGGCCCCTGCCGGCCGCTCCGCGGCGCCGGGCCGGGTCTGCCTGGTCAAGGACCGCGTCAGCATCACCGATATCCGGTACTGGGACGGCACCCTCGCCCGGCGCGTGCACAACCACTGAACGAACGCCCCCCTCTCGCCCTCGGGCGGGAGGGGGCGCTTTCGTGTGCGGGATCAGTCCAGGGGGAGTTCCTGGTGCGCGGCCACGATGGCGTCGATCCGGTGC
Organism: Streptomyces sp. NPDC001568; assembly: GCF_042893755.1. NCBI lineage: Bacteria > Bacillati > Actinomycetota > Actinomycetes > Kitasatosporales > Streptomycetaceae > Streptomyces > Streptomyces sp. NPDC001568. The sequence goes on along the minus strand of NZ_JBIAVF010000002.1, from coordinate 551,048 downwards.
GCCAGGTCGAAGTCTGCGCGCGTCAGCCGGTTCCCCGCGTCGTGCGTGGTGATCGAGGCACGGAGGTGATCGATACGGAGGTCGAGATCGGCGTGGTGCTGAATCCTTCGGGACCGGTCGGCGATCGTGACGATCGCGGCCACCGCGGCGTGGTAGCGGATCGGGTAGGTGCGGGTGATCGCGTCGCCTTCTTGTGCCCAGCCGGGCAGGCCGGCCAAGTGCTCGGCGATCTCCTCGTGTGTCATCGGCGTCGGCACACCCATGTCATACCCCCTCGGTCACGGGCGCCAGGAGCTCGGCAAGGTCCCGGCCTACGGGCGCATCTTGCCACGGGCGCATGACCCGCTCCAGAGTGGCCAGTTCCCGGACCATTCGGGCGGACCGGGTCTCGGCTGCGATCTCCGCCGCCTCGCGGGCGATCTCCAGTGCCTGCTCCGGTTCCCGAGCTCCGGCCGCTGCGGTGGCGTGCCGGGCCAGGTAGACCCCGCGGTCCCGGCGGGCGGTCGCGGGGACCGCGGCCAGCACTTGAGACCAGAGCGATTCGGCTTCGCGGCCGAGACCAAGCCGGCCGTAGCAGGTGGCGCGCTGTACCTCCAGGTAGCCAGGCGTGCGACGGCAGGCGTTACCCCAGGGCAGGTCATCGTCCACTCGGGAGATCAGCCCGCCCGCAGTGTCGATCAGCCGGTCGACGGCGGTGCGGTCGCCGGTGAGGCTGGCGCCGTGAGCCTGCTGCTGCATGGCCATGACCTGCACTTTCGGGAGAATCCGGGGAGCGTCGAGGGCGGATTCGCACAGGTCGATGACGCCGTGCCCGTCACCGAGGTCGGTACGGACCTGGGCATGGTTCACCAGCGCGTACCCGACGAGGTGTGGATCGCGGGACCGTACCGCTATCTCCTGCGTGATGCCCCGCCAGAACGCAGCGGCGCCGACGTCGCCCGCGTCCTGGTAGAGCCAGCCGACGAGTGCCGCGTAGGCGGCGCCGACGCGCAGCAGCCCGCGGCGGGTCTCGCCCTTCGCGGAGCGTAGGAGCTTGTCGATGAGCTCGTACTGGGTGGATACCGTGCCGATGAGGTCGTGCGGGCCCAGGAACATGTCCGCGCGGTAGTGACCCTCCAACTGCTGCTGGAAGTAGTCGATCAGCGCGGGGTCCACGTGCTGAGTGGCGGTGGGGCCGGGCATGAGCGCGGAGGCGGTGACGGAGCCGAAGGTCCTGCGTTTCACGTCTTCCTCTTGGTGTGCCTCGGGTCGGATCCAGCCGGCGGGCGCCGTGAATCCCAGCTCCTCGGGCCACCTGCCGAGCGCGTCGTGAAGGACCATCGCGGTTTCCTCGGGGGGCCAGCCAGGCTTCGCACCTTCCCATCGCCGCCAAGTCCGCGGGGCGACGTCGAATGATCGGTCGTCGAGAAACTTTCGGCCGTGAGCGCTGAGCGCTGCTGCTGCGGCGTCCATGCTGCGCCAGCCCGCGCGGAGCCGAGCGGCCCGGAGCGCGTCGTTTCGGTGGCCCATGGCCCCAGTGTGAGGTGTCATCGCGTCTGTTCCCGGCCGTGGCCGCTACGTGGCCACCGATGGCCACGCGATGGCCTATCTGCCCAACGGCGTGTCAGCCCATCATCCTCGTGTGGCCCCGATCTCCGCAGCTGAACGGGCCCAACCCGCTGACGAGGTAGGGAGCGCAGTCCGATGGCCGAGGTCTACGAGTACGTCCCGCACGCACTCCTGTACAAACGGGTCCGCGACATCGCATCCGGAGCCAAGGGCGTTCTGATGGCTGTCGTCCACCAGAACGTGTCGGACACCGCGATCGAGCACTGGGTCGACCTCGCCTACATCCGGCTGCCCTCCGGCCGAGAGACCACCACCGTCGTCACGAACATCGAGGCGACGGCGTGATCCGCAAGCAGCCGGCCCCGGCCCGCCGCGACTGCCCGCACTGCGGCGCCATCCCGGTCCCCGGCGCCGGCCCCGAGGGCGGCGCGACGATCCACGAGGAGGGCTGCCCGCGCGGCGGCCGCACCAGGATCCGCTGAACTCCCCGCCGCTGGTGCTCCGCCGTGCGCTGGTGGTCGGGTCCCCGACTCCTGCACGTTCATACACACGACCGAAGGAGAGTCATGTCCACTCCGCCCGTACCGCCCTGCTCCACCCGGCCCGGCAACCCGGTCCCGCCGTCCGCACGGAGCCTCCTCACGGACGCCCAGTTCAACGACGTCCGCGCCACCATCCTCGACAACAACCCGGGCATGGAACCCGAGATGGCCAGCCGTCTCGTGATCGAGGCCCTCAAGTTCGTCGCCGCGGCCGCGCTGTTCCCGACGGTTCGGATCGCCCCGACGCGCGAGGTCGACGAGGGCTGGCATGCACTCATCCTGCACACCCACCTGTACGCGTCCCTGACGAACAGGTTCGGCCGGATGGTGCACCACTACCCGGAGCGGCCCGACCGGACCCGCCACGACCCCGACGTCCTGACCCGGACGATCGCCCTGATCGAGCAGGCCGGGTACACCCTGGACGCGGAGCTGTGGGTGGGACCGAAGCGGTCGCTCGTGTCCGTCGCGGCGAACTGCTCGCACACGCCGGTTCCGGGCGGCTGTGGCCCGATCAATCCGGGCAACTGCGCCACGCACGGTGGTGGCGGCGACGAGGAATAGGCTCAGCGCACTCACGACGAAAGGGTGATGGCATGACTGCGGCCGAGGCACACCAGCTCCACGTCTCCATGAGGCAGTACGGGATCCGGGGGGTCGTGATCCCCGCCGACCCGGACCGTCTCGACGGGGCCTGGCTCGTGGCCGACGAGGATGGACGGGACATCACATCCGCGGTCTACGCCCAGGTGCTGACCGCGCGCCGGCAGAATCCCCAGCGGGGCTTCGTCGTTTCGCGCTGATCGAGGACCGCCCCGGCCGACAGTCCCCCTGTCGGCCGGGGCTACCCGTGCGCCGTTTGCGTCGAGTCGAACCTCATTCGGGTACGGGACGGGCCGACACGCGACAACGCCGAGTCGGAAACGATCTTGTGTCCGTACTCAAACGGTCGCATCCGGCATACCGGCGCCCCGGCCGTCGCTGGACGGTCGGGGCGGCACGTCGTTCCGGTCGGACCTCGGATTCCGGCGAAATTCCGTACGTTCACGGGACCCTGGGGAACGTTGCGAAACGCAATGAAATACGTTCCGGTGCGGGTCAGGGGCTCGAAGGGTCTCGGAACCGCTCAGGCGCTTTCGGCCTGGAACATCCAGTGGTGCTTCTCGAGGTCCCCCGTGAGGCCGATCAGGATGTCCTCGGTGACCGGGTCGGCGTCGCCCGTCGCCTGGATGCGCTCGCGCATGCGGGTGATCACCGCGCCCAGGCCGTCCACGAGGACCTGTACGGCGTCCACGTCCTTCACCCAGCCCTCCTTCACCCCGGCGATCGCGCTGGTCGAGGCCACCGTCGCGGCCCGGCCGTCGGGGGAGACCCCGAGGGCGGAGGCGCGCTCGGCGACCACGTCGGAGTGGGTGCGGGCCGAGGTGACGACCTCGTCGAGCTGGAGGTGGACCGAGCGGAACCGCGGGCCCACGACGTTCCAGTGCACCTGCTTCGCGACGAGGGAGAGGTCGACGAGGTCCACCAGGGCGCCTTGCAGGGCGTCGCCCACGATCTTCAGGTCGGCGTCCTTGAGGGAGCTCTTCACGATGGCCACTGGGAATCTCCACTTCGCGATGTCGCCGACGTACCCGCGCCCCCATCGGGGCGGCGGAATCGGCGAACACGGTGTCTCGGTCGAAACCTCGCCTACCCACCCCAGTCGGGAGGAAACAGTCAAGAACCGGCCAGTCGACGTGCACCCCGACGCACGCCCGTCGCTCCGAACCCCGGGGCCCCGTACCGAACGGTCGGCACGGGGCGCACAATGGCTGCCGACGCGACGCGTCACCGACTACGGAAGGAACCACCAACATGGGCCGTACTCCCGCAGTGGGGGACATCGTGGGCGACTTCTCCCTGCCCGGAGGAGTCCTGCTCCAGGACCGGTTCGAACGCTCCGACTACGCCCTCGCGGACCACCGGGGCAAGCCCGTGGTCCTGGCCTTCTACCCCGGGGACAACACCCCCGTCTGCACCAGACAGCTGTGCTCCTACTCGGACGGCCTCGACGGCCTCCGGACGTCCGGCGCGACCGTCTGGGGCATCAGCCCCCAGGACGTCGACAGCCACGAACGGTTCGCCCGCGACCGTGACCTGCGCATTCCCCTGCTCGCGGACGAGGGACGGACGGTGGCCCGCGCCTTCGGCATCGATGCCCCGCTGATCGGGCTGCGCCGTTCCGTGTTCATCGTGGCGCCCGACGGACGCCTGCACTGGAAGCGCGTCGGCGCGGTCGGCGCGACGTTCCCCGCGCCCGAGGTGCTGAGCCGGCAGCTCGCCGCCCTCGGGTAGCCCCGAAGCCCGGCGCCCGCACCGGACGCGAGCGCCCCCGCCCCGCGCACGGATGTGCGGCGGCCCGCACCCGGCGCGGGCCGCCGCACATCGACGGAGGACTGATGGTGACTGACGCCCCGGTCCCTACCAGTAGTGCTTGCGTCCACCAACGGCGTGGCCGAGGGAACCCACGATCCACAGGATCGCCCCGACGACCAGGAGGATGATGCCGATGGTCCACAGGATGCTGATGCCGGTGACGAAGCCGATGATGAGCAGAATGAGGCCGATGACGATCATGTTGCCCTCCGATTTCTGTTGATGCTTCTTCCGGGTGGTGGGCACGTCCGGAGCGGTCACGGAGGTGATCACGTGCTGCGCCTACCCGCTATCGGGCCCCGCACTCCCCCGGATCGGGGCGCCCCCCGTTCGGCCCATTCCCGTCAGTTCACCCACGCCCGCCAGGTGCTCTCGTTGCGCTCCACCCACTTCTTCGCCGCCTCGGCCGGCGCCATCTTCTCCTCGGCGATCATCAGCGACACCTCGTTCTGCTCCTCGACCGACCAGCGGAACTTCTTCAGGAACGAGGCCGCCTCGCCGCCCCGCTCCGCGAACCGCGTGTTCAGGTACTTCTGCAGCGGGGTGTGCGGGTAGGCGCAGGCCACCTTCTCCGGCTCGGCGTCGCAGCCCTCCTTGTACTCGGGGAGCTTCACCTCCGTCATGGGGACCCGCTCGAAGAGCCACTGCGGCTTGTACCAGTAGGTGAGGAACGGCTTGCGCTCCTTCGCGAACTGCTTGATCTGGGTGATCTGCGCCGCCTCGGAGCCCGCGAAGACCACCTCGAAGTCCAGTCCGAGGTTCTTCACCAGCGCCTTGTCGTTCGTGACGTACGAGGGTGAGCCGTCCATCAGCTGCCCCTTGCCGCGGCTCTCGGGGGTCCGCAACCGGTCGGCGTACTTGTCGAGGTTCTTCCAGTCGGTGACGTCCGGATGCTCCTCGGCGAAGTACGTCGGCACGAACCATCCGATGTGGCCGGTGACGCCGAGGTCACCGCCCGGGGTGATGGTCTTCTTGTCCTCCACGTACCGCTTTTCCTGCTCGGGGTGGCCCCAGTCCTCCAGGATCGCGTCGACCCGGCCCTGACTGAGCGCGTCCCAGGCCGGGACCTCGTCGACCTGGACGGTGTCGACGCGGTAGCCCAACTCGTGTTCGAGCAGGTAGGAGGCGACGGCGGTGTTCGCCTGTGCGCCGACCCAGGACTGGACGGACAGGGTGACCGTCTTCGCGCCCTCGGCCGCCGCGTACGGCGATGCCTGACGGGTCATGTCGGCCGCGCCGCAGCCGGTGAGCACGGCCAGGGCGGTACCCGCCGCGAACGCGGCGGCGATGCGACCGCCCCGGCGCCCGAGGGTGCCGATGGGGCGGGCTCCGGCGTCACGGCCCGGGCGGACGCGGTGACCTTCGTGGTTGCGCTCGTGCATGTCAGGCCTCCTTCGCGGGCTGGGTGACGCGGTCGAGCATCAGGCCGAGGCAGACGATCGCCGCGCCGGCGACGAGTCCGGTGGCCAGGTCGCCCTGGGCGAGGCCGAGGACGACGTCGTAGCCGAGCGCGCCGCCACCCACCAGGCCGCCGATGATGACCACGGCGAGTACGAGGACCACCGCCTGGTTCACCGCCAGCAGCAACGCGGGCCGGGCCAACGGCAGTCGGACCTGCCGCAGCTGCTGCGCGCCGGTCGCGCCCAGCGAGCGGGCCGATTCCACGGCGGCGGGGTTCACGTCGAGCAGGCCCTGCGTGGTGATGCGGACGACGGCGGGCAGCGCGTACACGACCGCGGCGGCCGCGGCGGGCGCCCTGCCGACGCCGAACAGCGCGACGACCGGAATCAGGTAGACGAACTGCGGCATGGTCTGGCAGACGTCGAGCACCGGCCGCAGCAGCCGCTGCGTGCGCGGGCTGCGGGCGGCGCCGACGGCGATCGCGAAACCGAGTACGAGGGTGACGGCGACGGCCGCCAGCACCTGGGACAGGGTGTCGAGCGAGGGCTCCCACACCCCGAGGACGCCGATCGCGGCGAGCGCGAGAACCGCGGTCAGCGCGGTCCGCCAGGTGCCGACGAGGACGCCGATCACCGCGGTGAGCAGCAGCAGCGACCACCAGGGGGCGGCCTCCAGGCCGGCGCGCAGCGGGTCGAGGATCCAGCCGGTGAAGCGGGCCGCCCAGTCGGCGGTGCCGCCGATCACGGGCACCCCGGAGTAGAGGTGGTCGGTCATCCAGGCGACCGCCCGGTTGACGGGCTCCGCGATCGGCACGGTCCAGGATCCGGGCCACAGGGTCGTCCCCGCCATGTGACCCACCACGGCGGCGGCGACGGCGGTGAGCACGGTGAGCAGCCGTCCGTACCAGCCCGCGAACACCCTGCGCAGCAGGGGCTGTTCCTCCGGCGGAACCGGGGCGGTGCCCAGTCGGCGGCCGGCCGCGTCGGCCGTGCGGTCGAGGACCACGGCGAGCAGCACGATCGGGATGCCGGCGGCGAGCGCGGCTCCGACGTCGACCGAGGCGAGGGCCTGGTAGACCCGGTCGCCGAGGCCGCCCGCACCGATCACCGAGGCGATGACGGCCATCGACAGGGCCATCATGATGGCCTGGTTGACGCCCAGCAGCAGTTGTCCGCGGGCGAGCGGGATCCGCGCCGTCAGCAGCCGCTGGCGGCCGGTCGCGCCGAGCGAGGTCGAGGCCTCGATCACCCCGGCGTCCGCGCCGCGCAGGCCCAGCGCGGTGAGTCGGGCCATCGGCGGGGCCGCGTACACCACGGTCGCCAGGACCGCGGCGGGCACGCCGATGCCGAAGACCAGCACCATCGGCAGCAGGTACGCGAAGGCGGGCAGCACCTGCATGGTGTCCAGGACGGGCCGAAGCAGCCGGTCGGCGCGCGACGACAGCCCGGCGGCGAGGCCGAGCAGGGCGCCGACGACGACGGACACGGCGACGGCGACGACCATCAGCGCGAGGGTCTGCATCGTCGGCACCCACATGCCGAGGAGCCCGCACGCGGCGAAGGCCGCCACACAGGTCAGGGCGAGCCGCACGCCCGCCAGGCGCAGCGCGACCAGACCGGCCAGGGCGGTGACGCCGGTCCAGCCCGCGGCGAGCAGGACGACGTACACCGCGCGCACGGACACCACGACGGCGTTGCTGATGTGCCCGAAGAAGTAGAGGAAGAGAGGGTGGCCGTCCCGGTTGTCGACGATCCAGTCGCCGGCCCGGCCCAGCGGCCCGGAGAGGTCCACGGACAGGGCCGCGGGCCAGCTACCGGAGCCGGGGAAGACGACGGCGAGCGGTATCAACACCAGCGCGGCGACGGCGAGGGGCAGGACCCTGCGGCCGGCGCGGTGGTGGAACAGCATCGCCCTGAGGCGGCCTCCGGGGGAGACGGAGGAGCCCGCGCCGGGTCGGGCGGGACGCCCGCCGCCGTCCGGCCTGTCGGAGGTCGGGGGGCGGTCCCGGCGACCGGGTTCCCGTACGGGTCTGGTCGTCGTGGTCATCCGCACCACCGCCCGGTGTCGGTGCCGTCGCGACGAGGTCGGCGCGTCATGCCGCCACCCCCCGTCCGGCCGGGGTCGGCAGGCCGGCCACCACCGCGAGCAGGGCGGCGTCGTCGACGACGCCCAGGCACCGGCCCCGGTCGACGACCCGGGCGGGCGCGCCGCTGCGGGCGACGGCCTCGATGGCCTCGGCGACCGTGGTGGTGGGGGCGAGGGCGACCCCCTGGGCGTCCTCGCCGGCCTCCGCGGGGCGCATGGCGCCGCGCACGGTGAGGACCTGCTCGCGCGGCACGTCACGGACGAAGTCCCGTACGTAGTCGTCGGCGGGCGAGCCCACGATCTCCTCCGGCGTGCCGAGTTGGACGATGCGGCCGTCGCGCATCAGCGCGATCCGGTCGCCGAGGCGCAGGGCCTCCGACAGGTCGTGGGTGATGAAGACCATGGTGCGGCCCTCCTCGTGGTGGAGCCGGGCCACCTCGTCCTGCATCTCGCGACGGATCAACGGGTCGAGGGCGCTGAACGGCTCGTCGAACAGGAGCACTTCGGGGTCGGCGGCCAGCGCACGGGCGAGGCCGACGCGCTGCTGCTGACCTCCGGACAACTGGCCGGGGCGGCGGGACTCCAGGCCTTCGAGTCCGACCTTGGCGACCATCTCGGCCGCCCTGGCGCGCCGCCCGGTGCGGCTCATGCCCTGGATCTCCAGGCCGTAGGCGACGTTGTCGAGGACGGTGCGGTGCGGCAGCAGCCCGAAGTGCTGGAAGACCATGGCGGCCCGGTGGCGCCGCAGTTCGCGCAGCCGGCCCGCATCCATGGCGAGGACGTCCTCGCCGTCGATGGACAGGGATCCCGCCGTGGGCTCGATGAGCCGGGTCAGGCAGCGCACGAGGGTGGACTTGCCCGAGCCGGACAACCCCATGACGACGAACACCTCACCCTTGCGGACGTCGAAGGTGACGTCGCGGACGGCGGCGGTGCAGCCGGTCCGCTCGCGCAGTTCCGCGGCGGGCAGCGAGGCGTCCTCGGATCCGGGGACCCGGGCCGCCTTCCGCTCGGGCCCGAAGACCTTCCACAGGCCCTGAACGCCGAACACGGGGGCGCCGTCGCCGTCGGGCGCGGTGGTGGTGCCGGAACCGGCGCCGGTATGGGGAGCGGTGGTGGTCACAGGACCTCACCGCCCAGCAGCTCGGCAGCCTTTTCGCCGACCATGAGTACTCCGATCATCGGGTTGACCGCGGGCATCGTCGGGAAGACGGAGGCGTCGGCGATGCGGATGCCTTCGAGACCACGGACCTTCAGGTCCGGCCCCACGACCGCTTCCTGGTCGTCCGCGGCGCCCATCCGGCAGGTGCCGGCCGGGTGATAGACCGTGTGCGCTACCGAGCGGGCGTACGCACTGAGGGCCTCGTCGTCGGTGATCTCCGGTCCCGGGCACACCTCGCGGCGCAGCCAAGAGGCCAGGGGCTCGGTCGCCGCGATCCGGCGGGCCAGCTTGATGCCGTCCACCAGGGTGCGACCGTCGTAGTCGTCCTCGTCCGTGAAGTAGCGGAAGTCCAGGGCGGGTTTGACCTCGGGGTCCGCACTGGTCAGGTAAAGACGGCCGCGACTGCGGGGCTTGGGGATGTTGGGGGTCAACGAGACGCCGTAGGGCGGGCGTTCGTAGCCCAGCCGCTCCGGATTGTCCGTGAACGGGATCTGGTAGAAGTGGAACATCAGGTCGGGACCGGGGGAGTCCGGGTCGCGCTGCACGAACAGACCGGCGTCGCTGTCCATCGCCGAGTTCTCGGGTATCGGACCCTCCGTCTCCCAGACGATCACGGACTCCGGGTGGTCGAGGAGGTTCTCGCCCACCCCGGGCAGGTCGTGGACCGGCGGGATCCCGAGGGCCTCCAGGTCCTCACGGGGGCCGATGCCCGAGTGCAGCAGCAGTCTCGGCGTGTCCACGGCGCCCGCGCACACGACGACCTCGCGCCGGGCGGTCACCAGCGACCGGGTGCCGTCCGCCGAGCGGACGTGGACGCCGCGCGCCCGCGTCCCGTCCAGCTCCAGGCGGTACGCCCAGGTCTCCAGCAGGATCCGCAGGTTGGGCCGCTCGTCCATGACCGGGTGCAGGTACGCCACCGACGCCGAGGACCGCTTGTTGGTCTCCGGGTGGTAGGCGAGGTCGAAGAACCCGGCGCCCTCGTGGAACGGCTTGCTGTTGAAGCCCTCGACGAGCGGCACGCCCAGGGCCTCCTGGGCCGCGTCCACGAAGTCGCGGGCGATGGCGTTGCGGTCCGCCTCGGCGACCGGCACCACGTTGTTCAGCAGTCGGTCGAAGTACGGGTCCATGGCAGCCGCGTGCCAACCCTCGGCTCCCGCCCGCGACCACTCGTCCCAGTCGGAGGGGAGCGGCTTGAAGGCGATGAGGGTGTTGTGCGAGGAACAGCCGCCGAGGACACGCGCCCGGCTGTGCCGGATGTACGAGTTTCCGCGCGGCTGCTCGGTGGTGGGGTAGTCGTAGTCGAGCTCGCCGCCGAGCAGGCCCATCCAGCGGCGCAGCGTCAGCACGTCCGGGCGGTCGACGTCGCTCGGGCCGCCCTCGATGACGGCGACGGTGACGTCCGGGTCCTCGGTCAGCCGGGAGGCGATCACGGAGCCGGCGGTGCCGCCTCCGACGATCACGTAGTCGTACTCCTGCACGGACGAGGAGTCGCCGGACGCGGGTCGTTCCTGATGGTGGGGGGTGGTCGTGCTCATCTCTTCTCCTGCCTCCTCAACCCGCGAACCAGCGCACGGGGCGCGGGGCGAGGTTCTGGTACACGTGCTTGGACTCGCGGTACTCGGCCAACCCGGACGGACCGAGCTCGCGCCCGATCCCGGACTTCCCGAAACCGCCCCACTCGGCCTGCGGCAGGTACGGGTGGAAGTCGTTGATCCAGACGGTGCCGTGCCGCATGCGGCCGGCGACCCGCCGGGCGCGGCCCGCGTCGGACGTCCAGACGCCGCCGGCGAGGCCGTACTCGGTGTCGTTGGCGAGGGCGACGGCCTCCTCCTCGCTGCGGAAGGTCTCCACGGTCAGCACCGGTCCGAACACCTCCTCGCGCACGACGCGCATCCGCCGGTGACAGCGGTCGAGGACGGTGGGCCGGTAGAAGTAGCCGGGCCCGTCGGGGCGTTCGCCGCCGGCGCGCAGGACGGCGCCCTCGGCGAGCGCGGCGGCCACGTGGGACTCGGTGCGCTCGCGCTGCGCGGCGGAGACGAGCGGGCCGCACTCGACGCCCGGGTCGGTGCCGCGGCCGATGCGTATCCGCTCGGCACGACGGGCGAGTTCCGTGACGAAGCGCTCGTGCACCGACTCCTCGACGATGAGGCGCGAACCGGCCGAGCAGACCTGGCCGCTGTGGATGAACGCGGCGTTCAGGGCCTGGTCGACGGCGGTGTCGAAGCCCTCGTCGGTGGCGCAGGCGTCGGCGAAGACGACGTTGGGGTTCTTGCCGCCGAGTTCGAGGGCGACCTTCTTCACCGATTCGGCCGCCGCGCGCATCACCTTCGTACCGCTGACGAGTCCACCGGTGAACGACACCAGGTCGACGTCGGGGTGCGCGGAGAGGCGCGCGCCGACGGGATCGCCCGCTCCGGTGACCAGATTGGCCACCCCGTCGGGCAGACCGGCCTCCGCCAGCAGCTCCATCAGGGCCACCGTGGTCAGCGGGGTGATCTCGCTCGGCTTGATGACGAAGGTGTTGCCCGCGGCCAGGGCCGGCGCGATCTTCCAGCTGGCCTGGAGCAGCGGGTAGTTCCACGGGGTGATCAGGGCGCAGACCCCGACCGGCTCGTGGACGACGACGCTGTGCACGTCGGGGTCACCGGCGTCGACGACCCGACCCGCGTCCTCACCGGCGACGAGGCCGGCGAAGTAGCGGAACGCGTCGACGACGCAGTCCACGTCCGCGCGGCCCTCCTCGAGGGTCTTGCCCGCGTCCAGGCTCTCCATGAGGCCGATGCGGTCGCGGTCGCGGCGCAGCAGGTCGGCCGTGCGGTGCAGCAGCGCCGCCCGCTCGCGGGCCGGGACGGTGCGCCACGGGCCCAGGTCGAACGCGTCGCGTGCCGCGCTCACGGCCGCGTCGACGTCCGTGGTGCCGCCTTCCGCGACCACGGCGAGGACGGACCCGTCCGCCGGATCCAGGACCTCCCTGGTCGCTCCCGAGGCCGCGGACCGCCATGCCCCGGCTGTGTAGATCGTTTTTCGCTCCGACACGACGCGCTGTACCTCCGCTTGTGCCACCGCGGCGGACCCGCGGTGAGCTGGCAATGACCTCGCTTGCCCCGCACCCCGCAGGTCATGTCCCATCGGTCACTCGAAGTGACCGGTGTCACTCTCGGCGATCGACGTGGCGCGCGGGAGCGGTGCGGTGCGGAGCGGGGCCGCAGGAGCCGTACGGAGCTGGGCGGCAGGAGCCGTACGGGCGGCCGGACGCAGGGTCGGTGAGGCGCGGGGTGAGGTCGGTGCGTCACATCGGATCGGCGCGGCGCCACGTCCGATCAGCGCAGCGGTACGCCCGCCTCCGTCAGCTGCATCTGCGGACGCCCGCTGACCAGCAGCCAGGCGGGCAGCAGCGCCACGCACAGGAGCGGCAGCAGTCCCGGATCCGGGGCCAGGATCGCGGCGGTGAACAGGCTGACCCAGCCCTGCCGGGTGACGGCCAGCAGTACGCCGAGCACCGCGCAGGTCACCGCGACCGGCGGCTGCACCGACGGGACGAGGGCGCTGACCGCGAATCCGAGCGCGGCCCCCGCGAAGACGGACGGGAAGATCCGGCCGCCGCGGAACCCGGACCCGCAGGCCACCAGGACGGCGGCCAGCTTCACCACGGACATCAGCACCAACGAGCCGAAGGAGTACGCACCCGGATCGGCGGCCAGCTCGCCCATCTCCTCGAGCCCCTTGAACAGGGTCAGCCGCCCACCGAGCGCCGCGAGCAGGCCCAGCACCACGCCGCCCAGGGTCAGCGCGAGCACCGGGTGCGGCAGCAGGTGGAAGACGCGGTGGACGTACGGGAACGCGTAGACGGCGGCCATGGCGATCGCGGCGGCGACCGAGGAGACCACGAACGCGCCGAGCAGGTCGGCCCAGCCCGGGCCGGTGAAGGGCGGCAGCGGCAGCCCGAAGACGGGCGCCTCCAGCAACCTGCTCGTCAGCGCGCCCGCGCCCGCGGCGATCAGCGGGGCGAAGAGCTGGTCCCACAGCGTGGGCGGCTTCCCGCCCGGGACCGCCGGTGGCTGCCGGGGTCCCGACACCATCGACTCGGTGAGGATCAGCACGGCCGCGACCGGAGTGCCGAACAGCGCCCCGACCGTGCCGGCGGCGCCCAGCCCCACCCACACCTGCGGGGCCCCGGCCGGCATGAACCTGCGGCCCAGCCAGAAGGCCAGGGCGATGTTCGCGGCGGTGATCGGGTTCTCCGGGCCCAGGCTGACGCCGCCGGCCAGCGACAGCATGGTCGCCAGCAGCAGGCCGGGGAGCACCGCGGGCGGCAGCGGCGGGTCGACCAGCCCGGTCGTCGCCGGGTCGGGTCCGGCGTGGCCGTGGACCTTCCACACGACGAGCCCGACCGCGAGACCGGTCACGGTCAGGACGGTCAGGGTCCACCCGACGGACCAGCGGCCCACCCCGATCGCGTCCGGGAGGATCTCCCACAGCACGTTCTTCAGCAGGTCGGCCAGTTCGCTGACGCCGGTCAGCAGCAGGCTGGAGCCCACACCGACCACGAGGGCGGGCAGGACCAGCGGGAGCAGGGCCCTGACGGGGGAGGCCGGCGGGAGGGCGGCGGCCGGTGCGGGGGCGGTCACCGGATCAACGTAACGGGCAATCACCCCAAAACCCGTCAAGTCGGGAGCCCGTGCGGGTTCCGTCCCGTGGCGGGCGAGGGCCGCGCCGCCGTCAGGACGACCGTGTCATGCGCAGCCGCAAGGTGTCGTAGACGGGTGGGGTACCCAGCCGGTCGGCCGTCAGCGTCGCCGCGAAACAGGCCGTGAGCAGCGGAACGAGCAGCGCGGTCGCCCCCGTCATCTCGACCACCAGCACGACACCGGTCAGGGGCGCCCGCACCACCGCCGCGAACAACGCCGCCATGCCGACGGCCGCGAACGAGGCCGCCCCGGTCCCGCCCGGCAGGACCGGAGCCGCGAGGCCCTGGACGAGCGCTCCCCACAGGGCGCCCAGCGCCAGCAGCGGAGCGAACAGGCCGCCCGGCGCACCGGCCGCGTAGCTCAGCGGCCCGGCCACGAAGCGCACCACCAGGTAGCCCGCGAGGACGGTGACCACCGGCACCTCGCCGTCCACCAGGAGCCCGCTCAGCTGCTCCCCGCCGCCGCCCAGCGACGGGTCGACGCCCAGCAGCAGCCCCACGAGGGCCCCGATGACGGCCGCCCGCGCGACCGGCCCGACCCGGGTGACGCCGTCGCAGTAGGCGAGGGCGCCGACCACCAGCCGGCTGTAGGCCACCCCCAGCACGCCGGTGGCGAAGCCCAGCAGCAGGAAGACCGGCAGGAGCAGCAGGGGCGGGGTCGCCGGGTCGGGCATCGCGAAGACGGGCCGGTCGCCCAGGATCAGTTGCGCGCAACCGACGGCGGTGGCGGTGCCGATGAGGGTGAGCAGGACCAGGCGCGCCCGCACCGTCCGCGTCACCTCCTCGAAGACGAACACGGCTCCGCCGAGCGGGGCGGTGAAGGCGACCGCGAGCCCGGCCCCGGCCAGCGAGGTGTGCAGCAGGGTGATGTCCCGTGCGCTCATCCGCGTCCGACGTCCGGCCTCCGTGCCGATCGCGGCGCCCATGTGCACGGTGGGCCCCTCACGGCCCAGCAGGAGGCCCGAGCCCATGGCGATCACGCCGCCCACGAACTTGGCCGGCAGCAGCGGCAGCAGGCGCGGCGGCTCCCGCTCCCCGCGCCACACGGCTTCGACGTCCTGGATGCCGCTGCCCGCTGCGGCCGGGACCCGCCGGGCGATCGCGCAGGCGAGGGCGGCGCCCACCGCCGCGAGGGCCACCGGGACCAGCAGGCCGGCGACGCCGAGGTCCTCGGAGGCGTCCAGCAGCGAGCCGCGCAGCGTCTCGGCCCGATCGAGGCACCAGCGGAAGGCTCCGCCGACCAGCCCCACGACGCAGCCGGCGAGCGCCCCGACCAGGTAGACGGCCGGTCCGCCGCGGGAAGCACCGGGCATGCGTGGACACCTCCGCCGGGCCGTGGTTCGCGTCCCGTCCGAGACTGACCCGCGAGCGCCGCACCGCCCCGGACATCGCGCCGGCCGCGCCGAAAGCGGCCCCGACTGGGCCAACGACCGGGCGGCGTGCCCGGCCGCCGCGAGGATGAGCCCGGTTCCGTCCGAGAAGCGTGATAGGTCAGGTATCCACGCAAACGTTCCTGCGTGGCCACGGCGAACGAGGTCACGCGTGAGAGGGGACCTCGTTGTCGAAAGAGCAACCGACCGGCCCCCGCTCCCGTACGGACACGGTGGTCTTCGGGGTCACGGCCGTCCTGACGCTCGCCTTCGTGCTCTGGGGCGCCCTGGCCACCGACTCGCTGGAGAGCGTGTCGAGCAGTCTGCTGAAGGGGCTGATCCACAACGGCGGCTGGGCCTTCATGCTCGCCGCCAGCGGCTTCGTCGTGTTCGCGCTGTGGCTGGCCATCAGCCGTTACGGCCGCATCAGCCTCGGCCGCGAGGGCGAGGAACCCGAATTCCGCACCGTGTCCTGGGTCGCGATGATGTTCAGCGCCGGCATGGGGATCGGGCTCATGTTCTACGGCGTGAGCGAGCCCCTGGCCCACTACGACAAGCCCCCGCCCGGCACCCACCCCGTCGACTCCGCCGAACGCATGCAGACGGCGATGGCGACCACCCTCTTCCACTGGACGCTGCACCCCTGGGCGATCTACGCCGTCGTCGGCCTGGCCATCGCCTACAGCACGTTCCGGCGCGGGCGCCGCCAGACGATCAGCGCCGTGTTCGAGCCGCTCATCGGCGAACGGCACGCCCACGGCGCGGCGGGCCGGGTCATCGACATCCTGGCCATCTTCGCCACCCTCTTCGGCTCCGCGGCCTCGCTGGGCCTGGGCGCCCTGCAGATCGGCAGCGGTTTCCGGGAACTGGGGTGGATGGACTCGGTCAGCACCGGCCTGCTCGTCGGAGTCATCGCCGTGCTCACCGTCGCGTTCGTGGCCTCGGCGGTCTCCGGCGTCGAGCGCGGCATCCAATGGCTTTCGAACATCAACATGGTCCTCGCCCTCGTGCTGGCCGTCTTCGTGTTCGTCGCCGGACCGACGATCATCGTGCTCGACCTGCTCCCCACCTCCCTGGGCGCCTACCTCGGCGACCTGCCGCAGCTCATCGGCCGTACGGAGGCCACCGGCGCCGGCGAGGTCGCCACCTGGCTGGGCAGCTGGACGGTCTTCTACTGGGCCTGGTGGATCTCCTGGACCCCGTTCGTCGGCATGTTCATCGCCCGCATCAGCCGCGGTCGTACGATCCGCCAGTTCATCGGCGGGGTCATCCTCGTCCCGAGCACCGTCAGCCTGCTGTGGTTCGCCATCTTCGGCGGCACGGCGATGAAGCTCCAGGAGGGCGGCCGGCTCAGCGGCGAGAGCACCCCGGAGGGGCAACTCTTCGGTCTGCTCCAGCAGTTCCCGATCCCGACGGTGATGAGCCTGCTGGTGATGGTCCTCGTCGGGATCTTCTTCGTCTCGGGAGCGGACGCCGCGTCCATCGTGATGGGCACGCTCTCGCAGAAGGGCACCTTCGAACCGGCCCGACTGGTCGTCGTGTTCTGGGGCGTGGTCACCGGCGCCGTCGCGGCCGTCATGCTGCTCATCGGCAACGGCAAGGGGGACGCGCTCGCCGGACTGCAGAACCTGACGATCCTCGTGGCGGCCCCGTTCACCGTCGTGATGATCGGCATGTGCGTGGCCCTCCTGCGCGACCTGCGCAGGGACCCGCTGATCGTGCGGGGCGAGATGGGCGAGGAGGCCGTCGCCCAGGCGGTGGTCGCCGGCCACGAGGAGTACGACGGCGACTTCGAACTCCGCATCGGGCCGGGCAACGGCCCCGAACCGGACGCCGACCGGCCGTCCCCGCTGGAGGACGCGACGTAACGACGGCCCGGCGGCCGGGCCCCGGTCAGCCGACCGGGGCCCCCGGCGGGGCGGTCATGCGGCGTACGGACTCCACCACGGCCGCGCGGTGGCGGGCCAGCCGCTCCTGCGGCCAGCCCGCGTCGGCGCTCCCGGCAGCCGGTCCGCCGAGCGCGCCGAACCAGGCCTGGGACAGGCCCATGACCAGCACGAGGAGGTCGACGGGGTCGATCGCCGGATCGACGGAGCCGGCCTGCTGGGCCCGCTCCACCACGCCGACCTTGGCGGCGTAGGACTCCGCCTCCGCGGGCGTGGAGCCCGGTCGCTCCAGTTGCTTCCACAGCACCAGGCGCATCAGGTCCGGCCGCTCCACGAGATGGTCGAAGACCGCCCCCGCGTACCCCGGCAGGTCCTCGGCGCGGAACGGAACGGTCTCGGAGCCCGCCTCCAGTGCCCGCTGGAGCACGACGTCGAAGAGCTGCTCCTTGTTGCCGAAGTAGACGTAGATGAGCCGCTTGTTCGCCCGGGCCGCCTCGGCGATCCGGTCCACGCGCGCTCCGGCGATGCCGTGGGTCGCGAACTCGGAGAAGGCCGCGTCGAGCAGCCGTGCCTTGGTTGCGCTGGAGTCCCGTGCCATACCGGCAGCCTAGCAAGTAACTATCCGGTTATTGACATGCCGCACCGGGTGCGTGCATGCTCTACCTATCCAGTTAGTTACTTTCGATTTCACCCACGGGCGTTATCGCACCGGACGCCGGCGGGGATCACCGGACACCACCGAGGAGAACACCATGGACATCCGCGCACTGGGCGGCCAGGGCCTGAAGGTCGGCGCCGAAGGACTGGGCCTGATGGGCATGAGCGCCCACTACGGCGCCACCGACGACACCGAATCGCTCGCCACCATCGACCGGGCCCTGGAACTGGGCGTGACGCTGCTCGACACCGCCGAGGGCTACGGCCCCTTCCGCAACGAGCAACTGCTCGGAAAGGCCCTCACCGGTCGCCGGGAATCCGTCGTCGTCGCCACGAAGACGGGGATCGAGTTCACCGACGAGGGCGAGTTCCGCGGCCACAACGCGACCCCGGAGTACATCCGCAGGTCCGCCGACCGGTCGCTGCGCCACCTCGGCACCGACCACATCGACCTCTACTACCTCCACCGCATCGACCCGCAGGTCCCCGTCGAGGAGAGCGTCGGCGCCCTGGCGGAACTCGTGGCGGCCGGCAAGGTGCGCCACATCGGCCTGTGCGAGGCCGCGCCCGCCACCATCCGCCGGGCCCACGCCGTGCACCCCCTCGCCGCGGTGCAGACGGAGTACAGCCTCTTCGAGCGCGGCATCGAGCAGGACGGCGTCCGCGCCGCCCTCGACGAACTCGGGATCGGCCTCGTCGCCTACTCGCCCCTCGGGCGCGGCTTCCTCTCCGGAGCCCTCACCAGCCCCGACGACTTCGCCGCCGACGACTTCCGCCGAACGGACCCCCGCTTCCAGGGTGAGAACTTCGACCGCAACCTCGCCGTCGTCGACCTGCTCCGCGGCCTCGCCGCCGAGAAGGGGGTCACCCCTTCCCAGCTGGCCCTCGCCTGGACGCTGCGCCAGGGCGCGGTGCCCATCCCGGGCACCAAGCGCCGCCGGTACCTGGAGGAGAACGTCGCCGCCACCGCCGTCGACGTCTCCGACGAGGACCTCGCCCGCATCGACGCGGTGGCCCCGCTCGGCGTGGCCTCGGGCGACCGCTACGCCCCCGAGCTGATGAAGGGCCTGGGCGGCTGACGGATCCGGGCGCGGTACGGCCGATCAGTGGCGCACCGGCACTCCTTAGGGGGAAAGCGTCGTCCAGGGACGGTGCTGGGCGCCCGATCCTGCCGAAGAGAGGGGGACGGCCCCGGCCCGGGGCCGTGCGGCGCGCGGACGCGCCGCTGCGGCAGTTGCGAGGAGATGTACGCGTGATGCGAATGTGGAAGAGCGCGGGTCTTGCCCTGGCGGTCGGCATGGCGGTTCTGGGCGGTGCCTCGGCGGCGTCCGCCGACGCCCGGGCCGAGGGGATCGCCGCCGGCTCGCCCGGCGTCCTGTCGGGCAACCTGATCCAGGTCCCGGTCCACGTGCCGATCAACATCTGCGGCAACAGCGTGAACGTGATCGGCCTGCTGAACCCGGCCGTCGGCAACGTCTGCTACAACGACTGATCCCCCCGGCCCCGGCCCCTTCCGTCCGCCCCCGTCCGGGCGGCTCCGGGAGGGGCCGGGGCCTCCTCATGCCGTCATCGCGTCACCCGGCCCGGCCGTAGCGGACGTTATTGCTCCAAATGCGTTCCAGCCTTACCCGAGTGCCCGGCCGGGGCGCGTGCCAGATCTTGTCGTGACCGGCATAAATACCCACGTGTTCCACGGTGGAGCCCTGCGGGAAGAACACAAGATCGCCCAATGCGCGTTTGTCGCGGGATACGTGGGAAGTGTGCTCGTACTGCTGCTCGGCGGTACGGGGCAGCTGTTTCCCGGCTTTCCGGAACGAATACAGCGTCAGTCCCGAGCAGTCGAACCTTTTAGGTCCCATGGCGCCGCGCGCATAAGGGGCACCTTCCTTCGATGCCGCCACGGCCAACGCTTCGGCGCCGTACGGCGTGGCCGCCTCGGCCGGTGATACCGGCCCGGCCAGGGTGCCCGCGGTCAGCAGGCACAGGAGCAACAAAAGGCGAGGGGGACGGAATCCGACGGTGCGGCTGACAACTCGGAGAGCCTCTCGGGCTTTATGGGAGTCATTCCTGCAGACGGACATCGTGATACCTCCGCGTTCGGGTGGACTTGAGGTCGTTCGGATACCTGTGAAGGTCCTGCTTTCTCGGATGTCATTCCTGGAACGCAACGGCGGACAGTTTTCTCCGAAGCCGCCCGAAATTCAGGTCCGGACATGGGTGCAGATGTATCGGTTCTGTAACGGATTCGCGAACATATGGAAAAAGACCTGGTGGTGGCTGTCCTTCGCCGGCGCCGCGTCCGCGGAAATCCGGGATCGGGCGGCGCCCGGGGTGCCGCACCCCGCCCGATCCCGCATCCTGCTCGTGGACGGCGCCGCCGCAGGTGAAAGGGCGCCCGTTCCCCCGGAAGGAGCCGTCACCGTGCCCGGAACGCGCCTCTGGCCGCGCCGCTTCGTCGTGCCGGCCTGGGTGCGCACGTACGCGCCGTTCCTCGGCCGGGTCCTGGAACAGCTGGCACGGGTCCACGTACTGGACTGCGCCACCCGATTGGCCGCACAGGCCTTCCTCGGGGCGATTCCCGCGCTGTTCGTGATCGGCGCACTGGCCCCCGAGTGGATGCGCCAGGAGCTCATCAGGACGATCAGCACCACCCTGGGCATGACGGACGCCGCCCTCGATCAGGTCCGCGCGGTGTACGCCGCCGGCGACACCGTGGCCGTCGCCAGTACCGGCGCCGTGGGCGTGCTGGTGACGCTGCTGTCCGCCACGGCCTGCAGCCGGGCCCTCCAGACGACCTGCGAACGGTCCTGGCACCTGCCGAAGGCCGGAGCCCGGCTCGCCGCCTGGCGGTGGGTCGCCTGGCTGGGCGTGTGGATGACCGCACTGCTCTTCCAGGGCCCGGTCCAGGACGCGTTCGGCGCCGGCCGCGTCGTCGGCGCGTTCGTCTCCCTGGTCAGCGGCACGCTGCTGTGGTGGTGGACCCAGCACCTGTTGCTCGGCTCCAGGGTTCCGTGGCTGCCGCTGCTGCCCGGTGCGGTCCTCGTCGCCGTCGGGGCGCAGGCCGTCACCCTGGGGTCGCGGTACTACATGCCGCGCGCCGTCGACCGCAGCCTGGAGCAGTTCGGCGGGCTGGGGCTCGTCTTCGTCGTGCTGTCCTGGCTCATCGGGTTCTTCGTCGTCGTCACCGTGGGCATCGCCCTGGGCCGGGTACTGGCCCACGAGCGGCGGGCCGCGCACCGGCTCGGCACACCGGAAGACCCCCGGGGTGGGGGGGGGGGCCCGCCCCGCCCCCCCCCCCCGGCCCGGGGGGCGCCCCCGGGGGGGCGGGGGGGGCCCCCCGGGGGGGGGCGCCGCCCCCCCGGCCCCCCCCCGCCCCCCCCCGGGGGGGGGGCGGGCCCCCCCCCCCCCCCCCACCCCGGGGGCCCGATGACGCGGAACCGGTCAGTGCTTCCGGTGCCGGAAGATGTCCTTCATCTTCTCCTTCGCCTGACGGATGTCGCCCTTCGTCCGCTCGCCGCGACCCTCGGCCGCCAGCCGGTCGTTGCCCACCGCACGGCCCGCCGCTTCCTTGAGCTTGCCCACGGCCTGCTCGGCCTTGGCCCGACTCTTCTCGTTGTCCGGCACAGCTGATCACTCCCTGGAGTGGGACGGGAACACGTACCCCTCGTGTGGCCCGGATCCCGAACCTCAAACGCCCGCGCCGTACGGACCGCTCCGCGCCGACGCGGATGTGATCAGCGGGCCGCCGAAATATGATGAGTGCTGTCTCGCGTCAGAACCCTGAAGGCGGACGTACCCCGGAGCGGTCCATGACCTCCCATCGGTCCCCGCGGTCGGCGACCGCCGACGATTTGCTGACGAGGCTCGGCCGGCTGACGGCCCAGGCCAGGGAAGGCGCGGAACTCCAGCAGGCCCGCGTGGAGCTCGCCGAGGCGCTCCAGCGCGAGATCCTGCCCGCCTCGCTCCCCGCCGTCCCCGGCCTGCGCACGGCTGCCCGGTACACGCCGGCCCGTCACGGCCTGAGCGTCGGCGGTGACTGGTACGACGGCTTCGCGCTCCCCGGCGGAGCCCTCGGATTCTCCATCGGCGACGTGGAGGGCCATGACGTGGAGGCGGCCGCGTTCATGGGCCAGGTCCGCATCGCGGTGCGCGCGGTGGCCGCGGCCGCCGCCGATCCGGGCGAGGTGCTCAGCCGGGCCAACGACCTGCTGCTCTCCGTGGACTGCGACCTCTTCGCGACCTGCACCTTCCTCCGGTTCGACCCCGACACCTGGGAGATCCAGACGGCCCGCGCCGGCCACGTGCCCGGCGTGTGGGCCACCGTCGACGGCCGGTCCGGCGTCGTCGAGGACGAGGGCGGGACCCCGCTCGGCATGCTGCCCGGCGCGGAGTACCCCGTGACCCGGCGCCGACTGACGACGGCGGGCTCGTACGTCCTGGTCACCGACGGGGTCGTCGAAGGCCCGTCGTTCCCGATGGAGGCGGGGCTGGCACGGGTCGCCGCAGCGGCCCGGGACGCCGCCGGCGCGGAACCGGGGGAGTTGGCCGCCGAGGTGATGAAGGTCGCCGATTCGACGGGCCACGAGGACGACGCCGCCGTCCTGGTCCTGCGCCACGAGGCCTCCCGCGCCGGACCGGGTGACGCGCGCGGCGCCTGAGGCGTGTCACGCCCCGTGGACGGGCCGGGGCTGTTGTCTGATGCAGTGATGCGCACCGAGGGCTTGCGACGTCCGTTCCTGGCCGTGGTCCGGATCCTCGCCGTTGCCGCCGCCTACTTCGCGGGCGCACGGATCGGGCTGCTCCAGCAGGTGGTGATCGAGGGTGCGGTCGTCACCCCGCTGTGGCCGCCCACCGGCATCGCCCTCGCCTGCCTGCTCTGGCAGGGGCTCCGGGTCTGGCCCGGTATCGCGCTCGGCGCGTTCCTGGTCATCCGCTCGCTCGGCTCCGAGGACCCCGTCGGCCTCGTGATCGTCGCGGGCAACACGCTCGCTCCGGTGTGCGCCGCCCTGATGCTGCGCCGGGCCGGATTCCGCCGGGACCTCGACCGGCTCCGCGACGGGGTGGCCCTGGTGTTCCTCGGAGGGCTGGCGCCGATGCTGATCAGCGC
Organism: Streptomyces sp. NPDC001568; assembly: GCF_042893755.1. NCBI lineage: Bacteria > Bacillati > Actinomycetota > Actinomycetes > Kitasatosporales > Streptomycetaceae > Streptomyces > Streptomyces sp. NPDC001568. The sequence goes on along the minus strand of NZ_JBIAVF010000002.1, from coordinate 528,188 downwards.
CACCGTCGGCGCCTGGTTGCTGGTCTTCACCCACAGCCTGCCGGACAGCGGGTTCTGGACGGTGTGGTGGACGTGGTGGGCGGGCGACGCGATGGGCGTGCTCGTGCTGACACCGCTGCTGCTGGTCGCGCACAAGGTCCACGTGTCGCAGGACCCCTACCGCTGGGCCGAGGCCGCCGCCCTGATGATCGGCGCGCTCGCGATCACGCTGCTCGCGACCAGGAGCAGCCTGGCCCTGCTCTTCCTCGTCTTCCCGCTCCTGATCTGGGCTGCCCTGCGCTTCCAACTGGCCGGGAGCGCGCCCGTCATGCTGCTCGTGTCGGTCATGGCGAACGCCGCGGCCATCGCCCGGACGGGCCCCTTCGCCGATCACACCTTCGTGGAGGGCATGGTCAACCTCCAGGCGCTCAACGGCTGCGCGGCACTGACCTCCCTGCTGCTGTCGGCGCTCGTCACCGAGCAGAACACCATCCGACTGCGGATCGAGCAGGCGTGCCTGGACCTCGCCGAGGTGGTGGACCAGCTCGCGTCGGGCAAGGGGGCCTCCCACTGGCATCCGCCCGACGCGGCCGGCCCGCGCGGGGAGGGAACGCGCGGAGAGGGATCCCGGGCGGACGGCGGATAGGGCGCGGGCGGTTCGCCGGAAAGTTCGGGGGCGTCGCAGGAATCCGGCCCGGGACACGTCAAGAGCCCCCGGGCCCGATCGGACCGGAGGCTCTTGACGTCAAAGGTGGTGCCCACGCGGAGGGTTCGGATCCGCGGATCCGGGTGGTGCAAGCCGGGGCCCCGTGGGCACTCGCGCAGGCGTCGGAGGCCCCGGCTCGAAGAGGGGAGCGGGTCAGCTGTTGGCGGACAGGTTGCCCGAGAGGACCGGGATGTTGTCCAGGATGTGCGAGAGCGACTCGTCGCCCTTGGCCTGGGTGGAGTTCTCGGTGCACTGCTGGTTCTGCGGGTTGGACAGGACGTTGATGTCCTGGACGCCGATGTTCAGCGCGGCGATGAGCGACTGGGCGTTGACCTTCGCCGGCAGGCCGATGCAGGGCTTGTTGAGCGTGCCCTGAACGAGGCCGAGCTGCGGGCTCTGGTCGCCGTGGGTCTTCTGGTTGCCGTAGACCTGGGAGGCGCCGTTGCCGTTGACGGTGTTGACGCCGTTGTCGTTGCCGATGGCCATGGCCGGAGCGGCGACTGCGGCGCCCGCGCCGAGGATGGAGGCGGTGGCGGCGGCGGTGGCCATCATCTTCTTGATCATCATGGTCCTTCTGTTGCACGAGTGCACGGTGGTGAGCGCCTTGATCAACGCCCGGACCTGCGGCAGGTTGCTCTTGTTCACCCGATCGGCCCCGCCCCGTGCGCCGCGCCGCGGCCCCGGTTCAGGCCGCCGTGACGACCGACGCCCGTATCGCCGACGCCCACTCCTCCAGCAGCGCCGCGTGGCGCACCCGCTCGTCGTCACGAAGACGCCCCTCGGCGCGGGCGAACAGGCAACGGATGTCCGCGTTGATGTCGGAGAGGGGACGGCCGGCCGTCGTGGAGTCAGGGGTCGGGCTCATGTGATCAAGAGTAGGCGGAGGGTACGACAGCCGAGGTTCGTGTCCGTCATGCGGACGCCCCCGCCCGGTCGTTGGCGTCCCCACCGGGGTCCGCGCCCAGTCGGGCGGCCCGGGACCGCAGGTAGCGGCGCTCGGGGAGACTGAGGGTCAGCTCGGCGGCCCTGGTGTAGGCGGCGCGGGCCGCCACCGGGTCGCCGGCCCGCTCCAGCAGGTGGGCCCGTACGGCTTCCAGGCGGTGGTGGCCCGCGAGGTGTTCGTCCCGCTCCAGGTCGCCGAGCAGGACGAGGGCCCGGGCCGGGCCGTGGACCATGGCCACGGCCACCACGTGGCCCAGCTGTTCCGCCGGCCCGGGCACCAGCCGGATCAGTACCTCGTACAGGCCGAGGATGTCCGCCCAGTCGGTGTCCTCGTCGCCGGCGGCCTCGTCGTGGACGGCCGCGATGGCGGCCCGCACCTGGTACGGGCCGAGCGGCGCCCGGGTCAGGGCGCCGCTGACCAGGGCGACGCCCTCGGCGATCGCCGCCCCGTCCCACCGACCGCGGTCCTGCTCGGCGAGCGGGACCAGGCTGCCGTCCGGCGTCGTCCGGGCCTCCCGGCGCGCGTCGGCGAGCAGCATCAGGGCCAGCAGCCCCGCCACCTCCCCGTCGGCGGGCAGCAGGGCGTGGACGGCCCGGGTGAGACGGATCGCCTCGGCGGCGAGGGCGGCGCGCCGCAGTTCACGGCCCGAGGTGGCGGTGTAGCCCTCGTTGAAGATCAGGTAGAGCACCTGGAGGACGTCCCCGAGGCGCTCGGCGCGGTCGTCCTCGTCCGGCATGCCGAAGGGAGCCCCCGCGGACCGGATCCGCCGCTTCGCCCGGCTGATCCGCTGTGCCACCGTGGCCTCCGGGACCAGGAGCGCCCGGCCGATCTCGGCGGTGGTCAGACCGCCCACGGCGCGCAGCGTCAGCGCGATCCGGGCGGCCGGGCCCAGGTCGGCGCGGCAGCACAGGAACAGCAGCTTCAGGGTGTCGTCCTCGGCCGGGGCGCGGGCCTCGCCCGGCGGCGGGGCGAGGAACTCGTCGCGCGGGGTCAGCGCGGCGGCCGACTCCTCGCGGCGCCTGCGCGCCTCCTCGCCGCGGAGCAGGTCCGTCAGCCGGCGGGAGGCGACCCGGATCAGCCAGCCGCGCGGATTGTCGGGCCGCCCTTCCCGCGGCCACTGCCGGGCGGCGGCCAGCAGCGCCTCCTGCACGGCGTCCTCGGCGAGGTCGAAGTGGCCGTAGCGGCGCACGAGCGCCCCGAGGACCTGCGGCGCCGTACGGCGCCGCAGGTCCTCGGGGACGGGGCCCGTCGTCACATCTCGGTCCCCGCGCCCTCGTCGACCGGCTGGACGACGACCGGGTAGTTCGGCGCGCCCTCGGGGACGGGGCAGGCGTAGGCGCGCGCGGCGATCTCCGCGGCCCGCGCGAAATCGGCGACGTCGACGATCCAGTAGCCGGCGAGCACCTCCTTCGTCTCCCCGTACGGACCGTCGGACACGACCGGCGAGCCGTCGGCGCCGGCGCTCACCAACCGGGCCCGGCGCGGTTCGGCGAGGCCCTGGCCGTCGACCCACTCGCCCGACTCGGCGAGGTCGTCGTTCAGCGCGTTCATGTGGGCGAACATCGCCTTGACGTCCGCCTCGGACCAGGCCGGGTTGCCGGCGCTGCCCTTGCCGCCCATGGCGTCGTAGTCGGCCTGGTTGCCGAGGACCATCAACATGTACTTCATGGGGTGCCACTCCTCCTGATCGTGGGCCGCCTCCGCGGTGGCCTCTCACGGGGGACGTCGGAGCCGTGGCTCCCATTTCGACACGCGGCCCGGTGCCGCGCGCGACGACCCGCCGTCCGGAACCGGGATCGGGTACGTCACCGCAGGTCCGGGCGCTGCGACGGGTCGGAAAATTCCTGTCGCGGGATGCGGGGCGGACGGCTTCGGAGGGTACGGAACGGCTCAAAAGCGGCATGCTCCGGGGCTCGGGGGGTGGGAAGCGCCGCGCCGGGCGAAACCCGACCCATCCAAATCCGCGCCGGCCGCGAAGCACAGGGTGACAGGCCGCTGCCGGGCGGCACGACACACAGCGGCCCGGTGCGGAACGCAGCGACCGGAAGGCCCCACTCCGTGACCCTCTCGACGCCCCGTGCCACGCGTGAGGACCAGTCCGTTCCCCGCCTGCGCATACCGGCCGACCCCCGGTCCTGGCCCGACGTGGTGCGCTGCCCGGAACCTCCGCTCGGCCACACGGCCATCGCCCGCCACCTCCTTCGGCGCGCCTTCGCCCGCCTCCCGCTGCGCGTGCGCCTCGGTGACCTCGCGCCGTCGGGCAACGGGCCCGAGCTCACCGTGCACGATCCGGACGCCTTCTTCCGCCGGATCGCCGCCCACGGGCTCATCGGCTTCGGCGAGTCGTACATGGCCGGCGAATGGGACGCCGCCGACCTGCCCGGCGTCCTCACCGTCCTCGCCGCCCACGTGGACGAGCTCGTCCCCGCCCCGTTGCGCCGGCTGCGCGCCGCCTGGGTGCGGCGCAGGCCGGACGCGCAACGAGGCACCCCGGAAGGCGCCCGGGAGAACATCCAGCACCACTACGACCTGTCGAACGAGCTCTTCGAACTCTTCCTCGACCCGTCGATGAGCTACTCCTCCGCCGTGTTCACCGCCTTCCCCGCCCGCCCCGAGATCCTGGAGGCGGCGCAGCACCGGAAGATCGACCGGCTCCTCGACCTCGCCGGCGTCGGCCCGGACCGGCGGGTCCTGGAGATCGGCACGGGCTGGGGCGAACTCGCGATGCGCGCCGCCGCACGCGGCGCCGACGTCGTGACGCTCACCCTCTCCGCCGAACAACGGGACCTGGCCGTGCGGCGGATCGCCGAAGCCGGGCTGTCGGACCGGGTCACCGTGCGGCTACAGGACTACCGCGAGGTGCGGGGCACGTACGACTCCGTCGTCAGCGTGGAGATGATCGAGGCCGTCGGCGCCGACTACTGGCCCGTCTACTTCCGCTCCCTGCGCGACGCCCTCGCCCCGGGCGGCCGGATCGCCCTCCAGTCCATCACCATGCCGCACGACCGGATGCTCCTCACCGACCGCACCCACACCTGGATCAGCAAGTACGTCTTCCCCGGCGGACTGATCCCCTCCCGGCGCGCCATCGAGGAACACGCCGGCCGCGCGGGCCTCGGCATCGTCTCCGACGAGGGCTACGGCGACCACTACGCGGAGACGCTGCGCCTGTGGCGGGAACGGTTCATCGCCCGCACCGACGAAGTCGCCGACCTCGGGTTCGACCGTACGTTCCGCCGCATGTGGGAGCTGTACCTCGCCTACTCCGAAGCCGGGTTCCGGGCGCGCTACCTCGACGTCCGCCAACTGCTCCTCGCCGAAGGGGCCCGGTGAGTCCCGTGACCGGCCGCCCCGCCGGGCCCGCCCGGGAGGCGCGCGGGGCCCGTGAGAGCGATGAGGCCGGTGCGTCGGCCGATGCGCTGAGCGTCCGGCGGGCGCCGCAGCGGGCCGCCTGCGCCGTCCTGCTGCTCCACGGCGGCCGGGCGGAAGGACTGGCGCCGCCCCCGCGGGCCGGCCTGCCGAGGCTCCGCATGCGGCCCTTCGCCGCCTCCGTCCTGCGCGCCACCCGGGCGGACCGGGTCCTGGTGGCCGACGTCCGCTACCGACACCGGGGTTGGAACGGCGACCGGGCGGATCCCGTCCGGGACGCCCGGCGGGCCCTGTCGGAACTGCGTCGCACCGCCGGGCCGATACCCGTCGTGCTGATCGGGCACTCGATGGGCGCCCGCGCCGCGCTCCGGGTGGCCGACGAGCCCGACGTCCGGGGCGTCGTCGGCCTCGCTCCCTGGTGTCCGCCCGGCGAGCCGGTGGACCACCTCCGGGGCACCCCGATCGTCCTGCTCCACGACGAACAGGACCGGGTCACCCGCGCCGAGGACTCCTGGGAGTACCTGCGTCGAGCCCGCGCCGGCGGCGTACGGGCCGAGGGCATCGCCATGCCGTACGGGAGCCACGCCATGCTCCGCGACGCCCGTACCTGGCACCGGACCGCCACCGCCGCCGCCCTCGCGCTCCTCGGCCTCGGCCCCATGCCCGCCACCGGGCGCTGAGCCGGCGTCGCCCGGTACCGGCCGCGTACCGAGGGTGCATCCGCCCGACGTCCGCGGGCCGAAGGGGCAGTGACAGCAGCAGCCGTAGGGACCGGAAAGGACGGCGGCCCATGCGCGGCACCCGTGGAGGAAACCGCTCCGTCATCGTGATCGGCGCCGGGGCGGCGGGCCTGGCCTGCGCCGCGGACCTCGCCCGCGCCGGGGTCGACGTGTCGCTGCTGGAGGCGTCCGACCGGGTGGGCGGCCGGATGCGGACCGACGTACGCGACGGGTTCCGCCTGGACCGGGGCTTCCAGGTGTTCAACACCTCCTACCCCCAGGTCAAACGCCGCCTGGACCTGCGCGCCCTGCGGCTGCACCCGTTCACCCCCGGGATGCTCGTCCACACCGATCGGGGACGCGTCCGCTTCGCGGATCCGACCCGGCGTCCCGGCGACGCCCTCGGCCTGCTGCGCGACGGTCGGCTGTCCCCGGCGGGCGCCGCCGGCGCGGGCGCGCTCGGCGCGGCGGGCCTGCTGCTGCCGGCCCCGCTCCTCAAGCGGCTGCCGGAGACCGGCACGCGCGAGGCCCTGCGCTCCTGGGGCCTGCCGACCCCTCTGACCGAGGAGGTGCTGACCCCCTTCCTGGCCGGCGTGTTCCTCGAGGACCGCATGGAGACCTCCAGCCGGGTGTTCCACATGATCTGGCGCAGCTTCCTGCGCGGCACCCAGGCGCTGCCCGACGCGGGCATCGGCGCGGTGCCGCGGCAACTCGCCGAGGCCGTCCCCGCCGGCCGGCTGGAACTGGGAACCCCCGTCGCCGCCCTCGCCGACGGGGGAGTGGTCCTGACCGACGGCTCCACCCGCGAGGCCGACACCGTCGTCGTCGCCACCGACCCGGCCACCGCGTCCCGCCTGCTCCCCGGGCGCCCCGCCGTCGCCACCCGCACGGTGACCACGTACTACCACGCCTGCGCCACGTCCCCGCTGAAGGAACCGACCCTGCTGCTCGACGCCCGCCGGAGGTTCCTCAACAGCTGCGTGCTGACCGAGGTGGCCCCGTCCTACGCGAGCGACGGCCGGGCCCTCGTGTCCACATCGGTCCTCGGCGCGGGCGCCCCCGAAGCCCCCGCGGACCTGCTGGCGGCGCTGACCGAGGCCTACGGGACGGACACGGGCGGGTGGGAGCCGGTCGCCGCCGTCACGGTGGAGGGGGCGCTGCCCGTCATGCTCCCGCCGTGGCCCCTCAGCCGTCCCACCCGCCTCGCCGACGGCCTCCACCTGTGCGGCGACCACCGGGCGACCGGCTCGCTCCAGGGCGCCCTGGCCTCCGGCGCCCGGGCCGCGCGCGAGGTGCTGCACGCCCGCGCCTGAGCGGTCTCAGTCCCGCCGACCGGCCGCCGGGACGAGGAACACCTCGTCCTCGTAGCACCAGGCCCACGCCTCGCCGTCCTCGACGGAACGGGCCAGCGGGTGGCCCGACGCGGCGGCGTGCGACGCGGCGTGCTTCCCGGAGGAGCTGTCGCAACAGCCGACGTGACCGCAGGTCAGGCACAGCCGCAGGTGCACCCACGGCCGACCGGTCTCCAGGCACCCGGCGCAGCCGTCGCCGAGCGCGGGAGGTTCGGCCCCGCCCGCCGCGTCCAGGTGCCCGCACTCGCGTCCCTCGGGCCTGCCCGCGTCATGGGCGACGGTCCAGCGCGTCACGCCGGCTCCCTTCGTGCGACAGGCCCCCGCCCCATCCTCGCCGCCGTTCGGGCCCGTGTCCATCCGTCATGACACCCATATCCCCGACTCGTTCGCAGGTGGCAACATGTGGTCTTGCCGCGCCGGATCACCTGCCTGAATCCGCCGCGCGCCACACCACCATCGCAAAGAACGAGATTGAGGGGGATGGGCTGTGCCTGCTCCACGGATGAGCACGACACCGCTGCCCGGCATCGGCGTGCAGTACGACCTCACCACCCGGGAACACCGGCACCTGTCGGTGATCGCGCACCGGGACGGGACCCGGACGGTGAACGTGTACCGGGCCGACGACCCCGACGCGTGCGCGCAGTCCCTGCACCTGACGGGGGCGGAGACCACGTCCCTGATCGACGCCCTGATGCCCGCGCACCACAGCCCGAACCTGCTGCACACCACCGACTTGGGCCTGGTCGCCGAACGCATCGAACTGTCGGCGCACTCGCACTGGAACGGCCGGGTGCTCGGCGAGACCCGGATGCGGACCGAGACGGGCGTGTCCGTCGTCGCCGTTCTGCGCCGCGCCGAGGCCCGTCCCTCGCCCGCGCCGGACTTCCGCCTCGCGGGCGGCGACACCCTCATCGTGATCGGCACCCGCGAGGGCGTCGACGCGGCCGCCTCGATACTCGGACGGGAGTGATCCGCACGTGCATTCAGCAGTCTTCCTGATCGAATTCGGTGCGATCATCCTCGGCCTGGGTCTGCTGGGCAGACTCGCCGGCCGCTTCCACTTCTCCCCGATCCCCCTCTACCTGCTCGCGGGCCTCGCCTTCGGCACCGGTGGGCTCCTGCCGCTGGGCGCGAGCGAGGAGTTCGTCGCCATCGGCGCCGAGATCGGCGTCATCCTGCTCCTCCTCATGCTGGGTCTCGAGTACACCGCCAGCGATCTGGTGTCGAACCTCAAGACCCAGTACCCCGCGGGTCTCGTCGACTTCACCCTCAACGCCGTACCCGGCGCGGTCGCCGCGCTGCTGATGGGCTGGGGGCCGGTCGCCGCCGTCGTGCTGGCGGGGGTCACCTGGATCTCGTCCTCCGGGGTCATCGCCAAGGTGATGGGGGACCTGGGGCGGCTCGGCAACCGCGAGACGCCGGTCATCCTCAGCATCCTGGTGCTCGAAGACCTGGCCATGGCCGTCTACCTGCCGATCGTCACCGCGCTCCTCGCGGGCGTCGGCCTCGCCGCGGGCAGCCTGACCCTGGCCATCGCCCTCGGCGTCGCGGGCGCCGTCCTGTTCGTCGCCGTCCGCTACGGCCGGGTCATCTCCCGCTTCGTCTCCAGTGACGACCCGGAGAAGCTCCTCCTCGTCGTCCTCGGTCTGACCCTGCTGGTCGCCGGCGTCGCCCAGCAGCTCCAGGTCTCCGCCGCCGTCGGAGCCTTCCTCGTCGGCATCGCCCTCTCCGGTGAGGTCGCCGAGGGCACGCACACCCTGCTCAGCCCGCTGCGGGACCTCTTCGCCGCCGTGTTCTTCGTCTTCTTCGGCCTGCACACGGACCCCGCGAGCATCCCGCCCGTGCTGCTGCCGGCGCTCGCGCTCGCCGTGGTGACCGCACTGACGAAGATCGCCACCGGCTACTGGGCCGCCAAGCGGGCCGGCGTCGGGGTCAACGGGCGCTGGCGGGCCGGGGGTACGCTCGTCGCCCGCGGCGAGTTCTCCATCGTCATCGCGGGCCTCGCCGTCACCGCCGGGATCGAACCCGCGCTGGGGCCGCTCGCCACCGCCTACGTCCTGCTCCTGGTGGTCATCGGACCGCTCACCGCCCGCTGGACCCAGCCCGTGGCGGTATGGCTCACCGGGCGCCGCACGCCGCCCGCCCCGCCCGTGCTCGCCGCGGTGCCCTCACCGGCGAAGTCCCCGGAGACGGTGCCGGACCGGCTTCCGGTCCAGGACCAGGACCCGGCCGGTCGCGCCTGAGCCCGGCCCGCCCGGGGCCCGCGTACGGCTCCGGGCGGGCCCGTGTCACTGCATGCGCAGCGCCGCGGCGAAGTCCATCTTGTCCTCCAGGCGGGTCAGGTTGCGGCCCGTCAGCGACTCGATGCGGGTGATCCGGTAGCGCAGCGAGTTCACGTGCAGGTGCAGCGCCTCCCCGCACCGGGCCCAGGAGCCGTCGTGGTCCAGGAAGGACCGCAGCGTGGGGACCAGGTCACTGTGGTGGCGGCGGTCGTACTCGAGGAGCGGGGACAGCAGCCGGCGGCTGAACGCCCGCCGGGCCTCCGCCGGGATCAGCGGCAGCAGGGACATCACGTGCGAGGCCATGTCGGCGGGGCCGCACACGCCGACGGACGATCCCGGCCCGGTCCCCGCCGTACCCGGCGCCGCCGCCACCCGGCGGGCGTGGCGTGCCTCCGCCAGGGCGTGCCGCAGGTCGGCCGCCTCCTCGACCGGGTCGCCGAGCCCGAAGCTCAACCGCTCACCGTCCCGCAGCGCGAGGGGTAACGCCCCGCCCGCCACGTGCCGTACGGCCCCGGACGTCAGCCCCCCGCCCCGCGCCAGGAGGACGAAGGCCACCGCCTCGCCCGCGTCCCCGGCCGCCGCCACCGCGATCCGGTGCGCGGCGTCGGGCCCCAGGCAGCGCGGGTGCAGCAGTACCTCCTCCAGCAGCTCGGCCACGGGAGCTCCGCCCGTCGGGGTGTCCAGCCGGGCCGTCACCGGTTGCCAGCGGACCGCCTCGTCGGGCCCGTTCGCCGCGGTCAGGGTCGTGGCCAGACGGGCCGCGGCCTCCGTCGCCGCTGCCACACCGCCCCCCGCGGGGGACTCCAACGCGCCGAGCAGCCGCCCCGCGGCCCTCCGCCCGGGGGCGCGGTCGGCGTACCGGCCGGCGCGTTCCACCGCCATGAGGGCGGCCAGCCGTTCCACGAGGTCGATGTGTTCGCCGGGCCAGTCGCCGCTGTCCGCCTCGACCGCCACCAGCCAGTCGGTCGGCGCGGCCGAGGCCGCCGGAGCGGACCGTACGGGGAACAGCGAGTAGGGCGCGGCACGGACCGTCGTGCGGTGCGGGGCCCGCCTTGTGGTCCGCTCGGCGGTCAGGAACCGGCCGGCGAGGGCCGTCGCCGTCTCCTCGGCCAGGGCCGGTCGGGTGCCCGCGACCAGTCGGCCGGTCGGGGACAGCAGGTGGGCACGCAGGTCCAGTTCGGACAGCAGCAGTTCGAGGAGGGCCTCGGCCCCGCCGCCCGTGCGGCCGGTCGCCGTCAGTCGCCGGTGTCGGTCCACCAGCGCCGCCAGGTTCCCGAGCCGCGCCCCGGCCTGCCGGCGGGCGACGAACTCGGCGATGGAGGTGAAGGAGACGTCCACGCCGATCGCCAGCAGCGGCAGTCCGTGCCGGGTGCAGGCCTCCTCCAACGCGCTGGGCACGTGCCCGAACTCGGCCTCGCCCGCGCCCAGTGCGGCGGCGCCGGCCTCCACGAGGATCCGCACGAAGGCGTCGGTGCGCTCGGGATCCTGCCGTAGCCAAATCAGCCCGGTCAGCACGAGGTCGCCGGGAGAGACGAACCGCCGCGGGTCCGGCAGGTCGATGGTCACCGTGCGGTGCACGGGCCGGTCGAGCGCGTCACCGCCGTCCCGACCGTCCCGGCCACCCCGACCGTCGTCGACGAGCCGAAGGAGCCGGGACGAGATCACATCGCGCAACTGCATGGCCCCAGCCTGTCATGACCCCGCCCGCGGCCCCGGTGCGGACCACATGGTGGGCGAGGTAAAGAAAGCTTGACACGATGTCGTGAGTCCTTGACACTCCACGTGTCTGGTTTTCTTGACATGAGCGGTGGTGGTGGCAGTGGCGGTGGAAGAGAAACGTGCCTGGATCATGCTGGTGGTCGCGGTGACCTCGTACGCGGTGTACCTGTGGTGCGTACTGGAGCGCCCCGCCGGGGTGGCGCTGGATCAAGCGCCCTACGCGGCCGCCCTGTTGTGGACGGTCGGGCTGTCGATCGCCGCCTCCGTCGCGGGGCACGTCGCGGTGGCGGCCTTCGCCTCCGCGGAGGACAACACCAAGGACCGGCGGGACCGGGAGATCCACCGGTTCGGCGAGTACGTCGGCCAGTCGTTCGTCGTGATCGGCGCGGTCGCCGGACTCCTGCTGGCGATGGTCGAGGCCGCGCCCTTCTGGATCGCCAACGCGATCTACCTGGCCTTCGTCCTGTCGTCGGCCCTCGGCTCCACGGTCAAGATCGTCTCCTACCGGTTCGGATTCCACCCGTGGTGAAGCCGACGAGGGTCACCAACACCATCCGGGCCCGGCGCTTCGCCCACGGCGAGATGACCCAGGCCGAACTCGCGCGCCGCATCGGCGTCAGCCGGCAGACGGTCATCGCCATCGAGCAGGGCCGCTACTCGCCCTCCCTGGAGATGGCCTTCCAGATCGCCGCGGTGTTCGGCCTCCCGCTCGACAGCGTCTTCCAGTACGCGGGCGGTTCCACCACGCCCGACACGCCCGCCACGCCCGCACCTTCGGGTGACGAGGGAGGAACCCCATGAGAGCGATCGTCCAGGACGTCTACGGGCCGCCCGAGGTGCTGCGCCTGGAGGACGTGCCCCGGCCCGTGCCCGGTCGGGGCGAGGTGCTCCTGCGGGTGCACGCCGCCGGCGTCGACCAGGGCGTCTGGCACCTGATGACCGGCCGGCCCCACCTGATCCGCGCCGCCGGCTTCGGTCTGCGCAAACCCAGGAACCGGGTCCGAGGCCTGGACGTCGCGGGCCGGGTCGAGGCCGTCGGTCCCGGCGTCACCCGCTTCGGCCCGGGCGACGAGGTGTACGGCATCTGCGACGGCTCGTTCGCGGAGTACGCCTGTGCCAAGGAGGACCGCCTCGCCCCCAGGCCCGCAGGACTCACCCCCGAACAGGCGGCCGCCGTACCGGTGTCGGCCGTCTCGGCCCTCCAGGCGCTGCGCGGCACCGGCCGCCTCCGACCCGGCGGGAGCGTCCTGGTCATCGGGGCGGCGGGCGGCGTCGGATCGTACGCCGTGCAACTCGCCAAGGCCCTCGGGGCCGGCCACGTCACCGGGGTGTGCAGCGCCGGCAAGGCGGACCTGGTCCGCTCGCTCGGCGCCGACGACACCGTCGACTACGCCACCGAGGATCCCGTCGACGGCGCCCGGCGCTACGACCTCGTCCTCGACATCGCCGGGAACCGCCCGCTGCGGAGCCTGCGCAGGGCGCTCGCCCCGCGCGGCACCCTCGTCATCGTCGGCGGCGAGAGCGAGGGCCGCTGGATCGGCGGCAACGACCGCCAACTGCGGGCCCTGCTGCTGTCCCCCTTCGTACGGCACCGCCTGCGGGCCCTCGCGTCCGCGGTCCGCGCGGACGATCTGCTCGCCCTGGCCGAGTTCATCGACTCGGGCGCGCTCGTCCCGGCCGTCGACCGGACGTACGCCCTGGCCGAGGTTCCGGACGCGATAACGCAGCTGCGGGCAGGTCGGGTACGGGGCAAGGTCGTCATCCGGGTGTGACGCGGGCCCGCCCCCGCTACTGTTGCCGCCCGTCGTGCCCCGGACCGTCGAGCAGGCGGGCCGCCGCCGCGCGCATCTCCACCTTGCGGATCTTCCCGGTGACGGTCATCGGGAACTCGTCCACGACGTGCACGTAGCGCGGGATCTTGAAGTGGGCCAGCCGTCCGTGGCAGTACGCGCGGACGGCGTCCGCTGTCAGCGGCTCGGCCCCCTCGCGCATCCGCACCCAGGCCATCAGCTCCTCACCGTACTTGGGGTCGGGCACACCGATCACCTGGACGTCCAGCACGTCCGGGTGGGAGTGCAGGAACTCCTCGATCTCGCGCGGGTAGAGGTTCTCGCCGCCCCGGATCACCATGTCCTTGATCCGGCCGGTGATGGCGAGGTAGCCCTCCCCGTCCATGACCGCCAGGTCCCCGGTGTGCATCCAGCCCTCCGGGTCCACGGCCTCGGCCGTCTTCTCCGGCTCGCCCCAGTAGCCGAGCATGACCGAGTAGCCCCGCGTGCACAGCTCGCCCGGAGTCCCGCGCGGCACCACCCGGCCGGTGTCGGGATCGATCACCTTGACCTCCAGGTGCGGGCCTACCCGGCCCACCGTGGAGACCCGGCGCTCCACCGGATCGTCCGCCCGGGTCTGCGTGGACACCGGGGAGGTCTCCGTCATTCCGTAGCAGATCGACACCTCCGTCATCCCCATCCGCTCGATGACCTCGTTCATCACCTCGACCGGGCAGGGCGAGCCGGCCATGATGCCGGTCCGCAGGCTCGACAGGTCGTACCCCTCGAAGCCCGGGGCGGCCAGTTCCGCGATGAACATGGTGGGCACCCCGTACAGGGAGGTGCACCGCTGCGCCTCGACCGCCGCCAGGGTGGCCACCGGGTCGAAGGCGGGTGCGGGGATCACCATCGCCGCACCGTGGCTGGTGCAGGCGAGGTTTCCCATGACCATGCCGAAACAGTGGTAGAAGGGCACCGGGACGCAGACCCGGTCCTGCTCGGTGTAGCCGCAGGACTCCCCGACGAAGAAACCGTTGTTGAGGATGTTGCGGTGCGAGAGCGTGGCGCCCTTCGGGAAGCCCGTGGTGCCCGAGGTGTACTGGATGTTGATCGGATCGTCCGGGTTCAGGGCGGCCTGCGCCCGGACCAGCGCGGCCCGATCGGCCGTTCGCCCCCGGGCGAACAGCGAGTGCCACAAGGGTCCGTCCAGCAGGGCGACGAACTCCAACCCGGCGCGGCGGGAGCGCACCTCCTCGATCATCGCCGCGTAGTCGGAGGACTTGAAGCGTTCCGCCGCGACCAGCAGTCGGATCCCCGACTGGCCCAGGACGTACTCCAACTCGTGCGAGCGGTAAGCGGGGTTGACGGTGACGAGGATCGCCCCGATCTTCGCGGTGGCGTACTGGACCAGCGTCCACTCGGCGCGGTTGGGGGACCAGATGCCGACCCGGTCGCCCTTGACGATGCCCAGGTCCAGCAGCCCGAGGGCGAGGGCGTCCACGTCGGCCGCCAGCTCCGCGTACGTCCACGTGCGGCCGGCGGCCACGTCGACGAGGGCGTCGCGCTCAGGATGCGCGCGCACCGTACGGTCGAGGTTGTCCCCGATCGTCTCGTCCAGCAGTGGAACCTCCACGCTTCCGGACGCACAACTCGACGCGACGGACACACGTACCTCCTGGACTCACCGCCGCCGCCGCGGTGGTGGCGGCAGCGGACGGGCGACGGGCTGACGACGGGCGTGCGCGCGGCCCCGGTGGGCCCGGCGCGCCCATGATCCTCTCCAGGGCGCCCCGGGCCAACCCCCTGGGCCGTCGCCTGAGACCTACAGGCCGAACCGGGCCGCGTACGTCGTCGCACCCGCGGCCGTATCGCCCGCCCAGCCGACGTAGCCGTCGGGGCGGATCAGGAACACCCCGTCCCCGTAGGCCCCGTACGAGGGGATCCGCACGGCGCGGACGGCGGGCGAGTCCCGGAGCCCGGTTCCGGGGGTGGTGGTGTCCGGGCCGACGGTCAGCAGGGTCCAGTGCGGGCCCCTGAACTCCGTGAAGAGGCGAACGCCGTCGCGCAGTCCGTCGGGCGCCCGGTCGCCCGCCCGAAGGGCCTCCTCGGGCAGGCCCGCGCGCGTCTCGACCGCGAGTGACGAATCCCGGTAGCCGAGGCCGAGTTGGCTGGTGGCCCCGCCGCGCCGGGTCTCGCCGCGATGGACCCGGGTCGACAGGCCGAGCATGTCGGCGGCGACGGGCAGGCGTTCCTCCTCGTAGGTGTCGAGCAGGGCCTCGGGGGCGCCGCCGCTCAGGACCGCGCCCAGCTTCCAGCCGAGGTTGTACGCGTCCTGGACGCTGGTGTTGAGGCCCTGGCCGCCCGCGGGCGAATGCACGTGCGCGGCGTCGCCGGCGAGGAAGACGCGGCCCGCCCGGAACCGGTCCGCCATCGCGGCCCGCGGCCTGAAGTCGGAGGCCCACCTGACCTCGGTCACGTCGGTGGGCGCGAGGTGCGAGCGGGCGGCGACGGCCGTGCGGATGCCGTCGAGGGAGAGGTCGGGCTCGCCCTCGGGGAACTGCGCCATCACCTGGAAGTCGTCCGTACCGGCCAGCGGGCAGACGGAGAGGTAGCCCCCACCGGGCGCCGGCGGGAAGAGGTGCCAGTGGTCGCGGTCCAGGCCGGTGATCCGGACGTCCGCCACCAGCATGGCTGAGGGGTCGACGGTCTCCCCGGTCATGCCGATGCCCAGGGTGCGCCGCACCGCGGACCGGCCGCCGTCCGCGGCGACGGCGTACCGCGCGCGGACGGGCGCGCCGGACGCGAAGCGGGCCGTCACCCCGTCCGCGTCCTGGGACAGGCCGACCAGCTCCCGGCCGAACGCGACCGCCGCGCCCAGCTCGCGCAGGCGGCCGTGGAGGATCTCCTGCGTCCGCCACTGCGGCACCATCCAGGGCGTCGCGTACGGCGAGCCCTCGTCCGGCTCGCCCGGGTCGAACATCGCGTGCTCGCCCTGCCGGGCCCCGTCCTGCCAGACCATGCCGACCGGGTACGGGGCTCCGGCCGCGCGGACGGCGTCGTGCAGGCCCAGGTCGTCGAGCACCTCCAGGGTGCGGGGCTGGAGCCCTTTGCCGCGCGAGCCGGGGAACAGGCGGTCGGCCCGTTCGACGACGAGGGCGCGCACCCCGCGCCGGGCGAGGTCGACGGCGAGGGCGAGCCCGGTCGGGCCGGCGCCGACGACGAGCACATCGGTGTCCTGATGCACGGGAATCTCCTTAACGCTGTTAAGTGGCTACCGTCCGAGAGTGCACTTAACGGTGTTAAGCTGTCAAGCGTGGCAACGAGGAGAACCCCCAGGCTGGACAAGAGGCAGGCCGTCGACACGGCGCTGCGGCTGCTGAACGAGGTCGGGCTCGACGGCCTGACCCTGCGCGCGATCGCCAAGGAGTTGGACGTCCAGGCGCCCGCCCTCTACTGGCACTTCAAGAACAAGCAGGAACTGCTCGACGAGATGGCCACGGAGATGTATCGCCGGATGGCCGCGGCGGAGCCGCCCGCGCCGGACGCCACATGGCAACAGCGCCTCACGGCGACCAGTGCGGGCCTGCGCGCCGTGCTGCTCGGCTACCGGGACGGCGCCAAGGTCTACAGCGGCTCGCGCTTCACCGGCACCGAGCACGCCGTCCGGATGGAGGAGAACCTCCGCGCGTTCGTCGATGCCGGATTCACCCTCCCCCAGGCCGTCCGGGCCACGTCCACGGCCTACTTCTTCACCCTCGGCTTCGTCACCGAGGAGCAGGGCGTCGAGCCCGTCGCGGGTGAGCGCCGCGAGGGCTACGACGTCGACGAACGCGCGGCGCGGATGGCCGACTTCCCCCTCGCCGCGGCTGCGGGCGCCGAGCTCTTCCAGGACTACGGAACGGGTTTCGAGGAGAGCCTGCGCCTGCTGATCGCGGGCATCGAGGCGCGGTACGGCATCGCCTGACCCCGCCCGGTCGCCGCCCCGCGGGGGCGGACCCTCACTCCGGGCGCAGGCTCATCACCAGGTCGCGTGGCAGGCCGTGGGTGTCGTGCAGGTAGTGGAAGTCGCCTTCCTCCAGCGGACCCCGGAACCGGGGCCGGGCCAGTACCCGCCGGCCGCGCTCGAGGAGCCGGCCGAAGCGCCGCTCCTCCTCCAGCAGGATCCGGCGCACCTCGCCCGGGTCCACGTCCTGCCGGAAGTGGTCCAGGGTGTGCCGCAGCAACTCGTCCGGCAGGTCACCGAGACCACGCGAGCGCTCGCCGCGCCACAGCACGGTGAGGACCCGCCGCACGAGCCGGCGCAGTACGTAGCCCCGGCCGGTGCCGGCCGGGCGGACCCCGTCGCCGATCACGACGACGGCGGAGCGCAGGTGGTCCTGGACCAGGCGCAGGGACGGCTCGTCCAGGGCCCACAAGGCCGGTACGAGGCGGCGCCAGGGGTCGAACACGTCGCAGTCGAACACCGAGGTGCGGCCCTGGAGCAGGGCGGCCAGGCGTTCCAGACCGAGTCCGGTGTCGACGTTGCGCTGGGGCAACGGGACCAGCGAGCCGTCGTCGAGCCGGCGGTGGCGCATCATCACGTGGTTCCACACCTCCACCCAGCGGTCGTCGCCGGTGGGGGTGGACGTCGGTGGGGTGTCACCGGTCCACAGGAAGATCTCCGAGTCGGGTCCGCACGGGCCGGTCGGCCCGTTCGACCACCAGTTGTCCTCGACGGTGGGCTCCACGGGAACCCCGAGGCCCTGCCACAGCTCCAGGGAGGCGGT
Organism: Streptomyces sp. NPDC001568; assembly: GCF_042893755.1. Lineage (NCBI taxonomy): Bacteria > Bacillati > Actinomycetota > Actinomycetes > Kitasatosporales > Streptomycetaceae > Streptomyces > Streptomyces sp. NPDC001568. The sequence goes on along the minus strand of NZ_JBIAVF010000002.1, from coordinate 510,581 downwards.
GTCCGGGCCGATCCGGTCGTCGCCGCCGAAGACCGTGGCGTGCAGCCGTCCCGGATCGACGCCCAGCCCTTCGGTGAGCAGCCCGTACCCCCACTCCAGGCTCTGCGGGCCCTCGTAGTCGCCCAGCGACCAGGTGCCGAGCATGTCGAAGACCGTCAGGTGGGTGGCGTCGCCGACCTCCTCCAGGTCCGTGGTGCGCAGGCAGCGCTGGGTGTTGACCAGCCGGCTGCCCAGCGGGTGGGGGCGCCCCTCCAGGTGGGGGGTGAGCGGGTGCATGCCGGAGGTGGTGAACAGGACCGGATCGCCGGGCGGCGGCAGCAGCGTCGAGCCGCCGATGAGGCGGTGGCCGCGCTCCTGGAAGTATTCGACGAACGTGCGGACCACGTGTTCCGTCTGCATTGGGGTGGCTCCTTCGCGTGGGGCGGGGAGGCACCGGACGACGGGAACCGCGAAGGCGGGGGATCCGGACGAGGAAACGTCACGGGAGCCACCGGCGGACCGTTGTCCGGTCGCCGGGGGAGGGGGAACGTCAGGCGGCGGCCGGCGAGCTGGTCGCTCGCGCGGTCGCGGTGGTGGTTCGGCCGGTGACGTTCATGGGATCGACGGTAGCGGGCCCCCTGCGCCGCGGCACCCGAATTTCGGCGTGGGGGGCTCGCACGTACGGGGGCGGCGGGGTGCGTTCCGCACTCCGCCGCCCGCCGGGGTCGGCGCACCGGGATCAGCGCACCGGGCCCGTATCCGCCTCGCGGTGCATGCCCGTGCACAGGGCCCAGATGATGAAGACGTTGATGGCGATCAGCACCAGCGCCCACAGGGGGTAGTACGGCAGCCAGAGGAAGTTGGCGATCGCGCCCAGGCCCGCGATGGCCACGCCGAAGTAGCGCGCCCACAGGGCGCCGCTGAGCACCGCGCAACCGGCGAGGACGAGGATGGCACCGAGGATCACGTGGATCCAGCCCCAGCCCGTCAGGCTGAGCCGGAACACGTAGTGGCGGGTCATCAGGAACAGGCCGTCGCGCGAGATGGCCGCGATCCCCTCGAAGATCGCCATGATGCCGCCGAAGATCATCAGTGCGGCGGCGAAGACGGTGGTCCCGGACGTGTGCGCGTGCGTGGGGCTCGGGTGCGCGCGCCCTGGTTGGGGTCGGGTGGCGTCACTGGCCATGTGGGTCTCCTCGGATGGCAGAGCCGGACGAGCAGCCGGGACGGGTGATCCCCCGATTCAGCGTGGCACAGGGCCATGGCGTCGGCACTCCGGCCGGGAGGAGGCGGTGGCGGGGCCGCGCGTGTCGACGCCGACGCACGAATTCGAGCGTATGTTCGGATCCAGGGGTATCGTGGAACCATGCACGCGCTCCAGGGCTCCCTCTTCGACCAGACCGACGAGATCCGACTCGGCCCGCTCGCCGGGATGCGACGCACGCACCTCGGCGCCGGGGCCTGGGTGGACCGGCTGCCCGGCTGGCTGACCGGAGCCGACGCCCTCTTCGAGAGCCTCGCCGGCGAGGTCCCGTGGCGCGCCGAACGCCGGCAGATGTACGAACGCGAGGTCGAAGTGCCCCGGCTGCTCGCGTTCTACGGGGACGGCGCGGAACTGCCCCACCCCGTCCTCACCGAAGCCCGCACGGCGCTCGGCCGGCACTACGCCGCCGAGCTGAACGAACCCTTCGTCACCGCCGGTCTGTGCCTCTACCGCGACGGCCGCGACAGCGTCGCCTGGCACGGCGACCGCACCGGCCGCTCCGCGACGCAGGACACCATGGTCGCGATCCTCTCCGTCGGTGATCCCCGCGACCTCGTACTGCGCCCGCGCGACGGCGGCGCCACCCTGCTCCGGCTGCCCCTGGGCCACGGCGACCTCGTCGTCATGGGCGGCTCCTGCCAGCGGACCATGGAGCACGCCGTCCCCAAGACGCTCCGCGCCGTCGGCCCCCGGATCAGCGTCCAGTTCCGCACCCGCGGCGTCATGTGAGGACACGGCGCGCCGCCGCCCCGGGCGCCGCCGCGTTGAGGTGTCATGGGACCCGCCCGAACCGCACCCCTCGCGAGCCGGATGGGATCGAAAGCCGGTGAACATGAGCGTCGAACCCGACCGGGGCCGATGGGCCGGCCTCACGCCCGCTGCCGGCGGCGTCGTCATGGCCGCCGGCATCCTCTCCGTCGGCCTGGACCTCGTCGGCCGCACCTGGATCTCCCTCGTGGCGCTCGCCGCCGCCGGCGCGCTGTGGCTGGTACTGGCCGCAGACTTCGCGGGCCTGCTCGTCGCCGACCGCGGCCGGTTCCGGGCCGAGGCCTACACCCCCTCCGCCCTCACCGCGGTCGCCGCCACCACCGTGATCGGCACCCGCGTCGCGCAGCTCGACCGGCCGGCCGCGCAGAGCGTCGCCACCGCGCTCCTGGTACTCGCCGCCGTCCTGTGGCCCGGGCTGCTCGGCGCCGTCGTCCGGCACTGGCGCCGACGGATGCCCGGCGCCGCCTTCCTGGCCTGCGTCGCCACCCAAGGCCTCGCCGTACTCGCCGCCACCCTGGCCGACAGCCGGCACGTCGAGTGGCTCGCCCGCGCCGCCCTGGCCTGCTTCTGCCTCGGCCTGCTGCTCTACGCGCTGGCCCTGCCCCGCTTCGACTTCCGGGAGGTCACCGGCGGGGCGGGCGACCACTGGGTGGCCGGCGGAGCCCTGTCCATCACGGCCCTGGCGGGCGCGAAACTCACCGCCTCCCCCCTCTGGACCGGCGCCGCGCACACCGCGCTGCGCACCCTCACCCTGGCCTGCCTCGCCGTTTCCCTCGTCTGGTACGCCGTCCTCCTCGCCGCCGAAGTGCGCAGCCCCCGACCGCACTACGACATCCGCCGCTGGTCGACCGTCTTCCCGCTCGGCATGACCGCCACGGCCTGCCTGTCCGCCGCGGCCGCCACCGGTCCGGGGTGGCTGCGTCCGCTGGGCGAGGTGCTGCTCTGGATCGCGGTCGGAGCGTGCGTCCTCACGTGCGCGGCCTTCTGCCTGTCCCGCCGGGGCGGCCGGTCCCGCCCCGGCCCCGGTTCCGGCGCACCCGGGCCCTGACGCCGTACCGGGCCCGTGCGGGCGCACCGCACGGGAGGCGGGCCGGCCCTTCCGGTGGCGGGACGCGGGGGCACTCAGTAGGGTCCCGGCATGGCGTACACGTTCCAGGTGACCATCGACTCCACGGACCCGCACCCGCTCGCCGACTGGTGGGCCGAGGCCCTCGGCTGGGAAGTGGAGCCCAGTGACGAACAGTTCATCCGCGGCGTGATCGCGGCGGGGCACGCGAGCGACGAGGACACCACCACCCACCGCGGCGTGCTGGTCTGGAAGCTCGGCGCGGCCATCCGCCACCCCGAGGGGCTCGAACAGGCGCCGCGCGTCCTGTTCCAGTTGGTGCCGGAGCCCAAGACCGTGAAGAACCGGGTCCACCTCGACGTCCGCATCGGCGAGGACGACCCGCAGGGCGTCGTCGACCGACTCCTCGCCATGGGCGCCACCCACCTGCACGAAGCGGCCCAGGGCCCCTTCCGCTGGACCACCCTCGCCGATCCCGAGGGCAACGAGCTCTGCATCACGTACTGACGGGACGTAGGCTGCCCGCGTGAACGTCATCCTCCTCGGCGCAACCGGCATGATCGGGCGGGGCGTCCTGCGCGAATGCCTGCGCGACGACGCCGTCACCGGCGTCCTGGCGATCGGGCGCACCCCGCTCGGCGTCAGCCACCCCAAGCTGCGCGAAGTCGTACAGCCGGACCCGTCCGACCTGTCGGCCCTCGCCGCCGAGCTGCCCGACCACGACGCCTGCTTCTTCTGCCTCGGCGTCTCCTCCGTCGGCATGAAGGAGGAGGAATACCGCCGCGTCACCCACGACCTGACGCTCGCCGTGGCCCGGCCGCTCGCCGCCGCCAACCCCCGGCTCACCTTCGTCTACGTCTCCGGCGAAGGCACCGACAGCACCGGCCGGGGGCGCTCCATGTGGGCCCGGGTCAAGGGTCGAACCGAGAACGACCTCCTGGAACTCCCCTTCAGGGCCTACATGTTCCGCCCCGGGATCGTCCAGCCCGTCCGCGGGGTGCCTTCGAAGACCCGGCTCTACCGCACCCTCTACACCGTCACCGCGCCGCTGATCGCGGTGCTCCGGCGGATCAATCCGAACCTCGTCACCACCACCGAGGACCTCGGCCGCGCCATGATCGCCGTCGCCGCTCGAGGTGACGGGGTCCCCGGGCGCGAGGTCCCCGGCCGCATCCTGCGCCCCCGGGACATCAACCGCCTGGGCGCCGCTCCGACCAGGCATAATTGACTACCGGACACCCCCTCCCACAGGCGAGAATGAGCCATCTCAAACCGGGAGGAACCCATGAGCCAGGACCACCTGACTCTGCATGACCTGGTGCCCGCCCAGGCACTGGCCGAGTCGATCGCCGCAGGGTACGTCACCCGCAAGCCGCACCCCGAACTGCCGCTGTCGATCTACACCTACACCAGGTCGGCCCAGTACGAAGGCGTCTGGAACCAGGTCACCACACGGTGCCGCGGACTCGTCGCCGACGACAGCACCGGCGCCGTCGTCGCCCTGCCGCTGCCGAAGTTCTTCAACGTCGGCGAGCACGAGGCCGGCATGCCCTACGCGCCCGCCCTCCCGGACGAGCCGTTCGAGGTGTACGACAAGGTCGACGGCAGCCTCGCCGTCGTCTTCCACTACGCGGACCGCTGGCGGGTCGCCTCCAAGGGATCCTTCGTCAGCACCCAGGCCACCTGGGCCCAGCGGCGCCTCGACGGCAAGGACACCGGCGCGCTGCGCCCGGGCGTCACCTACCTCGCGGAGATCCTGTACCCGCAGAACCGCATCGTCGTGAACTACGGCGAGCGCCGCGACCTCGTCCTGCTCGCCGCCTTCGGTCCGGACGGAACCGAGGTCCCCCTCGCCGAGGCCGCCACCCACTGGGACGGCGTCGGCTCCGTCGTCAAGGTGTGGCCCGCCATGCCGCTGGGCGAGCTGATGGCGCTGACGGAGTCCAACACCATGCCCGGCGGCGCGCCCGCCACCGGCACCGACGCCGAGGGCTTCGTGCTGCGCTTCGCCTCCGGCGTGCGCGCCAAGGCCAAGCTGTCCGAGTACGTCCGGCTCCACCACGTCCTCACCGGCGTCAACGAGCGCGACATCTGGCGCGGCCACGGCATCCAGCGGTTCGCCGACGTGCCCGCCAAGCGGCTCGCGCAGGGCCTCAACTGCACCGTCGCCGAGGTCGAGGCCTCGGGCGGCAAGCCGTTGGACGCCCTGCTGGAGCAGGTGCCCGACGAGTTCGACGCCTGGGTCCGCGAAGTGATCGCGCGCCTGGAGCAGCAGGCGGCGGAGCACGAACGGGCCATCGACGAGGCCTACGCGGGCCTCGCACACCTGGCCGCCGACCGGGGCGCCTTCGCCCGCGCCGTGAAGGAACTGCCGAACCGGGACCTCCGCCCGGCGATGTTCCTGCGGCTCGACGGCCGGCCGACCGAACTCGCCGGCTGGCGACACGTACGCCCCGACGTGGCCGACGCCTACACCACCGACGAGGAGGGCGCGGAGGGGCCCGCCGGCACTCCCCGTCCCGTGCCCGGGGACTCGCCGCGCGCCGTCGTACCGGCCGCGGCCCGACCGACGGCCCCCGCCGGTCGGCAGTCCGTCGTGCGGAACTCCGCAGCGGGCGAGGCCGCTCCGCGGGAAGCCGCGGACGGCGACGGGGCCGGGGCGACCGTGCTGCCCGTCGTGCACCTCATGACGGGACTGCCGGCCTCCGGCAAGACGACCGCCGCCCGCGCGCTGCAGGCGCGGTCGGGCGGCCGGATGCGGCGCGTCAACCTCGATGACCTGCGGGCCATGCTCGACCTGCCGGACCCCGAGCGGAGCCGGTCCTTCGCCCACGAGCAGACCGTCCTGGAGATCCAGGACGCGGCCGTCCGCGCCGCCGTCGACGGCGGGTTCGACGTGGTCGTCGACAACACCCACCTGACCAAGAACATCCCGAAGCGACTCAAGGCGGCGGTCGGCGGCCTCGCCACCTTCGTCGTGCACGACTTCACCGACGTGCCCCTGGAGGAGTGCCTGCGCCGGGACGCCGCCCGGGAACGCCAGGTCGGCGAGGAGATCATCCGGATCCTGGCGGACAAGCACCAAAAGGCCCGCAAGGGCGGCTGGCGGCTCACCGCGGAGTGGATGAACGGCGGTTCCGGCGGGGCGGCCCTGCCCGCCGTGCGGCCCTACGTCCCCGACCCGGCGCTGCCCTCCGCGGTCATGTGCGACATCGACGGGACCCTCGCGCTGATCGGCAACCGGGGACCGTACGACTTCTCGCGCTGCGAACTCGACCTGCTCAACGAGCCGGTGAGCCGCGCCCTGGACGCCTTCCGGCGGGCCGACGGCGACGTGATCGTGCTGCTGTCGGGGCGCAGCGAGGAACACCGGCCGCAGACGGAGTCCTGGCTGCGGAGCCACCGGGTGCCCTACGACGAGCTGTGGATGCGGGCCGCCGGGGACGTGCGCCGCGACGACGTGGTCAAGGCGGAGCTCTTCGACGCGCACGTGCGCGACCGCTACGCGGTCCGCGTCTCGCTCGACGACCGGGACCGCGTCGTGGCGATCTGGCGCCGGATGGGCCTGCCGACCTGGCAGGTCAACTACGGCGACTTCTGAGGGGTGACGCCGTGACGGTCCTCATCGTGGACGCCGCGAACGTGGTGGGGTCCGTCCCCGACGGCTGGTGGCGGGACCGGCGCGCCGCCGCCGAGCGGCTGCGCGACCGGCTCGCGCTGCGGGACGCGGGGGAGGAGATCATCCTCGTGGTCGAGGGCGCCGCCCGGGGCGTCCCGTCCGTGCCCGGGGTACGGGTGGACGAGGCCCCCGGCAGCGGTGACGACCGGATCGTCGAGCTGGCCGCGGCCCACGCGGGCCGCGGCTGCGTCGTGGTCACGGCGGACCGTGAACTGCGCGAGCGGGTGCGGGCGTACGGAGCCGAGTGCGCGGGGCCCCGGAGCGTACGCCCGCCGCAATGACCCGGAAGGTCAGCGGCACCACTTCACGGGCGTGATGTTGTTGACGTAACGGGCGGAGACCCAGGCCTCCCGGTGGTCCATGCGGCGCTCGTCGCCGCGGGGGCCGTCCGACTCGTCGCCGCGGACCGGCTCGCCGTTCATGTCCTCCTGGCGGTCCTTGCGGTCCAGGAGGTACCAGAGGTCGTTCCCGTCGACGCGCTCACCGCGCTGCTTGCACTCGATCGCCAGCTTCTGGTTCGGGTACACCTTGCCCAGCTCGTACCCGCGCGTGCTCGGCTTGCTGCGGACCTTGAGCGGCCCGCGGGAGACGACCTTGCCCAGGGCGTGGCGCGGCTTGGGGTAGATGACCGGCCCGCCGGTCTGGACGTCGTCGTACACGTCTTCCTGCGCGGGCCGGTCGCCGAACGGACCCTCGTCCGCGACGGAGACGCCCGCACCGACCAGGCCGAGCACCAGGCTTCCGGCGGCGAGAGCGAGGATGGTCCTGGTGGGCTTCAGCATGAGCCGCTCCTCTACGAAGACTTCCGCCCGGCCCGCGACGCGCGGCCCGGGGCGGCAACCAGGCGGCTGCCAGGGACGACTATGGCGAGGCGACGCCGCCTGGGCCGTCCGACGCACCGCCCTTTAGCCCGATATGCCCAATGCGCGACCGGGGTCGGGATGGCGCGCCGGCGGCCCCACAGGCTGTCCGGTCTCCGGGCGAGCCGTTCCGGTAGGGGGCAACTGCCCTTCCTACTCAGGTGATCGGGTTCACGTACTCAGGCGGCCGGCCCCCCGCGCCGGCTACGGTGTGCGGAACAGGGGGAACCGACGGCAGTTCAGGGGGCGGTCATGCGTCGTGCGAGGGCGTTGGCGGGAGCAGGGGCACTGGGCGGGGCGCTCGTGGCGTCCCTGCTCCTGGCCGGGTGCGGTACGGACGCAGGCGGGGCCGAGCCGGGGCCCGGTCCCACCGGGACGGCCGCCACGGCGAAGCCCTCCGGGACGGTCGCCGGCGCACCGCCCGCCGGGACGCCCGTGCCGCTCCCCTCGGGCTCGACGCCTCCCGGGACCCTGCCGACCGCGTACACCTTCACCGCCGACCCGGCGCGCGTCCCGCGCACCGCCGAGGACGCGCGCCGGTTCACCCGGGCCGCCGCGCTGGACCCGGACTCCTGGTCGGCCGGCCTGGTCCGGCACGACCCGTACGAGGGCGGTGGCGACCGGCCCGTCCTGTCGGCCGATTGCGCGTGGTCGCGCGGACCGCTGCCCGCCGACGTGCTCGACAGCCACACCCGCAGGATCGACATGCCGGCCAAGGACGGCAAGGGCCGCGTCCTCGGCTCCGTGACGCTCACCGTGCACCGCGACCAGGCCTCCGCGGACCGCGACATGCAGGACACGGTGCAGCAGAGCTTCCGCTGCCCCGACCAGGACCTGGGCGGCGGGCAGTTCCTGCGCGGCCTGATGTCCATGCACCAGCCGAAGGAGTCGGTCCTGAACGCCGACGCCTCCCTGTTCGAGTCCGGAAAGTTCGTTTCGGCCGAATCGGGCGGCGCCGGCGCACCGCAGGGCTACGTGTGGACCAAGTCCCGGATCGGCAGCGTCGTGATGGCCCTCTCCGTCAAGGGCGCGCAGGGGTACGAGACCCGCGACCTGCTCCTGCTGGCCGCCGAGGGCGCCGCCAAGGCCCTGTACCGCATCGAACTGGAGCTGAAGTGAGCCGCCGAGCCACCGCACGGGGCGGGAGCGCCCGCTGATGCGGCCCCTGCACGCCGTCGACCCGGCCCGGGTCGGCGGCTACCGCATCCTCGGCCGCCTCGGCGCGGGCGGGATGGGCGTCGTCCTGCTCGGCCGCTCCGCCGGCGGCGCGCTCGCCGCCGTCAAACTCGTCCGCGCCGAGTACGCCGACGACCCCGCCTTCCGGGTGCGCTTCCGCCGCGAGGTGGCCATCGCCCGCCGGGTGCGCAGCCCCTGGGCCGTGCCCGTCGTCGACGCCGACACGGAGGCCGCCGCGCCCTGGCTGGCCACGGAGTTCGTGCCCGGGCCGCCGCTGAGCGACGCCGTCGCCCGGACCGGTGGACTACCGCCCGACAGCGTGCGCTTCCTCGGGGCGCGGCTCGCGGAGGCCCTCGGTGCCGTCCACGGCGCCGGCCTGGTGCACCGCGACGTCAAGCCCGCGAACGTCCTGCTCGCCACCGACGGACCCCGACTCATCGACTTCGGGATCGCCCGGGCCCTGGACGACACCGTGCTGACCGCCACCGACGTCGTCATCGGATCCCCGGGCTTCCTGTCCCCGGAACAGGCACAGGGCGGCCGCATCGGGCCGCCGAGCGACATCTTCGCGCTGGGCTGCGTCCTGGCGTACGCGGTCACCGGACGCCGACCCTTCGGTTCGGGACCCGTCGAAGCCATGCTCTTCCGCACCGTCCACGACACCGCCGACACCGTCGGGATCCCGCACGACCTGCTGCCCGTCATCGCCGGCTGCCTCGCCAAGGCACCCGCCGACCGGCCGACGGCCGAGGGGCTCCGTCAGGCCCTGACCGGGGACCTGCCCGGCCCCTGGCTCCCCGCGCCGCTGCTCCAACTGATCGCGGAACGCTCGGCGCGGATGCTGCAACTCCCCGACATCGAACCGACCCGCCCGACGGCTCCCGTGCCCGGCCCCGACGCCGCCCCGGGCACCCAGGCACCGCCGCCCGCCGACCCGGCCCCGCCCGCGGCCGTCCCGGTGCGTCCCGCACCGCGCCGCCGTACCGTCCTCGCCGCGGCCGCGCTGACCCTGACGGCCGGTGGCGGCGCGGCCGCCTGGTTCGCACGGCGCCCCGACCCGCCCCGGGAGCCCGAAGCGCGCCCCGAGCGACCCACCCTCGCCATCGGCCTCCAGGCCGACCTGACCGGCCCCGGCCGGGCCGTCGGCGAGGCCCAGCGCGACGGCGCCCGACTGGCCGTGGAGGAGCTCACCGGCCGCACCGAACTGCCCTTCGCCTACCGGCTGTCCGAGACCGACGACCGGGGCGCGGCCGGTCCCGCTGCCGCGGCGGCCGAGGGCTTCGCCGCCGACGCCTCGGTGGTGGCCGTACTCGCGGCCACCGGAGGGCCGGCCGTCGCCGCCGCGCTCGGCCACTACGACCGGGCGGGCCTGCCCCTCCTCAGCGCCTCCGACGGGGACACCACGCGGATCAACCGCGTCTTCACCTGCCTGCGGCCCAACGACGCCTACCAGATGCGGCCCGTCGTGGAATACCTGACCGGACGCGACCGGGGCACGACGATGATCGTGGACGACGGGACCCCGTACGGCTGGCAGACCACCCGTGCCCTCAGCGAGGCCCTGCGCGCGGGCAAACGGCCCGTCACCCCGGCGACGGTGGCGGCGGACGCCGACCACGCGGCGGTCGCCCGGGACGCCGCCGGTGCGGGCGCGGTGCTCTACGGCGGCGGTCCCGCCGGCGCGGCCCGCTTCGCCCGGGCCCTGGCCGGAACGGGCTACCGGGGCAGGGTGATCGGCACCCGGGCGGTGCACGACCCGCTGTTCCTCGCGGAGGCGGCCGGGAGCGCGGAGGGCTGGCTGGTGGTCTCCACCGCCGTGGATCCGTCCGCCGCTCCCTCGGCCCGGGCCTTCGACGCCGCCTACCGGGCCCGGCACGGCCGCCCGGCCCCGCTGCACGCGGCCGAGGCCTACGACGCGGTGCACCTGTTGGCCCGGTGCGCGCAGGGCCTGGGCCGCAGCCGGGTGGAACGCGGTGACCTGCTCGCGACGGTGCGCGCGACGACGTACGAGGGGGTGTCCAAGAAGTACGCCTTCGAAGCGGCGAACGGTACCTTCACCGGCGACGGCGGCCTGTACTTCTACACGGTCTCCTCGGGCCGGTTCCGGCTGCTCGGGGACCGCCCGACGGTCTGGCCCGCGTGACGGCGCGGTCCGTGCGGGGCGGACAGAACCGGCCGGAACTGGCCGATACGCGAGCACCCTTTCGGGGGACTCCCGTTCGGCGCCGGCGTGGCTAGCATTCTCGTAAGTGCTTGTCGTGCAATCCCATATGGGATTGCGTGATCATGAGTGTCCGACGAGAAGGGGACCGAACATGCGGTTACGCAATGGGGTCGTGGCGAGCGAGATTCCCGACGTGACGTGGGTGAAGAGCAGTTCCAGCGTGGGCAACGGCAACTGCGTGGAGGTCGCCGCACTCGACGGCGGCGGGGTGGCGATGAGGAACTCGCGCTTCCCCGACGGACCCGCGCTGGTCTTCACGGCGGCCGAGATCGAGGCGTTCGTCGACGGCGCGAAGCGGTCCGAATTCGATCACCTGGCGGGATGACGGCCGGACCTCGGTCCGTTTGGCAGGCCGAATTCCGGGCTAAATCGTAGGCCAAAGCTTGGACGGTCGGGTGGAGAGACTCCATGGTGATGACTGGGACCCGCCTCAGTCGTATAGGAGTTCACATGCCCGCGCTCCCCGAGCCGCTGCCCGATCATCAGGTCGCTCCGGTACTGCCGCTGGGGCGAGAGCCGGGCCGGGCGGCGGCCGGCCGCGTCCTGGGGCAGGCGCTTCGCGGGTTCCGTGAGGACCGCGGCCTCACCCTGCGGGACGTGGCCCCCGTCATCCGCGGATCCGTCTCGAAGATCAGCCGCCTGGAGCGGGGCGAGAGCCCGCCCAAGCCCAAAGACGTCATGGACCTGGCCCGGCACTACGGACTGGACGCCGAGGAAACGCGGACGCTCGAACGGCTCCTGGAGTTCGCCCAGGACTGCGAGTGGTACGAGCAGTACAGCGACGTGACTCCCGGATACCTCAGGCGTCTCATCCAACTGGAGGGCGACGCCGAGGAGATCTGTCTCTACGAGAACCTCGTGGTCCCCGGCATCCTCCAAACGCCCGACTACGCCGCGCACATGGTCCGGGCCGTCATGCCCAGCGCCCCGCACGAGGAGATCGTCCGGGTCGTACAACTGCGCACCCAGCGCCGCCTGCGCCTCATGGAGGCCGAGGTGCCGCGGTTGACGGTGTTGCTCGACCAGGGCGTCCTCAAGCGCCGTTGCGGCAGTGCCGAGGTGATGCGCGAACAGCTGTCGTACCTACTGAGCGCCGGCGACACCGCCAAGGTCAACATCCGCATCCTCGACATGACGTCGGGATACGTCGCCGCACCGCCCTACCCGATCACGCACCTCACGTTCCGCGACGGCGGGCCCGGCGAGCTGGCCTACGTCGAGCACATCAACGGCGCGAACTACGTGACCCGGCCGCGGGCCCTGGACGACCACCGCAACGCGCTGAGCAACCTGCGGGTCGCGGCGGCCTCCCGGGACCGCAGCCGGGAACTGATCGTCGAGGCGTTGGACGCCTTCCGCTGAACCGGGTTCAGCGCAGGCGACCCACGCCGCCCCATTCGACCCAGTCCTTCGGTCGGAGCTCGGCGGGGGGCGGAGTGCTGTCGGGCCGCCAGTCGACCACGTCGACCAGGCGCGGTTCGAGGATGTCCAGCCCGTCGAAGTACCGCTCCACCTCGTGGGTTTCGCGCACCCGGCCCCAATGGCCGTGCGTGCTCACGTCCATGAGTCGGGTGACGTCCTCACGCACGACCGGATCGTCGCTGACGAGCTGGCAGATCACCATGAAGCTGCCCGGCGGCAGCATGGCCGCGGTCCGGCGCACGACCGCCGCCGGATCCAACTCGTCGCCGGTGTCCGGGATGCAGTGCAGGACCGACACGAACAGGGCGGCCATCGGTGCCTCCCAGTCCAGGAAGGTGTCCGTCGCCCGCCGGATCGATTCCGTGTCCCGCATGTCCCGCGAGATGACCAGGGTGCCCGCGTTGTCGTGGAGGGTCGTCTGGGCGTGCGCGAGGACCATCGGATCGTTGTCGACGTACGCGACCTTGCAGCGGGGATCGACGCGCTGGGCCACCTCGTGGACGTTGTCCTGGGTGGGGAGGCCGGATCCGTGGTCGAGGAACTGCCGGATGCCGTAGTCCTCGACGAGGGTCCGCACGACCCGGGTGAGGAACGCCCGGTTGTTCCGGGCCAGGAGCTGGGTGCTGGGCGCGATCTCCAGCAACTTGGCGCAGGCGGTGCGGTCGCTGTCGTAGTTCTCCACGCCGCCCAGGAGCCAGTCGTACATGCGCGCCACGCTCGGGGTGTGCATGTCGATCACGGGTGGCTGGGGGTTCTGCCCTAAGTCCATGTGCCCTCCTCGTGGCCCTGTCGGGCCTGTGCCGTGGAACCGGCCCATGGTAGGGAGTGCCCGGTACCCCTGCCAATGGTCCGTACCCGGTTCCGGCCGTCCTGCGGGCGGTGGCCGCCCGGTGATGTCGTCGGCCCTCAGTAGGTGACGACGATCCGCCGCGCCGGTCCGTCCACCCGGATGTTTCCGCCGACCGGCACCACGAGTTGCGGGTCGGTGTGGCCGAGGTCGACGTCGAACACGGCCGTCGTGTCCGGGGCGTACTCCCGCAGCGCCCGCAGGACGGCCTCCCGCTGCCGCTGCCGGAACAGGGCCCTGCCCGACGGGTCGAGGAGGTTGTCGAACGACCAGCTCTTGGCCCGCCCCATCAGCAGCGCGGGGAACTGCCGCAGGAGCCCGCGCTCGCCCATGCTCCGCAGGACGCGGTACACCTCCTCGGCGCGCGGCATGTCCTCCGAGGTCTCCAGGAACAGGACCCGGCCCGCGTGGGATGCCGAGGGCCCGATGCGGCCTGCCATCAGGAGTTGGGCGAGGATCTCCAGGTTGCCGCCCCAGCCGGGGCCCTCGACGACCCGGTCACCGCCGTACCAGGTCCAGCCGTCGACCGGCTCCGTCGGCGGTTCCGAGTCGAAGGTGCGCGGGTCGTCCCAGGGGCTGTTGACGTCCCCCGAGGCGGACGCCGGGGTGAGTTCGTACGGGCCCGAGGTGAACAGCGCCGCGCGGAGCGAGGCCGCCGTCGCCGGGTGCAGCTTCCCGGGTCGGCCCAGCTCGACCATCACCGAGCCGCCGTGGTAGGCGACCATGCCGAGGTCCCGCAGGAACAGCAGCAGGTTGGTGTTGTCGCTGTACCCGAAGAAGGGCTTGGGGTGGGCGGCGAGCAGCTCGCGGTCCAGGTACGGCAGGACGGCGATCTGGTCGTCGCCGCCGATGCTGGCGATCACGGCCTTGACCTCGGGGTCCGCGAAGGCCGCATGGAGGTCCGCGGCCCGTTCCGCCGGCGTCGCGCCGAGGCGCCGGGTGGTCGGATACTCCACGGTCCGCAGCCCGAAGTCCTCGCGGAGCCTGCGCAGGCCCAGCTCGTGCGGCAGCGGGAACAGGCCGGGCAGCCCTGCCGAGGGGGACACCACCGCGACCAGGTCGCCGGGGCGGGGCTTGGCCGGGTGAACGGGCTCGATCATGGTCATCGGGTGATCGTAGACGAGGCCGCGGGCCGGTCCCGAAGGAGTTGCGCGGAGCCCTCCGACGGCCGCCGAATCGAACGGACGTGCGTCGCGGTCCGGGTTGCGGATGCGGGGCGGCGTGGGTCGCGCCACAGTGGGCCCATGGGTATTGAAGACTACGGCGGCGGGCCCGGCGCCCAGCAGACCGGCGTACTGGTGGTCACCACCAACGACGTCCCCGGATACCGGGTCGAGCAGGTCATCGGAGAGGTCTTCGGACTCACCGTGCGCTCCCGGCACCTGGGCAGCCAGATCGGCGCGGGGCTGAAGTCCATGATCGGCGGCGAGCTGAAGGGCCTGACCAAGACCCTCGTCGAAACCCGCAACCAGGCCATGGACCGCCTCATCGACCAGGCCAAGGCGCGCGGCGCGAACGCGGTGCTGATGATGCGCTTCGACGTCACCGAAGCCGCGGACATCGGCACCGAGGTGTGCGCCTACGGCACGGCGGTCGTGCTGGTGCCGGCTTCCTGACCGGGCGCCCGCCCGCCCCCACCCCGTAAGTCCAGGACGGCGACGCGCTTTGTCCATGGGCCGACAGCCGTGCGGTCCGCAAGCTGACAGATCAGTGAGCGGACCGCACGGCTCCGGCAGTCGTGCGGTCTTCCGCGTCAGGAAGCGCCGACTCCCGGAGGCCCGATGCGCACCCCCCTCTGGCCGGCCGCGACAGCGGTCGCCGGCCTCATCGCCACCCTGCTCGGCTCCGCGCCCGAGGCGGTCGCCCCGCCGGCGGCGCCCGGCGCCGCCCCGCTGACGATCACCTCGGCCGAGCTGTCCGTCGCCGTGGACGGCGCCTTCCCCCGCGTCATCGGCTACACCCGGCGCGCCACCGGCGACGTGCTCCACGGCAACGAGGATCCGCTGGGCGCGATCCTCGTCAACGGGACCGCGCACACGCCCGCGGTCACCGCGGTCGCCTCCGCGTCGGCCGTCGACTACGCGCTGAACTTCTCCGGAGTGACCGTCAGATTCCGCCTGTCCGTGACGGGTTCGGTCGTGGAGTTCAAGGTCACCGCGATCGAGGACACGCCCGCCCTGCGGGTGCGCAGCCTCTCGATCCCCGACCACACCCTCGTCAGCGTCCGCAGCGACCAGCCGGGCGCCGCACTGTCGACGGCGACCATGCACACCGCCACCACCGGAACCGGTGACACCTTCACCCCGGTCACGGGCACCACCGCCGTCGACGCCGCCGCCGGCACCGTCATGTACGGCATGCTCAACACCGGCCGGCTGGCCGCGGCCATCGAGTCCAACTCCCTCCACGACCAGCCGTCGGGCGGCGCCGCCCGCGAGAACGGACGGATCGCCAAGCAGATCACCGACCAGGGGGCCTACCGGCGGGCCGGCCTGTGGAGCGGCGCCTGGCTGTACCGGGCCCAGGGCGCGGCGGACGCCGACACCGAACCCCTCCCGTACGCCAGGGTCGCGATCACCGCCGACCGCAACGCGGACTCCGTCGTCGACTGGCAGGACGCGGCCATCGCCCACCGCGACATTTGGACCCCGCCCACCGGCGCCCAGGACACCGCGCGCCGCGTCGTCCAGCGCATCCCGTTCAACTTCGCCTCCCAGGCCACCCACCCCTTCGCGCAGACCCTCGACGAGACCAAGCGGGTGGCCCTCGCCACCGACCACCTGGGCCAGTTCGTCCTGTTGAAGGGCTACGCCTCGGAGGGCCACGACTCGGCCCACATGGACTACGAGGACATCGGCGCCAAGCTCGGCGGCGCCGCGGACCTCAACACGCTCACCACCGTCGGGCAGGCCTACAACGCCGACTTCGGCGTCCACGTCAACGCCACCGAGGAGTATCCCGTCTCGGACACCTTCGACCCCGCCCGTCACAGCGGCGGCCTCGGCTGGGACTGGCTCGACCAGTCGTACTACGTGGACACCCGCAAGGACGGTCAGTCCGGCCAACGGCTGCGGCGCCTGGCGGACCTCAAGGCGGCCGCGCCCGGACTCGACTTCCTCTACGTCGACGTCTGGTACGGCGACGGCTACGTCTCGCGGCAGCTCCAGCGCGAGATCTCCGGACTCGGCCTGCAACTCGCCACCGAGTTCCCCCACACCCTCACCGAACAGTCGCTCTGGCACCACTGGGCCACCGACGTCAACTACGGCGGCAGCGATCTGAAGGGCATCAACTCCACCATCGCCCGCTTCCTCGCCAACCACACCAAGGACGACTGGATCGCCCGCCACCCGCTGCTCGGCGGCGCCGAGGTGAGCGCCTACGAGGGCTGGCAGGGCAAGAAGGACTACCCGGCCTTCCTCCGCACCACCTTCGGCGTGAACCTGCCGACCAAGTACCTCCAGGAGTCCCCGATCGTGAAGTGGACCGCCGACACGATCACCCTGGCCAACGGAACCACCGTGACCACCTCGGGCGGCACCCGCAGGATCACCACCGACGGCCGCACCGTCCTCAGCGGCTCCGCCTACCTCCTCCCGCGCGACGGCAAGCTCTACCACTGGAACGACGCGGGCGGCGTCACCACCTGGAACCTCCCGGCCGGCTGGACCGCACCGAAGCTCTACCGGCTGACCGACACCGGACGCCGGCTCGTCGGCGACCTCCCCGTCACCGGCGGCCGGATCACCGTCGACGCCGCCGCCCGCACCGCCTACGTGGTCACCGACGGCGCCGCGCCCGACCGGCCCGCCCCCCACTGGGGCGAGGGCACGCCCGTGAAGGACCCCTCCTTCCACGCGGGCGACCTCTCTGCCTGGACCGTCACGGGAACCGGCGCCGCCGTCGTCCGCAACACCATGGGCCAGCAGGAACTCACCTTCGCCGCCGGGGCCTCCGGGACCGTCTCCCAGCAGCTCACCGGCCTGACCCCCGGCACGTACACCGCCTCCGTCTGGGTCTCCACCTCCACCGGTCGGGCCGCCGGCCTCACCGTCACGCCGGCGGGCGGCGGACCCGCCGCGTCCGTGTACGCGGACTCCTCACCGCTCGTGAACACCCTGGGCGGTAGCGAGAAGAACGGCACGCGGATGCAGCGGATGAAAGTGTCCTTCGACGTTCCGGCAGGCGGGTCCACGGCCGACCTCGCCCTGTCCGCCGCCACCGGAGCGGGCACGGTGTCGCTGGACGACGTACGGGTGGTCCGCTCCGCCCGCACCCCGGCGGGTGGACACTGGTTCGCCGAGGACTTCGAGAGCGTCGACGCCGGCTGGGGCCCCTTCGTCCTCGGAGGCGCCGGCGGATCGGCCACGGACCCCCGTACGCACATCGCGCAGCGCAACGCGCCCTACACGCAGGCGGGATGGAACGGCAAGCTCGTCGACGACGTGATCGGCGGCCGGAACTCCCTCAAATCGCACGAGGAACGCACCGGCCTCGTGTACCGCACGCTGCCCCAGACCCTCCGGCTCACCCAGGGACGCTCCTACCGGGTGACCTTCACCTACGAGAACGGCTTCGCCGACGACTACCGGTTCGTCACCGGAGCGGGCACCACCGAGACGTCCACCGTGCTCGGCGAGGCCCGCACCCCCACCACCTTCACCCGGACCTTCACCGCCGGCGCCGACGCCTGGATCGGCCTGCGCAAGATCAGCCCGGAAGGCTCCCACAACGAGGCCGACTTCGTCCTCGACGATCTGACCGTCGATGACCTCGGTCCGGCCGGCGGCGGCGAACTCCTCGTCCCCCAGGACCGGATGCGGGTCAGCGCCGTGGACAGCCAGGAGACGACCGGCGAGAACGGCGCCGCCGCCAACGTCCTGGACGGCGACGCCGCCACGCTCTGGCACACCCGGTGGTACGGGGCCACCGCGCCGATGCCGCACGAGATCACCCTCGACCTCGGAGCCACCTACGACGTCAGCGCCCTGCACCTCCTGCCCCGCCGGACACAGAGCAACGGACGCATCGCCGACCACCAGGTGTTCACTTCCGTCGACGGGGTGAACTGGGGAACGCCCGCCGCCTCCGGCACGTTCGCCGACGGCGCCGCCCAGCAGGACGTGACCTTCGCCCCGAGGGCCGCGCGCTACGTCCGGCTCAAGGTCACGAGGGAGGTGGGCGGCAACCCCTGGACCTCCCTCGCCGAGCTCAACGTCGGCCACCGGCCCTGACGCCGGAACACCGCAAGTGGCCCCGGCCGGCGCCGACCGCCAGTACGGTGGCCTCCCGGGACGAGGAGGAGCGATGACCCGACGCAAGTCAGCGGCAGAGGTGTTCGACGCACTGGGGGAACGGTACGAGGACCTGTTCGGGCAGGTCCCCGGCCAGCTCGAAGCCCTCGACTGGCTCGCGGAACGGCTTCCCGCCGGCGCCCGGGTGCTGGACGTCGGCAGCGGCACCGGCCGGCCCACCGCCGAGGTGCTGGCCCGGGCGGGACACGCCGTCACCGGCATCGACGTCTCGGCGGCGATGGTCGAAGCGGCCCGCGCCCGGGTCCCCGGGGCCCGCTTCGACCAGGCCGACGTACGCACGTACGCGCCGCGGCCGGGCGGGTACGACGCGGTGTGCTCCTTCTTCCCGCTGCTCGTCATGGACCAACCGGACATCGCGGCGGCGCTGCGCCGCATGGCGTCCTGGGTGGTGCCCGGCGGCTACTTCGTGCTGGCCACGGTGCCCGGTGACATCCGGGGCCTGGACATCGAGTGGATGGGCCACCCGGTCACCGTCAGCAGCCTCTCCACGGAAGTCCACCTCTCGCTGCTCGCGGAGGCGGGCCTCGACGTGGTGCGCCACCACACGGCGTTCTTCACCCCGACCGACCCGCTCGCGGGCCCCGAGGAACACCTGTTCTGCTACGCGCACCGGCCGGCCTGAGCCGGACCGGTCCGTCCGGGAGGCGCTCCGGAGCCGTCGGCACGATCGCCCGGTGCGTCAGGGCAGCGGAGGGCGGCCCGCCTGCTGGGCGCGGAAGCGCACCGGCGCCGTCCCGACGCGGCGGCTGAACAGGCGGCTGAAGTACGCGGGGTCCTCGTAGCCCACCCGGCGCGCTATCCCGGCCACCGGCAGGTCGGTGCGCGCCAGGAGTTCCTTCGCGCGGCTCAGCCTGATCCCGAGGAGGTACTCCTTGACCCCCTCGCCGGTGGTGCGCCGGACGGCGCCGCGCAGTTCCGCCAAGGTGATGCCGAGGCGCGCGGCGTGCTCCGCGACCGGGATCGGCAGCAGCGCGTCCCTGGCCAGGGCCTCCATCACCGCGTCCCCGTGCCGGGACACCTCGGCGCGGGCATAGCGCAACGCCACGAGCAACGCGTGCACGGCGGCGGCGGCCTCCACCTCCAGCAGCGGCCCGCCGCTCCGGGCGGCGCGGACGATCCCGTCGACGACGTGCCGCACCCCGGCCGTTGCGCTCAGCGGCACCAGGGGACGGTCGGGGGTCACGTAGCCGAGGTCCGTGTACGCCGCCACGGCCGGTCCCGCGAAGTCGACGAAGCACTCGTCCCAGCCGCCCGGGCCCGGGCCGTAGTGGTGCTCGACCCCCGGCACCAGCCACAGCAGGGCCGGCGCGGTGACCGGCTGGGGCGGCCGCCCGGCGTGGGCGAACCAGCCCCGGCCCCGGGTGACGACGACGGCCACGTGGTGGTCCAGGAACCGGGGCCCCACCACCGGGAGTTCGCCCTCCTGCACGCCCACGCCGAGGCAGACCAGGCCGAGCCGGCGATGCCCCGCGGTCGGCGAGAAGTACCGCATCCAGCTGTTGTACGGAGGCGTCGGCATCTGCGGATTGTGATCCACGGGCCCGGTGGTGCTCAAGGGGCCGCGGCCCCCGTCCCACCCCGGGGTCCCGGCTCGGGCCGCCGCTGCCGGGCCGCACCCCCGGCGCGGGACCGGCGACCACCACCTGGCACCGGGGGCGGCCGGGCCCGCCGGGGCTGCTCCTCGGCCACGCCGCCGGGTCGACGGGCGAGATCGAGGAAGGAGCGGCCCTGCTCGGCGCGGCCCCGCGGAAGCAACGTCAAGATCATCGACGTTGACAGGGGCCTGCACAGTGCGTCTAATGGTGCCCGGTGTCGCGTGACTCCGGCCACAGAGCAGTGGGCCGGCCGGTGATCGGGCGAACACCCTTCACACCCGAGGACGCGCCTTGAGCCAGAGCTCCGCGCCCCGCAGCTGACGCCTTCGCGGCCGCACACCGGCCCCGCACAGCTCCGCAGCACCTCCACCCCCCCCCGGGCATGCCACCACGACCCCGCCGCGCCGTTCGGCGTCGGCGGGATCCTCCGTCCGCATGCCTGCCCCGCCCTGCCGCGCCTCGCCCCGGTCCGTACCGTCGGCCCGGTGGCGTGCCCGCTCCCGCCCTGAGAGGGAAACAGTCGTGCCCACGTCCTTCAACCAGTCCGTCATCGAGGAGTTCCGAGCCCACGGGGGGAAGGTGGGCGGCCCGTTCGAGGGATCGGAGCTGCTCCTGCTGACCACCACCGGCGCGAGGTCGGGCGCCGAGCGGACCACGCCGCTCGGTTTCGTCCGCCACGGCGAGGGCCTCCTCGTCGTCGCCTCCAACCTCGGCGCCCCCCACCACCCCGACTGGTACCACAACCTCCTCGCCCACCCCCAGGTACGGGTGGAGCTCGGCGCCGAAAGCTTCGAAGCCCTCGCCGTCCCGGCCGAAGGGGCGAGGCGGGAGGAACTCTTCGCCCACGTGCTCGACGCCGAGCCCGGATACGGGGATTACCAGGACGCGACGGACCGGATCCTGCCGGTCGTGCTCCTCGGACCGGCCGACCCCGACGGGTGGCAGTCTCCCGGAGAGGTCCGCGACCTCGCGGCCAAGGTCATGGAGGTCCACAGCTGGCTGCGGGCCCAACTGCGGCACGTGGGCGTCGAGACCGAAGCCCACTTCACCGCCCGCGCCTCGCACACCGGCCCGGGCGAGCCGCCGCCGCCGGGACTCGGCCTGCAGATCCGCCAGCGCTGCCTGGCGTTCTGCCAGGCCCTCGCGTTCCACCACGCGAGCGAGGACGACCACCTGTTCCCCGGCATGGCCCCCCACCACCCGCACCTGGCCGCCACGTTCGCCCGGCTGCGGGAGGAACACGAGGAACTCGCCCGGATCCAGGCCGAACTCGTGACCCTGCTCCACGGCGTCCACATCGCGGAACCGGACCGGTTCCGCACCGAACTGGCACGGATGACCGCCGAACTGACCGCGCACCTCGACCACGAGGAGGCGGAACTCATCCCGCTGCTCGCCGAGATCCCCTGGCCGCCGCTGCCGCCGGGCCGCGACTGAACGCCGCCAACGGTCGGGGGAGGGGAACGAGGACCCGTGCCGGAACCGGGGCGACGAGCTCCCGGGACGGTCCGGGAAAAGTTTTTCGGAAACGGTGACAACCGAACGGACCGCCGCGCGTCGTGCGGGGGTGAAGGGCGTGGTTGAGCGCCCTCGACCCGACCGTGGAGAACCACTGTGAAGAACCTCAAGCGCGTCCCCCTCTCCGCCCGCCGGGCGGCCGTCGCCCTCGCCGTCGCCGCGGGAGCGACCGTCGTCCTCGGCGGGCCGGCCGTGGCCGCGCAGGGGGCGGCCGGTGCTCCGGTGCCCACCGCCAGTGCGACCCCGAGCGCCGCGCCCAGCGGCGTGCCGACGCACCCGGCCGGCGCGAAGCCGACCCCGTCCGCGAGCGTCGGGGCGAGCTCGAAGCCCGCCCCGAGCACGAGCGTGCCCGCGAGTGCGAAGCCCACCGCCCCGACGAGCGCGAAGCCGAGCCCGAGCGTCAGCGCGCCGGGCAGCGCGTCGCCGTCCGTCCCGGGTGCGACGCCGTCCGCGACGCCCTCCGCCGCTCCCGGCGGATCCGAGCTGGCGCATACTGGCTCCTCGGCGACCACCGTCGCCCTCGGCGCGGGAGCGGCCGGGCTCGTCGCCGTCGGTGGCGGAGCCCTGTACGCCGTACGGCGCCGCGCCGCCAACTGAGGACCTCCGTGCTCGACCTCGCACCAACCATCGGCCCCCTCACGCCCGGGTTCGCCCGGGCGTGGCGGGGCTTGTGGTGGTGGCTCTCGCGCCGCGACCGCACCGCCCCGCCGGCCGGTCCCGGCACGCGCCCGTACGCGTACACGTACGACCACGCCCGCACGTACGACCACGCCGGGACCTTCGGCGACGACGGGACGCGCGGCGCGGACGAGCCACCGCCCAAACCCACCATCAGTGAGCTCTACCACGCGCACCGGCTGGGCATGGTCCGCCTCGCGGTGCTCCTCGTCGACGACCCGGCCACGGCCGAGGACGTGGTCCAGGACGCCTTCACCGCCCTGTACCGCCGGTACGGAGAACAGATCACGGAGGTGGACAACGCGCTGGGCTACCTCCGCACCTCGGTGGTGAACACCTCGCGCTCCGTGCTGCGCCGGCGGCGCACCGCCCGGGCGTGGGTGCCGCCGGTGACGGCCGACATGCCCTCCGCCGAGGCGTCGGTCGTCCTCGGGGAGGCGCACCGTGAGGTGCTGGCCGCGCTCCGCGAACTGTCCCCGCGCCGCCGCCAGGTACTGGTGCTGCGCTACTGGGCCGATCTGAGCGAGGCGGAGATCGCCGCCACCCTCGGCATCAGCCGGGGATCGGTGAAGTCGAACGCCAGCCGCGGGCTGGACGCGCTGGAGAGGATTCTGGAGGGCCGGGTATGACGGGTACGACGGACAGGGAGCGGCACGACGGCGAACGCCCCGTGGAGTACCGACTGCGGCAGGCCCTGGCCGCGCGGGCGGACGAGGTGACGGTCATCGGGCTCCGGCCCGCCGATCCGCCGGGTCCGCACCTGCGCCGGCTGTCGGTGCGCGCGCTGTGGCGGCGCCGCTCGACCTGGGCCTTCGTCGGACTCTCCGGTCTGGCCGCGGCCGCTCTGGCCGGGTACCTGGTGCTCGGGCCCGACACGGTGGCGCCCCGCCCGGTGCCGCCCGCCGCGCCGCCCGAGCTCACCTCGCCGAGCCCGACGCCCACCCCGAAGCCGACCCCGACACCGAGCCGGCCGTCGACGTCCCCCGCACCCGGCGCGGTGCCGTCGCCCTCGGCGTCGCCCTCGGGGCAGGTCGGTCCGTCCCGGATGCCGCCGTCGGGCACCGCGGGGTCCGGTTCCTCACCGGTACCGTCGCGGGCACCCGCGACGACCCCGGCGAACTCCGTCCCGCCGTCCACTGCATCCCCTTCGGCGGCCAAGCCCTTCCCCACGCCGAGCTCCCCGGCGACCTGACCCGGCCCTGCCGGCCGGAACAGGACGGTCCGCGGCGAGAGCCGTCGGCACCTCACGCACGGCCTTACGCGCGCGTTGAGCCCGTGGCCTCGATCGCCTTGACCAAAGGGGCCAGTTCGGGGCGGGTGGAGGCTTCGTCCAGGGCCTCGCGGAGGGCGGTGGCGTTGGTCGGGCGGGCCTGGGACAGGAGGGCCAGGCCCGCTGCGCTGACGTCGGTGTAGATGCCCCGGCGATCGGTGTCGCAGATGTAGCGGTTCAGCAGGCCGCGGTCCTCCAGCCGGCTGACCAGGCGGGTCGTCGCGCTCTGGCTGAGCACCACCGAGTCCGCGACCTGGTGCATCCGCAGGTGTCCGCCCGGGCCGTTGTGCTGCCTGCTGAGCACGTCCAGCAGCGAGTACTCGCGCACGCTCAATCCGTGCCCCGCCTGGAGAGCCCGTTCGATGTGGGCCTCGATGCGGCCGTGGAGGAGGGAGAGGGCGCACCAGCCCTGTGAGAGGGCGGTCAGTGCGCTGTCCGTGGCCGTCATGACTCCTCCGTCGCTTGCCGGTGGCGTCGCCCTACGACGCGTACCGCCAGGATAGGCCACACACGCAATAGCCCGCGCTTGCAAATATCCCGCGTCTGCAATTAATGTGGACGAAGGCAAACGGCGAACGCATGCATGTGACGCCGCCTTCGACCGGACCCCCACCGGACACCGGACCCCCCACCGGACCCCTCCACCCCTCACTCGAACCCTGAAGGGCACCTCCCTCATGCCTCTCGCGCTCCTCGCCCTCGCCATCGGGGCCTTCGGGATCGGCACCACCGAATTCGTGATCATGGGCCTGCTCCCCGAGGTCGCCGCCGGATACGGCGTCACGATCCCCACGGCCGGCCTGCTGGTCACGGGCTACGCCCTCGGCGTCGTCCTCGGCGCCCCGCTGATGACCGTCCTCGGCACCCGCGTCCCCCGCAAGCGCATGCTCATGCTGCTGATGGGCCTCTTCATCGTGGGCAACGTGCTCTCCGCGCTCGCCCCCACCTTCGGCCTCATGCTCACCGGCCGGGTGGTCGCCTCCCTGGCCCACGGCGCCTTCTTCGGGATCGGCTCGGTGGTCGCCGCCGGGCTCGTCGCACCCGAGAAGAAGGCCGGAGCCATCGCCATGATGTTCACCGGCCTGACCGTCGCCAACGTCGTGGGCGTGCCGCTCGGCACCCTCGTCGGACAGCACCTCGGCTGGCGCGTCACCTTCCTGATCGTCGCCGCGCTCGGCGTCCTCGGGCTCCTCGGCATCGCCCGCCTGGTTCCCGACCTGCCCCGCCCCGAGGGCGTACGGATCCGCCACGAGATCGCCGCGTTCCGCAACGTGCAGGTACTGCTCGCCATGGCGATGACCGTCCTCGGCTTCGGCGGGGTCTTCGCCGCCATCACCTACATCACCCCGATGATGACCAACGTCGCCGGATTCGCCGACACCTCCGTGACCTGGCTGCTCGTCCTCTTCGGTCTCGGCATGGTCGCCGGGAACCTCGTCGGAGGCCGGTTCGCCGACCGCGCGCTGATGCCGATGCTGTACGTGTCCCTGGGCGCGCTGGCCCTCGTACTGGCCGTCTTCACGCTCACCGCCCACACCAAGGCGGGCGCCGCGATCACCATCGTCCTCATCGGCGCCCTGGGCTTCGCGACCGTGCCCCCGTTGCAGAAGCGGGTACTCGACCAGGCCGCCGGCGCCCCCACCCTGGCCTCAGCCGTCAACATCGGTGCCTTCAACCTGGGCAACGCCCTCGCCGCCTGGCTCGGCGGGCTCGTGATCGCCGCCGGACTCGGCTGGACCGCGCCGAACTGGGTCGGCGCCGCCCTCGCCGCCTCCGCGCTCGTCCTCGCCGTCGTCTCCGGAACCCTGGAACGCCGTACGGGACGCCGCACGGCGGCGGAAACCGGCCGCGTCGTCACCGCGGGCGCCGCACCGTCGGTACCCGCGCCCGCGCCCGTGTCAGCCCGTCGCTGACGCCCGCCCTCCCTCCCCGCCCCCTCCCACGCAACAGGAGCCCCACATGTCCGACACCACCGCCACCCGCGCCACCATCACCCCCCTGACCGGCGAGGACGCCGACCTGCTCGTCGCCGCCGCCCGCGGCGCCGCCGAGGCCGCCGGGGTCGCGGTCAGCGTCACCGTCCTCGACGCGGGCGGCCACCTCCTCGCCTTCCGCCGCGACGACCGGGCCGTACTGATCTCCGGCGAGACCAGCACCCGCAAGGCCTTCACCGCCCTCCAGCTCGACGCCCCCACCGCCGACCTCGTCGACGCCGTGCAGCCCGGCGGGCCCTTCCACACCCTGCCCACCGCCCTCGACCGGCCGCTCCTCTTCATCGCCGGTGGCCTGCCCGTCCACCGCGACGGCCGGCTCATCGGGGCGATCGGCGTCGGCGGCGGCGCCCCCGACCAGGACCACGGCTTCGCCGTCGCCGCGCTCGACGCCCTGGTCTGAGCCCCGACATCGCCCCCGGGTCGCGCGCCCGTGTCCCCCGTGCCAGGTTGGTACAGGGGATACGGGCACACCATGCGACAGACGACCGGGAAGTTCGGGAGAGTCAGGACCATCGCGACGGCAACGGCCGCCGCCCTGGTCACCCTCGCGGTGCCCGCCTGCTCGGCGTCCTCCGGAACGCCCGCCGCGCCCCCCACCCCGGGAGCGGCCGCGACGACCGGAGCCGCCACCGCGAGCGCGGCGCCCGATCCGACGCCCCCGCCGGAACCCTCGTACCCGATGTCCTCCACTCCGAGCACCGTCCCGGCCGTACGGGAACACCAGCCCGCGCGGGGCCCCGGCTGGAAGCCCGCGCCCGGCTCGCGGGTCGTCGTGGCCCCCGCCGACAGCGCGGCCCTCGCCGACGAGGGGAAGCTGCTCGCCGGCGAACTGCGCCTGGGATACGCGGAGTCCGACGAGGTCAAGCCGGGCGACGTCCAACTGGACCTCGCCGCCGAGGGATCCGGCCCCGCCGAGTCCTACACGCTCACCGTCCGGGACGGCCGGGTCCACATAGCCGGACCCGACGAGGCGGGCGTCTTCTACGGCACCCGCACCCTCAAGCAGGCGGTGCGCGGCGCCGGTTCGGCGCCGGAGGGAACCGTCAAGGACGGGCCCGCCAAACCGCAGCGCGGCCTCAACCTCGACATCGCACGCAAGTACTTCGCCCCCGAGTGGATCGAGGACCGGCTGCGCGAGATGGCCGACCTCAAGCTCAATCAGCTGGGCCTGCACTTCTCCGACGACCAGGCCCTCCGGATCCAGTCCGACAGCCATCCCGAGATCGTCTCGACCCCGCACCTGACCAAGGCCGAGGTCCGCCGGATCACCGCGCTCGCCGCCCGGCTGCACATCGCCGTCGTCCCCGAGATCGACTCGCCCGGACACCTCGGCGCCGTCCTGCGCGCCCACCCCGACCTGCAATTGCGCGACGTACAGGGCAAGGCGGTCAAGGGCGCGGTCGACATATCCGACCCGGCGTCGGCCAAGCTGGTGGACGAACTGCTGCGCGAGTTCATCCCGCTGTTCCCCGCCGGAGCGTGGCACCTGGGCGCCGACGAGTACCAGGCCCTCGTCGTCCGCGACCCGCAGGCCTCCTTCCCCCGGCTCGCGGCAGCCGCCCGGCAGCGCTACGGCCCCGCGGCCCGGGTCCAGGACCTGGCGACGGGCTGGCTGAACGACCGGGCCGCGGTGGTCCGCCCTTCGGGCAAGGCCCTCAAGGCCTGGAACGACGGCTTCTTCCGCGGGGGAGTGGTCGCGGCGGCGCCGGACCTCCAGGTCGAGTACTGGACCGGCAAGGAGATCGGCGCCCGGCCGCCGCTGCAATACCTCGACGCGGGCCGCAAGGTCGTCAACCTCAACGACGAGTACCTCTACTACGTGCTCGGCGAACCGAACGAGTTCACCTATCCCACGGGCCGTCGCATCTACGAGCAGTGGACCCCGCTGGTCCTGCGCGGCACCACGGCCGTACCCGCGCGCTACGACGCGCAGGTACTCGGTGCCCGACTCGCCATCTGGGCCGACCTGGCCGGGGCACAGACCCCCGCGCAGGTGGCGGCCGGCATCCGGCTGCCGCTGGCGGCCCTGTCCCAGAAGGTGTGGGACGCGCGGCCCCCGCAGCGGCCCTGGCCACAGTTCCAGGCCCTCGCCGACCGGCTGCGCACCCCGTAGCGCCCGGGCCTGCCGGCCCGTGTACGTCGCCACGTCGCCCCTTCCCGAAACGGGGCGGTTCCCCCCGACCGGAGTTCCATGCCACCCCCACGCGGATTCAGCCGAACGGGTGGGCGCGCGGTGCGGGGGCGCCGGGCGCCTCGCTAGCGTGGGCCGCCGATCGCAACGGAGGCGCCCATGGACGGACGTGACCGGTCGCCGGACGGAGCCGCGGGGCCCGCCCCGACCGGGGAGGATACGGGCGCGGAAGGAGCCGCCGGGGCCGGCGCCGGCCCGGCGGGGGACTTCGGGGCGGCGCTCCGCCAGGTCCGGACGGAGCGCGGGCTGTCGCTCTCCGCGCTGGCCCGCCTCATGCACTACAGCAAGGGCTACCTCAGCAAGATCGAGAACGGCGGCAAGCCGCCCACCGCCGACCTCGCCCAACGCTTCGACGAGGCGCTCGGGGCGGGCGGTGCGCTGGCCCGCCTGGTGCCCGACACGCTGCCGCAGGCCCGTCGGCCGGAGCCCGAGCCCGCCGCCTGCCCGTACCGGGGACTGGCCGCGTTCGGCCCCGGCGACGCCGACTGGTTCTTCGGACGGGAACGGGCCACCTCGACGCTGCTGCAACGGCTGGCTGGGCAGGCGGGCAAGGGTCCCCTGGCGGTGGTGGCGCCGTCGGGAGCCGGCAAGTCCTCGCTGTTGCGGGCCGGCCTCGTGCCCGCCCTGCGGCGGGGCGGCGCCGGACTCTTCGGGGACCGGGCGCCGCGGGTGCTGCTCTGCACACCGACGGCCCACCCGATGCGGGAGTTGGCACGGCTGCTGGAGTCGGCCACCGGACCGGGCCCGACGTCACGGCAGCAGGACGGCTCCGCGCCCGACGGGGCCACGCTGGTCCTGGTGGTCGACCAGTTCGAGGAGGTGTTCACGCTCTGCCGCGACGAGGCCGAACGGCGCGCCTTCATCACCGCGCTCACCGAACTCTCCGCCCTCTCCGGCGGCGACGCCGACGCCCGCGCACTCGTCGTCCTCGGCCTGCGCGCGGACTTCAGCGGGCGCTGCCTGGACCACCCCGAACTCGCCGACGTGTTCACCCGCGGGGTGTTCGTCCTGGCCCCGATGACCGCCGAGGAGCTGCGCGCGGCCATCACCCGGCCCGCGGAGCGGGCCGGACTGTTGCTCGAACCCGGCCTGGTGGAACTGCTGGCGCGGGACGCCGGAGCGGAGGACGGCACCCCGGCGGGTTCGGCGGGCGCCCTTCCGCTGTTGTCGCACGCCCTCCTGATGACCTGGGGCGCCCGCTCGGGCCGCACCCTCACGGTCGCCGGATACGAGGCGACGGGAGGCCTGCGCGGCGCGGTGGCGCGCACGGCGGAGGACGTGTTCACCGGGCTGGACGCGGCCGGCAAGGACGCGGCCCGGCGCGTGCTGTTGCGCTTGGTGCGGGTCGCCGATGGCGACGTGGAGACCCGGCGCCGCGTCGACCCCGACCGGCTGTTGGCGGGGCTGCGCGACGCCGGCGCGGCGGGCGCCGCGCTGGACGCCTTCGTACGGGCCCGCCTCGTGACGGCCGGGGAGTCCGCCGTACGGATCACCCACGAGGCCCTGCTCCGGGCCTGGCCCCGGCTGCGCGAATGGATCCACTCCGACAGGGCCGGCCTGCTGCTGCGCCAGCAACTCGCCGACGCCGCCGCGGCCTGGGTGCGCGGCGACCGGGACGCGGAACTCCTCTACCGGGGCGGCCGGCTGGCGGCGGCCGGGGAATGGGCCGAGCGACAGGACGGCCGTGACCCGCCGGGGCCGTGGGAGGGCGAGTTCCTCGAGGCGAGCCGGGCCGAGGAGCACGGCCGCCGGCTGCGGTCCCTGCGCCGGGCGCGGACGCGCCGCAGGCTGCTGGTGACGCTGGGCCTGCTGCTGGTCGTCGCGCTGACCGCCGGCGGCCTGGCCTTCCACCAGTGGTCGCGGGCGGTGGAGGAACGGCTCGTCGCGCAGTCGCAGGCGCTGGCGGTGCGGTCCGGGGCGATGGCCTCCGGCCAGCCCGAGGCGTCGATGCTGCTGGCGGCGGAGGCGTACCGGACGGCGCCGACGACCGAGGCGCGGGGCGCCCTGCTCAGCACCCAGGCGCAGGCCTTCACGGGCCGGCTGTCCGGGCACACGGGCCCGGTCAACGGGGTCGCCTTCGCCCCGGACGGCAAGCTGCTCGCGACGGCCAGCGCCGACGCGACCGTACGGCTGTGGGGCGGCGCCGGCCACCGCTCGGCGGTGGCCACGCTCACCGGGCACGGCGGGCCCGTGCTGGGGGTGGCCTTCGCCCCGGACGGCAGGCTGCTGGCGTCGGCGAGCGCGGACGGGACGGTCCGGCTGTGGCGGCTGCCGGACCGTCAGCCGGCGGGCACGCTCTACGGGCACGGCGGCGGGGTCCGTTCCCTGGCCTTCTCGCCCGACGGCGCGACCCTCGTGACGGGGGGCGTCGACGCGACGGTACGCCTGTGGGACACGGCGTCCGGGCAGCAGCGGAGCATCCTGCGCGGGCACACCGACGCCGTGCACGGGGTCGCGTTCTCCCCGGACGGGCGGCGGGTGGTCTCGGGCGCGGCCGATCGGACGGTCCGGCTGTGGGAGGTGGGCGACGCCGGTGCGGACGGGCACGCGGAGGTGCTCGAAGGGCACGACGACGGCGTGCTCGGGGTCGCCTTCGCACCGGACGGGCGCGGCGTCGCCTCGGGCGGCGCCGACCGTACCGTCCGGATCTGGGACGTCTCGGGCCCGGGCCGCCCCACGGTGACCGAGGTGCTGCGCGGGCACAGCGACGACGTCAACGCCGTCGCCTACACGCGGGACGGCACCACCGTCGTCAGCACGAGCGGCGACGGCACCGCCAAGCTGTGGGACACGGCCGGACACCGGGTCACCCAGGTCCTCGCCGGGCACACCGACTACGTGCTCGCGGTCGCCGTAGGACCGGACGACCTGCTGGCCACCGGCGGGTTCGACCAGTCGGCGGTGGTGTGGGACCCGGGCCGGACCGCGCTGGTGGTCCGGCCCTTCGCCGAGGTGTGGCAGGCGGCGTTCGCCCCCGGCGGGCGACTGCTCGCCTCGGCGGGCGCGGACCGGGCCGTGCGCCTGTGGGACCTGCGACAGCGCCGCCCCGCCGGGACGTTGACCGGCCACCAGGGGGCCGTCTTCGCGGTGGCGTTCTCGCCCGACGGCCGGCTCGTGGCCTCGGCGGGCGCCGACCGCACGGTCAGGTTGTGGGACTGCGCCCGGCGGACGCTCCTGGCCACCCTCGTCGGGCACGGCGGATCGGTGTTCGCGCTGGCTTTCTCACCGGACGGCCGCACCCTCGCGTCGGCGAGCGCGGACCGCACGGTGAAACTGTGGGACACCGCTCGACGGAGCCAGCTGAGCACCCTGACCGCGCACCAGGACTTCGTCAACGCGGTCGCGTTCTCCCCGGACGGACGGCTCCTGGCCTCCGGGAGCGACGACCTGACCGTGCGGCTCTGGGACGTCGCCGGCCGATCCGCGCGGACGGTCCTGCGCGGGCACGGCGGAGCCGTGCGCAGCGTGTCCTTCAGTCCTGCCGGCGCGCGCCTGGCGAGCAGCGCCAACGACGGGACGGTCCGGGTGTGGGAGCCCGCTTCGGGCCGGTCCCTCGCCACCCTCACCGGGCACACCGGCGCGGTCCGCGCCGTCGCCTACGGGCCCGACGGCCGGGTCCTGGCCTCCGGCGGCATCGACGGCACGGTGCGGCTGTGGGACGCGGTCGGCTTCCGGCCGGTCGCCACCCTCGCCGGACACGGCGGGGCCGTGTGGGGCATCGCCTACGACCCGTCCAGCGGACGCCCGGCGAGCAGCGGCACCGACGGGACCGTCCGCTTCTGGTCCGTGGACCCGGGGGAGCGGACGGCCGCGATCTGCACCCTGATCGGGGACCCGACGCCGGACCGCTGGCGTTTCCTGCTGCCGGGACGTCCGTACCGGCCGCCGTGCGCGGCCGCCGCGCCCGCCGCCGGCCCACAGGGCTGACGGCGGGTCAAAAGCCCTGACGGGAGGGGGTTTCCCCAGGGTTTCCCGTTTCCCGTCGCGGTGGGCGACCGTGCGGTCCTCGACACGGAGGGGGGCCGGGGAACAGTCTCGAAGTGCCCGGCGGAGCGCCGGAACGCGATCACGGGGACCACACCGCGGCACCACCGCGACGGGGACGGGGAGACGTACATGGGGATGCGGAGAACGGTGGGGGCGGCGGTGGCGGCGGTGCTGCTCCTGGCCGGGTGGGGAGGCGCTCGCGCCACGGCGGCGGCGCCGCCGGCGGTGGCGCCCGCGGCGTCCTGCGGGGTGCTCGCCACCGGCGCCTCGGCGGTGGCGGAGGCCGCCGTACGGGCCGCCTGCGAGCAGGTCGGCGTCTGGTACAGCTGGGGCGGCGGCCACGGGCCGCAGCCGGGGCCGACGTACGGCCAGGTCGACCCGAGCGATCCGGCCAGCGAACACGACCCGCAGCGGCTGGGCTTCGACTGCTCGGGCCTGGTCCGGTACGCCTGGGCCCGCGCCGCCGGCGGTGATCCGCTGTCCGGCAACGCGTACCACCAGTTCAACTCCCCGCGGGTGAAGCAGCGTTTCGCGGCGGGGCAGGGGACGGCGCCGTTGCTGCCGGGGGACCTCCTTGCCTGGGGGTCCGGGGGCTCCGTCCACCACATCGCGATCTACCTGGGTGCCGGGAAGATGGTCGAGGCCCGGCAGTCGGGTACCCGGATCGCGGTCGGCGACGTGCGGCTGGGCGGGGACTACGCGGGCGCGGTCCGCATCGACGCGGCGGCGCGGGCCCCGGGCACGTTCAGCACCTGGGGCACCGATGTGTGGACCCACACGGAACCCTCCACGGGCAGCGCACGGGTGCACCGGTTCGCCGGCCCGACCTCGGTGCGCGTCGAGTGCCAAAAGCGCGCCGAGATGGTGACGGCGGACGGCTACACGAACGACGCCTGGTCCTACCTGCCCGAGTACCGGGCGTGGATCACCAACATCTACCTCAAGGGCCCCGCCTGGCTGGACGGCGTACCCACCTGCCCCTGACCGCCGACGGTCGGCCGGTCACCACCCGCCGGTCGTCCCTCACCACCACCACACCCATCACCGGCTCCCGACGGAGCCCTTCGAAGGAGGAAGCATGTCCGCACGCAAGAAGATCGCCCTCGGTCTCGCCGCAGCCGCCCTGGCGGGCGGCCTGGCCACCGCGACCGGTCCCGCGATGGCGACGCCCACGGCCGTGAAGGGTGCGGCCGCCGAATGCGGGGTCCGCTCCGACGGCAAGCTGTGGTGCGGCAACCGGGCCGGCGCCAAGGGCTACGAGCACCGCTCCTACGGCTCCGCGGTGCGCGGCCCGCTGAACACGGGCTTCAGCTGGTTCCAGTGCTGGGGTCGCGGTGACAACCACCCCGGCGGCAACAACATCTGGTACTGGACCCAGCTGGACAACGGCCAGTGGGGCAACGTCCCGGCCGTGGACGTCCACACGTCGGTCGACCCCGCGCCGGGCCTGCGCCAGTGCTGACGGGCTGATGGGCCGACGGTTCGACGAAGCCGTCCCTTCCCGCACGGGGAGGGACGGCTTCGCGCGCGTGTGCCGTGGCCCGCCGGGGGCCTGGCGCGGAGCCCCGGCGCGGGCGTCGTACGGGGCTCAGGCGGGGGCGTCGGCGTACTGGGCCGCGTACTGCGCGGACGGCGGGACGACTGTGATCACGTCGATCAGGACGCCGTCCGGGGCGCCGACGATGAAGTGCCGCTGGCCGAACTCCTCCGTGCGCAGCGGTAGGAGCTCGGCCAGACCCGCCCCCGTCACGAGGCGGTGGTGTTCGGCGTCCACGTCGGCCACCTCGAAGTTCAGCAGGAGGCCCCCGCGCAGTGGCACGCGGTGTCCCTCGGGGACGGTCGGGTGCGTGGCGTCCAGCAGGGCCAGTTCGTACTGGGGGGCGTCGGGGCGGCGCAGGCTCACGTACCAGTCGGCCTCGAAGGTGATCTCGAAGCCGAGGTGGCGGGTGTAGAAGTCCCGGGAGGCGGTCACGTCGGTGGTCGCGATCACCGGGTAGAAGCCGCCGAGTGCGTTCGTCATGACCGTTCTCCTCCACGTCAGGACGGCGTCCGGCGCCGACCCGCTCTCTTCGCATACCCGGAGTATGTGAATGATGGGGCTAGCATACCCCGGGTATGCGAAATGGGAAGGCGGTGCGGGCGATGGTGGTCAACCGGGCGCAGCAGCGGGAAGCCACGCGCAGGGCGCTGTTGGCCGAAGGGCGGCTGCGGTTCGCGGGCGACGGGTACCACCACGTCGTGCTGGCCGACGTGGCGCAGGCGGTCGGGGTCACCAAGGGGGCCGCGTACCACCACTTCGACAGCAAGGCGGGGCTCTTCCGGGCCGTCGTCGCCGAGGTCCAGCGCGAGCTGGGGGAGCGGGTCGCGGTCGCGGCGCAGGAGTACGAGGACCCCTGGGAGCAGCTCAGGGCCGGCTGTCGGGCCTTCCTGGCCGCGGGGGCCGACCCCTCGGTACGGCAGATCCTGCTGGTGGACGCGCCGGCGGTACTCGGCTGGGACGAGTGGCGGGCCCTGGACGAGGAGCACTCCGCCCGGCACCTCGCGGACGCCCTGACGGCCCTCGTCGTGGCCGGGGTCATCCCCGACCAGCCGGTGGAACCGGCGGCCCGGCTGCTTTCCGGTGCGATGAACGAGGCCGCGCTCTGGCTGGCCCGCGGCGGCGACCTGCCGGCCACGGAACTCGCCCTCGACCGCCTCCTGTCGGGCCTGCGCGCCCCGTGACGCACCCGTCCCCCGCCGCCGCGCGACCGGCCGGGCCGATGTCGGCATCACGCGGGCGCGGGGCGGACGACGGCCCGGTCCCGGCCCGGTGACGAGCCGGGATCGGGCCGGGACCGGGCCATCGCGCGGTCCGGGTCCCTCTACCAGATGGCCCCGACCCACTCCGGGTGGTCGATGAACGGGTTGCGGTTGTGCTGGTAGGTGTCGTAGATGACCTGGTTGCGACGCTGCTCGAAGGCGTCCGGCGGGTCCTGCTGGTGCCACTGCTTCAGCAGGCTGATCCGGCCCATCGCGGGCGCGCTGCCGTTGTTGACGCTGTCGTTCATCTCCAGGTTGGCGAAGCCGTCACCGCCCTCGTACCGCACCGCCATGTACAGCAGCATGCGTGCGACGTCGCCCTTGACCGCGTTGCGCGGCTCGAAGGAGTCCCCGTCGGTGAAGCTGCCGGCGGCCTCGGAGACCGGGCTGCCGCCCTTGTCGAAGTCCTTGTTGCCGCGCGTGCTGTTGACCGTGACGTCCTCGGGCCGCAGGTGGTGCAGGTCGGTGCCCGGGCCGGTGGCGGTGCCGAAGTCGCCGTGGCTCTTGGCCCAGACGTGCTCGCGGTTCCAGTCGTTGAC
This sequence comes from Streptomyces sp. NPDC001568, assembly GCF_042893755.1. Classification (NCBI taxonomy): domain Bacteria; kingdom Bacillati; phylum Actinomycetota; class Actinomycetes; order Kitasatosporales; family Streptomycetaceae; genus Streptomyces; species Streptomyces sp. NPDC001568. The sequence goes on along the minus strand of NZ_JBIAVF010000002.1, from coordinate 475,410 downwards.
GCCGCCACCGTTGGTGGACTTGGACTGGGAGCGACCCGAGTAGAGCAGGATGACGTTGTTGGAGTTGGCCGGGTCCTGGTCGGTGACCTTGAGCGCGTTCCACACTCCGTCGTAGGACACCTTGGACTGGTTCTTGATGATGCCGTGCAGCGCGGACTTCAGCGCCGCGCCGGTCTTGCCCGCGGCGGGTGCCCAGTAGTCCGCGTAGGGGTCGGCGGCGGTCGCCGGGGCGGCCGCGGTGGTGTCGTGGACCTGGCCGGCGTGGGGAGCCGCCGCCGTCCGTTCCTGGACCGCCGAGGCGGTCGCGGGTATGAGGAGCAGGGAGGCGGCCGCGAGGGCACTTGCCCAGGTGGCCGTACGGGAGATTCTCATGACGTGGGGGATGCCTCTCCACACGCACCGTCCCCGCCATGGCAGTTGGCGGGGTGTCTGGTGGCAGAGCGAGGTTCACATTGTCATGTGCCCTACAGGTTGATTCCATGTGTCGGGCGTGAAGATCCCGAGGGTGTTTCGGGCCCTCCCGCGGGGCAGGGTACGGGTGGCCCCGGGTGGGGTCCGACCGTGCGCGAACAGCCCCGACAGGAGCCGTACATGCCAGTGAAGATCCTCATCGTGACCGGTGACGCCGCGGAGTCGCTGGAGGTCCTCTACCCCTACCAGCGCCTGCGCGAGGAGGGCTACGAGGTGCACATCGCGGCCCCCGCCGTCAAGAAGCTGCGGTTCGTGGTGCACGACTTCGAGGAGGGCTTCGACACCTACACGGAGAAGCCGGGTTACACCTGGCCGGCCGACATCGCCTTCGCCGACGTCGTCCCCGAGGAGTACGCGGCCGTGGTCGTTCCGGGCGGCCGCGCACCGGAGTACCTGCGCAACGACCCCGAGGTGCGGCGGATCCTGGCAGGCTTCGCCGACGTCGACAAGCCGATCGCGCAGATCTGTCACGGCCCGCTGATCACCGCCGCGAGCGGGGTGCTGGAGGGGCGGCGGGTCACCGCCTATCCCGCGCTGGAGCCGGACATGCGGACGGCCGGGGCCTCCTTCGAGGACTCGGAGGCCGTCGTCGACGGCACCCTCGTCTCCGCCCGCGCCTGGCCCGACCACTCCGCCTGGATGAGGGAGTTCCTCACCGTGCTGCGCGCCAAGGCGCCGCAGGACTGACCCACGGGCGTGCGGGGCGACCTACCCCGGCGCCCTCCCGCCCCCGCCGGAGGCGCCCGACGCGCCGAACCCGCCGTCCGCAGGCCTCCGTGGGGCCGCGGCCGGCGGGCGCGGGGGAAGGTGGGCCCTGTCGGCCGGGGGCGTCAGCCGCTCGTCGTGACCTGGGGGGCGGGCTCGTACTTGTAGTTGGCCGGGCCGAAGTTCTTCTTCACCGCGGCCTCCCAGGAGCCGTCCGAGACCATCTTGGTCAGCGCGGAGTTGATCTTCCGCTGGAGGTCCCCGTCGCCCTTCTTGACGCCGATGCCGTAGTTCTCGTTGCTCAGGCTCAGACCGACCAGCCGGAACTTGCCCTCGTTGCCCTTCTTCGCCGCGTACCCGGCGAGGATGGAATTGTCGGTGGTCATCGCGTCGACCAGGTTGTCCTGGAGGGCGACCAGGCATTCGGAGTACCCGCCGAGCTCCAACACGCTCGCCTTGGGGGCGAGGTTGCGCTTGACGTTCTCGGCGGAGGTGGAGCCGGTCACCGAGCACAGCCTCTTGGTGTTGAGGTCCTCGCCCTTGGTGATGGAGGTGTCGTCCGCGCGGACGAGCAGGTCCTGGTGCGCGACGAAGTAGGGGCCGGCGAAGTCGACCTTCTCCTTGCGCTTGTCGCTGATCGAGTAGCTGGCCGCGACGAACTTGACCTCGTTGTACTGGATCAGGAGTTCCCGGTCTGAGCTGTAGACCTGCTTGAACTCGATCTCGTTCGGCTTGTAACCGAGCTCCTTCGCGATGTACGTGGCCACGTCGACGTCGAAACCGGTGAAGGTGCCGTCGCTCTCGCGCATCCCGATGCCGGGCTGGTCGAACTTGATCCCGATGGCGAGGGGCTCCTTGGGGTCCTCACCGGCACAGCCCGAGGCGGTGACGGCGATGGCGATCGCGGCGGCGACCGCACCGGCCTTGGGAACCTTCATGCTGAACTCTTTCCTCGGGAACGCGGGACCACGGGGGTGAATCGCGGGAACGGGGCACGTGGGGGACCGCGGCGTGGGAACGCACATGTGAACGCACGTGTACTACGAGGAAGCTAGGAAGGTCACGGGCTCAGCGTCACTACATCTGAGTAAAACTTGAGGATAACGATCCGGTTCAACCGAAGATCCTGCGGCCGTCCGGCCCCGGCGGGGGAAGGGTGACGGCCGGAGTGGTCGGCGCGGAGTGAGAGGGTCGGTACTCCCCGCTATCGGACGAACCGGATCGAACCGGGGTGATGCAGACATTACGCCGCGTTCGTTCGGCTGTGCCCCGCACGGGAGTTGCTCAAACAGGTGATCGAGTGTCGGATGCTCCCGCCGCTATGATCACCACGCCGAGGCCGTGGCGCAGAGGTCGCCGCGCCCAGGCGTCGAGCTGGAGGACGTCGGTTCGAATCCGACCTGTCCTTCGTCTCCTTCCCGCCGCGGCGGTACGTCCGCGTACCGCCACGGCCTCGTCCTCGAAGTCGCCGGGCCGCCGGGTGCCGGTGAAGGAAGCGGTGGAGCGGTGATGACACGGCCAACGCCCGTCCGGTGCCCCGCGCTCGGACATCCGGACCTGCCGCTCGCCGATCCGGCGGACCTCGGCCCGCTCCTCGGCCGGCTCGCCGAGGACCGGCCGGTGGAGGCGGACGAGACCTTTCCCCTCGGTACCCTGCGCGCGGACGGCCGCGTCGACCTGTGCAAGCAGGGCCTCGGCCCCGCCGGAGCGGCCCTGCTGCTGCCCGCGGCCGTCGCCTCCCCGCACGCGAAGCACCTCCTGCTCGGCACCAACGGCCTCGCCGACGACGGAGCCCGCACCCTGGCCGGCGCCCTGCGCGGCGGCGCCCACGGGCTGCACACCCTCTACCTCGGCTGCAACCGGATCGGCCCCGACGGCGCCCTCGCCCTCGCCCGCGTACTCACCGGGGACGACACCGTCCGCGCCCTCTGGCTCAAGCGCAACCCCCTCCACGAGGACGGCGCCCGCATCCTCGCCGCCCTGCTGCGCCGCAACACCGCGCTGCGGACCCTGGACCTCGTCAACACCGGAACGGGCGCCGCCGGCATCCGCCTGCTCCTCGACGCCCTCCTCGTCCGCGACCGGCCGCTGGAGCGGATCTTCCTCGGCGGCAACGGCCTCACCGCCGAAGCCGCCCCGCTCCTCGCCGCCCTCATCCGCGACGCCGGAGTGCGCGAACTGTACGTACCGGCCAACCACCTCGGCGACGAGGGCGCCGAGATCCTCGCCGCCGCGGCCACCGAATCCGCCCGTCCCGTCCGCCTCGGCCTCGGCGGCAACGGCATCGGGGCCCGCGGAACCCGCGCCCTCGCCGCCGCCCTCGGCGCCATCGACGCCCTGGACCTGGGCCGGGCCCTGTCCGAGCGCACCCTCGGAGCCGCCGGCAACGACCCCGGTGACGAAGGGGCGTACGCCCTCGCCGCCGCCCTTCCCGGCAGCCCGCTGCGCCGCCTCGACCTGCGCCACACCGGCATCACCGGACGCGGCGCCAAGAGCCTGCTCGCCGCGCTGCCCGAGGGCGCCCCCCTCGAACACATCGGCCTGGGCCCCGGCACGCCACGCCGGGTCAAGCGCGCCTTCGCCGAACGGCTGCGCCCCGCCACGGCCGCCCACCCGGACGTGCGGGCCATCGGGAGCGTGTACCGGTGACCGGGGGCGCCCCGGAGCCCTGCGCGGCCGCTCCGACTGGCCGGGAACGTACGGTCGTCCGGCCCGCGAGCGACCGGCCGTGACAGCATGGCGGGGCAGCGTGGATCAGGCAACACGGGCCGAAGCGCCCGAGCGGAGGGGGAGTTCGGTGAGCGGAGTACGCAAGAGCCTGGCCAAGGTGGAGATAGCCCTGCGTTGGGACCCGAGTCCGGCCGGAACACCCGCCAACGACCTCGACATCGTCGCCGCCGTGTACGCCGCGGACGACCCGCAGGGGGAGCCCGTTTACCTCGTGCACTTCGGCAGCCGGGCGCCCGACGGCACGATCACCCTGAGCCGGGACAGCCGTACGGGTCAGGGCTTCGGTTTCGACGAGGTGATGGTCCTCGAACTGGATCGATTGGCACCCGAGTTGGGCCGCGTCGTGGTCGGTGTGGTGATACAGGACTCCGACCACGGGGGTACGGGGGAGCGCAAGACCTTCGCCTCGATCGCCGGGACCGGACTGCGCATCCGCGAGGGCTACGAGGACCTCGCGCAGACGGACTTCGCCGGGGTCGCGGACGCCACGGCGGCCAGGGTCGCCGAGTTCGTCCGTGACACGCACGGCGGCTGGGCCCTGGAGGCGAGGCCGCACGGATTCGATGTGGAACCGCAGGAGTTCGCCCGGGTGATGGGCGCCGTACGCGGGTGATCACCGCCGTGCGGTGACCGTACGGACCGGGCGGCGGTCACTCTGCTCGGGAGTGACCGCCACCCCGTCCGGTGGCGCGCTGCCGCCGTCCCCACGAGGCAGCGCGAGTGGGTCGCCGTCCGGTCATCGTGGACGGCGGCCCACCGGTTCAGGGGGTGATGCCGAGTGCGGGCAGCAGGGCCGCGTCGACGAACCTGACCAGGTAGTCGGCGTCGGCGTACCGCCCCTCCAGCACCGGCCGGATGCGCAGTACACCCATCAACTGCGCCGGTAGGAATTCGACCGCGGGGTGGTCCGCGCGGATCTCGCCCCGTGCCACCGCCCGCGCGACGATCGTGTCGAAGGCGGCGAGCTCGGGCTCCACCAGGGCTTCGCGCAGCGCGCGCTGGAGCTCCTCGTCGCTGAGGACGGCGTGCCCCAGGGCCTGGGTGAGCCGGGTGTCCCTGCCCGAGGTGCCGGCCGCGATGCGGGCGGCCTCGCGCAGGTCCCCGACGAGGGTCCCGGTGTCCACGCTGGCCAGCGTCCGGTCGGTCCGGCTCGCACGCAGGGCCGCGGCGACGAGCTGCGGCTTGGTCCGCCACTGGCGGTAGAGCGTGGACTTGCCGCAGCTGGCGCGGGCGGCGACACCTTCCATGGTCAGGGCCTCGTACCCGTGCTCGCGCAAGGCGTCCAGGACCGCGTCGTAGAACTCCTGCTCGCGCTCCGGGCTGATCTTGGAGCGGCGCGCGGTGACCTGCGGCGTCGACGTCATGGGGGTGCGGCTCTCCTCGCGGGCTCCTGGGCGGCCTGGTCCGTGCTCCGAGTGTACGGCTCCCCGCAGGCTATCGGAACACCAGCGTATCGATACGCGAATGTATCGATACACTGGCGTGTCGATGCGGTGCGGATCCGGCCGGCGGTCACCCCGCCGCGCCGCCCGCTTCCGGCCCGGAAGCCGCACCGGCACGGCAGCGCCACCGCAGCACCACCCGAAAGAAGTGAGACCGGGGGATGACCTCCCACACCACACCCGGCGGGCCACGCGCCGCCGGGAAGAAGGACGAAAGGCGCCGGCTCCTACGTGAGCTGCTGCTCGTCGCGGGGCTGTTCGCCGTCTACAAGGCGGGACGGACGCTTTCCACGGGCCGCACCGGCGAGGCCTTCCGCAACGCCGACCGGGTGTGGGACGCCGAACGCGTCATGCACCTGCCCGGCGAGGGCGTCGTACAGCGGCTCCTGCTGCACTCGGACGCCGTCGTGCACACCGCCAACACCTACTACGCGGCCGTGCACTTCCCGGCGACCGCGCTGTTCCTGATCTGGCTCTACCTGCGCAGACCCGCCCACTACCTCTGGACCCGGCGGGTCCTCGCGCTGCTCACCGGCGCCGCCCTGGTCCTGCACCTCACCTTTCCGCTCGCGCCGCCGCGGATGCTGGCCGCCGCGCACCTGGTGGACACCGGCCAGGTCTACGGACCCTCCGTCTACGGGGCCGCCCCCGCCGCCGACACGATGGCCAACCAGTTCGCCGCGATGCCCTCGCTGCACTTCGGGTGGGCGCTGATGCTGGCCCTCGGCATGATCGCCGCGACCTCCTCGCGGTGGCGCGCGCTGTGGCTGCTCCACCCGCTGGTGACCCTGCTCGTGGTCGTCGGCACGGCCAACCACTACTGGCTCGACGCCCTCGTGGCGACCGCGCTGCTGGCCGGGGCCCTGCTGTTGGTCCCCCGGCCGGTGACGGCGCCGGTCGCGCCGCTCGCCGTGCCGGACACCGTTCCGGGCGGACGGGCCGTGCCGGTCGCGGCCCCGGCGCCGGCACCCGGGCAGGGCGTCGCCCCCGCGCACGCCGTGCGCGCCGTACCGGATCGCGCCTTCGTACCACCGCGGGTGCGGGCCGGAGCCGGCGCGCCCGGTCCGGGCGTGGGTGCCGGGGCGGTCTCCGCAGCGGCCTCCGGGGCGCGGGGGGCCGGGCGGTGAACGCCACCGCGCTCGCCGTCGCCCTCTGCCTGGCCTCCGCCGTGACGTACGCGGCCGCCGCCGTCGCCCAGGAACGCCTCGCCCGCCGGGCCGTCGCCCGCAGCGCCTCCGCCCTCCTGGGCAACGGGGCCTGGTGGTGGTCGGCCGGCCTGAACGCCGCCGCGGCCCTCCTGCACGCCGCCGCCCTGCGCTACGGCCCGCTCACCCTGGTCCAGCCCCTCGGCGCGCTCACCCTGGTGGCCGCCGTACCCCTCGGCGCCCGCGGCGCCGGACGCCGGGTCGCGGCCACCGAGTGGCGGGGCACCGCCGCGACCGTCGCCGGACTCGGACTGCTGCTGCTCCCCGCCTCCGGCCCCGCCCCCGACGACACCCTCACCCTCGCCGAGGCCCTCGCCGTCTCCGGGGCCACCGCCGCCGTGATCCTGCTGCTCACCGCCCGCAAGGACCCCCGTACCGGGCTGCGGCACGCGACCGCCTCCGGGCTGGCCTCCGCCGCCGCCTCCGCACTGACCCAGACCGTGGCCGTCGCCGCGGGCCGGGGAGGCGCCCTGCTCAGCTTCCGGGTCGCCGCCGTCGCCCTGCTCGTGGCCGTGTTCGCGGTCGGCGGCATGCTGCTCTCCCAGCGGGCGTACCGGGGCGGGCTCGGCGCACCGCTGGCCGTGGTGAACCTCGCCAACCCGCTGGCCGCCGCCGCGATCGGCATGGTCCTGCTCGGCGAACGCCTCCAGGGCGGCGCGGTGGGAGTCCTCCTCGCGGCCGGCGGGGCCCTCGCCGCCACCCGCGGAGTCCTGCTGCTGACCCGCACGTCGCAGCCCCCGGCGCCCCCGGAGCGGACAGCCGCGGAAACCCGGCCCGACGCCCCGGCCCCGCCCGCCGTCCGCCCGCCCATGGCGCAGGTCCCGGCGGGCCCCGCACTGCCGCGACCCTAGAGTTCGTCGAACTCCCCGAACTCCCGCCCGGCTCCGGGCCGCGCCGGGAGTTCGACGACGGGCTCTCGCCCTTCTCCACGCGATCCGGATCCCGCCGGGTCCACACCACCCGGTACCGGCTCGCGGCGTTGCCGGGCCGCCCGAGTGCGTCCGGTAGCGGGACGCCCCGGTGCCTTGGACGCACGGCACCGAACGAAGCGGACCCGGCCGACAGGATGCCGACAGGGTCCGCGACGAACGCCCCCCCCGGCCGTCATACGGGCGCCGCTCGGCCCGCCGCATCCCGCCGGCCCGTGGACCCGTACGCCACGCGACGCGGGTCCGCGCCTACGCTGGGCCCGCACGGCGCGACGTACGAACCGCGAGGAGCCACGGATCCACATGAGCGTCACCCCCGTCCCCACCGCCGACCTGTACGACGAGCACGGCGAGGGCCTCGGCATCTGCGCCACCCCCTTCCGACGCATCGGCGGCAGGGCCCTCTTCGCCGGGCCCGTGCGCACCGTCCGCTGCCACGAGGACAACGCCCTGCTGCGCGAACTCCTGCACACCCCCGGCGACGGCGCGGTCCTCGTCGTGGACGGCGGCGGCTCGCTGCGCACCGCCCTGGTCGGCGACCTCATCGCCGGGGCTGCGGAGCGCTCCGGCTGGTCCGGGCTGATCGTCAACGGCGCCGTCCGCGACAGCGTCGCCCTGGGCGGGCTCGACCTCGGCGTGCAGGCGCTCGGTACCTGCCCGCGCAAGAGCGGCAAGACCGGCGCGGGCGCCGTGGACGAACCCGTCACCATCGGCGGGGTCACCTTCCGCCCCGGCGACACCGTGTACGTCGACGACGACGGCGTCGTGGTGCTGCCCGCCGGTCGCTGAGCGCCCCCGGGCAGGGGCGAGATCCCGCCACGTCGGGGCCGGCGACCCTGGCGGCCCACGGCCCCGACGCGTTTCACTGCGGGTCCATGAGACGACTCAGGATCATGGGCCTGCTCGCCGCGCTCACCCTCGCCGCGGGCACCCCGGCGGTGACCGCGCCACCCGCGGCGGCCGCCCCCGCCCCGGCCGCGGCGCGATCCACCGCCGAGCCGGACCCCGCCCCGCCCGCCGAGTTCGGCACGGACTGGCACGACCCCCTCACCGCCGCCCCGCCGGTCGAGCGGCCCGCGACCCGTTCCTGCCGGGTGACCCTGGCCGAGACCCGGTTCAGCGACTTCACCCCCTACCGCGGGACCTACGCCCCGCCCGGGGACTGCGGCCACGGCCACTGGGCGAAGGTCGTGCTGCGCCTCGACGGAGCCGTCAAGGGACGCCAGTACGACCGCCTGGGCAACCTCACCGTCGGTGGCGTCGAGATCCTGCGCACCTCCACCCCGCAGCCCTCGCCCGACGGCATCACCTGGTCCGTGGAGAAGGACGTCACCCGCTACCGCGACACCCTCAGCCGTCCGCAACCGGTCGAGATGCTGATCGGCAACGTCGTCAACGACACCTACACCGGCGTCATCGACGTCAAGGTCACCCTCACCTTCTACGCCGCCGAGGGCGCCACCGCCCCCGCCGACACCCCCGATCTGGTCCTCCCGCTCACCACCCCCGCCGTCACCACCCCGCGCAACACCGAGCGGCTCATCGCCGAGGTGTACGCCACCGGCTCGGGCGGCGGCTGCGAGGAGTACTGGTACATGACCGTCCCGGACGCGGCCCCCTACTCCTGCAAGGCCGCCGACGGGCCCTACCGCGAGGTCCGGGTGTCCGTCGACGGCCGGCTCGCCGGCCTCGCCGCGCCCTTCCCCACCGTCTGGACGGGCGGCTGGTCCAACCCGTTCCTCTGGTACGTCACCCCCGGCCCGCGCGCCTTCGACGTCCAGCCGATCCGCTACGACCTCACCCCCTACGCCGCCCTCCTCAACGACGGCCGGCCCCACCGGGTCGAGGTGTCCGTCGCCGGCGTCCCCGCCGGACAGAGCGGCTGGAGCACCCCCACCAACCTGCTGCTCTGGCAGGACCACGGCCGCCGGATCGTCACCGGCGCGCTCACCCGCCACGAGGAGGACACCCCGGCCAACTCCTCCCGCTGGACCCCCGCCCCGCCCGGCGGCGAACACCGCCTCGACACCGGGGGCGGCCACCGGCTCACCGTCGCCGGATACCTGGACACCTCCCACGGCCGGATCACGACCACCGTCACCCGGTCCGTCCACAACACCTCAGCGCACCGCTGGACCGACGGCGAGAGCCGGGACGCCCTGACCGCCTCGTGGACCGACGAGGAGAGCGTGACCCGCGGCCCCACGACGACCCGCACCGTCCGCACGTACACGATGGACGGCGCGACCACCCTCGGCGCAGGCGACCGGCTGCGCACCGTCCTCGCGCTCGGCGACCGCGCCGAGTCGCTCACCCTCCGCGGCGGACGCGAGGTCGACCGCTCGACGCTCGACGACCGTTACGCGGGCGACGCCACGTACACGGCGAACGTTCCGCGCGATCAGCGGCACGCGGTGGGCACCACGACCGCCCGGTACCGCCTGTACGGGGCCGGAAGCGGGGACGGATGCTACGACCGGACGGTGTCCACCACCCAGGGCACGCTCACGGTGGACCGCCGCCACTGCTGACGGCGGCGCCCCCTACGATGACGCCCCATGGAGACGAGTGAGGCCGGTAGACGGCTCGTGGACGGCCGCTTCGAGCTGATCGGCCCGCTGGGCGCCGGCGGGATGGGAACGGTGTGGCGCGCCCGCGACATCGCCCTGCACCGCGACGTCGCACTGAAGGAAGTGCGCCCGCCGGACCCGGCCATGGCCGCCGCCCAGCCCGACCTCACCGTCCAACTGCGCGAACGGGCCGTCCGGGAGGCACGCGCCCTCGCCCGGCTCGCGCACCCGAACGTGGTCACCATCCACCACATCGTCGAACCCGCGCAGGGCTCGGAGGGCCACCCCTGGATCGTCATGGAGCTGGTCAAGGGCGGCTCCCTGCACGACCGGCTCGCCGGCGGGCCGATGCCCGTCGCCGACGTGCTGCGACTCGGGCTCGACGTCCTCGCGGCGCTCCGGGCCGCCCACGCCGAGGGCGTGCTCCACCGCGACGTGAAACCGGCCAACGTGCTGCTGCGGCCCGACGGCTCGGCCGTCCTGACCGACTTCGGCATCGCCGCCCTGCACGGCTCGACCGCGCTCACCTCGACGGGCGTCCTGATCGGCTCACCGGAGTACATCGCGCCCGAGCGGGTGCGCGGCGAGGAGGGGCTGGCCGCCTCCGACCTCTGGTCGCTCGGCATGCTCCTGTACGTCGCCGCCGAGGGGGCCCACCCGCTGCGCCGCGCCACCAGCCTGGCCACCGTCGTCGCGATCCTGGACGAACCGATCCCCGCTCCCACCCGGTCCGGCCCGCTGGGTCCCGTACTCGAGGCGCTGCTTGTCCGGGATCCGGCCGTGCGGCCCGACGGCGCCGCCCTCGAAGCGCTGCTCCGCGGCGCGCAGGGCGGCGGATCCGGGCCGTACCCGCCGGCCGCCCTCGGCCGGTACGGCCCGCCCGCCGCCGGCGGGCCCGTGCCGCTGCCCGGTACGCCCCCGACCGGCGCGCCCAACCCGTACGCGACGCCGGGGGCGTTCCCGCGACCGGGGTTCGCCCCGGGGCCCGGGACCACCTCGGTGTCGGGCGCGTCCGGCGCCGCCCGCCCGGCCCGGTCCCGGCTCGCGGCGGCCGTACTGCTGACGGCGGTGCTGGCCGGCGCCGCGTTCGGCGCGTTCCAACTGCTCCCCGACGACGACTCGGACGGCGGGAACGAGGCCAAGGGGAGCAACCCGACGGCTTCCACCCCGGCCACACCCCCGCCCTCCGCCGTCGGCGCCACGGGCACACCGAGGACGGGCACTTCGGGGACGTCCAAGGCCCCGAGCACGGGCACGAGGACCGGCGGGAACCTGCTCGCCCCGGACGGCGTCCGCACGGCCCTTGCCGCGCTGAAGGAGAAGACCGGCACCACCACCTTCGTCGACCTGAAGGTCTACGAGGAGTACGTGATCGCCGCCGTACCCTCCGCCCCCGGCGCCAGGACCGTCGACTCCTGGCAGTACCGCGACGGCGTGGCCAGGCGCACCGGACCCCGGGGCACGGTGAAGGACGGCGAGCCGCTCATCGACATGGCGGCCGTCAACTGGGACGCCCTGCCGGGGCTGTTGGAGCAGGCGCAACGCGATCTGAAGGTCGACAGGCCGACCTCGCGGTACGTCATCGTCGACCCCTGGATGATGGACAAGGAGCCCTGCATGCGGCCCTACCTCAGCGACGAGTACGGTCAGGGCGGCTATGTCCTCGCCGGTATCGACGGCAAGGTCAGGAAGGTGGTGCCCTCCTGACATCGTGTACCCGTACGCGCCCCTCGGCGCGGACGGTCCGCACGGTTCGAGGAGCACCGACACCATGCCCAGCTGGCGCACCACCCTCACCGGGGCGGGGATCACCGCTCCCGGACCCAGGGCCGACTACACCCACACGGCCCGCCGGGTCCTGCGCCGCGAACCGGCCCCGTACCTGACGCTGCGGCTGTTGGCCGCGCCGCCGCTGGTCCCCGCGCTCACGGCCGGCCTGGCCTTCATGAACCGGGTCGACGACGTCGCGGAGACCGGCACCCCGGCCGGTCGGGCCTCGGCCCTCGCCAGGTTGACCGAACGCACCGAAGCCGCGCTGGCCACCGGGGAGAGCGCCGACCCGCTGCTCCGGGCCTACGCCCACGCCGTGCGCACCCGGGGACTGCCCGTCGACCGGGTCGCCCGCTTCCTCGAGGGCGCCGCCACCGCCGAGGCCGCCTTCGACGGCTTCGCGACCGAGCGGGACTTCCAGGACTACCTCGACGCCTATGCCTGGCCCGGGGTGATGGTCTTCACCGGCCTCCAGTACCAGGGCGGCCCCGACGAGGAACAGGCCCTGGGCTGGCGGAGGTTCGTGGACGCCGCCCAACGGGTCGACTTCCTCGCGGACCTGGCCGGGGACCTCGCCGACGGGCGGCTGTGCGTGCCCCGGGACCGGCTCGCCGCACACGGCGTGACCCGCGCCGACCTGGAGGCGGCCCGTGACACCCCGGCCGTCCGCGGCCTCCTCGCCGCGGAATGCCTGCGTGCCCGTACCGCTCTGCGCGCCGCCGAGGGGGTCGTCGACCTGGCCGACCCCGGGCTGCGGCCCGTCGTCGCGACCATGACGGAGTTGATGGGCCACCAGCTGACGGCCGTGGAACGAGCCGGTGCGCACGCCCTGCGCGAGGACGTCGGCTACGGTCTGGTGGCCCCGCTGCGCACCCTGGGGCGCGCGCTGCTGCGGCGTCGCCGCGTGGAGCCCGTCAGTACGCGCCGTTGACGTTGTCGATCGAGCCGTAGCGGGCTGCCGCGTAGTTGCAGGCGGCCGTGATGTTGGCGACCGGGTCGTACGAGTCGTGCGGGGTGCCGGGCACGTGGTAGGCGCGGAAGGTCGGATCGATGACCTGCAGCAGCCCCTTGGAGGGAATGCCGGCCGCGGCGTTGGAGTCCCAGTTGTTGATCGCCCGCGGATTTCCGGAGGACTCGCGCATCACATTGCGGTGGATTCCGTTGTAGCTGCCGGGAATTCCGTGCCGGGCCATGACGTCCAGGGACTCGCGGATCCAGCCGTCGAGGTTGTCCGGGTAGGACGTGGCGGCCTTTGAGGTGCTCGCGACGCTGGTCTTCGCGGCCGTCTCCGGGGCTGCCCCGGCGGCGCCGCCGGCGAGTTTCAGGGTGAGTCCCGGTCGGATCACCGAGGGGTCGCCGCCGACCGCGGTGCGGTTCGCCGCGTACAACTGCGCCCAACCGCCGCTGAGGGAGTGCTTCGCCGCGATCTTGGAAAGGGTGTCGCCGGCGACGACGGAATAGGTGGAGGGGGCGGCGACGGAATGCGCGGCGGGCGCCGCGACGGTCTCCGCCGCGCCGGCCGTGGTGGCGCTGATCAGCGGGAGGGCGAGAGCTGCCGTCCCCGTGCCGGCGAATGCCAGGCCGCGGGTGATCGGGTTCTGCTTCGGCCTGCGGTGCTTACCCTTTGCGGGCATGGCGCTATTCCTCACGTGGGGGTACGGGAGAGCCCCGGCGGCGGCCGTATTCGGCGGTCGGCCGCTGGGAGTGAGGGTGACCGTAGGCGAGTGCGCGGCGCCGCAACAAGATGCGAATTTCGGGGGTAGATCGACTTCCCGGTTCCCGTGGGTGAATGACCATGAAAGGGAGTTCGGTCCATGGCGGATTTCCTTTCGGGGAAAAGGGAATCCGCCATTTCGAAGAAATGATGTTGACCCGGGCCGCGTGACCGACATCACGGTTTCGAGGGCCCTGCGTCATTTCGGGCAATTACGAACCCGATGGGCCCGATTCGGGCTACCGGGCCGTTGGCGGCGAATCGCCCATAACGGGGCCTAGTGGCGCGCCCGCGGGCCGGCGCCGGCCGGTCCGGACGCCGGGAGTTCCGCGAGCGCACTCAGCGCGGCCCCGACCGCGGCCTCCGACGCCGGGAGCAGGGGGAGTCGTACGTCGGGCGACGGGATCCGGCCCCGGGCGTGCAGCACCCCCTTGAGCACCACCGGGTTCGGCTCGGCGAAGACGGTCGACGAGAGCCGGGCCAGCGCGTGGCCCAGGGCCCGGGCGCGCGGGACGTCACCGGCCTCCCAGGCGGCGGCGAGCTCCACGAACCGCCCCGTCGCCAGGTGCGCCGAGGCCAGGATCCCGCCGGCGGCCCCGAGGACGAGCATCGGCGACAGGTACGCGTCGTCCCCCGCCAGCGCCGCGAAACCGGCCGGGAGTCCGCCCAGGAGTTCCACCGTGTCCTGGTCGATCCCGCCGGCCGCGTACTTCACCCCGGCGACCCGCGGAAGGGACCCCAGCGCCAGCAGCGTCGCCGCGTCCAACTGCCGCCCCGTGCGGTACGGGACGTGATAGACGATCAGCGGTACGGGGCTCACCTCCACCAGACGCGCGAAGTGTGCCAGCACCCCCGCCGGCGAGGGCCGAACGAACGGCGGCACCGTCACCAGGGCCGCCCCGACCTCCGGCCACCGCGCCAGCCGGACCAGCGCGGCCTCCGCCGCCCGGGTGGCGGAGGCCCCGGCGCCCACGGTCAGCAGCGCGCCGCGCTCCCGGCAGACGCGGGCGCAGACCCCCGTGACGAGGTCCCGCTCGGCCTCGTCGAGGGCGGCGCTCTCGGCGGTGGTTCCGAGGGCGACGATCCCGGTCGCCCCGGCGTCGAGCGCCTCCCGGGCGAGGGCTTCCAACGCCTCGACCGCGACGTCCCCGGCCGGCGTGAAGGGCGTGATGAGCGGGACGTGGATCCCGCCGAGCGCGAGAGGTCGCGCGATGTCCCGTGCGGCGCCACGGGCGGGGTCGGGGGCGGGGTCGGGGGCGAGGCCCTGGGTGGGGTGCTGAGCGGTGGCCTGGGAGAAGTCCTGAACGGTGTCCTGGTCCATGGACAGAGCCTGACCCGCCCCGAGCGTCGAATCCAGTTCGCGTTCCTTACCGGAACCGTAAGCTGAGCCGATGCTCGACGTACGCCGCCTGCGCCTGCTGCGCGAACTCGCCCGGCGCGGCACCATCGCCGCCGTGGCCGACGCCCTGGCCTTCAGCCCATCGGCCGTGTCCCAGCAACTCGGCGTCCTGGAACGCGAGGCGGGACTGCCCCTGCTGGAGCGCACCGGGCGCGGGGTCCGCCTCACCCCGGCCGCGCAGAACCTGGTCCGCCACGCCGAGGCCGTCCTCGAACGGCTGGAACGGGCCGACGCGGAACTGGCCGAGGCCCGCACCGGCCTGGCCGGCGCCCTGCGCATCGGGGCGTTCCCCACCGCCACCCGGGCCATCGTCCCGGCGGCCCTGGCCGACCTGGCCCGGCGCCACCCGGGGCTGGAGCCCATGCTCAGCGAGACCGACCCGGCGGCCGTCGCGCACGCGCTGCGGGCCGGCGAGCTGGACGTGGCCCTGGTCCACTCGTACGACTTCGTCCCCGACCCGGACGAACCGGGGTTGACCACCCGACCCTTGTACCGGGAGGCCATGTACTTGGCGGCGCCCGCCGCGGGGTCGGGCAGCACGTGGACCGCCGAGGCGGGCGGCCCCGCCCCCGCCCCCGCCCCCAGCCCCACCCCCGCCCCCGACGCCCCGTCCGGACAGGACGAGGTCCTGCGGGCCCACCGTGACGCCCCCTGGATCACCGCCACACCCGGGACCCTCTGCCACGCCATGACGGTGCGGGCCTGCCAGGCCGCCGGATTCAGCCCGCGCGTCCGGCACCGGGTCGACGAGTTCGCCACCGTCCTCGCCCTGGTCGCCGCAGGGCTCGGAGTCGCCGTCGTGCCGCAGCTCGGCACCCCCGGACCGGACGTGCCGGGCGTCGCCCTCACCCGGCTGCGCATGGAACGCCGTACCCGGATCGCCTTCCGCAGCGGGGCCGGCGCCCACCCCGCCGTGGCCGCGTTCGCCGCTTCGCTGCGCTCCGCCCTCCCGTCGGATCTGGCCGGTCCGGGGGCCGGAGCGTGACACTGCTCCCGCGCCGACCGCGGCCCGTGTACGTTCGTTGATCCAGAGGTTCCGGAGATCCGGAGGTCCAGAGACCCTGAGACCACCCGATCCCGGCACCAGGAGCGACCTAAAGGACTGGGGTACGACGTGACGCATCGTGTACGAGGGGTCATCGCGCGCGGCAAGGGCGCACCGGTTGAGGTGACCACGATCCTCGTGCCCGACCCGGGGCCCGGGGAGGCCCTGGTCAAGATCCAGGCCTGCGGGGTCTGTCACACCGATCTGCACTACCGGGAGGGCGGGATCAACGACGAGTTCCCGTTCCTCCTCGGCCACGAGGCGGCCGGCGTCGTCGAGTCCGTCGGCGCGGACGTCACCTCCGTCGCCCCCGGCGACTTCGTGGTCCTCAACTGGCGTGCGGTGTGCGGGAACTGTCGGGCGTGCCGGCGGGGCCGCCCCTGGTACTGCTTCGCCACGCACAACGCCGGCCAGTCCATGACGCTGGAGGACGGCACCCCGCTGTCCCCGGCGCTGGGCATCGGAGCCTTCGCCGAGAAGACCCTCGTGGCCGCCGGACAGTGCACCAAGGTGGACCCGGCCGCCTCGCCCGCCGCCGCCGGCCTCCTGGGCTGCGGGGTGATGGCCGGCCTCGGCGCCGCCCTGAACACGGGCAACGTCGGCCGCGGGGACTCCGTCGCCGTCATCGGCTGCGGGGGAGTGGGCAACGCGGCGGTCGCCGGAGCCCGGCTCGCGGGCGCCTCCCGGATCATCGCCGTCGACCTCGACGACCGGAAGCTGGAGTGGGCGCGCGGCCTCGGCGCCACCCACACGGTCAACGGCGGTACGGAGGACGTCGTCAAGGCGATCCAGGAGCTGACCGGCGGCAACGGCGCGGACGTCGTCATCGAGGCCGTCGGCCGTCCCGAGACGTACCGACAGGCCTTCTACGCGCGCGACCTGGCCGGGACCGTCGTCCTGGTCGGGGTCCCGACGCCCGAGATGAAGCTCGAACTCCCGCTGCTGGACGTCTTCGGGCGTGGCGGCGCCCTCAAGTCCTCCTGGTACGGGGACTGCCTGCCCGAGCGGGACTTCCCCCTCCTGATCGACCTGTACCTCCAGGGCCGGCTCGACCTCGACGCCTTCGTCTCCGAGACCATCCCGCTCGACGGCGTCGAGGAGGCCTTCGGCCGGATGGAGCGGGGCGAGGTCCTCCGCTCGGTGGTCCAGTTCTGACGGCGTGACGAACGGAAGGCACGACGGCGTGCCGCCGGTCCGGCATGGTGATCTGACCGCCTGACCGCCTGACCGCCTGACCGCCTGACCGCCCGACCGCCCGACCGCCCGACCGAGTGGCCGTGTGAGGCCCGCCCCGACCGACGCCGGGGCGGGCGTACGTCCCCACCGCCCCGCCCGCGGTCACCCCCGCCACCCGGCAGGCCCCCGGGTCACGGCCTACACTCGGCCCGACCGCCGAACCGCCCGCTCCCGCCCCCGCCGCGACCCGGCCGGAGGCGCCGGCGCGCGGGATCCGTACCCACACCCCAGGGGCCGTCCGTGACCGTCGCCCGCAGCTACCGCCAGCCCGGTGTCCTCCTCACCGATCACCACTTCACCGTCCCCCTCGACCACGCCCGCCCGGACGGCGAGCGGATCGAGCTGTACGGCCGTGAGGTCGTGGCCACCGGCCAGGACCCGGAGCGGCTGCCCTGGCTGCTGTACTTGGAGGGCGGGCCCGGCTTCGGCGCGCGACGTTTCATCGGCCGTCAGGCCTGGCTGGAGCGGGCGCTCACCGGCTACCGGGTCCTGCTCCTCGATCAGCGCGGAACGGGCCGCTCCACGCCCCTGACCCGGCAGACGCTGCCCGTACGCGGGACCCCCGCCCAGCAGGCCGAGTACCTGGCGCACTTCCGGTCCGACTCGATCGTCCGCGACGCCGAGGCCGTCCGCACCGGCCTGACGGGAGGCGCCCCCTGGACCGTCCTCGGTCAGAGCTTCGGCGGATTCTGTGTCACCCACTACCTCTCCACCGCCCCCGAGGGACTCACCGCCGCCCTCGTCACCGGCGGGCTGCCGTCCCTCGACGCGACCGCGGACCAGGTGTACGAGGCCGCGTACCCGCGCGTCGAGCGCAAGAACCTCGCCCACTACGCCCGCTACCCCATGGACGTGGAGCGCGCCCGGCGCATCGGCGCCCACCTCGCCGAACGGCCCGCCCTCCTGCCCGGCGGCTACCGGATGACCGTCGAGGCGTTCCAGTCCCTCGGGATGCTCCTCGGCTCCGGCGACGGCAGCCACCAGCTGCACCACCTCCTGGAGAACGCCTTCGTCCCCACCATCGGCGGGCCCGCCCTCTCCGACGCCTTCCTGGAGAACGCCCACGCGCACCTCTCCTTCGCCGGGCACCCCCTCTACGCGCTGCTGCACGAGTCGATCTACGCACAGGATCCGGCCGTACCCACGGACTGGGCCGCCGAACGGATCCGCGCGGGCCACACCCGTTTCGACGCCGCCAAGACCCTCGCCGGTGACGAACCGCTGCTGTTCACCGGGGAGACCATCCACCCCTGGCACTTCACCTCGGACCCGGCCCTCGCCCCGCTGCGCGAGACCGCCGAACTGCTGGCCGCCCGTACCGGCTGGCAGCCGCTCTACGACTCCGCCCGTCTCGCCGCCAACGAGGTGCCGGTCGCCGCCGCCGTCTACCACGACGACATGTACGTCGACACCGACCACTCCCTGCGCACCGCCCGCACCATCAAGGGCCTGAAGACGTGGGTGACGGACGAGTTCGAGCACGACGGCGTCCGCGCGGGCGGCCCCCGCGTCCTGGACCGGTTGCTCTCCTTGCTCGACGACTGAGTGCGACGCGCGGTCCGGACGGTGCTCCGGACCGCGCGGGTGCGCCGACCGGTCCGACGCCGCGCGTCGCACGGCCCGAAGCCCACCCGCCACGCGGGGCCGGCACGGGCCCGTGGGCGGCCGTTCGCCTATGGTGCGGGCATGAGCGAACGAGCCGATCAGCAGTCCCCCTTGCAGCCCATGCCCACCGACTGGCGGCGCGCCCTCGCGGTGGTCGCGCACCCCGATGACCTGGAGTACGGCTGCTCGGCGGCGATCGCGGACTGGACGGACGGCGGCCGCGAGGTCGTCTACGTGCTGGCCACGCGCGGCGAGGCGGGCATCGACACGATCGCCCCGGCCGAGTGCGCCCCGCTGCGCGAGGCCGAGCAGCGCGCGAGCGCGGCCGCCGTCGGGGTTTCCACGGTGGAGTTCCTCGACCACCAGGACGGGGTCGTGGAGTACGGCCTGGACCTGCGTCGGGACATCGCCGCCGCCATCCGGCGCCACCGCCCCGAGCTGGTGATCACCCTCAACCACCGGGACACCTGGGGCGGCGCCGAGGGCGGCGGCTTCTGGAACACGCCCGACCACCGCGCCGTCGGCCGGGCCACCCTGGACGCCGCCGCCGACGCCGGCAACCGTTGGATCTTCCCGGAGCTGATCTCCGAGCAGGGCTTGGAGCCGTGGAACGGGGTCCGCTGGGTCGCCGTCTCCGGATCCGTCACGCCGACGCACGCCTGCGACGCCGGCCCCGGTCTGGAGCGCGCCATCAAGTCCCTCTTGGAACACAAGGCGTACATCGAGGTGCTGACGGACCAGGATCCCGAGGAGTACGTCCGTTCGTTCCTGACGGGCAACGTCCAGCAGGCGGCGGCCCGCTTCGGCGGCCGGCCCGCGGTCCCGTTCGAGGTCTTCCCCCGTTGATCCCCCCGCCCTAGTCTGACGAAGCGTCAGATCCTGGGGCGGGGCTTCTACGGGACGGGGGGCGGGCACCGTGATCGACACCATCAGCACGGAGATCGGCGAGGGTGCGGAACGCATCCGACTGGACGTCGAGGAGTCGGTCGCGGTCCTCACCCTGTGCCGCCCCGACAAGCTGAACGGCTGGAGCTGGGAGTCCACCCGCCAGTTGGGCCTCCTCGCGGACCGGATCCGCTTCGACCCGTCGGTGCGCGCCGTCCTGCTCCGGGCCGAGGGGCGGGCCTTCTGCGCGGGCATCGACGTGAGCGCCCCGGGCGGTGCCATCACGGGAGGGTCCGCCGCGGAGCGGACCCGCAACTACTACGAGGGCATCCGCTGGGTCCACGAACGCTTCTCGGTCCTCGCCCGGCTCCCGCAGCCGGTCGTCGCCGCCGTCCAGGGCTACTGCCTGGGCTTCGGCTTCGAGCTGGCCCTGATGGCGGACATCCGGGTGGCCGCCACCGACGCCGTCTTCGCCCTCCCCGAAGCCCGTCTGGGCGTGGCCGTGGACGCCGGCGGGGACCTGCGCATCGCCCGCGAGGCCGGCGCGGGCTGGGCCAAGTACCTGGCCCTCACCGGCCGCCGGATCGACGCCGTCACCGCGGAGCGCCTCAACCTGGTCCAACTGGTCGTCCCCGGAGCCGAACTGGACGCCACCTCACGCGCGCTGGCGGCCGAGATCGCCGCCAACGCCCCGCTCGCGGTCCAGGGCATCAAGCGGGCCGTCGACTCCTACGCGGACGCCGCCCTGCCCGCGGCCCTCGACCGCGTCGCGATGACCGCGGCCCTCACCCTCACCTCCGACGACTGCCGCGAGGGCTACGGAGCGGGCGCCGCCCGTCGCCCCCCGGAGTTCAGGGGAGCGTGAGGACGGGCCGGGTGGAGAACTCCTCGCCCAGGTCCTCGCCGTCGGGTCCGTACGAGAACTCGGCCATCCCCGGGTTCCGGCAGGCCGTGGCCAGCGGCAACCATTCCAACAGGCTCCCGTACCCGCCGCAGGCGGCGGCCCCGCCGTCACCGCCGTGGAAGGCCCCTCGGTCGGAGCTCAATTCGCCGCCGTAGATGTCGTAGGCGATGTGCAGGCCGAACGCGTTCGGCTCGTGCCGCAGGGTGCCGTTCCCGTACGAGGGCTCGTCGAGCGGGCACTCGTCGCCCCAGCGGAACAGGGTGCCCGCGCCGGCCCCGCAGGCGTGCTCCCACTCGTCCGCGCTCGGCATCCGCAGCCCGTCCGCCGCCAACGCCACCGGTATGTCGTCCGGAACCTCCGATACCTCCTCGTCCTCCACCGCCATCAGGACGGTGTCCAGCGCCACCGTCCGTACGGGGCTCAGCTCATGGGCGAGGTGGGCCAACAGGTCGGGTCCGAAACCGAACCCGGCGCTCACGGACTCGGCGTAGTCGGCCAGTTGCGCGGATGTCGGACGCCAGGATTCCGGGTCGAAGCCGAGACGGACGCGGCCGCCGGGTATCAGGGCGAACGCCCGGCCACCCCGCTCGATCCGTACCCGGTGCAGCGGGCCGCCAAGGTGCTCGACCGTGTCGACGCGGGCCACCGTGCCGCCCACGGCGGCGGCCGCCTCCCCGGCGAGGCGGCGGGCGGAGGCGAGGTCGAGCGACCGCCACCGGTCGAAGGTCAGGTTCGCGAAGGTCATGCCACCAGTCTGCGGGTGGCCACCGACACCGGCGGACCGGCGCCGGTCCCACGCACGCCGGCCCCGCACTTCCCCCGGGGCGCGATCCGGTCAGTGGCCGAAGGGCGGACGGCCCAACTGCTCGCGCAGCGGCACGACCTCCGGGCTCACCAGGCTCCGGCGCTGCCAGTTGGCGCCGTCGACCACGAGGGTGTGGCCGGTGACGAAACGGGCGTACGGAGAGGCCAGGAAGGTGGCCGCCCAGCCCAGTTCGCGGGGTGCGCCCACGCGCAGGGCGGGCTGCCGGGCGTCCTTGGCGCCGGGAGCGGCCCGCTCCAGGCCGCCGCGGATGTCCTCGGACATGTCCTCGTGCGGGAACAGGCCGGGGACGAGTCCGTTGATCTGGATGCCGTACGGTCCCCACTCGACGGCGAGGGTCTCCACCAGGTTCTTCACCCCGGCCTTCGCCGCGGCGCTGTGGGCGAATCCGGGACCGCCCGTCCAGGCGTACGAGGCGCCGATGTTGACGATCGACCCCGCGGTGCCCGCCGAGAGGTGGCGGCGGCCGAACTCGCGCGTCATGAACCAGGTACCGGTCAGCGTGGTGTCGACGACGGCCCGCCAGGCGTTGGGGGACAGGTCCTCCGCCGGGCAGGGGAAGTTGGCGGCGGCGTTGTTGATCAGCACGTCGGGGAGGCCGAGCGCCGCCTCGGCCGCGTCGAAGACGTCCGCGACCCGCTCGGGATCGCGGATGTCGCAGACGGCGGCCGTCACCCGGCCCGCCCCCGGCACCGCGGCGAGTTCCCCGCAGGCCGCCTCCAACTGTGCGGTGCGACGGCCCGCGATGACCAGATCGCCGCCGAGCCGGGCGAACTCGGCGGCGATGGCCTTGCCCAGCCCCGACCCGCCGCCCGTCACGAGGACGACCTGCCCCGCGTAGGTACCGGGGGGCAGAGCGGCGGTTCCGGGCGGGGGAGGCGCGGGCAGCCCGCGCGGTCGGTTGTCCATGCGCCCATCGATAGCGTGCGGACGCTCGGATCACCATGCCCGTGACGGGGCGGACCGGCTCCGGGACCTCGCCGGGTCCCACCCGTCCCGTCCCGTCACGGCCGGGGCTCAGCCCTTGGAGTGCGCCTGCTTGCTCGCGCACGTCCAGATGACCGCGACGCTCTCGCGCGTCTCCCGGTCGAGGACCGTGCCGCCCACCCGGTCGTCGTCGGTGGCGGCGAAGGCCCGGCTGAGGGTGTTGTGGGTGGAGCCCGCGGGGTGCGGCAGTGCGAGCGGGGCACCCTTGCCCGTCCAGTGGACGGCCTGGAAGTGGCTTTGGTAGCTCTCCTCGAAGATCGTGGCGGTGCCGACGGCCACGTTGGTGGTCGGGCTGCTGCCGTTGAACTCCAGGTCGTTGCTGTACGCGGCGAGCCGTCCCGGGTCGGTCGGCAGGGTGTCGTACGGCTTCTTCCAGACGGCCGGCGTCCGCCGCGGGTCGTTGCGGTAGTGGTACCGCTCCAGGCCGACCACCCGGCCGCGGTCGTCGATGTCCTGGCCGATGGTGGCGAACGAGGCGTGGTATCCGTTCCACACCTGGAGGCTGTAGGGCGGGTAGCCGCCCCCGGCGGGCCAGACCACCGGGAAGGTCTTGGTGACCATGATGTCGTTCTCGTGGTCGAAGTAGGAGCCGCTGACGGTTCCGACGATGTCGCCGCGCTTGTTGATCCCGTTCAGCGAGGTGATCCTGCTTCCGGCGATCGCGTCGGCGGGCACCGGCAGTTCGCGCACGATCTTGCCGTTCACCCATTCCTTCGCGACGTCGCCGTCCACGAAGACGACCCGGCCCGACTCGTTGATGTCGACCCCCACGCCCCCGACGTGCGGCGCGGTCAGGGCCTGGGAGGTCGCCGAGCCCTGCTGGTGCACGAAGGCGACGACGGCCTGGTCCGAGTTGCGGGTGGCGGTCCCCACCATCAGGCCCTTGGCACTGACGGCCTTGACGGTGCCGAACTCGAAGCCCGTGGGCAGCGGGACGGCGTGCGGCGTGTGCTCGGGGCCGGTCCAGTAGGCCGGACCACTGCCACTGGCGCCGACGACGAGGCCACTCGAGCCGAAGCCCTCCACGACACCTCCGGCGGCTCCCGCGACGGTGGGCAGCAGTTCGATGCCCGGCGTGCACGAGGTCCCGGCGGCGGCGGCGGGACCCGCCGCGGTCATGAGCCCGGCGAGGACGACGGCGGCTCCCGCCACGTGCGCGGCGCGTCCCCTGGTGATGTTCTGCAAGGTCAAGTCCCCCTGATGGCATGGGCGGCGGCGCGCGCCCGGTCCGATCCGGCCCGGGCGCGGTCGCCATCCGCCGCACGGTGTCGAGTGGTTGCGATGATCAGACCGTCAACCCCGCGGAATGGTTGCCTGTTGGGAGGCGCGCGTCCAGTCCCGCCGGAGCGACCGGGGCCCCCGCCGCTGCCGTCATGCGCTTCACCTCGGTTCCCCCGGGTCGGGTGACCCCACCCCGCCAGGTCATGACGCGTACGGGTCACATGCTGCCCGTTGAGACGTGCGGCGGTGGCCGAAAGGATGCCCCTCGCTCGCGGGTCGTCCGGATTTCGCCCCGGACGGGCCGGTTCCCAAGAGCGCAAGCGACCGCTTAGTATGCCGCCGAGTATGGTTCCTCGACGGCGGCTGGAGGCCCCGGATGCAGGCATGGCGCGTACACACCCACGGAGAGCCCCGCGAGGCCATGCGCCTCGAAGAGGTTCCCGAACCCGTACCCGGGGAGGGTGAGGTGAGGCTCAAGGTACTCGCCGCCAACATCAACTTCCCCGACGCACTGCTGGTGCGCGGGCAGTACCAGATCCGGCCGCCGCTGCCGTTCACCCCCGGCGTGGAGATCTGCGGCGAAACCGATGACGGCCGCCGCGTCATCGCCAACCCGAGCCTGCCCCACGGCGGTTTCGCCGAGTACGTCACCGCCCCCGCCCGGGGCCTGCTCCCGGCCCCCGACACCCTCGACGACGCCGAGGCGGCGGCGCTGCACATCGGCTACCAGACAGGCTGGTTCGGCCTGCACCGCCGCGCCCGCCTGCGCGGCGGAGAGACGCTCCTCGTGCACGCCGCCGCCGGCGGGGTCGGCAGCGCCGCCGTCCAACTCGGCAAGGCCGCCGGGGCCACCGTCATCGGAGTCGTCGGCGGCAAGGCCAAGGCGCACATCGCCGAGGAACTCGGCTGCGACCTCGTCATCGACCGCACGCAGGAGGACACCGCCGGGATCGCCGCCCGGGTCAAGGAGTTCACCGGCGGGCACGGCGCCGACGTCGTCTACGACCCCGTCGGCGGCGAGGCCTACACCGCCTCCACCAAGTGCGTCGCCTTCGAGGGCCGCATCGTGATCGTCGGCTTCGCCGGCGGTACCGTCCCCACCCCCGCCCTCAACCACGCCCTCGTCAAGAACTACGCCGTCCTCGGCCTGCACTGGGGCCTGTACGCGACGAAGGACCCCGCGGCCGTCCTCGCCTGCCACGGCGAACTCACCCGCCTCGCCGCCGAAGGCGCGATCAAACCCCTGATCAGCGAACGCGTCCCGCTCGGCGGCGCCGCCGACGCCGTACAGCGCCTCGCCGACGGCGCCACGACCGGTCGGCTGGTCGTCGTACCGGCCCTCCGCGGAGGCACCCGATGACCCTCACCGCCTCCGACCTCGCCACCCGCGCCCGCGACCTGCTCGCCGCCCACCCGCCGGCCACCACCGCGCCCACCGACTTCCTGCGCGCCCGCTTCGACGCGGGCCTCGCCTGGGTGCACTACCCCGAGGGCCTGGGCGGCCTCGGAGCCCCCCGCTCCCTCCAAGGCGCCGTGGACGGCGTGCTGGAAGCCGCCGGGGCGCCCGACAACGACCCGCGACGCATCGGCATCGGCCTCGGCATGGCCGCGCCCACGATCCTCGCCTACGGCACCGACGAGCAGAAGGCCCGCTTCCTGCGTCCCCTGTGGACCGGCGAGGAAGTCTGGTGCCAGCTCTTCAGCGAGCCCGGCGCCGGATCCGACCTCGCCGCGCTCGGCACCCGCGCCGTCCTCGACGAGGAACGCGGCGAGTGGGTCGTCGACGGGCAGAAGGTGTGGACCTCCAGCGCCCACACCGCCCGCTGGGCCATCCTGATCGCCCGCACCGACCCCACCCTGCCCAAGCACCGCGGCATCACCTACTTCCTGTGCGACATGCACGCCCCCGGCGTCGAGGTCCGGCCGCTGCGACAGATCACCGGAGAAGCCGAGTTCAACGAGGTCTTCCTCACCGGCGTCCGCATCCCCGACGCCCACCGCCTCGGCGCCGTCGGCGACGGCTGGGCGGTCGCCCGCACCACCCTGATGAACGAACGCGTCTCCATCGGCGGCATGCGCATCCCCCGCGAAGGCGGCATGATCGCCCCCGTCGCCGCCGCCTGGCGCGAACGCCCCGCCCTGCGCACCCACGCCCTGCACCAGCGGCTCCTCGACCTGTGGGTCGAGGCCGAAGTCGCCCGACTCACCGGCGAGCGCCTGCGCCAGCAGCTCTCCGCCGGACAACCCGGCCCCGAGGGCAGCGGCATGAAGCTCACCTTCGCCCGCCTCAACCAGGAGATCAGCGGCCTGGAGGTGGAACTCCTCGGCGAGGAGGGCCTGCTGTACGAGGACTGGACGATGCGCCGCCCCGAAACCGTCGACTTCACCGGCCGCGACGCCGGATACCGCTACCTCCGCGCCAAGGGCAACAGCATCGAGGGCGGCACCAGCGAAATCCTCCTCAACATCGTCGCCGAGCGCGTCCTCGGCCTGCCCGCCGAGCCGCGCGACGACAAGGACCTCGCCTGGAAGGACCTCTCCCGATGACGGCCGAGCGCGCCCCCTTCGACCTGCTGTACTCCGAGACCGAGGAGGAACTCCGCTCCGCCGTACGGGCCCTGCTCGCCGACCGCTGCGACGCGGCGACCGTCCTCGCGCGCGCCGAGACCGGCCGGCCCCACGACCCGCAGCTGTGGCGCACCCTCGCCACCGGGATCGGGGCCGCCGGACTCCTCGTCCCCGAGAAGCTGGGCGGCCAGGGAGCGAGCCACCGGGAGGCCGCGGTGGTCCTGGAGGAACTCGGGCGCCGCGTCGCCCCCCTCCCGTACCTCACGAGCTCCGTCCTCGCCACGGAGATCCTGCTCGGCTGCGACACCTCGACCCCCGAAGTGGCCGCGCTGCTCGGGGAACTCGCCTCCGGACGGCAGATCTGCGTACCGGCCCTGCCGCTGACCCTCGCCCCGGGAGCCCCGCAGCCGGACCCCGCGCGGGACTCCGGGGGAGGGGTTCTGCACGGCACGGTCACCTCCGTCGCGGACGCGGGGGCCGCCGACGTCCTGCTGGTCATCGCCGACACCGGGCTCCACGCCGTCCCCGCTGCCTCCGCCGGCCTCACGGCGCCGGTCCCGCTGGACCTGACCCGGCCCCTGGCCACCGTCACCCTCGACGGCTCGCCCGGCACCCGCCTCGCGGACCCCGCCACCGCCCGCGCGGCCATCGCCGGGGCGTTGCTCAGCGGGGCCGGACTGCTCGCGTCCGAACAGCTCGGCCTCGCCGAGTGGTGCCTGACGGAGACCGTCGGATACGTGCGGGGCCGCCACCAGTTCAACCGGCCCGTCGGCTCCTTCCAGGCCCTCAAGCACCGCCTCGCCCGCCTGTGGCTCGATGTGGCCTCCGCCCGCGCGGCGGCCCGGGCCGCCGCCGACGCCCTCGCCACCGGAGCCCCGGACGCACCGCTCACGGTCGCCGTGGCGCAGGCCTACTGCTCGGGGGTCGCGGTCCGGGCGGCCGAGGAGTGCGTCCAGCTCCACGGCGGCATCGGCATGACCTGGGAGCACCCGGCCCACCTCTACCTCAAGCGGGCCAAGGCCGATTCGCTGACCCTGGGCACGGCCGGCCACCACCGTGGCCTCGTCGCGGACTTCGCGGAACTCCCGGCTCCGT
The DNA here is from genome assembly GCF_042893755.1 of Streptomyces sp. NPDC001568. Lineage (NCBI taxonomy): Bacteria > Bacillati > Actinomycetota > Actinomycetes > Kitasatosporales > Streptomycetaceae > Streptomyces > Streptomyces sp. NPDC001568. The sequence goes on along the minus strand of NZ_JBIAVF010000002.1, from coordinate 448,106 downwards.
AGGCCCCGCGGCGGGAGGCGCGTCCCCCGCGCGGGGATGGCGCCTCCCCGGTGGTGCACGAACGTGCGTGGACCGGCGCTCAGGACGGGCGCCGGCCCCGATCCGCCGGCTACTGCCTACCGGCTGAGCGACTTGAGTGCCGCCGCGTCGTACGGCTTCAGCTCGTCGAAGCGGTTGCCGAGGACCTTCGCCGCCCACTGGGGGTCCTGGAGCAGGGCCCGGCCGACGGCGACCATGTCGAACTCGTCGCGTTCCATGCGGTCCAGCAGGTTGTCGATGTCGCCGAGCGCCGCGCCCTCGCCGGCGAAGGCCCGGAGGAAGTCGCCGTCGAGGCCGACCGAGCCGACGGTGATGGTCGGCCGACCGGTGAGTTTCTTGGTCCAGCCCGCGAGGTTCAGGTCCGAGCCCTCGAACTCGGGGATCCAGTAGCGCCGGGTGGACGCGTGGAACACGTCGACGCCGGCCGCCGCCAGTGGGGCCAAGATCGCCTCCAGCTCCTCCGGGGTCTGCGCGAGCCGGGCGTCGTAAGCCTCCTGCTTCCACTGCGAGTAGCGGAAGATCACCGGGAAGTCGGCCGGGACGCGCTCGCGCACCGCCGCGACGATCTCCGCGGCGAACTTGGTACGGGCCACCGCGTCGCCGCCGTACGCGTCGGTGCGGCGGTTGGTCCGCTCCCACAGGAACTGGTCGAGCAGGTAACCGTGCGCGCCGTGCAGTTCGACACCGTCGAAGCCGATCCGTGCGGCCTCCTCGGCGGCGTCGGCGAACGCACCGATGACGTCGTCGAGGTCGGAGAGGGTCATCGCGTTGCCGGTCCCCTCGGTGCCGTCGACGCGGATGCCGGAGGGGCCGACGGCGGGCGCGTCGGCGTAGGGCGCCTCGCCCTGCTTGCGCACCATGCCTATGTGCCACAGCTGGGGCACGATCGTGCCGCCCGCCTCGTGCACGGCCGATGCGACCTTCGCCCACCCCGCCAGCTGGTCCTCGCCGTGGAACCGCGGAACCCGGTCGCTCTGCCCGGCGGAATCGTGACCGACGTAGGTGCCCTCGGTGACGATCAGGCCCACTCCCGCGGCGGCCCGTCCGGCGTAGTACGCGCGCACGTCCTCGCCGGGCACACCGCCCGGGGAGAACATGCGCGTCATCGGAGCCATCGCGATGCGGTTGGGGACGGTCAGTCCGTTCAGCGTGACGGGCCGGGAAAGGATCTCGGCGGCGCGGGAGGCGGTGGACGTGGTGACGGTCATGCGGGCCCTCCGGGTTGAGGCTGCGGCTCGTCGGGTGACAACGAGGAGGAGTGCATAGTACACACGATATGTATCATGCATATTGCAGCCCGGTCCCGGGCCCGCCCGTGCGGGGCCGTCCGCGGCCCGCCCCCGCAAGGGTCCGGCGGGATGCGGGTCCGCGATAATGGGAGCGCCGGAAGGAGCGGGGAGGTGTGGGAGGCGCAGTGCTGGAGAAACTCGAACGGGAGCTGATGCTGCTCTCGCGGCACCAGGTGCTGGCCCGACGCGAGCGCGACCCCGAACGCCTGGAGCGGTCGGCGTACCTGCTGCTCTGCCGGATCGACACCCAAGGCCCGATGTCCATCGGGCAGTTGGCGGAGGCGTTCGGACTCGACACCTCCACGGTGAACCGCCAGACGGCCGCCCTGCTGCGCTGCGGACTGGCCGAACGCGTCGCGGACCCGGACGGTGGCATGGCCCGCAAGCTGCGCATCACCGCCGAGGGCGGGCTTCGCCTGGCCGAGGACCGCGAGGTCAACCGCTCCTGCCTGGCCCGGGTCGTCGCCGGCTGGTCCCCGGAGGAGGTGCGGGAGCTGGAGGACGTCCTGATCCGCCTCAACCGCAGCGCCGAGGCCCTCGAAGGCCGGTACTGGCCGCGCGCGGAGGAAGGGGTGGAGGAAGGCGCCGCCATCGCGTCGGGTCAACCCTGACGGACTTGATGGCGCGCCCGCTCCCCGTGGAACTCCACGGCGGCCCGAAACCCACCCGTGCCGTGAGCCTGCCGCAGGCGGGTGCGGCCGACCGAAGTTATTTGTAACAGACCTTCACGCCCACGCACCGGACGGCGTCGGCCGCGCCTCGCGTCGCACCTCGAGGCACGGGACCCGTGGGACAACCGCGAACAGGGGAGGGGGGTCTGTCTGGGTGAGGCTCGTGGTCGGCCGTTCGGCCGCGGTGGGAGTCCGCCACCGCGGCCGAGGGGGATCAGGTCGTGGTTCCCGGTGAACAGCCGCCGCAGGGTGTTGCCACCGATGTGAACGTCCCGTTCGCCGGAGGGTGTGGCCCTGTCCACTCGACTCCCGCCTTCTCCAGCTCGGTCAGCCGGGCGAGGACCCGCTGGGGGAGTTCCGCAGCCGTCAGCCGGAACTGGCTCCAGCGATCCATGGAGTTCGGTTTCATCGACGCCGAGAACCGGAAGCGACCTTTGCTGTTGGGCTCGGTCACCATCTCGCCGAACGCCGCGCTCGGTATGAGCCAGGCCATCATGATCGCCCCCAACTCGACGTCCACGGCGACGAACAGCATGTCCAGGTCGGTCCGTGGTTGGAACGTCTGCGACCGGACGAAGGCCATCAACCTGCCCTGCTGAACCTGGGTTCCGGTGGACATGCGCGCCTTCACCTGCACCGCCAGGGTCTGGGAGCTTCCACGCCGGTGGAAGACGAGGTCCACCCCCTCGTCGTCGACGAGCGAGGTGGAGACGTTCAGCTCACCGCCCGTGGCGAGGATGCACGAGGCCGCGACCAGGTACTCCGCCGCCTTCCCCATGCGTCCGGCAGCCGGACTCTTGTCGAGGTAGTCCTCATCGTCGCTCATGGTGGGAATCTACCGAGCGTGCTCTTGGTCGGTGGGCATCCTCCCGACAGATCCGTCGGACAACGGGCATGCGGGCAGCGGGGCAGGAGGCTGCTCGGCCTCAGGACGGCGTACGTACGGTGATGTCCTCGTTCCCTCGGCTTTGTCGCACGCCCCGCCGCGATGGCGGCCGGGCTTGAACTCGTCCTGCACGCCGTCCGTATGATGTTCCGACAGGTCGACGGCGCATCTCGGCGCGGTGCGGGCGCGGGGGTGAACATTCCATCGCTGCCCCGACCTTTCGAGTGCTCGGCCGAGTGCGTGGCGTACTGATGCGGCTGACGACGACCACGGGGGATGGACGCCAAGTTGAGCGAGCTGTACCTGCGCGAGGGCGCGGACGCACCGACACCGGCCGTTTCTGCTGCACCCGACACTTGGGAACCTGCTGAAGGAAACGACTTCATCGAGCCGCCGGAGCCTATAGAGGCGCTGGAGGGCTCGGCTGAGTTCCAGTACGAAGAACAGGACGCCGGCGAACCCGACGTACCCGGAGAGGTGGACGGCCCGGCCGAACCCCATCGCGATCTATCCGAGGAGCCAGAGGAGCCCGAGGAGCTTTCGGTCGTGCAGGATGCTTCGGCCGATGTGGACGATCCCGTCGAATCTCCGGAGGAGCCCGTCGAATCTCAGGGCATGTTCCGCAAGGACGTCTTCGGAGGTCAGGAGCTGCCCAGCAATCTCAGCCCCGAAAAGCAGATTGCGATTGAGGGGCTCTACTCGGAGGCGGAGGAGAAGGATATCGCCATCATCTCCGGCGAAGAAGCAGATTCCTACTTCGAATGGGTCGCCAGCAGGGAAGAGGGGGATGGTGCCGACCCGGAAGCCTATTATGCGGTTACTCTGGGTGATACGATCTTGGTTAGAGATTCCCACAAGTTCGATACCCGGACAATCGGCGAGGAGATGATCCATTCGCAGCAGCAGATGGACGGTAGGGGCGATGTTTTCGAGTGTGAGGTGGAGGCGAGGGAAGGATTGCTTGCGAATCCGGAAAAGTACGCCCTTACCGACGAGGAAATCGGTGAGTTGGAGGCAGAGGTCTCCACTCTGAAGGAACGCGGATACTACTGATGAAGGGGCAGCGGGTGAACCGGGCAGAGATTACTGATGTTTTTGTCTTCGCCAAGGGGGACAGCGCGGTCTACGTCGATCCCCTCGACGGAGATTTCAAGGCAGGGGATCACGTGAGAATCATTCGCGAGGGAATCGAGGCCGCCGAGGCTGTTATTTTTCCTCGGGATGGCAGCATGAGTGCCGCGGAGAAAATCGGTCGACGGCCACATGCGCTGGTGAAGGGATTTGCTTGCGCCGTCGGGGACATTATTGAAGCGGATTGATCGGCGCAGCGTTGATCGAGGCGGCGTCCCCACGCCCTGCTCGTTGGACACACCTCCCGTTCTTGCACGACGTCAACGACGGCCGGGTTGGGGCTGGTGACCGTTCGGGGGAGAGGGAAGTGGTCGGGCGGCCGATGCGGGCGGGCGGTGGGGTGGGGCAGCCTCGACGAGTTGTCCGTCCGGCCGTCGCAGATGCGGCCGGAGCCCGCCCGCACCGTGAAGGAGGAGCCGTGCTGCACGCCCTCTACCTCCTCGGCATCGCCGCCTTCGCCGCCTCCGGCGTCCTCGCCGCGCACCGCGCGAACATGGACCCCTTCGGCGGGTTCGTCCTCGCCTTCGCCGCCGCCATCTCCGGCGGCACCCTCCGCGATCTCATCCTGGACCGGCACCCGCTGTACTGGACGCGGGACTGGCCGCTGCTCGTACTGATCGCCTCGGTGGCCGCCCTCACCATGCTCTACCTGCGCCGCCGCAGCCTCCCGCACCGCACCCTCATGGTGGTCGACGCCGTCGGTCTCTCCGTGGTCACCGTCATCGGCGCCCGCGCCGCCCTCGACGCCCACGTGACGCCGGTGGCCGTCCTCGTCCTCGCGGTCATGACCGGAGTCACCGGCGAGGTGATCCGGGACGTGCTGTGCGGCGAGTTCCCTCCGCTGCTGCTGCGCGAGGAGGTCTACGCGACCGCCGCCCTGGCCGGCGCGGCAGCCTATCTGGGCCTGCGCGAAGCCGGAGTCCGCGACGGCGTGGGCATCGCGGTCGGCGCCGGCCTGGTCTTCGTCCTGCGGCTGGCCGCCGTCTTCCGGGACCTCCACCTGCCCCGGCTCCAGCGGACGCCGCACTGATGCCTATCCTCACCGCATGACGCACCGCACGACGGCCACCATCACCCGGCTCCGCGCCGCCGGCCTGCGGGCCCACCGCGACGAACTCGCCGCTCTCCTAGTCGACATCGTCGAGGGCGGTGCCTCCCTCGGGTTCCTCTCCGGACTGGACCACGCGGGCGCCGCCGCCTGGTGGGACTCCCTGGCGCCCTCCGTCGAGGAAGGCTCCCTCGCCCTGTGGGTCGCCCGCGGCGCGGACGGCGGCCTCGACGGCACCGTCGCCTGGTACCGCGAATCCAAGCCCAACGGCCGCCACCGTGCCGAACTGCGCAAGCTGATGGTCCACCCTGCCGCCCGCGGCCGCGGTACGGCACGCGCGCTGCTCGCCGAGGCCGAGACGCAGGCCGCCCGCGCCGGAGTGGTCCTGATGTTCCTCGACACCGAGACCGGCAGCGGCGCCGAGCGAGTGTACCGGTCCGCCGGCTGGACCGAGGCCGGCACCATCCCGGACTACGCCACCGACCCCGAGGGCCGGTTGCGCCCGACCACCCTCTTCTACAAGCACCCGAAGGACGACGCCCCCGAGAGGTGACCTCGCCCGCCGCTCCGCGTTAGACCCCGTAACGCGGACCACCGAGCGAGGGAGACCGTATGTACGCAAGCCCCGGCGCCGCACCACTCACCCGTCGCGCGTTCCTCCGTACGGCCTTCACCGCGGCGGTGCTCGCCGGGACGGCCGCGGCCGTGGCTCCCGTACTGCGGGCCCGCCGACCCCGCCAGACGCTGACGCCGGCCCCCCTCGCCGAGGAGACGTACCGCGGCCGGCACATCGCGGTCGACCCGGTCTCGGCGTCGGTCCGCATCGACGGCCGCCCCCTGCACGTGATGCGCCGCGCCGACGGCAGCTACCTGAGCGGAATCAACCACTTCCAGTCGTACGGGACCCCGATGGAGCTGGCCCGCGCGGCTGTCGACGAGCTCGGCACGACCCAGCTGGCCCTCGCGGCCCCGCACCACGGCTGACGGACGGCCGGCGGGATTCGGCCGGCGGGATTCGGCGATCGGGATTCGGCAATCGGGAATGGGGAGGAGCCCCTTGTACACCCGGCAGAACCAGAAGAACCTGACCAGCGCCCAGAAGAAGCGCTTCACGGCGGCCGTGCTGGAGCTCAAGCGCAACGGCACCTACGACGCGTTCGTGCGCACCCACGACAAGTACTTCGTCCCCGACCGGGACCGCAAGCTCCGGGTGGGCCACATGTCCCCGTCGTTCTTCCCCTGGCACCGGCGCTACCTGTTGGAGTTCGAGCAGCAGCTGCGGACCGTCGATCCGGGGGTCTCCGTCCCGTACTGGGACTGGACGACCGACACCAGCCCCGTCTCCTCCCTCTGGGCGGACGATTTCCTCGGCGGCACCGGCCGGGAGAGCGACCGCCGGGTCATGACCGGCCCCTTCGCGTACGACCGGGGCAACTGGACGGTCACCGTCGGCGTCTCCGAGGCCCGTTTCCTCACCCGCAACCTGGGCCGCCCGGCCAACCCGATCACCCTGCCGACGGCGGCCGAGCTCCAGTGGGCGCTCGACGACCCCGCCTATGACACCTCGCCGTGGGACTCCACCGCCACGGCGGGCGGTTTCCGCAACAAGCTGGAGGGCTGGGCGGCGCCGAAGAGCGAGCGCTGGCGCAACCACAACAAGGTCCACCAGTGGATCGGCGGGCACATGACCGGCGGGACGGCCCCCAACGACCCGGCCTTTTGGTTGCACCACGCCTTCGTGGACCTGCTCTGGGACCGCTGGCAGCAGAAGCACCCGCGCTCCGGCTACCTGCCGGCGGCCCCGCTCCCCCTGGGTGACTTCCAGCGCGGCCGGGTCATCGCGCTCGACGAGCCGATGCCCCCGTGGGACGTCACCCCGCGCGAGATGCTCGGCCACCAGGGCACCTACCGCTACGAGTGATCCCGAGCGGGGTCACGTCCCCCGCGCACGCGAAGGGCCCCCGGCCGCGAGCCGGGGGCCCTTCGATCAGTGGGGCGCGATCAGCCGCCGTAGCCCTCGGTGTGGTGCTCGCCGGTGGTCTCGCCGCCGCCCGAGGCGTTGACGCAGGTGTTGCCGAAGGCCGGGTTCAGCAGGCCGATCACGTTCACGGTGTTGCCGCAGACGTTGACGGGGACGTGAACCGGAACCTGGAGCAGGTTGCCCGACAGAACACCGGGGGAGCCGACCGCCGCACCCTGCGCTCCGGCATCGGCGACGGCCAGACCCGCACCGGCGACCACGGCGCTACCGGTGACGGCGGTGATGGCGAATGCCTTCGCGATACGCGACATCAAGATCTCCTCGTGAAACGTGGGGCGCCGCAAACAATGCAGCATTTGACATGGCATACAACGCCGCGACCGCCGAGTGGTCACGGCTCAGGGGTCTACCCGGTGACCGAAAAACGGGCGGAAGCGAAGTACGGACGCACCTGAGTGACCGTTCCCGGCCTCAGTTCCGCCACCACGGCGCCCCGACAGCCGGGTTCGCGGTAGAGGGTCGCGGTGCCCCGCGTCCGGTTCGTGACGGCCCGGGAACCGCCGCCCTCGGCCTCCACACAGCCCTTCGGCGCGGTCAGCCCGTGGACCTGGTCGTCCTGGCCGACGTACTGGAAGTCGGGGCCGGCCGCCAGGGCGGGACCGGCCGCACCCGACACGGCCAGCAGCAGCAGGGGAAGGAGTCCGTTGAGGGCGCGGGGCCCGAGGATCGCTCGCATGGCCGGTCAACCCGCGGGGCCCCCGCGGGGGTCACGCCTTGTCACCCGTTGGACGGTTGTGCGACCGTGCCCCAGGGTGTGATGTGACAGGAGAAACACCGGCTGCTCCCCGCCGCCGCACCACCGCGGGGAGCACGGCGGACGCGGGAGGGACTCATGAGCGCAACGGGCGGGAACCGGCCCCGGGCCGCCACCGGACACGGCATCGTCGAGGGCCGCTGGGAGGCAGGCGGGACCGCGGTCTTCCGGGGCATCCCCTACGCAGCCCCGCCGGTCGGCGCCCTGGGCTTCGCCCCGCCGGCGCCCCCGGCGCGCTGGGACGGCGTACGGGACGCCGGCGCGTTCGGGGCCACCGCGCCCAAGGTCCCCTACCCGCCCACGTTCGCGGCGCTGCTCCCCGATCCGGAGATCCCGGGCGAGGACTGCCTCAACCTCAACGTGTGGACCCCCGACCCCGCCCCCGGCGCCGGGCTGCCGGTCATGGTGTGGATCCACGGAGGCGCCCACAGCCGGGGCTCCTCCGCCGTCCCCGTCTACGACGGCTCCGCCTTCGCCCGCGACGGGGTCGTGCTGGTCTCCGTCAACTTCCGGCTCGGCGTCCTCGGCTACGGGCTCTTCCCCGACGCCCCCGCCAACCGGGGGCTCCTCGATCAGATCGCCGCCCTGGAGTGGGTCCGGGACAACATCGCGGCGTTCGGCGGCGACCCGACCCGGGTCACCCTCTTCGGCGAGTCCGCCGGAGCGATCAGCATCGGCGCCCTGCTCGGCGCCCCCCGCGCGTCCGGCCTCTTCGCCCGGGCCGTCCTGCAGAGCGGCGCCCCCGAGGCGACGCCCCGCGAGAAGGTGCGCGCGATGGTGCGCCGCATGGCTTCGCTGCTCAAGGTGCCCGCCACCGCGACCGCCTTCGAGGCGGCCGGTACGCCCGCCCTGCTCGCCGCCCAGGCAGCGGTGCTGCGTCGCTCCTCGCCCGTGCTGGGCGGCCCCGCCTTCGGTCTGGTCACCGACCCGGACACGCTTCCCGCCGACCCGCTGGAGGCGGCCGTCGCCTCGGACGTACCGCTCCTGGTGGGCTGGACCGCGCAGGAGCACCGGCTCTGGCTCGCGCCCACCGGGGGCATGCGGCTGCTGGACCGGCTCGGTCCCTCGGCCGTTTCCCTGGCGCGGGTGCGCAGCGGCAAGGACCGGTCGGCCGTACGGGCGCTGCGCGCCGCGCATCCCGGGATCGGAGCGGCCGACCTGGCCGGGCAGTTGCTGACCGACCGGATCCTGCGCGACCCCCTGCGGCTGCTCGCCGGTGCGCCGCGGCGGGCGCCGAGCCACCTCTACGAGTTCCGGTGGAGCAGCGGCGTGCCGGGTCTCGGCGCCTGCCACGCCTTGGAGCTGGGGTTCGTCTTCGACACGCTCGGGGTCCCGGAGTCCTCCTGGCTGGCCGGGCCCGACGCCCCGCAGGCGCTGGCCGACGAGATGCACGCGGCCTGGGTCGCCTTCGCGGTCTCGGGGGACCCGGGCTGGGCGCCCTGGGACGGCTCCGGCCCGCCGAAGGGGTTCGGCGGGCCGGAGCGGGCGGAGCGGGGCGTGCCGGACGGGCCCCGGGGCGTGTCCGTTACTCGACCGGGCCCTGCATGACCTGGCTGATGAACTGGATCGGGCCCTCGCCCATGTTCGGCACGTAGGTCTTGGCGTTGTGCTTGCCGCCCGGGATGACCTTCAGGCTGGTGTGGATGGGGCCCTTGCCGTAGGTGGCGACGAACTTCTGCACGTCGGGCAACGTCTTCTTGTTGTTCTCGCTGTCCCCGACCTGGAAGGCCAGGTAGACCTCCGGGCCCTTCTTGTCGATGAGCTGCTTGGCGAGCAGCTCGGGGTTGTTCTCGGCCTTCTCCTTGTCGTGGCCCTTCCACAGGGAGGAGTCCGGGACGATGTCCGGCCCGGAGGCGATCACGGCCTTGAACTTGTCGGGGTGCTTGAGGACGGCCTTGAGGCCCGCGAACCCGCCGGTGGAGGAGCCCATGAAGGCCCAACCGTCGCGGGACTTCACCGTGCGGAAGTTCTCCCGCATCAGGTCCGGGACGTCCTCGGTCAGCCAGGTGCCCATCTTGGGCTGGCCGGGGATGTCGGAGCCGTCCCAGTAGACGCCCTTGTCGTCCGGTCCGGGGTTCAGCACCGGCATCGCCAGGATGAAGGGCTTGCTCTTGCCCTCGGAGTACCACTTGCTGATGCTCGTCTGAAGGCCGAGGTCGGTGCCCATCCAGTAGTTGCTGGGGTAGCCGGCGCCACCGGGCAGGGCGATCATGACGGGGAAGCCGCTCTTGGCGAACTTCGGGTCGTCGTACTCCTTGGGCGCCCACACCCAGACCTTGCCGGTGAACCCGGACTTCTTGCCGGTCACCGTGGTGACCGCGACGTGGGTGCCGTCGCCCAGGGTCATCGAGTTCTTGAACTCGGCCGCCGGGCCGGTGGGCATCGACATCTTCGAGTTCGCGGCGGCCTTGCCGTTGCCCTTGCCGCTCGGCCCGCCGAAGGACACGGCCTTGCCCTTGTCGGTGAACGGGGGTATCTCGAAGTGGTTCATCACGAGCGCCGCGATGCCCGCGAGGGCCAGGACGGTGGTGCCCGCGATCACCCAGCGCCTGACCCGCGACGGGCGGCGTGGCGGCTCCGTCCCGTACGGGGGCTCGTGACCGCCGTACTGGTCCTGCTGCCCGTAGCCCTGTGGGCCGTGGTCCGGCCGGCCGTACGACACCTGGGGTTGGCCGTAGGGCGGCGTGGCCTGGGGCTGCCGGGCGTACCGAGGCTGACCGTAGGGCTGCTGCGGCGGCTGTGGAGGCTGCCCCTGCGGCCGGTGCGGCGGCTGGTGCGGCCCGTCGGGTGAGTACGACATGTGCGGTGGCTCTCCGGCTGTTGCTGCCCCGTCGGGGGGTGGACGCTTCCGTTCGAATGATGAACGAAACATCCCCGGGGTTCCGCATTTTCCCTTCTCTTGGCATTCCGTAGGGGAGGCCATTGCCAACGACCCCGCCGGCCGCCGGCGCGGGGCCGGGGGGTCGGCGGGGTCGGCGGGGTCGGACGTGCCCGGACGGGCCCGTACGGCGCATCGAAGTGCGCCGTACGGGCAGGGCCGTTACGCCGGGATCAGTGTCTTGCGGCGCCGCTTGCGGGGCGTGGCGCCCGAGATCCGCAGTTCGATGACCGACCGGACGGTGGGCCATTCCTCGTCGAGCACCGAGTAGAAGGCCGTACTGCGCACCGCGCCGTCCAGCCCCCGCGAGTGGGCCCGACGGACCCCTTCGCAGGTGAAGCCGAGACGTTCCATCGCGGCGCGCGAGCGACCGTTGCGGGCGTCGGCCCGCAACGAGATCCGGCGCACGCCCCAGGTTTCGAAGGCGTGCCGGAGCATGAGTAGCTTCGCCTCGGTGTTGATGCCGGTTCCCTGGGCGCCCGGGGACAGCCAGGTGTTCCCGATTTCGGCCGCATCGGGGATCGCGGTCGTCGGATCACCGAACGGAACTCCGGGGACGGCGGGCCACACCAGCGGACCCTGCCAGTAGTCGAGTTCGAGGAAGCGGGTCGAACCGACGACCCGCCCATCGGTGGCTCTGACCACGGCAAACGCCAGCGATCGACCCGCCGCCTGATCGGCGAGCGCGCGTTCGATGTACTCGTGGGACGCCTGCAACCCGTGCGGCACGGGAGTGAAGGCGTAAGTCGTACGATCCTCGGCCCCGGCCACGGCCAGGGCCTCGGTGTGGTGGGGGGCGAGGGGCTCGAGCCGCACGGAGCGGCCGGCGAGGAGTACGGGTACGGGCACGGAGCCTTCGGTCCTTCTGGGCGGTGGGGTGGTTGCACAGTCTGCGCTCCTGACGTCACCCCCCGCGCAAAACGCGAGTGAAAGGCAACGGGCTGTCAGGTGAACGCGAGTGGCTCAATGTAGCCCCTTAAAGTCCTCTCATGAACCCCCAATTCGGCAACGACGCGGCACTGATTTTCGACGACTTCGGTCCCCGTGACGGAGAGCCCGTGATCCTGATCCACGGGCACCCGTTCAACCGGTCCATGTGGGCCCCGCAGACGGCGGCCCTGACGGCGGCCGGCTACCGAGTCATCACTCCTGACCTGCGGGGATACGGGGAGAGTCCGGTCAGTCCGGGCAAGATCCTGCTCGCCGGGTTCGCGGACGATCTCGCCGCGCTGCTCGCCGGTCTCGGCATCGAACAGGCGGTCGTCGGCGGTGTGTCCATGGGTGGGCAGATCGCTCTGGAGGTCAGGTTGCGCCACCCGGGTCTGGTACGGGCCCTCGTGCTCTGCGACACCTCTCCCGTCCCCGAGACCGAGGACGGCAGGAAGTTCCGTCGGGAGCTCGCCGAGCGGCTCCTCGCGGAGGGCATGGAGCCGTATGCGAACGAGGTCATGGACAAGATGTTGGCGCCTTACAACGTGATCGGCCTGCCCGAGGCGGCCGCGCGGGTGAGGGCCATGATGTGCGCCACCGATCCGGAGGGTGCGGCGGCCGCGCTGCGCGGGCGGGCCGAGCGGCCCGACTACCGGCCCGTGCTGCGGGCGCTGCCCACGACGGTCCCCTGCCTCCTGCTGGTCGGCGCCGACGACGTCTACACCCCGGTCTCGGAGGCCGAGGGCATGAGGGAACTCGCCCCGCACGCCCGGCTCGCCGTGATCGACCGGGCCGGTCACCTGCCGGGTGTGGAGCGCCCCGAGGCCGTCAACCGCGCGCTGCTGGAGTTCCTCGCCGGCCGGTGAGCGGCGGCCCTCGGCCGCCGGGCCCACCGGTGAGCCGTTGCCGCCGTACGGCGGGCCGTTGACGACCCGCCCGCGGATCAGGGCCTTTCGTCGTGCGCCCGGGTGCCCAAGGGCGCCCGGGCGCACGCGCGCGGCGTGTCAGTCTGTCTGGAGGGTGGTGCGCAGCCGGTAGCGGTCCCCGCTGTACTCCACCGTCGACAGCAGCAACGGCCGCTGGTCACGCGTGTACACGGTCTGGTCCAGCACCAGGACGGGCGCGCCCCGGGGGATCGCGAGGTGCCCGGAGAGCGGTTCGTCGGCGGTGCGCGCCTCGATGGTGGCCTCGGCGCGCTCCGGCTGGACGCCCCAGCGCCGCAGCTCCTCGAACAGGGACGCCGTCGTGAAGTCGGTCCCGGTCAGGTCGGGGGCCAGGTCGGCGACCAGGAGGGTGCGGTCGAGGGCGATCCGCACGTCGTTCAGGAGCCGCACGCGTTCCAGGCGCATCAGCGGGGTGCCGGCCGGGACGCCGAGCCGGTCGGCGTCGTCCAGGGACGCGGCGACGGTGTCGTGGCGCAGCACGATCGAGCCGGGCCGCATGTGCTTGCGGCGGGCGGTGGCGGTGAAGGACTCCAGGTCCTTGGGCCAGTCGCGGGCGGGAGCGGGCGCCGAACGGGCGGCGACGAACCAGCCCCGCCCGTGGGAGGAGGTGACCAGGCCCAGTTCCACCAGGTGGGCCAAGGCTCGGCGCAGGGTGACGCGGGAGACGTCCAACCGGGTGCAGAGCTCACGCTCGGGCGGCAGTTTGCTGCCCTCGGTCAGGCCGCGGCGGGCGATCTCCTCACGGATCCGGTCGGCGGCCCGAGCCCAGAGCGGATCGGCCCCGCGGGTGGGGGAGGTGGCGGCAGGGGCGTCGTCGGTCATGCCCGCGAGAATACCACTGGCTACCAGTTGGTCTGGGACTGAAGTCCTCGGGTGGTGAGGACTTTGGGGGGTGATTCCTTGTTAGGGGAGATACCACTTAAGACCACTATTGACCACTTACAAACCACTCACTACCTTCGGGAGCGTCCCCCTTCGCTCGTTCCCACCCCTCACCCCTCACCTCCCTTCATCCGCTCGACGAGGAGTACCGCGATGAGTACGGCCACCGTTCCGGCCGCCCCGCCGGCCGCCGGCAAGAAGCCGGCCCGGATCATGCCGGTCATGCAGCGCATCGGTCGCAGTCTGATGCTGCCCGTGGCCACGCTGCCGGCCGCCGCCCTGCTGACCCGGCTCGGCGGCGCCGACCTGCTGGGCCGCGAGAACTTCCCGCTGATCGTGCGGAAGCTCGCCATGGTGCTGGCCGCGGCCGGCGACGCGGTGTTCGCCAACCTGCCGCTGCTCTTCGCGGTCGGCGTGGCCATCGGCTTCGCGAAGAAGGCCGACGGCTCCACCGCGCTCTCGGCGGTGGTCGGCTACCTGGTCTTCAAGGCCGTACTGGCCAGCCCCGCCTTCCCCCACGGCGCCGACGGCGAACCCCTCGACGCCAAGGTGCTCGGCGGCATCGTCATGGGGCTGATCGCGGCCCTCCTCTACCAGCGCTTCAGTCGGACCAAGCTGCCCGATTGGCTCGGCTTCTTCGGTGGCCGGCGCCTCGTACCCATCCTGAGCGCCTTCGCGGGCGTCGGCACCGGAGTGGTGTTCGGAGTGGTCTGGCCGACCGTCGGCAACTGGTTCTTCCACTTCGGCGAGTGGCTGGTCGGTACCGGCGCCTGGGGCGCCGGCATCTTCGGCCTCGTCGTCCGGGCGCTCATCCCCATCGGGATGCACCACTTCTTCTCGTTCTTCCCCTGGTTCGAGGCCGGTACGTTCGTCAACCCGACCACCGGCGCCGAGGTCCACGGGGACATCCACCGCTTCCTCGCCGGTGACCCGACCGCGGGCCAGTTCATGACCGGCGGGTTCCCGATCTACATGTTCGCGCTCCCGGCCGCCGCCATGGCCATCGCGCACACCGCACGCCCCGAGAACCGCGCCATGGTCAAGGGCATGATGATCTCCGTCGCGCTGACCTCCTTCGTCACCGGGGTCACCGAACCCATCGAGTTCGCCTTCATGTTCGTGGCGCCCGTCCTCTACGCCATCCACGCCGCGCTCTTCGGGGTCTCGATGGCCCTCTGCTACGCCCTGGGCATCCGCGACGGGTTCGGCTTCTCCTCCGGAGCCATCGACTACGTCGTCAATTTCGGCATCGCGACCAAGCCGCTGCTGCTCATCCCCATCGGCCTCGCCTTCGCGGCCATCTACTACGTGATCTTCCGCTTCGCCATCGTCAGGTTCGACCTGCCGACACCGGGACGCGAACGCGATCCGGACGCCGAACCCGCCAAGAGCGACGCGAGCACCTGAGGCCCGCCGCCTCCGTCCCGCACCGCCCCACCCGCCCCGTAAGGAGCCACCATGTCCGGATCCCGCATCACCTTCCTCCAGGGCCAGGCCGCCCAGGGCGCCGCCCTCGCCCGGATCGCCGCCCGCGTCCGCACGCGACTCGCCTCCCCGGAGCTCGCCGCGCTGCGCGCCGCCCGCCGCCCCTTGTTCACCGGCATCGGAGCCTCGTACGCCGCCCTCGCCGTCCCCGTACAGCAACTGCGGGACGCGGGGGTCGTGAGCCAGCGGGTGCTGTCCAGCGAGATCGAGGCCGGCACCGGCGGGTTCGACACCGACTGCCTGATCGCCGTCTCCCAGGGCGGCCGCAGCTCCGAGACCCTGGCCGCCTTCCAGTGCGCCGCCCCGGGCATCGTGAAGGCAGCCCTGCTCAACGTCGTGCCGTCCCCCCTCGGCGATCTCGCCGACGTCACCGTGGACCTGGGCAACGAGCCGGACTCGTACGCCTCGACCATCGGCTACACCGGCACCGTCGTCGCCCTCGACCTGATCGCCGGGGCCCTGGCCGGGCGGGACGGCGACCCCTGGGACGGCATCGAGGAGCGTGTCACCGCCGTCCAACTGCAGGCCGTCGAGGCCGTCGCGGGACTGTGCGAGCGCGGCGCCCGCTGCGTCGCCTCCGACGGGGTGGCCGCCGGCGCGTCCCGGGCCTCGGCCGAGGAGGGCGCCCTGCTGCTGCGCGAGGTGGTCCGGATGACCGCGGCCGCCTCCGCCACCCGCAACTACCTGCACGGCGAGATGGAATCGGCGGGCAACACCCTGCACCTGGTGTACGGCGACGGACGCGAGATCGAGCTGGCCCGCTCGCTGGCCGGCGCGGGCCACCTCACGCTCCTGATCACCACGGCCGACGTCGACATCGCCGAGAACCTCTTCACCGTCCGTCTGCCGAGGACCGCCGACGCGGTGCGCGTCGTCCTGGAGACCGTGGTCCTCCAGGAACTGGTGGCCCGGCTCAGCGCCGAGCGGGACGTACCGATCGAATCCTTCGTCTTCGCCAACGACGACACGAAGGAAGGCGGCCTGGACATGTCCGACTTCGAGGTCGCGGCCCACTCCCCGGCCGGCTGAGCCGTCCGCCGCCCTGAGATCATCCGGGGCATGGACATGGACGACGCACTGCGGGAACTGGCCGCCGTCGGGCCGTTCTTCGCCGTGCCGTACGGCAAGGAACCGCCCGGGCCCGGTTTCCGGCCGCTCACGGCGCTGTACGGGGAGCACCTCGACCCTTGGGTCGGCGAGGTGGGCCGCCGGATCGGCAGCGGCCCCGACCGGGTGGCGGCTTCCACCGCCCAGTTCGGGATCGCCTCCCGGTTGTGGTCGATCGGCCTGGGCTGCGCCGCGCTGGCGGGCCGGGTGCCGGACCTGGCCGTCGACCGGGTGCGGTGGCGGCTGCCCGCTACGGGATCGCTGGAACTGTGGCTCCCGGACCCGGGCGAACTGCCCGCCGAGGCGCTGGGGGAGACCGTCCTCGGCAACCTGGACCTCCTGGAGGGGCCGCTGCGCGAA
This sequence comes from Streptomyces sp. NPDC001568, assembly GCF_042893755.1. NCBI lineage: Bacteria > Bacillati > Actinomycetota > Actinomycetes > Kitasatosporales > Streptomycetaceae > Streptomyces > Streptomyces sp. NPDC001568. The sequence continues at coordinate 431,661 of NZ_JBIAVF010000002.1, read as the reverse complement.
CGGTTCGGGGTCTCGGCGAAGGTCCTGCGCGGCAACGCCGCCTCCGGACTCGTCGGAGCCCTGCGCGTCCTGCTCGACCGGGTCGAGGGCGGCCCGGCCGTCGACCTGGCCGGCGCCCTGCTCGCCGAGGGCGGGCCCCTGGCCGGCGCCGGCACCTTCATCCACGAGGAGGGCCTCGGCGTGGCCTTCGTGCGGCGCAGTTGCTGCCTCTACTACCAGGTCCCCGGCGGCGGCTTCTGCGGTGACTGCGTGTTGCGCACCCGGCGCGGGTGAACCCGGGACGCGCCCCGGCCCCGGACCGTCGGGCCCGGTCCGGGGCGGGGCCGTTCGGGTCGGTCGGGGTGTGGCGGGCCCGCGCCGCGCCCGAACGCCTCCTACGGTCCGCTCCATGAACGCGCGCACCCCGCACCCGCCGGCCGGGCTCTCCCGCCGCGCCGCACTGACCGGCCTCGCCACCGGGGCCGGATCCCTCACCCTGAACGCAACGACGTCCGCCGCCGCAGCCGTCCCGGGCGGGACCACGACACCCCGCGCGGTCGCACCGAGGGCGACGGAGCTCTTCACCGACCCGGGGCTCGACTTCACCGGGCTGCGGGCGCTCGGCGCGGCCGGGATGGGCGCCTCCGAGGTCGGCGAGGTACTGGGCGCCGTCCACACCGTCAACGCCGCCGGGCCGTCAGAGCAGAGCTACACCGACACCTTCCGCTCCTGGGGCGAGCGGCTCGCCCCGGCCCCGCCCACCGGCCGCGGTCACCCCGGGGCCGCCTCCCAGACCCACCGGTTCCGCTCGTTGCGCGCCGCGCAGTACTACGCCCAGGCCCTGTTCCACGTACTGGGCACCAGGAACCCGGCCGACGAGAAGACGCTCTACCTGGCCGGCCGGGAGGCCTGGGACACCTTCGCCCGGCTCTGCTCCCCGGCCGCCGTGCACGCGCGGGTCCCGTACGCGGGGACCCGCCTGCCCGTGTGGTTCTTCCGCCCGGACGGCCCGCCGCGGCCGCGCCCCACCGTCATCCTGACCAACGGCAGCGACGGCCAGAACGTGGACATGTGGACGTACGGGGTCCGCGCCGCCCTCGACCGGGGCTGGAACGCCCTGGTCCACGACGGCCCCGGGCAGGGGCAGTTGCTGTTCGTCGAGGAGATCCCCTTCACCACCCGCTGGGAGGAGGTGGTGGGCCCGCTCGTCGACTGGCTGGCCGCCCGGAAGGACGTGGACGGCTCCCGGATCGCGCTCACCGGCCTCGGCATGGGCGGCAACCTGGTCGCGCGCGCCGCCGCCTTCGAGCACCGCCTCGCCGCCGTGGTCTGCCAACCGGGATGCGTCAGCCCCTGGCTCGGTTTCGACGCGGAGCTGCGCGCCGTCGTCACCTCCGACAAGGCGCGGACCAACCGGGTCTGGAACGAGGAGGTGGTCCCGCGGCTGACCCCGCGGGCCGCCTCCACCGTAAGGAAACGCTTCGGGGCCTTCGACCGGCGGGCACTGCTCCTGGCCCGGCGGGGACGGGTGCCCACCGACATCTGGACGCCCGCCCGGATCGCCATCGGCCTGGACGTCAGCAAGGTGGTCCCGCTGATCAAGGCGCCCGCGCTCGTCCTGGACTACGACTTCGAGCCGTTCTACCCGGGGCAGCCGCAGCAGATGTACGACCTGCTGCGCGGCCGGCGCGCCTACGTGAAAATGACGCAGGCCACCGGGGCGCAGTGGCACTGCTCCCCGATGGCCCCGCAGCAACACTGCGACGTCGTCTTCGACTGGCTGGAGGACGTGTTGAGTCCTTAGGGACCCACGGCTCCCCGGCCCCCGGACCTGCTAGAAGGTCAGGTTCCAGGCGTCGATCCTGCCGGTGTCGCCACCGGCGTTGTCGTTGACGCGCAGCTTCCAGGTGCCGTTCGCGACCTCGGAGGAGGCGTTGACGGTGTAGGTCTGGTTGATGTTGTCGGTGCTGCCGCCGGCGCGGTTGTGGACGGTGTAGACCGAGCCGTCGGGCGCGATCAGGTCCACCTTCAGGTCACCGATGTAGGTGTGCGCGATGTTCACGCCGACCTTGAGGGCGGCCGGCGCGTTGCCGCTCACCCCGCTGACGGTGACGGGGCTCTCGACCGTGGTGTTGTCACCGATGGCGAAGTCGGCCGTGTTCTCGAAGTACTTGCCGGGGGGCGGGGTGGACCCGACCGCCTTCAGGGCGTCGACCTGGCCCTCGCCGAAGAAGCCGTTCTTGGCCGTGGTGCCCTTGCAGCGGCTGTCCGACGGGCAGGCGACGTCGTTGGCCTGGGTGGCCAGCTTGTCGCGCAGTTGCGCCGGGGTGATGCCCGGGTTGGTGCTCGCGAGCAGCGCCGCCACACCGGCGACGTGCGGGGAGGCCATCGACGTACCGCTCATGCTGCCGTACTTGCCGCCCGGCAGGGTGCTGTAGATGCCGGTGGCGTCTCCGCCGGGAGCCGTCACGTCGACCACGTTCAGGCCGTAGTTGGAGTACGAGGCCTTCGCGGTGGTGCCCATCGCAGAAACCGTGACCACGCCCGGGAGCTCGGTCGGGATGTCCAGGCAGGCGTTGGTGATGGTGCGGGTGACCGGCGTCGAGTCGTTCGGGCTCTCGGTGTCGGTCGTCTTGTTGGCCAGGTCCAGGTTGCTGTTTCCGGCCGCCGCGACCTGGAGCGAACCCTTGCCCTCCGCGTACTCCTGGGCGCGCTTGACGCCCTCGATGATCGCGGCCTGGTCGGCGTTGTCCGGGCAGTTGAACTGCCACGGGTCGGTGTAGTAGCTGTTGTTGGTGACCTTGAAGCCGTGGTCACCGGCCCACATGAAGCCGCAGACGGTGTTCTCGGCGAAGAAGAGCGAGGAGCCCGGCTCGGCGATGCGCACCGAGGAGATCTTCACGCCCGGGGCCACACCGATGACGCCCTTGCCGTTCTTCGCTGCGGCGACCGTACCGGCCACGTGGGTGCCGTGGGTGCCCACGTCCCGCCAGGAGCCGCTGCGTGTGTCGGCCTTGCCGTACGCGCAGGACGCGGAGTCGGCCGCGTTGAAGTTGGGCGCCAGGTCCTGGTGCTGGTCGTCCACACCGGTGTCCAGGATGCCGACCTTGACGGTGGCGGAACCGGTGGTGACGGCCCAGGCCTGGTCGGCCTTGATCTGCGTCATGTCGACGCGGACCGGCTCGCCCGCCGGGGTGCTGGACTGCGCCGGGTTGGCGGGCAGGGCCGGGTTGTAGGCGTCCGCCGGGACGTCCGAGGTACGGGTTGCGCCGACCTGCTGGACGCCGCTCACGCCGCGCATGACGGTGGCGAAGGAAGCGGAGGAGGAGTGGGCGACGATGACGCCGATGGCGTCGTAGTTCGCGAAGACCGTGCCGCCGTTGGCGGTCACGGCGTTGCGCACCGCCGTGCTGTCACCGGCTGCGGTGATCACCAGGTAGGAACGGGTGCCGGCAGCCCAGGTCGCACTCTGGGAAGCGGGCGCCGCGGACTTGGCCATGGCAGCGGGGGCGGACGGGGCGGGGGAGACGGGGTCGGTGCCCGCGAACGCGGCGGGGGCTCCGAAGACGAGGGCCGCACCGAGTGCGGTGGCCAGCGCCAGGGTACGTCGAGGTCGGCTGGATATGTGGGGTATCAATGCGTCCTCCGATGACCCGGTGGCGCTGATGGCGCCTACCGGGCCGTACGAAACGAGTGGTGGACGCAAGATGTCAGACGCGCGGCCCCGTAGGGAAGTACCTTTTACCGCAGCAGAATTGGCGGGCCGATGGCTGAAAACAGCCGTCGGCCGGGCAGGGCACCGTGGGGGCGAGCCCTGCTCGGCCGACTTCGGCGGATTCGTACCGGACGTAGGGGGCGTCGCGGCACGAATCCCGACCGGCAGGCGTGGCGGCTACGCCGGTACGCCGTCCTTGGAGCCGGCGCGGGTGTCGTCGGCGGAGGTGTCCGGCTGGTCGGACGACGGCGCGGGCAGGGGGGTTCGTGGCGCGCCCGGCTCCGGGGCGTGGTCGTCCACGAGCGTGGACTCGTCGAAGGGGGTCCGGCCCGCGAGGACCTCGGTGGCTCGCTCGCGGTCGAACTCCTTCGTCCACGTTCCGATCAGGACGGTGGCGATCGCGTTGCCCGCGAAGTTCGTCAGGGCCCGCGCCTCGCTCATGAAGCGGTCGATCCCGACGATGAGCCCCACTCCGTCGACCAGTTCCGGCCGGTGGGACTGGAGCCCGCCCGCGAGGGTGGCCAGGCCCGCCCCGGTGACCCCGGCGGCTCCCTTCGACGCCACGATCATGAAGAGCAGCAGGGAGATCTGCTCGCCCAGCGCGAGCGGCTTGCCCATGGCCTCGGCCACGAACAGCGACGACATCGTCAGGTAGATCGCGGTGCCGTCCAGGTTGAAGGAGTACCCGGTCGGAACGGTGATCCCGGTGACCGGCCGGGACACGCCGAGGTGCTCCATCTTGGCGATCAGGCGCGGCAGCGCCGACTCCGAGGAGGAGGTCGACAGGATCAGCAGGAACTCCCGACCCAGGTAGCGCAGGAGCGCGAAGACGCTGATGCCCGTACAGACCCGCAGCAGGGTGCCCAGGACGACGAAGACGAAGAGCACGCAGGTCAGGTAGAAGCCGATCATGATGACGGCGAGGGACTTGAGCGCGTCGACGCCCGTGGCCCCGACCACCGCGGCGATCGCCCCGAAGGCGCCCACCGGAGCCACCCACATGATCATCGCGAGGATGCGGAAGACCAGCTTCTGTACGTGACCGATACCGCGCAGGAGCGGCTCGCCGGCCGTGCCCATGGCCTGGAGCGCGAACCCGCAGAGCAGCGCCACCAGCAGCGTCTGGAGCACCTCGCCCCCGGTGAAGGCCGAGACCAGGGTGGTCGGGATGATCCCGAGCAGGAAGTCCGGGGTGCTCTCCGCCCCGCCCGCCTTGGCCTGGGCCTCGCCGGCGCTGCGCACCGCCTCGGTCAGGTGCAGGCCGCTGCCCGGCTCCAGCAGGTTGCCCACGAGCAGGCCGATGGCCAGGGCCACCGTGGACATGACCATGAAGTAGCCGAGGGCGAGCCCGCCCACCGCCCCCACCTTGGCGGCCTTGCGCACCGATCCGATGCCCAGCACGATCGTGCAGAAGATCACGGGCGAGATCATCATCTTGATGAGGTTCACGAAGCCGGTGCCCAGCGGCTTGAGCTCCACGGCCACGCCCGGTGCGGCGAAGCCGACGGCGATGCCGAGGAGCACCGCGGCGATCACCGCGATGTAGAGGTAGTGCGTCTTGTCGCGTCTGGCGGCCACGTCGCCTCCTGGTGGTGAATGCGTTCCGGGAGACCATCGCCCAGCATGTGACCCCGGTCACCCTTGCGTTCATTGAGTTCACGGCCGGGTGCACACTGAGCGCCATGTTCCGCTTCCCCCGACCGCCCCGGAGCCTCGCCGGCCAGCTGTTCGCGATGCAGGTCCTGCTGGTCGCCGTCGTCGTCGCCGGTTGCGCGGTCTTCGCCTACGCGGCCGCCCGCGGCCAGGCCGAGGACGCCGCGCGGCGGCAGGCCGGGGCCGTGGCCCGGGCCGTCGCCGACTCGCCGTCCGTCCAGGAGGCCGTCGGCGTCGCCGCCCACGGGAGCGACCCCTCCGCCGCCCTCCAGCCCTACGCGGAGCGGGTGCGGGCCGACTCCGGCGTGGACTTCGTGACGATCATGGCCCCGGACGGGAGGCGCTGGACCCACCCCGACCCGCGCCGCATCGGCGAGCCCTTCCTCGGCAACACCGCCCCCGCGCTGCGCGGCGAGACCTTCAGCGAGACCTACACGGGCACCCTCGGCCCCTCGATCCGCGTGGTCACCCCGTTGACGGACCGGGACGGCCGCATCGTCGGGCTGGTCAGCGCGGGCATCACCGTCCGCGCGGTCAGCGACCGGCTGGCGGCGCAGCTCTCCGCCCTGGCCTGGGTGGCGGCCGGGGCGCTGGCGCTGGGCGCGGTGGGTACGTACGTCGTGAACGCCCGACTGCGCCGGCACACCCACGGGATGAACGCGGCCGAGCTGAGCCGGATGTACGACTACCACCAGGCGGCCCTGCACGGGGTCCGGGAGGGGCTGCTGATGCTCGACGGGCAACGCAGGATCACCCTCATCAACGACGCGGGCCGCGAACTCCTGGGTCTGCACGGCGAGGTCACCGGCACGGGGCCGGCCGAACTGGGGCTGCCCGCCCCGCTGACGGGCGCCCTGCTCTCCGACCGGCCCCGGGTCGACGAGGTGCACCTCAGCGCGCAACGGGTGCTCGTCGTCAACAGTTCCCCGGTCGCGGGCGGAGGCCGCCGGGGCACGGTGGTGACCCTGCGCGACCACACCGAACTCCAGTCCTTGACCGGCGAGTTGGATCACGAACGCGGATTCACCCAGGCCCTGCGCGCCCAGGCGCACGAGGCGGCCAACCGGCTGCACACCGTGGTCTCCCTCATCGAACTGGGCCGCAGCGACGAGGCGGTGGACTTCGCCACCGCCGAACTGGAGCTGGCCCAGGCCCTGACCGACGAGGTGGTCACCGCCGTGGGGGAACCGGTCCTGGTGGCCCTGCTCCTCGGCAAGGCCGCGCAGGCGCACGAGCGCGGCATCGAGCTGGTCGTCACCCCGGACAGCGGGGCCGTCGACGGGACGCCGGGGATCCCGCCCGCCCGGGACCTCGTCACGGTGCTCGGCAACCTCATCGACAACGCCGTCGACGCCCTCACCGGAGTCCCGGGAGGGCGGATCGCCGTCACCGTGCGCCGGGAAGCGGACGGACTGCTCCTGCGGGTCGCGGACAACGGCCCGGGCCTGCCCGAGGGGGTGGACGTCTTCCGGCGCGGCTGGTCCGGCAAGGGCGAGGGGCGCGGGCTGGGCCTCGCGCTGGTCAGGCAGGTGGCGCACCGGCACGGGGGCGCCGCCGACGCCGCCTCGGGCACGTCCGGGTACGGCGCGGAATTCACCGTACGGCTGCCACTGGCGGCGGGGCCGGAACCGGCGCGGGTCGAGGGCCCCGCACGGAAGCGGAATCCGGACGCCGGTCAGGGGCCGGATCCCGACCCGGACCGGCGGGCCCCCGGCGGTTCCGGCGTGCGGATACCGGGTCAGCGGCGCGGTGGGGAGGGGACGGCATGAGCGCCCCGCAGGTGCGGGTCCTCGTCGTCGAGGACGATCCGGTGGCGGCCGACGCCCACGCGCTCTACGTCGGCCGGGTGCCCGGTTTCACCGTCGTGGCCGTCGTCCACACGCTCGCCGAGGCCACCCGGACCCTGGAGCGCGCCCGGATCGACCTGCTGCTCCTCGACCTCACCCTGCCGGACGGCAACGGGCTGCGCTTCGCGCGCGGACTGCGCGCCGGCGGCCATCCCGCCGACGTGATCGCGGTGACCTCGGCGCGGGACCTCGCCGTGGTGCGCGAGAGCGTTTCCCTGGGCATCGTGCAGTACGTACTGAAGCCCTTCGCCTTCCCGACCCTGCGCGAACGACTGCTGCGCTACGCGGAGTTCCGTGCGGCGGCGGGCGAGGCGGCCGGTCAGGACGACGTGGACCGGACGCTCGCCGCCCTGCGCGCGCCCGGTCCGGCGGAGTTGCCCAAGGGGCTCAGCGCCCCGACCCTGGACCGGGTCGCGGCGCTGCTGCGGGCGGCGCCCGAGGGCCTCACCGCCGCCGGGGCGGCCGAGGCGGCCGGGACGTCCCGGATCACCGCCCGGCGCTACCTGGAGCACCTGGTGGACACCGGTCGCGCGGACCGGGCCCCCCGGTACGGCCAGGTCGGCCGCCCCGAACTGCACTACCGCTGGCGGCCGGCCGCGACGGGCTCGGTGTCGAACGTGTAGAACTTCCGGTGGTCCAGCATGTCGGCCGGGGTCACGTCGTTCCACGGCCGCATCGTGTCCCGCAGGTCCACCACGTTCGGCGTACCGGCGGCCGGGAGGTACGTGGACTGCGGGTGGCGGGCCTGCCAGTCGGCCCACAGCTTGTCGATGAAGGCGTGGTGCATCCAGAAGACGGGGTCGTTGGGGGAGACGCCGGTGGCCATCTGGCCGCCGACCCACACGTGCACCCGGTTGTGGAGGTTGGCGCCGCGCCAGCCCTCCAGGTTGTTGCGGAAACCGTTCGAGGAACTGTTCCAGGGGGCCATGTCGTAGACGGGCATGGCCAGCACCGCGTCCACCTCGGCCTTGGTGGGCAGCTCGGCCACACCGCCGCCCAGGGCCCGGCGCAGGTAGTTGCGCCCGTCCACGCGGACGTTCACGTCCCACTTGCCGGTCGCGTACGCGAACGGTCCGTCGAGGACCTGTCCGTCGCGGGCCCGGCCGGTCCCGCCGAGGAAGTCGGCGGCCCAGAGGGAGGAGCGGGTGGTGCGGTCGACGCTCCAGTCCCAGTACGGGATCGCCACACTCGCGTCCACCGCCTGAAGAGCCGCCTCGAACTCCAGGAGAAAGCGGCGGTGCCAGGGCAGGAAGGAGGGGGAGCGGTGGCCCACCCGGTCGCCCGAGTCGGTGTCGCTCATGATGAACCCGTTGTGGGTCGTGACGAAGCGGTCGTAGCGACCGGTGCGCTTGAGTTCGAGCAGCGCGTTGGTGAAGGCGCGCTTCTCCTCGGGGGTGAGCGCGGCCTGGTTCTTGCGGACGGTCATGCCGTGCCTCCCATCGGTGCGAACGGCGCGAGGACCGCGCCCTGGAGCTCGCGCACGGCGGCGCGGGCGAGCGTGGTCGGATCGGCGAAGGTCTCGTAGTGGTTGACCACGCTGATCCAGGTGCCGTCGGCGTTGCGCATGACGTGCAGCTCGCGGCCGTCTATGAGGACGGTCGGCATGCCGGGGGAGTGGTGGCCGCCGTGGTGGCCGCCCTGGCCGGTGGTTATCCGGATGCGTCGGCCCTGGTACACCTCGTCGACCGTGCCGGCGGGGGTGGCTGCGGCGCGGGAGTCGGTGGCGGCGGCGTGCGCGGTGGCGCCCGCGAGGCCGAGGGCGGTGAGTGCGCCGGCAGTGGTGCCCAAGGCCTGCCGACGGGTGATCTTGTTCATGGCCGTAGAACTATCAGGGCAGCGTGGGCAGTTGACCGCTATCCGGACATCGCGCGATAAGTTTCATATAAAACGATTGAGCCGATCTTCCCGTTCCGACCGGCCGTGGTGACCTGGACGGGAAGATCTACGGATCAAATACTACTCGTCAGTAATTCTTGCGGCGAAGTCGGGGTTCCTATGGAGGGGATCACATCGCGGACTCGGCCGGAAGCGGCGACGTGAACCCCGTGATGTGAGACGGGTTCGTGGCGATATTCAACGTATAGTCCGGATATGGCTCTTCATGAGACGAAGGACGCGCAATCCCGGGACGCCGACGTGGACGTGTTCGCGTCCGTCCTGAGCGGTCAGATCCTTCCGAAGTTCCGCATGCCCGACGAACCCTCGCCCTCCGAGGTCGTCTACTCCCTCCTGCACGACGAGCTGCTCCTCGACGGCAACGCCGCACAGAACCTGGCCACCTTCTGCACCACCTGGTCGGACGACGGCGTGCACCGCCTGATGAACGAGTGCCTCGACAAGAACATGATCGACAAGGACGAGTACCCCCAGACGGCCGAGATCGAGGCCCGCTGCGTCAACATCCTGGCCGACCTGTGGAACGCCCCCGCCGGTACGGCGGGCACCGGCTGCTCCACCACCGGCTCCAGCGAGGCGGCCATGCTCGGCGGCCTCGCCCTCAAGTGGCGCTGGCGGGCCCGGCGCCGCGCGGAGGGCAAGCCCGCGGACCGCCCCAACCTGGTGTGCGGCCCGGTGCAGATCTGCTGGGAGAAGTTCGGCCGGTACTTCGACGTCGAACTCCGCCAGGTCCCGCTGGAGCCCGGGGCCACCGGCCTGCTCCCGCACCAGCTCGCCGCGCACGTCGACGAGAACACCATCGGGGTCGTCGCCATCCTCGGCGTCACCTACACCTGCGACTACGAGCCCGTCGCCGAACTCTCCGCCGAACTCGACCGGATCCAGGCCGAGCACGGCTGGGACGTCCCGATCCACGTGGACGGCGCCAGCGGCGGCTTCGTCGCCCCCTTCCTCCACCCCGACGTGGTGTGGGACTTCCGGCTGCCGCGCGTGGCCTCCATCAACACCTCCGGCCACAAGTACGGACTCGCACCGCTCGGCGTCGGTTGGATCGTGTGGCGCACCGCCGACCTGCTGCCGGCCGACCTCGTCTTCGACGTGGACTACCTCGGCGGCGACATGCCGACCTTCGCCCTCAACTTCTCCCGGCCCGGCGGCGAGGTCATCGCCCAGTACTACCTGTTCCTGCGGCTGGGCAGGGAGGGCTACCGGCGCGTCCAACAGGCCTGCGCCGACACCGCCCGCTACCTGGCCGGGCAGATCGCCGACATCGGCGCCTTCACCCTGCTCTACGACGGGGAGGGCGCCCTGCCCGCCGTCTCCTACACCCTCTCCGACCCGGCGGGCGCCGGGTTCAGCCTCTACGACCTCTCCGACCGGCTGCGGATGCGCGGCTGGCAGGTGCCCTCGTACCCGCTGCCCGCCGACCGCCAGGACACCGTCATCCAACGCGTCCTGATCCGGCACGGGGTGACCCGCGACCAGATCGCCCTGCTCGTCGCCGACCTGCGCCGGGCCGTGGAACACCTCGGCGCCCACCCGCAGCCCGTTCCCACCACCGAGCCCCGGTCCGGCTTCCACCACTGAGGCGAGGCCGGCCGACCGATCAGGGGGACGCGGACCAGCGCATGCCGAGGGCGCTCAGGGCGGCCGTCCGGTCCGGGGCGAGGCTCCCGGCCCGGGCGCGCTGGTTCGCGATCCACGCGCCGAGCCGCACCTCGCGGTCGCCGACGGACTCCACGTGCGTACGGGGCACCCGCAGGTGCCGCTCCCGGGCGTGGAACCGCCGGGCGGCCTCCAGGTGATCGGCCCAGGCAGCCGCGTGACTGCGGCGTGGCGGGGGGCGTTCCGCCGGGGCCGCGGGGGCCAGGCCCAGCGTGTGCTCCAGCAGCCACCGCTGGGCCCACACCAGCCGGTCCCAGCCCAGCCCCTGGGCCCGTACCCACTGGCCCAGGTCCTCGCCCTGGACCACCACGCGGCCGGGCTCCGGGGGCATCGGGCCGCCCGCGTCCCGATGGGCCCGGGTCAGCAGGAAGGCCCGCTGCCAGCCGATGTCCCAGGCCGGACACCAGGACGGGTCGATCTCCTCCAGGGCCTCCCGCCGCTCCCGCGACAGCGCCCCGGGCCCCTCCCGGCGGGCCGCGGCCCGGTTGTTCTTGACCCACACCCCGACGGGAACGCCCCGCCAGGTCGCCTCCACGGGCGGCAGCAGGTGCCCGTGGTCGGCGGCCCAGGCCCGGGCCGCCGCGAGCCCCTCCTCGAAGGCCACGTCGAAGTGGTTCCACACCATGCCGAGTTCGTCCAGCTCCCATGTCCGCTCCCGGCCCAACGCGCCCCTGCGGTACGTGCGCCGCGCGTCGGCGATCCACTGGCCGAGCGGAAACCCCGCCAGGGCCGCCGGCAGCCCCTCGACCGCCGGGACCTTGTACGCGAACGGCACCTTCAGGTTCCCGGCCGCGGCGGCGTAGACCCGGGCCGCCTCCGCGCCCCGCCGCCACCGCGTGTGCTCCGGGTTCAGCACGCGCAGCCGGATGAACGCGGCCAGCAGCGCCGGGTCGTGGGGCGTGGAGAAGCTCAGCAGGGCCGCCGCTCCCGGGCCGGGACCGGTGTACGGCCCCGCCGTACCCGAGGGCGCCGGCGTCCGGCTGGCCGCCTGCGGTTGGGCCAACGCCTCCACGAGCCGGGAGTCGTGCGCCCGCAGCGCCTCCAGCAGCCGGGCGAGGTCGCCGTACGCGCGGGAGGTCAGCATCGACTCGGGGCTCTCTCCGGGACCCAGCAGGACCGGAACGACCAGCGAGGCGACCTTCCCCTCGCCCGGCCGGATCCGCAACGCCCGGCCGACGGCCTGCACCAGGTCCGGCATGGAGCCGCGCACGTCGGCCCAGAAGACGGAGTCGCACTCCTTGGTGTCCACCCCCTCACCCAGCACCCGGACGCTCCCGAGGAAGGCCTTGTCGGCGATCCGGTCGTCGGCGAACGCCTCCAGCACCCGCCGCCGGTGCCCGGCCGCGTGCTGCCCGCTCAACCAGTCCGCCCACACCGTGCGCGGGTACGGGGGCAACGGGCTTCGGCTCGTCGCCCGCATCCGCGCCGCGACGGCGGGCAGCCCCGCCGCGAAGGCCTCGGCCTCCTTCGTCAGGTGGTGGAAGACCAGCGTCCGCCGGAATCCCTGGTCGGCCGCCGCCTTGACCAGCGCCGCCTGCAAGGCCGCCAACCGCATCCCGCGCACCTCGTCCGAGCGGCTGTCCGTGCCCAGCAGCAGCGCCGAACGGAACCCCGGATCCGAGACGTCCACGCACACGACGCGGTACGGGGCGCAGATCCCCCGGTCGATGGCCTCCGACAGGGACAGGGTGTGGCAGCGCGCGCCGAACGGCCCCAGCGGATCGTCCTCCATCGACGCGACGAGGGCCCCCCCGCCCCGCAGGCCCTCGGCGCCGACCGTTCCCTCGCCGTCCTCCGTCCCCTCGGCGTACTCGGCGTCCTCGCCGTCGCGCCACACGCGGGGCGTCGCCGTCATGTACAGCCGCCGGACGGACGCGATCCGGGCGTTGTCGTGCACCACCGCCCAGGGCTTGCCGATCCGCCCGGACGTCCGGTGGGCCTCGTCGACCACGATCAGGTCCCAGGACGGCAGGGCCGCCCGATGCGCCCGCTCGATGGTGCCCAGGCCCAGCGAGGCGTACGTGGCGAACACGGTCACCCGCTGCGCCGGCCCGCTGGCCCACCGGGCGAGCTCGGCCGGATCGGTGGTCGTGGGCAGGCCCACGTCCTCGCCGCGCAGCGAGCAGACGGCGAAGGCCCGGCCGGTTCGGCCGCCCTCGCGCCAGGCGGCCACCGTCTGCACCAGCAGGTCCAGGGAGGGCACCAGGACGAGCACCCGCCGCGCCCGCAACTCCTCGGCGGAGCGCACCGCGACGAGGGACTTGCCGGACCCGGTGGCCATGATCACCTGGGTCCGCAGGCCCCGCTCCGGAAGCCGGCCGTCCGCGGGCAGCTGAAGCGCGCGGACCACGGCGTCGACGGCTTCGCGCTGGTGCGGTCGCAGTTCCTTGCTCGCCACTGCTCTCACCCCACCCGCTCTCATCTGCCCCTTCGGCTCCAGGTCCCATCTTGCCCGGATTTTGAGTCAGCGGGGTGACGGAGCGCGGGCGGGCCGGGAGAGCGGCCGGCGGAGCGACCTCGGGGCGGTCTAGCGCGCGCCGAAGTTCTGCGTCCACCAAGGGCCGCCGGCGCCCGGCTGCATGCCCACGCCCAGGTCCTTGAAGGAGCAGTTGAGGATGTTCGCGCGGTGCCCCGGGCTCTTCATCCACGAGTCCATCACCGCCTGCGCGGTCTGCTGGCCCTTGGCTATGTTCTCGCCGTACGTCGACCAGCGGTACCCGGACGCGGTCGTCCGGGCCCCGGGGTCGGCCCCGTCGGGGTTGGTGTGCGCGAAGAAGTTCCGCTGCGCCATGTCCGCCGAGTGCGCCTGGGCGGCCGAGCGCAGTTGCGCGTCGTCCTTGAGCGGGCCGCAGCCGGCGGCTGCCCGCTCGGAGTTGGCCAGGGCCAGTACCTGGCCGACGACACCCTGCGGGGCGGGCGCCGGAGCCGGCGCGGCGGCCTTCGTGGTCGGCGGGTTGCTCCGCGTCGGCGAGGGCGCCGCCGAGGAGGACTTGACGACGGACGGCGACGGCGAGGCGGACCGCGAAGCGGAGACCGACGGGGAGGGCGAGGCCGACCCGGAAACGGAAGCGGAGGGGGAGGCCGGGACGGAGGGCAGCGGGGCCCCGGTGTCGGGCGCCGACAGGGCTGCCGGAGAGGCGGGGGCGGCTCCGGTCGCCTCGGTGTCTCCCGCGCCGGGGAGCGAGCCCAGGTAGACCAGCCCGCCGCCCGCCACACAGGCGGCGACGACCGCGCCGCCGATCGCCCGGCGTCGGTTCTGGCGCCGCTTGCGCACCACCCCGCGGCCGGCCGCCGCCTCTGCGCCGGGGCCGCCGTCACCCGTCCTGCGGCGCGCGGCGCGGCCCGGCCCCGACACCACCGGGGTGAGCTGCGTCGCCGCGTCGGCGAACGAGGCGGCCGGGACCGGGGTCCAGCCGGCCGCGACGGCCGACCGTACGCCCGCCAGCAGCGCCGCCGTGACGGGCACCAGGGCCAGCCCGGCCAGCAACCCCTCCGCGGGCACCAGCCCGTTCCACAGCCCCGAGCAGCGCAGGCACTCGCGGGCGTGCCGGGCTATTCGCTTGCGCCACAGCGCCGAGGGACGCCCGTCCCAGCCGGCCGTCATCGCGCGCAGCCCGTCGCACGGGGGCTGCGCGTCCAGGGCCCGCTCCACCACCCGGGCGGCTTCCAGCTGCGCCTTCATCCGCTGCACCCGCACCGCGGTGTGCTGCGGGCTCAGCTCCAGCGCCGAGGCGACGTCGGCCCGGGTCACCTCACCGGCGCACTCCAACCACCACAGGGACAACAGCGCCCGGTCGTCGGGCTCCAGCCAGCGCGTCGCCCGGGCGGTCTCGCGCCGCTGACCCGACAGGTGGAGCCGGACGACGGTCAGGTCGGCGAAGTCGGCGCCCGGGTCGGCGACGTCACCGGCCTCCTCCAGCCCGCTCTCGCCGGGCCCGCCGGAGCGGGCCTGCCAGTGCGCCCTGATCCGGTTCATCGTGATCGCGACCAGCCAGGAGCGGAAGCTCTCGTCCGACCGCAGTCCGCCCAGTCCGTCGAGCGCCCGCAGCATGGTGTCCTGCACGACGTCGTCCACGTCGCAGGACCCGTTCAGAGCCCGGCCGACGATGTTGTAGACGAGCGGCAGGTGAGCGCTGACGAGCTCGTCCTGCGCGCGGGGATCGCCCGCGCGGGCTGCTGCCACCAGTGCTGCCGTGTGCTGTGTGCTCATGTGAAAGTCCCTGTCCGTACCGGCGGTCGATGATGCCCAATAACCGGGAGACCGTCGAGAGGGGCCCCGATAACACTTATCCGGAAGAAGTTTTCGGCGCCGGCTCCGCGAGCGCCTCCGCCGCGCCCGCCGGTGGTCACAGCAGGGGGGTCAGCGCCTCCGCGGCGGCGCGCAGGGCCGGGGCGTACGCCTCGATCTCCTCCCGGGAGACCAGGAACGTGACGGTGGTCACCGAGACTCCGCCGACCGGGCGACCGTCGGCGCCGAGGACGGCCGCGCCGATGCACCGGATCGTCGGCTCGTTCTCCTCGTCGTCCACGGCGAACCCGCGTTGCCGTACCGCTTCCAGTTCGGCGGCCAGGGCCTTCGCGGTGGTCAGCGTTCGCGGCGTGCGCGCGGGCAACCCGGTGGCCCCGAGCAGCTCCGTCGACTCCCGCGGGGGGAGATGGGCGAGGACGGCCTTGCCGATGGCCGTGGTGTGCAGCGGCACCCGCATGCCGATCCGGGAGGCGGTGCGGAAGGGCTGACCGCTCTCCAGTTTGTGGATGTAGGTGATGGTCTCTCCGCTGTGCAGGGCCAGGTGCACCGTCTGGCCCGTGGCCTGCCGCAGCTCGTCCAGGATCTGCTGGACGCTCGCCGGCTCGCCGCCGCCGACCATGGCGGACAGCCCGCGCAGCCGTGGGCCCACCCCGTAACGGCCGTCGCCGGCGGAGCGTACGAAGCCCTGCTCCACCAGCGCCGCCAGGATGCGGAAGGTGCTCGACTTGGGTACCGCCGCCGCCGTCATGACGTCCGTCAGCCGGTGCGGCCCGCCGGGCGCCGCCACGGCCTCCAGGATCCGCAACGACTTCTCCAGCGCGGACCCGGCCGCCGAAGTCCGGCCGCCGGTCCGGGGAGCGGGGCCGGCCAGGTTGCCCGGACCGGCGGGGCCGTCTTCGTACGCCGGGTCCGTCGACGGTGCTCGCTCCGTTGACACGCGGGCTCCCTGGGTGTGTAAGGTCTGGACCACTGAGTTCCATTACACGATATGCAGTTCCGCTACGTGGAACAAATCGGGGGGTCCGATGTCCTGTCATCCGTACGCGGTGATGGCCGCCCAGCGCCTGCTCCCGGTGCTGCGCGACCCCGGCCCGGACGAGGCCGTCCGACGCACGGGCGCCCTGCTCGCAGCGGGCTGCCGCGCCGTAGAGCTGACCACCTCCACCCCCGGCTGGGCCACGGCCGTCGCCCGCACCGCCCCGCTCACCGACGCGCACGGACGCCCCGCCCTCATCGGCGTCGGCACGATCACCACCTCGGACCAGGCGCGGGAAGCCCTCGCCGCCGGCGCCGGCTTCCTGATCTCCCCCTACCCGGCGCCCGAGGTCCGCGAGTTCGCCGCGCGGCACGACGCCGTGTTCGTCGAAGGGGGCTTCACCCCCGGTGAGATCGCCGCCGCCGCCCGCCACGCGGGAGCGGCCAAGGTCTTCCCGGCACACGTGGGCGGCCCCGGATTCATCCGCTCCCTCAAGGCCGTCCTGCCCGACGCGTTCCTCGTGCCGACCGGCGGCATCCGGCCGGGCGAGGTCCGGGAGTGGCTCGCCGCCGGAGCGGGCGCCGTCGGCATCGGCAACGGCCTGCCCGACGACCCGGCCGAACTGGCCGCCGTCTTCGCGGAACTGGCCGGTCCGTGCTGCGCCGACTGCGCCCGGGAGCGTTGACCGTGCCCGCCTCCCCGGACTACGACGTCCTCGTCCTCGGCGAGGTCTTGGTCGAGATCCACACCGACACCGCCCCGCGCGAAGCCGTCGACGGCACCCCGGCCCGCATCTCCTACTCCGGCGACGCGCTCAACGCCGCGGCCGCCGCCGCGGCCGCCGGAGCCCGTACCGCCCTGCTGGCCGTCGTCGGCGACGACGACCTCAGCGTCCCGCTGCTGCGCCGCGCCACCGACCTCGGCGTGGACGTCTCCCACGTCCGCCGGGCCCCGCGCCCCAACGGCGCCTACCTGCTCTGCGCCGACACCGAGGGAGAGCGCGAGTTCGTCTACTGGCGCACCGCGGGCGCCGGCTCCACACTCGCCCCGTCCCACGTCGACTCCTGGCGCTCCCTGCTGACGTCCGCCCGCTCCCTCATCACCAGCGGGATCACCGGCGCCCTCTCCCCGACCGCACGCGAAGCCGTGCTGGAGGCCGCCCGGACCGTGCACGAGGCCGGCGGCCACCTCACGTACGACCCCAACTACCGCGCCCGGCTCACCGGGCGGGACCAGGCCCGGGAGCTGCTGGCCCGGATCGCCCCGCTGACGGGGTTGCTCAAGACCTCCTGCCCGGGGGACGCCCTCGCCCTGGTGGACACCGCCGACCCGGCCACCGCGGCGGCCCGCTGCCGGGCCCTGGGCGCCCGCGCCGTCGCCATCACCGCGGGCGCGGGCCGGCTGCTCCTGGACGACGGCAGCGGGGTGGCCCACCACCCCGTCCCCGTGAACCCGCACGCCGTCGACGCGACCGGCGCAGGGGACTGCTTCACCGGCACCACCACCGCCCGCCTCGTCCTCGGCGACACCCTCGCCGACGCGGTGTCCTACGGCACGGCCGCCGCCTCCCTGTCGGTGTCCGGCCGCGGCGGCACCGGCCGCGTCCCCGCCTTCGCCGAAACGGCGGCCCTGGCGAGGACCCACCGGGGCCCCTCGTGAGGGCCGCCGCGGCCTTCGCCCAGTTCCTCACGCGCGGCGGCCACGTGGTGGGCGCCGCCGGGCCGGTGCGATGTTCGCGGCCCGGCGGCGCCGGTAAGGGGGGTCGGCCGGCCGGTGGATCCGAGGATCCACCGGCCGGCCCGACCCGTCAGTGGCCCCGCAGGCCCCGGTCGACGGCCTTCGTCAGTTCACCGTCGGCGGTGTCGCCGTCCAGGGACCAGAACATCGCGCCGCCCAGGCCCTCGTCGCGGACGTACTCGGCCTTGCGCCGCAGCACCTGCGGGTCGTCGTACGTCCACAGGGTGGTGCCGTCGAACAGCCAGGCGTGGCCGCCGCGCCGATCGCGGTGGACCTTGTACGTCCCCGAGTCCGCGAGCTGCTTGAGGACCTTGTAGTCCTCGTACCCCGCCGCCCAGGTCGCCGGCGCCGGCCCCGTCGCGGGCTGCCCGATGCCGTCACCGCCGCCGCGGACCCCGGTCCAGCCCTGCCCGTAGAACGGCATGCCGACCACCAGCTTGTGCGCGGGCGCCCCCCGGTCGCGCCAGGCCCGGACCGTGCCGTCCACGCTGAAGTCCTTCCGGGCGTACAGCGCCGACTGCTGGGCGGTGTTCTTCTCGCCCGACACGTGGAAGTCGTAGCCCTGGAGGTTGACGAAGTCCAGGTCGCGCATGATCCGGCGGACGTCGAAGCCTGCGTCGATCTTCGCGGGGGCGGTCGGGACGAAGGCCGTCAGCTCGTACTTCCGCTTCTGGGCGCGCCCGTAGGCGTCGAGCTGCGTGCGGAACTCCTTGACCAGTTCGGTGAAGTTGCGCTTGTCCTCGGGCCGGAACGTGGTGCCGGTGTTCGCCTCGGAACCGGGCCACTCCCAGTCCAGGTCGATGCCGTCGAACACCCCCGCTGCCGCTCCGGCGCCACCCCGCGCGCCGTCCTGCGGCAGGTTCCCCTTCACGTACAGGTCGATGCAGGACTCCACGAAGGCCTTGCGGGAGGCAGGGGTGAGGGAGGCGTCCGAGAAGTGGGTGGACCAGCTCCAACCACCGAGCGAAATCAGCACCTTGAGGTTCGGGTGCTTGGCCTTGAGCTCCTTGAGCTGGTTGAAGTTGCCCGCGAGGGGCTGCTCCGCGGTGTCGGCCACCCCGTCCACGGAGTTCGCGGCGTCCAGCGGGCGCGCGTAGTCCGCCCAGGCGTCGGCCTGACCGGCCACGTTGCCGGTGAAGCACTTCCCCTCGGCGCTGACGTTGCCGAAGGCGTAGTTGATGTGGGTGAGCTTGCCCGCGGTCCCGTTCGCATCGAGGTCCTGGACCTGGAAGTCACGTCCGTAGACGCCCCATTGCGTGAAGTATCCGACCTTCTTGTACGTGCGGCCGTGACCGGCGCTGTCGCCCTGCGCGCCGGTGGCGGCGGGTGCGAAGGCGGTCAGCAGGGAGAGGGAGCAGGCGGCGACGGCGAGTCTGCCGATCGTGCTGCGGCGCATGGGCTTCCTTTGCGGATCCGGGGAGTGGTGCTCCTGAGCCGTGCGTAACGCGTGCGCTGTGCAATCCGGAAACTATTGGTCTGGACCATCTGGGTCAAGGGGGTGTCCACCTCGGATTACGCCCGCCGGGGGGTCCGTCCGAAATTCATCGTTCACGGCCCTGGGCACCTCATGAGCTCCTCGCTACCCTCCGCGCATGATTTCCACGGTGGTCTGGGGCACGGGCAACGTAGGCCGCGCGGCGATCCGCGCCGTCGAGGCCCACCCGGCGCTCAAACTCACGGCAGTGATCGTCCACAACCCCGACAAGGTCGGCCGCGACGCCGGCGAACTCGCCGGTCTCGAGTACCTGTTGGGGGTGGCGGCGACCGACGACGTCGAAGCGGTGCTCGCCGCCCGACCCGCCGCCGTCGTGTACGCGGCGTCCGGCGACGTCCGCCCCGACGACGCGCTCGCCGACCTGGTGCGCGCCGTATCCGCCGGCGCGGCCGTCGTCAGCCCCGCCCTCTACCCGCTCTACGACCACCGCAACGCCCCACCGGAGTTCCGCGACCCGGTGCTCGCCGCCGTCGCGGAGGGCGGCGGCTCCCTCTTCGCCTCCGGAGTCGACCCCGGCTGGGGCAACGACGTCCTTCCGCTGCTGCTGAGCGGCCTCGGCACCACCATCGACGTGATCCGCTGCCAGGAGATCTTCGACTACTCCACGTACGACCAACCGGACTCGGTCCGCTACCTCGTCGGCATGGGCCAACCGATGGACTTCGAGCCCATGATGCTCATGCCCTCGGTCCCCACCATGGTCTGGGGAGGGCAGGTCCGCATGATGGCCCGCGCCCTCGGCGTCGAACTCGACGAGATCCGCGAGACCTCCGACCGCCGCGCCCTGGACACCACCGTCACCACCCGGACCATGGGCGACTTCGAAGCCGGCACCCAGGGCGCCATCCGCTTCGAGGTCCAGGGCATCGTCGAGGGCGAACCCCGCATCGTCATCGAACACGTCACCCGCATCCACGCCTCCTGCGCCCCCGACTGGCCCAGTCCGCCGGACGGCGCCGGGGCCCACCGCGTGATCATCGAAGGGCGCCCCCGCATCGAGGTCACCATCGAGGCGACCGACGAGGGCGAGAACCGCTCCGCGGGCGGCAACGCCACCGCGGTCGGCCGGCTGGTCGGGGCCATCGACTGGCTCGTGGCCGCCGAACCCGGACTCTACGACGCGCTCGACATCCCGCTGCGTCCCGCAGTCGGCAAACTCGGAAGGAAGCAGCCGTGAACATCGACATTCCCGAGGGGCAGCACCCCATCGAGTACGTATGGGGGGACATGGTTCCCGGCATCGGCATGGCAGCCGCCAACTTCTCCCTCTCCGTCTACGCCCACACCACCCTGGGCCTGCGGGAGTTCGAGGCGGCCCGACTGCGCATCGCGCAGATCAACGGGTGCGTCTTCTGCCTCGACTGGCGCACCGACCGGGACGGGGAGAAGGTCGAGGAGGAGTTCGCCGACGCGGTCACCGAGTGGCGCACCACCAAGGCCTTCGACGACCGCACCCGCTTGGCCGCCGAGTACGCGGAACGCTACGCCCTGGACCACCACAACCTCGACGAGGAGTTCTGGGAGCGGATGACCGCGCACTACAGCCAGTTGGAGATCGTCGAGCTGAGCATGAGCATCGGCTCCTGGCTCGCCTTCGGGCGCCTGAACCACGTGCTGGGGCTCGACAGCGTGTGCATGCTGCCGGGCAGCTGAGCCGGTACGGGGCGACCGACGTGGTGCGGGGCCGGCCGGAGAGTCCGGCCGGCCCCGTCGTCGTCGGGCCCCCGCTAGAGGTCCGTGGCGATGATCTTCTCGATGTTGCGCTCGGCGAGCGCCGTGATCGTCACGAACGGGTTGACGCTGGTGTTGCCGGGGATCAGCGCTCCGTCGATCACGTACAGGCCGGGGTGCCCGTGCAGACGACCGTAGTTGTCGGTCGCCTTGTTCAACACCGCACCGCCCAGCGGGTGGTAGGTGAGGTGGTCGCCCCAGATCTTGTTCAGGCCGAAGAGGTCGGTCCTGTAGATCGTGCCTTCCTTCGAGTTGATCTTGTCGAAGATGCTCTTCGCCATGTCGATGGACGGTTGCTTCCAGGAGGTCTGCCAGTTCAGGCCCACCTTCTGCGCCGCGGCGTCCCAGGTGAACTCGGCACGGTGCGGGTTCTTCGTGATCGACAGGTAGAACGAGGCGTACGTCTCGATCCCGGTGGGCAGCGGCGCCACTTCGGCGAAGGCCCCACCGGCGTCCCAGTTGTCGATGCCCCCGCAGGGGATGGAGGCCTGGACCTTCCCCGTCGCGTCCCACATGTGGTTGGCGCGGCCGCACATGACGTTGCCGTTGTCGCCCCAGCCCTTGCCGATCTCGTTGTTGAGGTTCGGCAGCGCTCCGGTGGCCTTCAGCTTCACGAGCAGCTTGCTCGTGCCGACGCTGCCGGCCGCGAAGAACACCTTGTCGGCGACGACGGTCTTGGTGGTGATCGTGGCGCCCGTGGTGTCCAGTTGCTCGATGACGACCGTGTAGCCGCCACCGGCCGAGGGGGAGACGGTGGTGACCCGGTGCAGGGGCGAGATGCTGACCTTGCCGGTGGCGCGGGCCGCGGCGATGTAGGTCTGTTGGAGGGACTTCTTACCGGCGTTGTTGCCGTAGAGGATCTCACCGGCCACCGCGGACTTGGGGACGGTACCGGCGACCTCCTTCTTCATGTAGTCCCAGTCGTAGACGTCCGGCACGAACACGAAGGGGAAGCCGGAGCGCTGGGCGTGCTTGCGACCGACGCGGGAGAACTGGTAGCAGTCCACCGTCTCGAACCAGTTGGGGTCGATGAGGCTCACCCCGAGGCCGGCGTTGGCGCGCGGGTAATAGGTGTTGTACATCTCGTCGGCGTTCACGGACGGCAGGATCGACGCGAAGTTCTGCCGCTTGGGCGTCACCGCCATGCCGCCGTTGACGAGCGAGCCGCCGCCGACGCCGCGACCCTGGTAGACGATGATCCCGCCCATCTCCTCGGCGTCGAGGATGCCCGTGTACTTCGGGACGTCCTTGTCGATGGGGAAGCCGAGGAAGTTGCTGAGCGGGGCCTTCGTCCGTGTGCGCAGCCAGTAGGAACGGTAGTCCGGCTTGGTGGTGTTGGCGAAGATCTTCCCGTCGGTGCCCGGGGTGTCCCAGGCCATGCCCATCTCGATCATGTGTACGTCGACACCCGCCTGGGCGAGGCGCAGCGCGGCGACGGAGCCGCCGTACCCGGTGCCGATGACCAGGGCCGGGACACGGGCCCCGGACTCGATGGGCGCGTTCGCGACGGCGGCTCCCGCGGCGGCCCCGGCGTGGGCCGGGGTCGCGTTGACCGTGAGAGCCATGGCTCCCAGAATAGAACCAGTTCCAGCGATGAATCCGCGACGGGAAACACCGTTGGAAACCTTGCTGTTCAGGCCTTTGTCACTCATGTGACGTTCCTCACTCTCGACGGAGTGAGAACAAGTTCTACTGTTGGGTGCTTGGTAAGTCACTACATACGGCGAGGTAACTTGTGACTGATTCCGGTTGCTGGGGAGCCTGAGGATCCGGAGGCGCGGGTGCGGGGCGAGGGGTCAGGGAAGGCTCCAGTGGCCGACGTCGTCGGCGAGCCCGGCGTCGAGTGCGAACTGCACCGCGGCCGGGCGGGCGTCCGACGGCAGACGGAAGGTGACGAAGCCGTCGGCCGAGTCGCCGGGGGCGAGGGTCAGGGAGGCGGGGAACGACCTGCCCGCCGTGGTCGACTCGTTGGTCCCGGTGAACCGGTGGCCGTCGGCGTCGAGCAGGTGGGTGGCGGGCGCGGGGGAGTCCTCGTAGGCAACCGTGCCGGTGTTCTCCAGGCGCAGCGCGACCGACACCAGCCGCTCGGCCCCGCCGTCGGCGTTCGTGCCGGCTGCCGAGGGCGCCGCCGGGTCGACGACCCGGGTCAGGGTGACGTCGAGGCGCGCGCCCGGCCGGTTTCCGTCGAGGGGGACCGTCTCGCCCGAGCCGCCGCCGGGACCGGCGGCCACCAGGAGGAGCGGGAAGAGAGCGCCGAGGACGAGGAGGAGCAGAGCGCGGGGGTGGAGGCGGGGGCTGCGGTGGTGCACGGCGGGGACCTCACTCCCTCCCCCCCTCACGCCTCCCCTTTCCTCCCACGATCCTCCGCGCCCGTTCCTCCTGCCACCAGCGCCGGTCGCGCGGCAGACCGTAGCCTGGACGGATGCAGGTACTCGAATCGGACGATCCGCGGGCGATCGCCGTCACGGCCGCCATCCGCACCGGAGACCTCCCCGCACTGCGACGGCTGCTGGACGCCGACCCCGGGCTCGCGACCATCCGTATCGTCCGGCGCGGCGCGGCCGCGGGGGAGCGCGGGCTGTTGCACATCGCGACCGACTGGCCCGGCCACCACCCGCGCACGGCCGAGGTCATCCGTGCCCTCGTGGCAGCCGGCGCGGACCCGACGGCGAGGTTCGTGGGCGCCCACGAGGAGACCCCGCTGCACTGGGCCGCGAGCAACGACGACGTTCCCGCCCTCGACGCCCTCGTCGAGGCCGGCGCCGACATCGAGGCCCGGGGCGGCGTCATCGGTGGCGGCACCCCGCTCGCCGACGCCCGCGCCTTCGGACAGTGGAGGGCCGCCCACCGGCTGCTGGCGCACGGAGCCCGCGCCGACCTCCACGACGCCGCGACCCTGGGGCTGCTCGACCGCGTAACCGCCCTGCTCGCCGCCTCGCCCGCGCCCCCGGACGACATCACGAGTGCCTTCTGGGGGGCCTGCCAAGGCGGCCACCTGTCCACGGCCCAGTACCTGTTGTCCCGAGGCGCGGACATCAACTGGATCGGCTACGACGACCTGACCCCCCTCGATGTGGCGCTGACCAGCGCGGACGCCTCGCTCGGCGACTGGCTTCGTGCGCGGGGCGCTGTCACCCGAGCCGAAATTTCATCCGGTTGACCCCCTGAAACATGTGGATCTTCGGGCGGCGTCGTGTCATGGTTGGTCTCGCCGAAGGGGTGTAGCTCAGCTGGCCAGAGCAACGGTCTCCAAAACCGTAGGTCGCAGGTTCGACTCCTGCCGCCCCTGCCACATGTGAACGACGCGGTAGCAGAGCGCAAACGACGAACGCCCGGGCGGGATCACCTTCCGCCCGGGCGTTCGTCGTTTGCTGTCCGCCCGGTCCGTGCCTTCCTGCTTTCGTGTCTTTGTGTCTGCCGGGTGTGCCTGTCGGGCCCTTCGCGGCGGGTGAATGCGCAGGCCCCGGGTCGCAGGCCCCGATAGCCTGGCCGCTCACCGAACCGGGGGATCACGATGAGCGACACGACCGCGCTGGGCGACCGCATGAAGCGGTACGAGGCCGCACACAGGACGGTCCTGCCGCGCTCGACCTACACGATCCTCCGCCTCGACGGCCGGGCCTTCCACACCTACCTGCGGGACGCCGACAAACCGTTCGACATGGCGTTCGTGCAGGACATGGGCGCCGTCACCGAAGCGCTCTGCGCGGAGGCGGCGGGCGCGGCAATCGCCTACACGCAGTCCGACGAGATCAGCCTGCTCCTCACCGACTTCGCCACGCCCGCGACCGAGCCCTGGTTCGGCGGGGTGGTGGCCAAGCAACTGTCCGTTTCGGCGTCCCTGGCCACGGCCGTCCTCAACGAGCGGCGCCCGGGCCGTCGGGCGCTGTTCGACGCGCGCGTGTTCACCATGACGGATCCGGTGGAGGTGGCGAACTACTTCCTGTGGCGCCAGCGGGACGCCGTCCGCAACAGTGTCGCCATGGCGGCGCAGGCCCACTTCCCGCACAAGCGCCTCCACCGGGTGTCCACCGGCGAGCTGAAGGGACTCCTGCGCTCGGAGAAGGGCGTGCACTGGAACGACTATCCCGACGCCTGCAAACGCGGGCAGGTCGCGACCAGGCTCACCGGCGAACGGTCGGTCGAGTACGTCGACAAGCGCACCCGGGAGACCGTGCGGACCACTGCCGTCCGCTCGTGGTGGGAGGTGTCCGGAGCGCCACAGTTCACGGTTGAGCCCACGGGGTGGCTGGCCGGGATGATTCCCGACCTGCCGGCCCTGTCCGTGACGGGCCGTTAGAGCGGTGGGGCCCGCCGCCGCCGGGTGCGGTGACGGGCACCGGCGGGCCACCGCACTTCGTGGGGTGGCCCGCCGGGTTACCGAGGGGACGACGTCTGCTGGGTCACCTCGTCACGGATGAGGTAACGGTGCTGCTCGTAGACGAGACGGGCGTCGTCGCTGGGGAGCGGATCGCTCCGCAGGCCGCAGGCGCAGGTCACGGTGGTGAGGCCGGACAGGGGCTGATGTGCCTGACCGAGGCTCTCCGGGTGACTGTCGCCCTGGTGGTTCTCTAGGCGGAGACGATGACGGGAGGCAGGGGGCTTGCTCATGCACCCATCATCGCTGCTGGGACGCCCGGGTACCGGCTGCGGCTCGGTCGTGCACACCGAGCGGCGGCACCGTCCCCCTTCCAGGGCAGGGCCGGAGATCCGAAAACTGCCGCTCAGCCGGTTGGCCGCTCAGCCGGTTGGCCACCCGGTCACTCGGCTGCTCGGGCGCTCAGCTGTTTCGCTGCTCGGGCGCTCAGCCGCCGTACGGGCGGGTGATGATTTCCATCCCGTGCCCGGAGGGGTCCGGGAAGTAGACCCCGCGGCCGCCGTCGTTGTGGTTGATCTCGCCCGGCTGCTTGCCGTGCGGATCGGCGAAGTACGCGATCCCCGCAGCTTGGATCTTCTCGAACGCGACGTCGAACTCTTCCTCCGAGATCAGGAACGCGTAGTGCTGCGTCACGATGGATTCGGCCGGGATGGTCGCGAAGTCCAGGGTGACCCCGTTCTCGGTGGTCACCATGATGAACGGGCCCCATTCGGCGCCGACTTCGAGACCGAGGATGTGGGCCAGGAAGGTGGCCGACTCCCGGTTGTCACGGGAGTGAACGATCGTGTGATTGAGCTGAACAGACATGGGTGAATGCCTCCGAAAGGCATGTCACGGACACCTCCATGCCTCACCCGGTCGGTGACCGACACGCGATGCCGTCGGACACGACCCTAAACAGCACCCGCGGGTGAAGTCCAGCGGGGTACGGGTCCGTCGACCCCCGCTCCGGCAGGTGCCCACACAGCGCGACCAAGCCCGCATGGTGAAAAGATCGGCCCCGAGGGCGGAGCGAAGCCTAGGCTGCCCTCCGTACTGATGACCGCCAAATGCCTCTGGGGGAGCGCAAGATGACATCGGGAACTCAGCACGACGGGCCACATGCGCCGGCCACCGTCCGGCAGCTGTGGCAACTGCTCGAACCGATGCACGCCCTCATCTACTTCGCTCCGGAGTCCTATGAGGAGGCGGGGGGCCTGGGCTACGACACCGGAGACCGGTGGCCCCTCTACTTCGCCTTCCGTGCCGCGCCCCTCGGCGCGGTCGCACCCCCGCTGGTCACCTCCCTCTTCTACAGCTTCGCCCCGTCCATGGTGGAGCGGTACGTGAGTCAGGCATGGCGCACCGCCCCGCCGGAGCAGGTCCTCGCTGCCCGGGCGACAGCCATCGACCGGGCTTCGCGGTCCGTACTCGGAGACCGGATCGACTCCCCGGACCTGGCGGAGGCCGCACGGATCGCCCGGCGAGCCGCAGAGGCCGCCCGGACCGCGGGCCGGCCGCTGGCAGCCGCCAACGCCGCCCTGCCCTGGCCGCAGACCCCGCACGGTGTGCTCTGGCACGCGGCGACGATCCTCCGCGAGCACCGGGGAGACGGCCACCTCGTCGCCCTCCAGGCCCACCACCTCGACGCGGTCGAGGCGCTGGTGCTCCAGGCCGGTGTCGGGGCCGCCCCGGTGGAGGCCTTCGAGGGCCGGGGCTGGTCCGCCCAGGAGTGGAGTGCGGCCCGGGACCGGCTCGCCGCGCGAGGGCTGCTGGCCGAGGAGGGCTCGGCCACCGAGGGGGGTCTCGCCCTGCGCACCGCCGTCGAGCGGCTCACCGAGGACCTCGCCTCCGCCCCGTGGTCCGGGCTCACGGCACGGGAGACGGCACGACTCGCGGAACTGCTCCTGCCTCCCGTACTCGACGTCGTCGGAACCGGTCTGCTGCCCGCCCAGGGCACCCTCGGCATCGGCATGAAGTACGACTACGCGAACTGACCCCTCCCTCCCCGCACGGCTGCGCCCCTCCCCTCCCCTTCCTGACCTGCGTTCACAGGGCCTCGTCAACCCAGCCGGACCACCACCTGCTGGGTTGATCCGGCCGATCCGGTGAGGCTCCCGAATTCGATCCGCAGCTGCTTTCCCGCGACCGCCGAGACCACGCTCGGCGGCCGGGACAGCACAGTGGCGACCGGTCGGTGCCACACCAGCGTCAGTGCGCCCAGGGCCCGGGCCGGGTCCGCGACGCACAGGGAGGCGGTGCCGTCGCCCCTCACCCGCACCATGACCGAACAGGGACCGCTCGCTTCCAAGGGTCCGACGGCGCCCGCCTGCCAGAAGTTGACGCCGGTGAAGCCGAGCGGAGCAACGGACACCCCTTGGCCCGCGGCGGAGTTGGCGAGCAGGGTCAACCAGGCCGACTCGGCGGCCCGTGCCGCCGTCCGGGCCGTGTCCGCCCCGGGGAGCAGCTGGTAGAGGTACCCGGCGTCGACCGGGTCCCTGCCGTGGTCGTACCAGAGGGTGGCGTAGCGCCGGGTCAGGGCGGTGGCCGCCCCGCCCCGGTTGATGTCGCTCCACCGGCCGGTGCGTTCCTCCCGCAGCGCCTTGAAGGATCCCGGCCCGTGCAGGACGTACCCGCCGAAGCCCGCCAGATGGGCCCAGCCCGGGGCGGTGAAGGTGGCCGACCAGCCGGACCGGGCCGGCTGGACGATGCCACCGATGGTCAGGGCATGGGTGCCCGCCGCTCCCAGGTTGCGGTTGTCGACGACCGACTCCACGGGAACACCGTCGGAGGCACGGATGCCCGCCCCCAGGCAGACGACCGTGTCCGTGAGGAAGAACCAGGACTTGCGGGCTTCGAGCGTGCTTCCCAGGCCCCGCAGGTGCTGCCCCACAGCTGCGAACTCCCCGTCGGTGCTCCCGCCCACCCAGGCGGCATCCGGCCGGGAGGCGCCCCAGTCGCCGCCCGCCCCGTCGGCGAGGACCTTGCGGGCCACCGTCGTGCCCGGTAGCCGGTACGGATCGACCGTGGGCCAGAAGGCGTCGGAATACTGGCCGTTGCCGTAGGTGGAGCCCCACCAGGACAGCATTCCGCTTCCGGTGTGCCAGCCGCGCAGGTGCTCACCGTTGCCCGTTTCGTAATGGGCGATCCTCCGGGACGCCATGGACAGGGAGGCGGCCCACCCCGGCCGCCGATGGGTGGCCCGGTCCATGGAGGCGAAGAGCCGATGCCCGACCGGCTCGGGCGCGGGCGCCACCGTGGGGTCGGTCCGGAGATCGGCGAGCCGGGCGAGGGCGGACAGCCCGAGCGTCCTGTCCGCCAGGGGGTGGCTGTAATAGGAGCGAGCCGTCCACCCCTTCACCAAGCCCCGCCACCGGATCCGCTCGGTGGCGCTCGCCCCCTCGGCGAGCAGCAGGATTCCGGCCAGCACGGCGTGCCCCCGCGTGTGGTCGTCCTGCTGGACCTGGCGGGCGTCCGAGACGAGCAGCCCCCGGCTGACGGCCCGCCCCGACACGGAGTCCATGACCAGCCCGTTGAAGAGGAAGGGCGCCCAGGCCCGCTCCACGGCATCCAGGACGGTCTGCGCCCCCGGATCCGTGATCCGCCAGGGAGTGTCCTTCAGGAGCGCGAACAGCATGCCCAGCCCACCGAGGAACACCGCACCGTACGTCCCCGTGTAGGGCACCCACGTGTGCTGGACGAAGGAGCCGTCCCGGTACAGCCCGTCGCCCGTGGTCACGTACGGGAAGACGGGGGAGAGAGCATCGCGGGCCAGGGCGGTCTTCGCGTCGTCCTGTCCGACCACCCCGCGCAGGGCCAGCACCCGGCACAGGTCCACTCGGTTCGCGCCCGTACTGGTACCGCTGTACGAGGCGACGGCGGAGTCCGGCACGAAATGGTCGACGGCCGCGCAGAAGCGGCCCAGGCGGGCCGCACCCAACTCCTCGTACAGCAGGACGCACAGGTCGAGCAGGGCCTGGGGGGCGCCGATCTGCCAGCAGTACCAGTTGCCGTACCGCACTTGGCCCGCGTGGTAGACCTCCGTGTGCAGATGGTCCAATCCGGACAGCAGGGACGCCAGCAGCCCGCCGTCCCCGGTGAGACCGGTTCCGGGACGCAGGTAGCCCTCCGCCATCGTCCGCAGCCGGTAGTAGCTCTGCATCATCTTCTCGGGGTCCGTGGCATACCCGAGATCCGGCCAGAGCGATCCGGGTGACGGGGCCATGGCGGTGGCCCATCCGCCCGCCTGCTCGCCGAGCTCGGCGAGCCGTGAACGGAACGGCTCCTCCGTGGCGGGGAACCCGCCGCCCAGGACGAGGCCGCGCCAGGCCGTACGCATCGCCTCGTGGACCTCGCCCGCGGGCCCGGCATCCGCCCGCCCCGCGGGCCCTGCGAACACCAGCGCACCCCCGCCCGCCGCAGAGAGGAAGGAACGCCTGCTCCACACCCTTTTCACCGCAACCTCCTGATCCGGTCCGTACCGTTCCCCGGCGTCACCGCGCACGCTGCTCCCCGACCTACTCGACGTGTCGCCGGTAGCGGTCGACCACCTCCCGAAGCACCTCGGAGCCGTCCCGCGCCCACAGACCCGGATGGAAGATCTCCACCTCCACCTGCCCCCGGTAGCCCGCCGCGTCGGCCAGCTCCCTGAAGGCCCTCAGGTCGACGCAGCCGTCACCCAATTGCCCCCGGCCGAGCAACACTCCCGCGGGGAGCGGAGTCACCCAGTCGGCCACCTGCACCGACACGATCCGCCCGCCCGCACCGGCGCGCCGCAGATCACCGGGCAGCCTCTCGTCCCACCACAGGTGGTAGGAGTCCGCGACGACCCCGACCCGCTCGGCGGGGAACTGCTCGGCGATGTCGAGGGCCTGGCCCAGGGTGGAGACCACACAGCGGTCCGCCGCGAACATCGGATGCAGCGGCTCGATCCCGAGCCGTACACCGAACCCGCTGGCCCAGGGCACCAGATCGCCGAGCACGTCGACGATGCGATGCCGCGCGCCCACCAGGTCTCGGTCGCCTGCCGGCAGACCACCCGAGACCAGGACCAGGACATCGGCCCCCAGCTCGGCCGCCTCCTCCACCGCCCGCCGGTTGTCCTGGAGCGCCGCCGCCCGGCCCGCCGGGTCGACGGCGGTGAAGAAGCCGCCCCGGCACAGCGAGGTGACGCGCAGCCCCGCCCCCGTGACGAGCTTCGCCGTCTCCCGCAGGCCGAACTCGCGTACCGGCTCACGCCACAACCCCACCGCGCCCACTCCTGCCGCCGTGCACCCGGCGACCAGATCGGGCAGCGACCACTGGCGGATCGTCTCCTGGTTGAGGCTGAGGCGGGCCGGAGCCGTCGCGCCGTTCACGAGGACACCCCGTACACCTGGAGGAGCCCGCGCATCCGGGCCTCGGCGAGCCCGGGGTCGGGGAACAGGCCGAGCCGGTCGGCCAGTTCGTAGGCGGTCGCCAGGTGGGGGAGGGAGCGGGCCGCGTGGAGCCCGGCCACCATCGTGAAGTGGTCCTGATGTCCTGCCAGCCAGGCCAGCAGTACCACCCCCGTCTTGTAGTAGCGGGTGGGCCGCGCGAACAGGTGCCGGGCCAGTGCGACCGTCGGGTCCAGCAGTTCGCGGAAGCGCACCGAGTCCCCTTCGTCGAGGGCGATCGCGGCCCTGGCGGCGATGGGAGCGAGGGGATCGAAGATTCCCAGCAGCGCGTCGCTGGCCAACCGCCCGTCGCCGGCGATGAGTTCCGGATAGTGGTAGTCGTCGCCGGTGTAGCAGCGGACCCCGGCCGGCAGGCGCCGTCTGATCTCCACTTCCCGTTCCGCGTCCAGCAGGGAGACCTTGACGCCGTCGACCTTCTCCGGACACTCGTGGACGATCTTCAGGAAGACCTCCACGGCCGCGTCCAGGTCCTCGTGCCCCCAGTAACCCGCCAGCTCGGGATCGAACATCGGCCCCAACCAGTGCAACACGACCGGGTGGGCGCTCTGCCGGAGGAGCTCGCCGTACACCTCCATGTAGTCCTCGGGGCCGCGGGCCGTCGCGACCAGCGCCCGCGACGCCATCAGGACGGCCCGGGCGCCGCAGGCCTCGGTGTGGGCGAGTTGTTCCTCGTAGGCACCGGTGATCGCGGCCGGCGAGTGCGGTTTCCCCGGAGGGAGCTGGTCCGTGCCCACTCCGCAGACGATCCGCCCTCCCACGGACCGGGCCTCGTCCGCCGAGCGGCGGATCAGTTCGGCCGCCACCGGCCAGTCGAGGCCCATTCCGCGCTGGGCTGTGTCCATGGCCTCCGCGACCCCGAGTCCCTGCTCCCACACCCGGCGCCGGAAGGCGAGCGTGCCTTCCCAGTCGACCACCGCCCGGCTGTCCACCGACGCGGCGAGCGGGTCGGCCACCACGTGGACCGCGGCGTGGAACACGCGGGTGCGGGCAGGTGCGGCGGCCAAGGGCGGTAGCGGCGCGGTGTTGGGCCGGTGCAGCCGCAACCCACCGTCCGCGGACGGGAGCCGGATGCCCTTCACAGGGTCACCTCGGGCACCGTGAGCCGCCGGCCCTCGGTCGAGGACCGTAGTCCCAGCTGGGCCAATTGCACCCCGCGGGCCCCCGCGAGCAGGTCCCACCGCCAGGGCTCGTCCCGCACGACATGACGCAGGAAGAGCTCCCACTGCGCCTTGAAGCCGTTGTCCGGTGGGCTGTTGTCCGGTACCTCCTGCCACTGGGCGCGAAAGGGTTCGGCCTGTGGCAGATCCGGATTCCACACCGGTTTGGGTGTCGCCGCGCGGTGCTGGATCCGGCAGCCGCGCAGACCCGCGACGGCCGATCCGTGCGTGCCGTCGACCTGGAACTCCACCAGTTCGTCACGGTGCACCCGCACCGCCCAGGAAGAGTTGATCTGGGCGACGGCGCCACCTTCCAACTCGAAGATGCCGTAGGCGGCGTCCTCCGCGGTCGCCTCGTACGGCTTGCCCCCCTCGTCCCAACGGCGACCGATATGGGTCCGGGTCAGGGCCTGCACCGTACGCACCGGACCGAAGAGCTCGTGCAGCAGATACTCCCAGTGCGGGAACATGTCGGCCACGATCCCCCCGCCGTCCTGCGCGCGGTAGTTCCACGACGGGCGCTGCGCGGACTGCCAGTCCCCCTCGAACACCCAGTAGCCGAACTCCCCCCGCACGGAGAGGATCTCACCGAAGAAGCCGCCCTCGATCAAACGCTTCAGCTTCAGCAGGCCCGGCAGGAAGAGCTTGTCCTGCACCACGCCGTGCTTGATCCCGGCTGCCTCGGCGAGCCGGGCCAGCTCCAGCGACGACTCGAAGGTGAGTGCCGACGGCTTCTCGCAGTAGACGTGCTTCCCGGCGGCGATGGCCCGGCGGACCGCCGGCTCGCGGGCGCCGGTCACCTGGGCGTCGAAGTAGATCTCCACCGTGGGATCCGCCAGGACGGACTCCAGATCGGTGCTGATGTCCTCCAGACCGTGGCGCTCGGCAATGGCCCGCAGCGCCGACTCCCGGCGACCGACGAGGACGGGTTGCGGCCAGATCACCGATCCGTCACCGAGGTCGAGTCCGCCCTGCTCGCGCAGCGCGAGCAGGGACCGGACCAGATGCTGGCAGTATCCCATCCGCCCGGTCACACCATTCATCGCGATCTTGATCGTCCTGCGCTTCACGGGTCCCTCCATCTGCTCGGCCGCTGTTCGCATCGACAGCGACATCACTGTAGAAAGCGCTTTCTCTCCGATCAGGCTAGGACGCGCGTGGGGCGCCTGACAACCCTCGTTCGAGTGATAGAAAGCGCTTGCTGAATCCGCCATCATGGAGATCCACACCGGATGAGAAGATGACCGGGGGCAGCCCACGAGGGCAGAAGGAGAGGTGCGGCATGGCGGTCACCCTTGCCGAGGTCGCGGCGCACGCAGGCGTGTCGCCGGCCACGGTCTCGCGCGTACTGAACGGCGGCTATCCGGTCGCGGGCGGCACCCGAACCAGAGTGGAGCAGGCCGTCGAGGACCTGGGCTACATCGCCAACGGTCCCGCCCGGGCACTGGCAGCGGCCACCTCGGACCTCATCGGCGTGCTCGTGCACGACGTCGCCGACACCTTCTTCGGGGTCCTGGCCGGTTCCCTCCAACGGGCCCTGGATCCGGCCGGCCGCGCGGAGCCACGCCGACTGGCCGTCATCTGCAACACGGAGGGCGCCCCCGCCGCCGAAATCGCCTACCTCACCCTGTTGGAAGGGCAGCGGGCCGGGGGCGTCGTTCTCACCGGCGGAGCAGTCGAGGATCCGGACCACACCGCTGCCCTCGCCGCCCGAGTCTCGCGGATAGCGGCCGCCGGGGCGCCCGTGGTTCTCTGCGGCCGTCCACCGCTGCCCGTTGACGCGGGGCTGCCCGTGGCCACCGTCGTCTTCGACGACCGGGGAGGAGCCTTCCGACTCGCCGAGCACCTGTTGGCCCTCGGCCACCGGCGCATTGCCTATGTGGCCGGTCCGCCCGGGCTGAGCACCTCCCGCGAGCGCCTCGCCGGACACCGGGACGCACTGGCGCGCCACGACCCGGCCCTGCCCGATGCCTGCGGCAGGATCACCGTACACGCGGGATTCGAGCGGTCTGCCGGCTATGACGCGGCTCAGGAGTTGCTCCGGCGCGCCGAGCCCTTCACCGCCGTCGCAGCCGCCAATGACGCCGTCGCCACGGGTGTCGTCGCCGCGCTGCGCGAAGCGGGGCTGCGCATTCCCGAGGACGTCTCCGTCGCCGGTTTCGACGATCTGCCGTTCTGCGCGGACACCGCACCCGCACTCACCACGGTCCGTGTGCCGCTGCGCGAGGCCGGGGTGCTGGCCGCGAACCTGGTGACCGGCCGCAGATCCCCACCCCCGGGCGGTATCACCACCCTGCCCACCGAGCTCATGGTGCGGGGCTCCACCGCCCCGCCGCCCGAGGGGAGCAGGCCGTGAAGTACGCCTTCTCAACGCTGGGGCTGCCCGGAACCCCCCTCGTGCGGAGTGCGGCACTGGCGGCCGAGCACCGGTACGACGGCCTCGAAGTACGAGCCCATCCCGAGGAGCCGTTGCACACGGGGAGCCCGCGCGGTGACCGGGCCGCGGGGCTGCGGGCAGTGACCGCGGCGGGTGTGAGGGTCCTCGGGGTCGCCGGCTACGCCCGGGTGGCGGCGGCCGGCGAGGACGAGCCGGTCCTCGCCGAGATCGGGGCCCTCGTACAGCTGGCTGTCGATCTTGAGGCCCCGTACGTCCGTGTCTTTCCCGGTGGGGAGGGTCTGCCGACGGACCGCGCCGATGCCAATGCCGTGCGCCGGCTCCGCGAGGCGGCCCCCTTCGCCGACCGGCACGGGGTGCGGATCCTGCTGGAGACCCACGATTCCCATCGCAGCTCGGAGGCCACGGCCCGGGTACTGCACGAGGTGGGGCATCCCGCCGCGGGCGCCTTGTGGGACGTACTGCACACCTGGCTCGACGGAGAGCCTGCGCCACAGTCACGAAGACAGTTGGGCGAACACCTGGGCTATGTCCAGGTCAAGGACGTGGCCTCCGCGCAGGACCTCACCCCGCTCGGTCTCGGCGCCGGAGTCCTGCCCCTGGCCGAGGCGGTGGCCGTAGCACCGCCCGAGGGCTGGCTGTGCTGGGAGTACGAGAGACGCTGGTACCCCGACGCGGCCGACCTCGCGGACCGACTCGGACAAGGGCGGCAGTACCTGGAGCACCTGGTGGCTCAGGGCGATCGAGCCGAGTAGGGAGGCGGCAAGAGGTCCCTGCCGGAGGGAAGCCGAGGCCGGCGCACGTACCGCTCCGGTTCCTCGACGCCGGTCGCGCCGGCCGATCGAGCTCACCGCCGGCTGCGTGAGGGGTGAGGGGTGAGGGGTGAGGGAAAACCATGAAGCAGCCGAACAGGGCCACGATCTTGGGAGGAGATGCTTCGGGGCGGATCGACCATGGGCGTCGTCCTCGGCTGTTGGCGCGGTACGAGAACCTCCCGGCAGGAGCCACGACGTGGCCGCATGCGAGGTGCGAGGGGCCCAGGGATGAGCCGCGCGCGCGTGCGGTGCCGGCGGCCCGACCCTGCCGAGCGGCTCGTAGGCGCGGATGGCCATCGCCCCGGGGAACGGAGGCTGGTGAAACCGCTGCCGGCGGTCCACGGACTATGGACGCTCCACGGTCTCACCGCCGCCGAACGGGACACCGTGCTGTAGGCAGTAACCGCACGGCCGCCTTCGACGGCGGTGGGGAAGCGCTTCGGCGAAGGCGGCCGTCCCGTCCTGCGCGAGCGGGCAGGACAGGTGCAGCGATCGTTTTGATCGGGTCGTGGGCACGGCCCGGGCCGTCTCTTGCGGATCTCGCCGGTCGGCCCGCGTCGGCCGGGGTCGTCGATCCGAAGGTGCAGGGAGCGCCCATGTACTCGTGTACTGGGGTACTCCGGCGTCCCGATACTGGGGTACTCCGGTGTCCCGACAACGCGCGGCGGCGCGGTATCGGGGGGCAGGGACGATCAGGAAGGGACGGCCTACGTGCGGATGTTCAGGCGGGGGAGGAGTTCCACGTGTTGGCGGGGGCTTTCGTTCGCGCCGGCCGTGAGTCGTTCCAGGAGTAGGGTCGCGGCCCTTGCTCCGACCTCGTGTTTGGCCGGGGCCACCGCCGACAGCGGTACGTCCGCCAATCCGGCCACCTCGTCGTCGTAGGTGATCACGGCCAGGTCCTGCGGCACCCGGACGCCGCGGGCCTGGAGGCGCGGGATCAGCATGATGGCGTCGGTGTCGCTGTGGATCAGGGCTGCGGTCACCCCGCCCGAGGTCACCGCGTCGCACAGGTAGTCCAGGGTGCGGGCGAAGCGGTCGGCCACCGACAGCCCGCCGTCGCCCTCGGATCCGGACCCCGCCGCGCCGGGCCCCGCCGCCCCGCGCCCGACCGCCGCGGGCCACGGCGGGGGCGGCTGCAGGCCGAGGGCGCTCACGGCCGCCTCGAACCCGGAGCGCAGGCGTGCCGTCGTCGGGGTTTCCTGACTGGCGAGGGCGATCCGCCGGTGCCCCTGGCCCACCAGGTGCTGGACGGCCTGCGCGGCCCCGTGGGCGTGGTCGGACATCACCCGGTCCAGCGCCGCCGCGGGGTGTCCCGGCGGGGCGCCGCGTTCGACGAGTACGGTCGGTACGCCGAGCTCCGCCGTCCAGGCGCCCTCGCCCGGAGCGGCCGATCCGGCGTCCCAGTTCGGGGTCAGGAGCAGTCCGTCCGCCCCGGTGGACAGCAGTCGGTCGGCCTGGGTGCGGTCCTCGCCCGGCAGGTAGCGCGTCAGCCCGACGGTGAGGCGTGCCCCCCGTGCCTCGACGACCTCGCGGGCACCTCGTACGACCTCGGCGTAGTAGTACTCCGTGGTGGGGACGACCATCCCGATCACCAGGCCCGCTCCGGGACCCGTCCGTGCCCGGCCGGACACGGCGCCGGCCGGTTCGGGGGAGACCGGCCGTATGCCCTCGACCCGGCTGATCACCCCGTGCATCCGTTGGATCTCGCCCCGGGCCGCCATCGCCTCGATGTCCCGGCGCAGGGTGACCGGTGAAACGCCGAGCTCTTGGGCCAGGTCGGCCACCCGGACGCTGCCGCGGGCCCGTACGAGCGCGAGCACCTGCGCCTGGCGCTGGTCCACATGTGGTCTCACGAGGTCCCCCTGGGGTGCGGCGGATCCGGGCCGTGCCGGCCGGCAGCTCTGCGGGCGGGCTCCGTGCGCCGTCCGCCGGTCATCATAGGCAATCGAATCGATCGATTCGATTGATTGCGTTCAACCCGTCATTGACTGCGCGGACGAGGCGTTCATATATTCGGCAGCAGCCCCGCACCTCACGGCATTTCGACCTTTCCCGGGAGTCAGCGCATGCTCACGCACGACCAGGACGGATTCCGCCGGGCAGGCCACCCCCACCGCGTCGTCTCGGGTGCCCTGCACTACTTCCGGGTCCATCCCGACCTGTGGGAGGACCGGCTGCGACGGCTGCGGGCCATGGGGGCCAACACCGTGGACACGTACGTCCCCTGGAACTTCCACGAGACCGGCCCGGGCAAGGCCGACTTCACCGGCCCGCGCGACGTCGGCCGGTTCCTGCGCATCGCACAGGACCTCGGGCTCGACGCCATCGTCCGACCCGGACCCTACATCTGCGCCGAATGGGACTTCGGAGGTCTGCCGGCCCGCCTCCTCGCCGTCGACGGGCTGCGCCTGCGCTGCTCCGACCCCCGCTTCCAGGCCGAGGTGGACAGCTGGTTCGACCTCCTCGTCCCCGAGCTGCTGCCCCACCTCGCGAGCCGCGGGGGGCCGGTGGTCGCCGTGCAGATCGAGAACGAGTACGGCTCGTACGGCAACGACGCGCGCTACCGCGCCCACATCGACCGCGCCCTGACGGAACGCGGCGTCGACTGCCTGCTGTTCACCGCGGACGGCCCCGAGGACGCCATGCTCCAGGGCGGCACCGTCCCCGGCCGGCTCGCGACCGCCACCTTCGGCGCCCGGCCCGCGGAACGCTTCGACGTCCTGCGGCGCTACCAGCGCACCGGCCCGTTGACCGCCATGGAGTTCTGGATCGGCTGGTTCGACCACTGGGGCGACGGCCATCACGTCCGCGACGCCCGGGAGGCCGCCGAATCCCTCGACGAACTCCTCGCCACCGGTGCCTCCGTCAACCTCTACATGGCGCACGGCGGAACCAACTTCGGCTTCTGGGCGGGCGCCAACCACACCGGGTCACGGCCCGGGGACCCCGGCTTCCAGCCCACCGTCACGAGCTACGACTACGACGCCCCGATCGGCGAGGCCGGCGAACTCGGCCCCAAGTTCCACGCCTTCCGCGAGGTCATCGGCAAGTACGTTCCGCTCCCCGACGGCCCGCTGCCCGCCCCGCCGCCCCGCATGGCCCCGGCCCGCGCGACCCCGGCCGGCACGGCCCCGCTGCTCGGCGCGCTCGGGCTCCTCGGAGGCGAACCCGTGCTGCGGCCCGCGCCCGAGTCCATGGAGAAGCTCGGCCAGGACCACGGCCTGATCCACTATCGGACCACCCTCACCGGCCCGCGCCCCGCCATGCCCATCAGGATCGACGGGCTCGGGGACCACGCGTACCTCTTCGCCGACGGCCGACCCCTGGGCGCCCTGGACCGCAACGCCCCCGACGAGGGCCTCGACCTGCCGGTCGGCGAGGACGGCGTCGTGCTCGACATCCTCGTACGGGCCCTGGGCCGGGTGAACTACGGGCCGCTGCTCGACGACCGCAAGGGCATCTGGCGCGGCGTGCGGCACGGGCACCAGCACCTGTTCGAGTGGGAGATCACCCCGCTGCCGCTCACCGACCTGACCGGCCTCGACTGGTCCATGCCCGCCGACACCCGGACCGATCCGGAGACCCGGACCGATCCGGACACCCGGACCGACCCGGCCGCCCCGACGGACCCCGCCGCGCCCGCCGCGGCGGAGGAGCCCACCTTCCACCGCTTCTCCCACACCCCTGACGGATCCCCGGCGGACGCCTTCATCGACCTCTGCGGATGGGGAACCGGCTTGGTCTGGCTGAACGGATTCCTCCTCGGCCACTACGACACCCCGCGCGGCCCGCAGCGCACCCTGTACGCGCCCGGCCCCCTGTGGCGCGGCGCCGGGAACGAGATCGTGGTCCTGGAAATGGAACGCCCCGGCGCCGAACTCCGGCTGAGCGACCGGCCCGAGCTGGGCCGTCCCACCTCCATCACCCCGCAGTGAGAGAAGATCGGTACGTGAAGCGCACGAGCACCCGCCTCGCCGACGGCCGCGAGATCTTCTACTACGACACGGACAGGGGCCCGGCCGCGGGCCCCGCCCCCGTCCGCACCGTTCCCGACCCCCGCCCCCTCGGAGCCGCCCCCGCCCCCACCTCCGAGGTGCGCCGCGACCCGCTCCTCGGGGACGCCGTCGTCATCGCCTCCCACCGTCAGGGCCGCACCCACCTCCCGCCCGCCGACGACTGCCCGCTGTGCCCCTCCACCGCCGCACACGCGAGCGAGGTCCCGGCCGCGGACTACGAGGTGGCCGTCTTCGAGAACCGCTTCCCCTCCCTCGCCGGGGACACCGGACGCTGCGAGGTCATCTGCTTCACCCCCGACCACCTCACCTCCTTCGCCGAACTCGACGAGTCCCGCGCCGCACTGGTCCTCGCCGCCTGGACCGACCGCACCGCCGAACTCGCCGCGCGCGCGGGCGTCCGGCAGGTCTACTGCTTCGAGAACCGCGGCGCCGAGATCGGCGTCACCCTCGCCCACCCCCACGGCCAGATCTACGCCTTCCCGTTCGTCACCCCGCGCACCACCCGCATGCTCGCCACCGTCGCCGAGCACCGCGCCCGCACCGGCGGCAACCTCTTCGAGGAGGTCCTCGCGGCCGAGCGCGCCGAGGGCACCCGCGTCGTCCTCGAAGGGGAGCACTGGACCGCCTTCGTCCCGTACGCCGCCCGCTGGCCGTACGAGGTCCACCTCCACCCCCACGACCGGGTGCCCGACCTGCCGGCCCTCGGCGACGCGGCCCGCGCCGAACTCCCCGGGCTCTACCTGGAACTGCTGCGCCGCTTCGACCGGCTGTTCGCGGTGCCCGGCCCGACCCCCTACATCTCCGCCTGGCACCAGGCCCCGATCGGCGAGGGGCGCGAGGACTTCGCGCTCCACCTGGAGCTGTTCACCGTCCGGCGCACCGCGGACAAGCTGAAGTACCTCGCGGGAACCGAGTCCGGAATGGAGGCCTACATGAACGACGTCCGACCCGAGGACGCGGCCGCCCGGCTGCGGGAGGTGGCGAGCCCGTGAACCGCGCCGCGCAGGAGTTCCAGGACCTGTACGGGAGAACGCCCGAGGGGGTGTGGGCCGCGCCCGGCCGGGTCAACCTGATCGGCGAACACACCGACTACAACGACGGCTTCGCGCTGCCCTTCGCGCTCCCGCAGCGTACGGAGGTGGCCGCCGCCCGCCGCACCGACCGCAGGCTCGGGCTGCACTCCGCCGACGTGCCCTCCGGCGTGGTCACCCTGGACCTCACCGACCTGGCCCCCGGCCGCACCCCCGGCGGCCCGGGCGGCTGGACGGCGTACCCGGCCGGGGTGGTGTGGGCGCTGCTGGAGGCGGGCCTTCCGATCGGCGGGGCCGACCTGCACGTGCGGTCCGAGGTGCCCACCGGGGCGGGATTGTCCTCCTCCGCGGCCCTGGAAGTGGCCACCGCCCTGGCCCTCACCGAGTTGTACGGGATCCCGCTGCGCGGCCCGGAGCTGGCGGCCCTGGCCCGTCGCGCCGAGAACGCGTACGTCGGCGTGCCCTGCGGGGTCATGGACCAGACGGCCTCGGCCTGCGCCTGCGAGGGGCACGCCCTGCTGCTCGACACCCGCAGCCTCGAACGACGTCACATCCCCTTCGACTGCGCGGCGTCCGGGCTGCGGCTCCTCGTCATCGACACCCGGGTCAAGCACGACCTCGCCGACGGGGCCTACGCGCAGCGCCGTACCTCCTGCCACCGGGCCGCCGCCGCCCTGGGACTGCCCGCGCTGCGCGACCTGTCGTACGCGGACCTGTCGCAGGCGCTGTCCCGACTCGCCGACCCGATCGGGCGCCGCCGCGTCCGGCACGTCGTCACCGAGAACGAACGCGTCCTGCGCGTCGAGGCGGAGCTGCGCGCCGGACGGCTGCGCGCCGTCGGGCCGTTGCTCACCGAGGGGCACGCCTCGCTGCGCGACGACTACGAGGTGTCCTGCCCCGAACTCGACCTCGCGGTGGCCACCGCCAACGCGGCCGGCGCGTACGGGGCCCGGATGACGGGCGGCGGCTTCGGGGGCTCGGCCCTCGCCCTGATCGACGCGGAGGCCGAGGCGGAGGTGACCCGCGCCGTCGTCGGCGCTTTCGCGGCCGCCGGGTTCGCCGCTCCGCACGTGAGCCGGGCCGTGCCCGCCGCCGGCGCGGGACGGATCCTGTAGGCGAGGGCGAAGCGGAGGACGACCCCGACCTCACCGCGGACCTCGCCGGCGCGGCGGCCGACCGGGATGCCGACCTCGCGGTCTGCTCGATGGACGAGGCCTCGACCCTCGGCGAACGCCTCGCCGACCTGTTCCGACGGCCCCCGATCGAACCGCTCCCACGGGCCGACGCCCGTCGGGCGCGCGACACGGAGCGTTCACACGACCCCGTACCGCCGCCCCACCGGCGGGCCTAGAGTGATCACTTGCCACACAGGGCGCCGGTCGATCGCGGAGGAGCGAACCACGTGCACTACAACCCCCTGGGCCGTTCAGGACTTCAGGTCTCCACCGTCGGCCTGGGCTGCAACAACTTCGGCGGCCGGCTCGACGCCCGAGCCACCCGCGCCGTCGTCGACGCAGCCCTCGACGCCGGGATCACCCTCCTGGACACCGCCGACATCTACGGCGGCAGCGGCGGCTCCGAGAGCCACCTCGGTCAGGCCCTCAAGGGCCGCCGCGACCAGGTCGTCCTCGCCACCAAGTTCGGCTACGACGGCGTCGACATGGGGTACGGCGCCGCCGCCGGGGCCCGCGGCGGCCGCGCCTACGTCCGGCGGGCCGTAGAAGCCTCGCTGCGCCGCCTGGAGACCGACCACATCGACCTCTACCAGCTGCACAGCCCCGACCCGGCCACCCCGATCGCCGAAACCCTCGCCGCGCTCACCGAACTGGTCACCGAGGGCAAGATCCGCTACATCGGGCACTCCAACCTCAGCGGTTGGCAGCTCGCCGAGGCCGCCCACGTCGCCCGCGAGACGGGCGCGACGCCCTTCGTGTCGGCGCAGAACGAATGGTCGCTGCTCCAGCGGTCCGCCGAACGGGAACTCGTGCCCGCGGCCCTGCACTACGGAGTGGGCGTCCTGCCCTACTTCCCGCTCGCCAACGGCCTGCTCACCGGCAAGATCCGGCGCGGCGCGGCCGTCCCGGCGGGCTCCCGTCTCGAAGGGCGCGACGCCTACCTCACCGAGGAGCGCCTCGACACCGTCGAAGCGCTCGCCGCGATCGCCGAGAAGTACGACCGCACGGTGCTGGAACTCGCCATCGGTTGGCTCTCGGCCCAGCCCGGCTGCGCCTCCGTCATCGCGGGCGCCACCTCCGCGGAGCAGGTGCGCGCCAACGCGGCCGTTGCCGACCGGCCGTTGGAGGCCGAACTCCTGGCGGAGATCGACGCCGTCGCGGGGAGCC
Organism: Streptomyces sp. NPDC001568; assembly: GCF_042893755.1. NCBI lineage: Bacteria > Bacillati > Actinomycetota > Actinomycetes > Kitasatosporales > Streptomycetaceae > Streptomyces > Streptomyces sp. NPDC001568. The sequence continues at coordinate 389,170 of NZ_JBIAVF010000002.1, read as the reverse complement.
ACGCGTGAGCGACACCCGCGCCCCGGCGCCCCTGCGCTGCGCGGTCCTGGACGACTTCCAGGGGGTGGCCACCACCCTCGCGGACTGGTCCGAGGTCATCGCCCGCGGCGTCGAGGTGGTCACGTACGACGACCACCTCGACGACGAGGACGCACTGGCCGCCCGCCTGGCCGACTTCGACCTGGTGGTCACCCTCCGTGAACGCGTGCCCTTCCCCGCGCGTCTCCTGGAGCGGCTGCCGCGCCTCAAGCTGCTCGTCGCGAGCGGCATGCGCAACTCGGTCGTCGACTACGAGGCCGCCGCGCGCACCGGCGTGACCGTGTGCGGCACGGCCAGTTCCGGCACCCCGCCCGTCGAGCTGACCTGGGCGCTGCTCCTGGGTCTCGCCCGGGGGATCGCGGTGGAGAGCGCGGCCCTGCGCTCCGGCGAGGGGCCCTGGCAGCGAACCGTCGGCGCCGACCTGCACGGCCGGCGACTCGGCCTGCTCGGTCTCGGCAAGATCGGCAGCAGGGTCGCGCGGATCGGCCTGGCCTTCGGGATGGAGGTGTCGGCCTGGAGCGCCAACCTCACGAAGGAACGCGCCGACGAGGTGGGCGTGAGCCTCGCCGGGTCACTGGAGGAGCTCCTCGCGGACGCCGACTTCGTCTCCGTCCACCTCGCGCTCGGCGACCGCACCCGGGGCCTGATCGGGGCAGCCGAACTGGCCCTGATGCGACCGTACGCGTACCTGGTCAACACCTCCCGCAGCGCCATCGTCGAGCAGGGCGCGCTCCTCGACGCCCTGCGTGAGGGGCGCCTCGCGGGCGCGGCTCTGGACGTCTTCGACACGGAGCCGTTGCCCGTCACGGATCCGGTGCGCAGCGCCCCGAACCTCCTGGCCACGCCGCACCTGGGTTACGTCACGCGGGCCAACTACGCCACGTACTACGGCGAGGCCGTCGAGGACGTGCTCGCCTTCCTCGACGGCTCACCCGTACGCGTCCTTCCGTAGCGGGGCCGGCCGCCACCGGCCGCCCCCGGATTCCCGGGAGGGCTCCAGGCGCCCGGACGACCCCGGATCCCGGACCCCGCAACGGCCCCGGAGGCCCGAGGGCCCCGCACCCGCCTCACGGCACGGTGCGGGGCCCTCGGTCTGGTCCGCGCGGCGGCTCCGGCCGCCTCAGGAAACGATGTCCTTGCGCGAGAAGCCCCGGAAGGCGAGCGCGAACAGCACCACCGCGTACGACACCGACACCGCCGCACCCTTGATCATCCCGCCCCATTCCAGCTGAGGTTGCAAGGCGTCCGCCCAGGCGAACTGCCAGTGGGCGGGGAGGAACTCGCGCCACGAGCCGAGGGCGGTGACGGCGTCCAGCACGTTCCCGACGATCGTCAGGCCGACCGCCCCGCCCACCGCGCCCAACGGGGCGTCCGTCCGCGTCGACAGCCAGAACGCCAGCCCGGCCGTGACCAGCTGCGAAACGAAGACGAACGCCACGGCCAGCGCGATCCGCGGCAGCGTGTCCGCGGCGGCCAGCGCCCCGCCCGTCGGCAGCTTCAGCGGTCCCCAGCCGTACACGGCCGTGCCCGCGGCCAGCGCCACCACCGGCAGCAGCACGATCGCGGCCAGGCTGAACCCGAGGGCCACCACCAGCTTGCTCCACAGCAGCCGGGCCCGGGGGACCGGCGAGGCCAGCAGGTACCGCAGCGAGGACCAGCCGGCCTCCGAGGCCACCGTGTCCCCGCAGAACAGCGCGACGGGCACCACGAGGAGGAATCCGGCCGACACGAACAGGCAGGTGACCGCGAAGTTCGCGCCCGACTCCGTCGCCGTGTCGATGAGGCTGATCCGGCCGTTGCCACCGCCGGGCCCGTCGTCGCCGCCGCCCACCGCGAACGCGATGATCATGATGAACGGCAGTGCGGCCAGCACCCCGGCCATCACCAGCGTCCGGCGCCGGCGCCACTGCCGCAGCGCCTCCACCCGCAGCGGCAGGGTGCGGTTCGCCCGGTAGCCCGGCGCGGTCTCCTGTACGGCGCTCACGCCGCACCTCCGATCAGGGTGAGGAACGCGTCTTCGAGCCGTCGGTGCGGCCCCACCGCCGACACCGGGACGTCCAGCCGTACGAGTTCGGCGATCAGCCCGGCGGCGCTCACGCCGTCGAGGCGGACGAGGAGCCCCTCGTCGGCGGGCAGCACGGAGCCGACCCCTTCCAGTGCCGCGACCTTCTCCACGGTCACCGCGTCCACCGGCCCCTCCAACGTGACCAGCAGCGTGTCCCCACCGCCGGTGATCTCGGAGACCTCTCCGGCCCGCACGAGCCGGCCCCGGTCCATGACGACCAGGTGCGTGCAGGACTGCTCCACCTCCGACAGCAGGTGGCTGGAGACGATGACCGTCCGCCCGGCGGCGGCGTAGCGGATCATCACGTCGCGCATCTCGCGGATCTGCGGCGGGTCCAGGCCGTTGGTCGGTTCGTCGAGGATCAGCAGGTCCGGCATGCCGAGCATGGCCTGCGCGATGGCGAGCCGCTGGCGCATGCCCTGCGAGTAGGTGCGCACCGCGCGCTCCAGCGCGTCACCGAGCCCCGCGATCTCCAAGGCCTCCGCCATGTGCGCGTCCTCGGCGGGACGGCCCGTGGCCTGCCAGTACAGCTCCAGGTTGGCCCGGCCGGTCAGGTGCGGGAGGAATCCGGCACCTTCCACGAACGCCCCGACCCGCGAGAGCACCGGCGCCCCGGGCCGGATGAGGTGCCCGAAGACCCGGATCTCCCCGGCGTCCGGCGAGATCAACCCCATCAGCATCCGCAGCGTGGTGGTCTTCCCCGCGCCGTTGGGCCCGAGCAGGCCGAGCACCTGCCCCTTCTCGACCCGGAAGGACAGGTCCCGCACCGCGTAGCGGTCCGCGGCCTTGGCGTAGCGCTTCGTCAGCCCGGTGATGTCCAGTGGTACGTCGGCCAGCGCGGGTTCGGGCTGCGCTTCCGCCGGCCTGCTCCCGCCGCGACCCCCGCCGGTGCGCCGGATCCCGAGGAGCGCCGCGGCCAGGGCCACCGCGCCGAGCGGCAGCCACCAGGTCCAGGCGGGCAGGTCGGCCGCGGCCGTGGCGACCCCGTCCGCGACGGGCACCGCCAGCGGCCCCTCCGCCGAGACGGTGTACGTGGCCGGGGCGGCGGGGGACGCGTAGCCGAGGTCGGTGGCGGCCACCACCAGCCGCAGCCGGTGTCCGGCCCGGACCGCGTGGTCGATGGCCGGGAGCCGCAGCCGTACGGTCGCGGTCTCCCGGGCGTCCTCCACCCGCACCGGGGCGACCAACTGGTTCGGCAGCACCTGCTGGCGCCCGTCGGGGCCCACGTCGTACACCTTGCCGAACAGGACGGCCGAACCGTCGGCAGCCGTCGACCTCACCTTTAGGGTTACAGCCGGGGTCCCGGTGATCCGTACGTCCTCGGCCAGCGGCTCCGACTCGAAGCGGGCGTTCTGCCCGGGGAAGTCGAGCGCCACGCCGGTCCCGAGCGCGGCGAGCTGCCCGCCGATGCCCGGCAGGGCCGACAGCGCGGGCGGTGTCCCGCCGGCCGGATTGGCGAAGTTCTGCTCCCGGCCCGAGAGGGTGAACTCGCGCGGAGCGGAGCCGAGTCCCGGGTAGGTGTCGCCGGTCGCGCCGCGCAGTTTGACCTGTCCGTCGGTGGAGTCGATGCCGCCGGAGCGCGAGACCCGGAACGCCGGGCCGGTGTCGACGCCCTCGTCGCCCTTCAGGTAGCGGTCGAACCAGCTGGTGATCCGGGCCTCGACCCGGGCGGATTCGCGCATGCCGCCGTCGTGGCCGCCCGCCGCCCAGTCGACGGAGACGGGCGCGCCGTTCGCCGCGATGGCCTTGGCCATGGCATCTGCCTGGTCGAGGGGGAAGAGGGAGTCGTCCTGACCCTGCACGATCAGCGCCGGCACCTTGATCCGGTCGCCCACGGCGGACGGACTGCGCCGCTCCAGCAGCTCCCGGGCCTCGGCGTCGGGCTTGCCCGCCACCGCGACCCGTTCGTACATGGCGCACAGCTGCGGCTCGAACCTGCCGCAGCCCGAAGCCGCGGGCGGTCCCGCGGGGGTGGCGGCCGGTGCCTGCGGAGCCGCCTGGAGGCCGCCCGCCGCGCCGGTGGTGAAGAAGATCCCGGTCCACAGCTTCTTGAACACGCCCTGCGGGAAGAGGGCGTCGGCCAGGTTCCAGTACGTGATCTGCGGGGCGATCGCGTCGACCCGCCGGTCGTACCCCGCGGCCAGCAACGAGACGGCCCCGCCGTACGAGGCGCCCGCGACGCCCACCCTGGGGTCACCGGCGGCGTCGAGCCGCACCTCGGGGCGCTTCGCCAGCCAGTCGACGAGCGCGGACACGTCCTTGACCTCGTGCTCGGGATCGTTCAGCCCGATCAGGCCGCCGGAGCGGCCGAATCCGCGCGCCGACCAGGTCATGACGGCGTATCCGTCGCGCGCCAACCGCTCGGCCTGCGCGCGGACGTCGTCCTTGCTCCCGCCGAAGCCGTGGCCCAGGAGCACCGCGGGCCGTTTCCCGTCCCCGCCGCCGGCCGTGAAGTAGGAGGTGTCGATCCCGGCACCGGGCAGGTTCAGGACCTGGTCCTGGCGGTGCACGGCCGGCGCGTCCCCGGACGCGGCGGCCGCGGTCCAGGTACCGGCGCCGGCCAGGACGGCGAACGCGGCGACACCGGAGAGCAGGCGGTCTCGGCGGCGCCGTGGCAGTCGGAGCTTCATACCGAAACCCTAAAGCCCCCGGTCTCCCGACCCGAGCTCCTACAGGCGTAGCCCCCCACCTCCTCAAGGACTACACGCGGTCACCGCCGTACCGCGCCTGCGGTACCCGGGCCGGCCGCGAGGCCGGGCTGCGCCGCGCGCCCGTGGACGGCAGGATGGACCGCATGCTGCTCTCCGAGGTCGCGCGGGTGTCGCTGGAGGTGGCCGAAACCTCCGCCAGGTCCCGCAAGACCGCCCTCCTGGCCGAGTTGTTCGCCGCCGCGCCGGCCGAGGAGGCGGCCCTGATCGTCTCCTACCTCGCCGGTCGGCTCCCGCAGGGCCGACCGGGAGTCGGATGGCGCACGCTCGGCCGCGCGAGCGAGCCCGCCGCCGGGCCCTCCCTCACCGTGGCCGGCGTGGACGCCGCCGTCTCCGACCTCGCCGCCGTCGCCGGATCCGGCGCGCAGGCCGAGCGCGCCCGGATCGTCGACACCCTGATGGGCTCCGCGACCGAGTCCGAACAGCGGTTCCTGCGCAGCCTGCTGTCCGGGGAGGTCCGCCAAGGCGCCCTGGACGCCGTGGCGCTGGACGGGGTGGCCGCGGCGGCCGGGGTGCCCGCGACCGCCCTGCGCCGGGCCGTGATGCTCGACGGGTCGCTGCCCCGGGTCGCCGCCGCCGTCCTGGCCGAGGGCGCCGCAGCGCTGGAGCGGGTGACCCTGCGGGTGGGGCGGCCCGTCCAGCCCATGCTGGCCGGCACCGCCCCGTCGGTGGCGGCGGCCCTGACCGCGCTGGGCCCCTGCGCGGTCGAGGAGAAGCTCGACGGGATCCGCGTCCAGGTGCACCGCGACGGGGACGACGTACGCATCCACACCCGCTCCCTCGACGAGATCACCGACCGGCTCCCCGAGGTGGCCGAACTGGTCCGCACCTTCCCCGGTGAGCGGTTCATCCTGGACGGCGAGGTCATCGGGCAGACCCCCGACGGCCGCCCGGTGCCGTTCCAGGAGATCGCGAGCCGGGTCGGCTCGCGGCTGGACGTGGCCGCCGCGCGCCGGACGCTCCCGGTGACCCCGTACTTCTTCGACCTGCTGCTGTCCGGCGACCGGGTCCTGCTCGACCTGCCCGTGCGCGAGCGGTACGCGGAACTCGTCGCGCTGGTCCCCGAGGCGCACCGGGTGCGCCGCCTGGTGGCGGAGGACCCGGGGACGGGAACCGCCGGGGCCGAGGAGTTCTGGACGCGGACCCTGGGCCGGGGCCACGAAGGGGTCGTGGTCAAGGCGCTCGACTCCGGCTACGCGGCCGGGCGGCGCGGCAAGCAGTGGCTCAAGGTGAAGCCGGTGCACACCCTCGACCTGGTCGTGCTCGCGGTGGAACGGGGCAACGGCCGCCGCACCGGCCTGCTGTCGAACCTGCACCTCGGAGCCCGGGCGGCCGACGGGACGTACGCCATGCTCGGCAAGACCTTCAAGGGCCTCACCGACGCCATGCTGGCCTGGCAGACCGAGCGGCTGACGGAGCTGGCGGTCGAGGACGACGGGTACACCATCCGGGTCCGCCCGGAACTCGTCGTCGAGATCGCCTACGACGGCCTGCAACGTTCCACGCGCTACCCGGCCGGGGTGGCCCTGCGCTTCGCCCGCGTCCTGCGCCACCGCCCGGACAAGGCGCCCGAGGAGGCGGATACGGTGGAGGCCGTACTCGCCCGGGGCGGCGGCAGCGGCGCCGAGGACGCTCCCGAGGGATCCGCGAAGGCGGAGGCAGACCTGGCAGACCTCGGAGACGAGTGAATTTGCCTCGGAGGCAACGAAGATTGCCAGAAAGGCAAGTCTCTGGCTCAATCGGGATATGACTCCCGCCCCCGGTGACGGTCCCGCTGACGCGGCCGACCCCGAGACCGCTCCGGATCCCGACCCTTCCGACGCCGCCGAGCTGCCCACTGTGGCCCCGCAACTGCGTGACCTGCGCCGACGCGCCGGGTTGACGCTGGAGGCGGCCGCCGCGCGGGCCAGGCTCTCGCCCGCGCACCTGTCCCGCCTGGAGACCGGTCGCCGTCAGCCCTCGCTCCCGCTGCTGCTCGGACTCGCCCGCACCTACGGCACGACCGTCTCCGAGTTGCTCGGCGAAACACCGGCCACGGCCGATCCCATCGTACGGGCCGGCGGTCCGGGGGCCCGCGAGGCCGACGGGTGGACGTACTGGCAGGCCGGCGGCTCCGGCCGCGGCATGCAAGCGCTGCGGGTGCACGTTCCCGCCCCGGCCGCCGTCGGCAGGGGGGCGAGGGAACGCGGGCAGGGCGAGCTGGTCCGCGTCCATCCCGGGGAGGAGTGGCTGTACGTCCTCGGCGGACGACTGCGGCTGCACCTCGGGGAGAGCGAGCACCTGCTGGAGCCGGGCGACAGCGCGCACTTCGACTCGCTCACCCCGCACCGGATCGCCGCGGCCACGGCCGACGGAACCGACCTGCTGTTCGTCCACACCCTGCTGCAGAGCAGCCTCGCGGGGCTGTGCCTCGGCGGCGCCGAGCACCACCCCCGCTGACCGAGGAGCCGCACCCGTGTCGCAGTCGCAGCCCCACCCGCAGACCCCGTCCCAGTCACCGGCCCCGTCGCAGATCCAGTCGCAGTCCGAGGGAGAGAACGTGCCGCACGTCACCGAGACCACCGCGCGGACCGGGAGCGCCGCACCGGCGGAGGGCGTCACGCCGGCGGAGGTCGCCGCACCGGCGGAGGTCGCCGCACCGGCGGAGGTCGCCGCACCGGCGGAGGTCGCCGCACCGGCGGAGGTCGCCGCACCGGCGGAGGGCGCCGCGCCGGAGGGCGCGCCGACCCTGATGAGCCGCATCGAGTCCAAGTTCCCCCGCGGCCTGATCATCCGACTGGTCGCGTACCTCTTCGTGGGCCACCTCTTCGCCTTCTTCGTCTACCTCCTCTTCGTGCTGGGCGCCGAGAACCAGTAGGCCGCCCCGGCGCGGGTTCTCCTCACCGCGGGCCCTTCTCCGCGGCTCCCGGGGGCTCCAGCGGTGGCGCGCTCACCCCGCACTGGGTGCGGCACTGCGGGTGCGGCGCGCCGGGCGCGGGGGAGCGTACGGTGGCCCAGGCCAGCGCGGAACCGGCCACCAGCACCCCGGCGCACCAGGGCATGGCCCGCCGGAACGCGGCGTCGAAGGCCTCGGCTGACAGGTAGGCGTCCGGGCCCATCCCCGCCAGCAGCGGCAGCGCGGCGACGGCCAGCAGCCCGGCGGCGCGGGCGGCCGCGTTGTTGATGCCGCTGGCCAGGCCCGCCCGCCCGGGGTCCACCGAGGCCAGGACGGTCGCCGTCAGCGGGGCCACCAGGGTCACCATGCCGGCGCCCAGCACGAGCAGGGCGGGCAGCACGTCCCGTACGTAGGACGCGTCCGGGCCGGCCCGCATCGTGAGCAGCATTCCGGCCGCGCACAGCAGTGGACCCACCGTCAGCGGGATACGGGGCCCGATGCGCTCCCCGAGCTCCCCGGAGCGGGCCGACAGCAGCAGCATCAGGGCGGTGGTCGGCAGCAGGGCGGCGCCCGCGGCCAGGGCCGAGTACCCGGAGACGACCTGGAGCTGGAGCACGATGAGGAAGAAGAAGCCGCCGAAGGCCGCGTACACGCACACGGTGACCAGGTTGACCGCGGTGAACTGGCGGGAGGCGAAGATGTCCGGCGGCACCATCGGATCGGCCCGCCGTCGTTCGACGGTCACGAACGCGCCGGCCAGCACGAGCCCGCCGACGGCCGCCGCGACGACGAACGGGGACCCGGACCGGGCTTCGATCAGCGCGTAGGTGAGCAGCGCCAGAGCCCCCGCGCCCAGGACCGCGCCGAGCACGTCGAACCGCCCGTGCGCCTGCGGATCCTTCGACTCCGGTACGTGCCTCAGTGCGACGGGCACGCACACCGCGGCCAGCGGCACGTTCAGCAGGAACACCCACCGCCAGCCGGGTCCGTCCACCAGCCAGCCGCCGAGGAAGGGCCCCACCGCCGCGCCGACCCCGCCGAGGCCCGACCACAGGCCGACGGCCCGGCCCCGGTCCTCGGCCCGGATCGAGCCCTGGATGAGCGCGAGGGAGCCGGGGGTCAGCAGCGCGCCCCCGACGCCCTGGAGGGCGCGGGCCGCGATCAGCACCCCGGCGTTCGGCGCCAAGCCGCACAGCAGGGATCCGACCGCGAACCACACCACGCCGAGCACGAAGATCCGGCGTCGCCCGAACCGGTCGCCCAGCGCTCCGCCGACCAGGATCAACCCCGCCAGGGTCAGCAGGTAGGCGTTCACCGTCCACTGGAGTACGGCCAGGTCGGCGTCGAGATCCCGCCCGATGCGCGGCAGCGCCACGTTCACCACGGTCGAGTCCAGCATGGCCATGGCCGATCCGAGGACGGTGGTGAACAGGATCCACCGGCCCCGGGCGGAACCGAGGCGAACGCCGGGCGCGGGTGAGGTCATGACCCCAGGCTGGCGCGCGCGGTGGCCGAAGGCCACCCGGCGGACGCGCGGATCCCGGCCGAGAGGCCGTCAGGGACGGCTCATTAGGCCCTCTTGTAATGAGCATGGCACCTCGTTCACCATGACCCGCGCACGTCACATGCGCACTTTCCGCACAACCTGTCCACGGCGTACGAGGAGACCCCACGTGGCCCAACGCAACAGACGATCCTTACGCGCGGCGCTCGCCGCGCTCACCTCGGTCCTGCTCCTGCCCGTCGGCGCGGGTGCCGCCGCCGCCGCGCCGGAACCCGGTCCCGCACCGAGCGCGGCCGAGCGGAAGATCGAGCCCAAGCTCCGCACCCAGCTCGACGAGTCGGCCAAGGCCGTTTTCTGGGTCTATCTCGACAGCGCCGCCGATCTGACCGCCGCGGGGAAACAGCAGACCCGCGCCGCCAAGGCAGAAACGGTTCTGCGTCTGAAGAAGGACCACGCCGCCCGCAGTCAGGCCGAGGTCGTCAAGGCCCTGGCCGGAGCCAAGGCCGAGTACACGTCGTACTGGATCGTCAACGCCGTGCGCGTGGTCGGCAGCCAAAAGCTCGCCGGGTCCCTCGCACAGCGGCCCGAGGTCTCCCGGATCGACGCCGACGACAAGGTCACCCTCCCCAAGCCCGCGGAGGGCAACCGGGAGAAGGCCCTGGCCGACGCCGTCGAGTGGAACATCGACCGGATCAAGGCCCCGCAGGTGTGGGAGCAGATCGGAGTCCGCGGCGAGGGCATCGTCGTCGCGAACATCGACAGCGGCGTGGACTACACGCACCCGGCCGTGAACAACCAGTACCGCGGCAAGAACGCGGACGGGTCCTACGACCACGCCTACAACTGGTTCGACCCGGCGGGCGTCTGCGACACCGCCGCGCCCTGCGACAACAACGACCACGGCACCCACACGATGGGCACGATGGTCGGCGACGACGGCGGCGCCAACAAGATCGGCGTGGCCCCGGGGGCGAAGTGGATCGCCGCCAAGGGCTGCGAGTCGAACTCCTGCTCCGAGGCCTCCCTGCTCGCCTCCGGCCAGTGGATCGTCGCCCCGACCGACCTGAACGGCCAGAACCCGCGTCCCGACCTGGCCCCGCACGTCGTCAACAACTCCTGGGGCGGCTCGGGCGGCGACACCTGGTACCAGGAGATCGTCAACACCTGGCGCGCCGCCGGCATCTTCCCGGCCTTCTCCAACGGCAACGCCGGCCCGGGCTGCTCCACCAGCGGCTCCCCGGGCGACTACGCGAGCTCCTACAGCTCCGGCGCCTTCGACATCAACAACACGATCGCGTCCTTCTCCTCGCGGGGAGCCGGCCCCGGCGGCATCATCAAGCCGAACATCGCCGCGCCCGGCGTGAACGTCCGCTCCTCCGTCCCGGGCGGCGCCTACGAGGCCTTCTCCGGCACCTCCATGGCCTCTCCGCACACCGCGGCCACCGTGGCGCTGCTCTGGTCCGCGGCCCCGGCGCTCGAAGGTGACGTCGCGCAGACCGAGTCGCTCCTCGACGGCACCGCGACGGACACCGACAACGGCCAGTGCGGCGGCGCCGCGGCCGACAACAACGTCTTCGGCGAGGGCCGGCTCGACGCCCTCGCCGCCGTGAACGCGGCTCCGCGCGGCGCCATCGGCGCGCTCGGCGGCGCCGTCCGCACCGCCGGCGGCGAGCCCGTGGCCGGTGTCAAGGTCACCGCCGACGGCCCGATCGACCGCACGGCCACCACGGCCGCCGACGGCAGCTACCGGTTCACCGCCCTCTCCGTCGGCGAGTACGCGCTGACCGCGTCCAAGTTCGGCTACGGACAGCAGACCGCGACGGCCACGGTGACCGAGAACGCCACCGCCACCGGCGACTTCACCCTCGTCCAGGCCGCCTCCGGCAAGCTCACCGGCACCGTTTCCTCGGCCGCCGGGCCCGCTGCCGGCGCGACGGTCACCGTCGCGGACACCCCCGTGAGCGCCACCACGGACGCCCAGGGCCGCTTCGAGGTCACCCTGCCGCACGGCACGTACGACGTGAACGCCACGCACCCCTCCCGCTGCGTCACCGCAGGCACGGCGAGGGTCACCGTCGGCGGGGACACCACCGCCGCGATCAACCTCCCCGAACGCACCGACGGCTACGGCTACGCCTGCGCCGCCGCCGGGGACCGCCCGTATCCCGCCGGGAACCGGCAGCTCGCGCTGACCGGCGACAACACCACCGAGCGCGTCGACCTCCCCTTCCCGCTGCCGCTGTACGGAAAGACGTACGCCCAGGCCTGGATCGGGACGAACGGCACCGTCAGCTTCGGCGGCAACCACACCGGTGACATCAACGGCGACCTGCCGAGCACGGCCACGCCCAACGCGGCCCTGTACCCCTTCTGGGACGACCTCGTCGTCGGCGCGGCGGGCAGCGGCTCGGGCGTCTTCACCGCGGTCACCGGCACCGCCCCGCATCGCAGCTACGTGATCGAGTGGCGCGAGGTGTCCCACTGGTCGGCGCAGACGGAGAAGTTCTCCTTCGCGGCGGCCATCGGTGAGGACGGCACCGTGACCTACTCCTACAAGGGCACGGGCGGCACCGGCATCAAGGGCGGCTCGACCGCCACCGTCGGCCTGGAGAACGCGACCGGCACCGACGCCTTCAAGTACTCCTTCAACACCCCGGTCATCACCGACGGCCTGTCCATCGGCTTCCGCACCACCAAGAGCGGTGTGGTGGCCGGCCGGGTCCTCGACGCCAACGACGGCAACGGAGTCGGCGGCGCCACCGTGACCGTCGGCAGCGGCGACGGCGCCGTCTCCGCCGTCACCGCCGCGGACGGCGGCTACGTCGTCCAGAGCCCGTCCGGGAACCGGCCGCTCTCCCTGACGGCCCCGTCCTACGAGTCCGCCCAGGCGGCCGTCGACGTCAAGCCGGCCGACGTCACGACCGTGACGCGGTCCCTGCGCACCGGCAAGGTCACCGCCGCCAAGAACGCGGTGGAGATCGTCCTGCCCGCCGGCCAGAAGCGCACCCGCACCCTCGACCTCACCAACCCCGGCCTCGGCACGGCGTTCACGGTGGCCGAGGACGCGGCGTGGCTGACCGTCGGCCCGGCCGAGGGCAACCTGCCGACCGGCGGCAAGGCGGCGCTCACCCTCGCGGTGGACACCGAGGGCCTGGCCGCCGGCACGGTACTGACCGCGGACCTGAAGATCACCTCGGCCAGTGGCCGCAGTCCGGTCCTCACCGTCCCGGTCAAGATCGTCATCCCGCGCTACCAGCTCGCCCTGGACGCGGGCTCCGACTACCCCGCCACGGACGCCGCGGGTGACGCCTGGTCCCCGGACCGCAAGTACACGCCCGGCTCCTACGGCTACCAGGGCAACGCCACCGTCCAGTCCACCGGCCGCGCCATCGCCGGCACGGACGACCAACGGCTGTTCCGCAACGCCCGCGAGGGCATGTACGAGTACCGCTTCGACAACGTGCCGAACGGCACCTACACGGTGGAACTCGGCTTCGCCGAGCTCTCCTCCGCCAAGCCGAACAAGCGCGTCTTCGACGTCCTGGCGGAGGGCACACAGGTCCTGCCCTCCCTGGACGTCTCCCTGGAGGCGGGCACCTACACCGCTCTGACCAAGAGCTACACGGTCACCGTCACGGACGGGGTGCTGAACCTCCGCTTCGTCACGCACAACGGGTTCGGCAAGCCGCTGCTGAACACCCTGCGGGTGACCGACCGCCCCGACCGGAGCTGATGCCCACCCCCTGAACGGGCCGGCAACGAGAAGGCGGGGCGTCCGGGCGGTTGCCCGGGCGCCCCGCCCCGGCATTCGGGTGGCGGACGCCGACTCCGCCACGACCTGACCGGCGCGGCGCGCAGGGCCGACGTAGCGTGGCCGACCATGACCACCCCGCACAGCGAGCAGGGCGCCCGGATCGAGGCCCTGGTCCGCCGCGCCGACCCGGACGCGGTCTGGGCGGTCGGCTCGACGGACCCCGACCACGCGACCTCGGACGGCCAGGACGAGAGCCCCTTCGACGCCGGCGCCCTGACGGCCGTACTGGCCGTGTGGCCCGTACTCGGCAGCCTCGTCACCCGCGGTGAGCTGGCCCTGCACACCCCCCTCACCACCTACGGCCGAGCGGCGTCCGACGGGCTGCCCGGCGGAACCACCGCCCACCACCTGCTCACCCACGCCGACGCCCCGGCCGCCCTGGCCGCGCTCACCCGCCTCGCCGAGCACCTGTGCGGTGCCCCGCCAGCCGACTTCGCCGCCACCCGGATCTGGGCCCCCCTCGGCATGACCCGTACCCGCCACGCCGACACGACCCTGCACACCACCGGCGCCGACCTCGGCCGTTTCCTGCGGCACCTGCTGTCCGGGGCCGACCAGCCCATCGCCCACTCCTGGACGGCCGAATCGCTGCGCATCCGCACCGGCGAACTCACCCCCGCCCGCGGCCTGCTCTGGCATCCCGCGCCCGCCGGGGTATGGGCCCACCACGGCCCGTCCGGGGCCGGACCGGCCCTGTGGCTCTCCCCCCGCGACGGACGCTGGGCCACCCTGCGCACCACCCCGGGACCCGGCCGCGGCGGCTCCCTGCGGACGGCCTTCCGGGAAGCCGTGTTTGGCGCAACTCCCGCTGAGTGACCTGCTGTTGTACGATCCGAAAGCATGACCAAGACCAGCCGGAAGCCCTCCGACGTGCCCGACCCCCGAACCCGCTGGGACGAGATCACACCCGGCCTCTGGATGGGCGGGCACATCTGGGCCGACGACACCGGGGGCCTGCGCACCGCCGTCGTCACGGACGAGTTCGACCTCGTCATCAGCCTGTTCACCCGCCCGGGCCACGGCCCCGGTCCGAACGCCGAACACATCGTCGGTGAGATGCCGGACGCCGCCCTCACCACCGTCCAACTGCGCGACGTCCAGCACCTCGCCCGCGCCGCCGGACAGGCCCTGGACTCCGGCCGCCGCACCCTCGTGCGCTGCTACTCCGGGTACAACCGCTCGGGGCTCGTCGTGGCCCAGTGCCTCGTCGACCGGGGCATGCCCGCGGTCGACGCGATCGGGCTGATCCGCCGCCGTCGCTCGCCCTGGGCCCTGCACAACCCCGTCTTCGCCGAGTACCTCACCGCCGGCCTCGACACGGCCGCCCTGCTCGGCGGCCTCGACCCACTCCCGTAGCGCAGTCGGAGCGCGCGCCCCGGGAGGGAGACGTACGGTGATCCCGAAGTCACCGTCCGTGGACCGCCGGCGTTTCCGGGGTCCCCGGTTGCCCCCGCCCCCTGCGCACGACGCGAGGAACCCCATGTCCGACGCCGTGACCGTCCCGGCCGCCGACCCGGATGCCGAGGCGCTGGACGCCCTGTGCCGGGAGCTGGCCGAAGCCGCCGACGCCGTCGGCGAGGCCGCCCGGTACGCATCCGGACTCGCCCTCGGAGCCCGGATGCCGGCCGCCGCGCTGCTGGGTCGGGTGGGCCGCCGCCGGGCCTGGCGCACCCTGCTGCGCACCCTCACCGACCCCGCCGGACTCGGCTGGGCCCCGCGCGGGCGGGGCGTGGCGGGCGCAGGCTGGCTCGCCGGGATCCTGGCCGGCCGGGAGAACCTCGCCGTGAGCACCGCCGTGTGCGGTCTGAAGGCCCGGATCCGGGTCGCGGGCCTGGACCGGCCGGAGCTGTACGCCGACCCCGACTGCGCGGCCGTCCTGCTGGCGGTGGCGCAGGACCGGCAGGCCGAGGCCACCCGGGCGTTTCGGGCCGTGGTCCGCGAGCGGGGCGCCCGGCACGCCTTCACGGCGCTGGCGCCGTCCTTCGCCGACATCCTGGCGTGGCAGGCCCTGACCGACGAGAACCCCTTCAACGACCACGCGGGCTGGCAGGTCGCCACCGGCCGGGCCGTGACCGCCCGTCCCCTCCTCGGCCTGGGCGCCGCCCTGCGCGCCTTCTTCGACCCGGGCCCGGTACGGGAGGACCCGCCGGCCCCGGGGGAGGCGGCGCCGGGCCGCGCCGACACCACCGCCACGCTGGCCGGCTACGTACGCAACACCGGGCTGCTCGGCGGCGTGGACGCCTTGCTCGTCCAGGAACTGACCGGCACGGACGGAACACCGCGGCACGTCGTCCACCTGCCCGACCGGAACTCCGCGACGGTCCGCGCGGTGGCGCGGGCCGTACGCGGCGACATCCCCTCGGGCGCCGAACTGGCCCTGGTCGGCCGGGGCCTGGGCGCGGTCACCGCGCTGGAACTGGCCCGGGACCGGGACTTCACCGCCGTCTACGCGGTCACGCACGTCGTGGCCGCCGGTCTACCCGCCGGGGTCGGGACGCACACGGGTCCCCGTACCCGGCTGTTGTGCGTGCCGGGGGCCGGCGCCGCCGGCGCGGCGGTCCTGGGCGGCCGGATCGCGGTCTCGCGCCTGGTCCCGCTGCCCGGCCGTGACTGACCGCGGCCGGCTCCCCTACGACGACACTCCCCTGGAGGAGCCCGTGAGCGACTGCCCCCGGCCGGTTCCGGGTCCGCCGGCCCCGGCCGACGGTCTGCGCACCCACTGCGCCGCCCTGCGCTCGCACGCCCGACGGCTGCGGGCGGGCGCCGCGGCGCTGGACTGGCGGGGTCCGCAGGGCGACGCGTTCCGGGCCGAGATCACCGCGCTCGCGGACCGCCTCGCGAGGGCCGCCGACGGGTTCGCGCTCGCCGCCGCGCAGTTGGACGGCGGGCGGCGCCGCCCGCGCGGTTGACTTCCGCGGGCGGCGCCGTGTTCGGGTCGGTCGGCACGCTCAGAGGACGAGCGAGAGCAGCATCACGAAGCCGAGGCCGACCACCGAGATGATGGTCTCCATCACCGACCAGGTTTTGAGGGTCTGTCCGACGGTCATCCCGAAGTACTCCTTGACCAGCCAGAACCCGGCGTCGTTGACGTGGCTGAAGAACAGCGAACCCGCGCCGATGGCCAGGACCAACAGGGCGGTCCCGGTGGTGCCCATCCCGGCGGCGAGGGGAGCGACCAGACCCGCCGCGGAAATGGTGGCCACGGTCGCCGAGCCCGTGGCGAGCCGAATGGTCACGGCGATGAGCCAGGCCAGCAGCAGCGTCGGGACGGCCCAGTTCTCGGACAGCTCCAGGATCATCTGCCCGACGCCCGCGTCGATCAGGGTCTGCTTGAAGCCGCCGCCCGCGCCGACGATCAGCAGGATCCCCGCGATGGGTGCCAGCGACTTCTCGACGGTGGTCGAGAGCCGCTCCTTGGTGAAGCCGGCGGCCCGGCCGAGGGTGAACATCCCGACGAGCACCGCCGCGAGCAGGGCGATCAGCGGGGACCCGGCGACGTCGGTGACCCGCTGGATCCCGTTGGCGGGATCGTTGACGACTATGTCCACCAGGGCCTTGACCAGCATCAACGCCACCGGCAGCAGCACGGTGAAGACGGTGGCCCCGAAGCGCGGTCGGTGCTCGGGATCCACGGACGGGCTTTGCGGGATCATGTGCTCGGGCGCGGGGATGTCCACCCAGCGGGCCGCGTACCGGGCGAACAGCGGACCCGCGATGATCACGGTCGGGATCGCGACGAGCACACCGAGGGCGAGGGTGACGCCGAGGTTCGCGTGCAGGGCGTCGACGGCGACCAGCGGCCCGGGGTGCGGCGGGATCAATCCGTGCATCACCGAGAGACCGGCCAGGGCCGGGATGCCGATCCGCATCAGCGAGTAGTTGCCGCGCTTGGCGACCAGCAGCACGACCGGGATCAGCAGGACGATGCCGACCTCGAAGAACAGCGGCAGGCCGATCACGGAGGCGATCAGGACCATCGCCCAGGGCATGGCCCGGCCGTTCGCCCGGGCCAGGATGGTGTCCACGATCTCGTCGGCGCCGCCGGAGTCCGCCAGCAGTTTGCCGAGGATCGCGCCGAGCGCGATCAGTACGCCGACGCCCGCGACCGTGGAGCCGAGTCCGGCGGTGAAGCTGGTGATCGTCTTCGCGAGCGGGGCGCCCGCGAACACGCCGAGGGCGAGCGAGCCGATGGTCAGGGCCAGGAAGGCGTGCAGTTTGAGGCGGGATATGAGCAGGACGATGACGGCGATACCCGCGAGGACGGCGAGGCCCAGCTGGGTGTTTCCGGCCGAGGTGATCGGCCCGGTGGTGGCCGCTGCCAGTGTCTCGACGCTGAGACTGGTCACGGTGACGGATCCTCGAATCTCTGGGGGCGGTACGGCAGGGGGAGCGCGGCGAGCGCTGCCACTGCCCGGGCGGTGATCTCCTCGGGGGACCCGGACACGTCGACGACGACGCCCGACTCGTCCGCCCGGAGCGGTTCCAGGGTGGCGAACTGCGAATCGAGCAGGGCGGTGGGCATGAAGTGGCCCTTGCGCGCGGCCATGCGCCGCTCGATCAGCGGACGCTCCCCGGTGAGGTGGACGAACACCACCCCGGGAGCGGCCGCCCGCAGCCGGTCGCGGTAGGCGCGCTTGAGCGCGGACGCGGCGACCACCCCGCCGGGTGTGCCGGCCCGCTCGCGGATCCACTCCCCGATGGCGTCCAGCCAGGGCCAACGGTCGGCGTCGTCCAGCGGGGTGCCGGCGGACATCTTGGCGACATTGGCCGCCGGGTGGAAGGCGTCGCCCTCGGCATAGGCGAGTCCGAGCGCGGTGGCGAGCAGCCGCCCCACGGTCGTCTTGCCCGTGCCGGCGACGCCCATCACCACAATGACGCGCTGGGAGCTCACGTCGTACCTCGCTGTCCTCGTCGACATCGGTTCGTGTGGCACCACTGAAACCTATTAAGTAGTACTTATTCAAGAGTCGGACGGTAAAACATCACACCATTCGCTCGCCCGCCCGTCACCGTACGCTTACGCCATGACCACCGACGGCAGCCCGGCGCAGGGCCTCCACTCCCTGGTGCTGGACACCCTCGGCCTCGCCATCACGGCCGGCGAGCACCCCGCGGGCAGCGTTCTGCGCACCGATGAGATCGCCGAGCGCTTCGACGCCTCCCGCACCGTCGTCCGCGAGGTCGTCCGCGTCCTGGAATCGATGCAGCTCGTCGAATCCCGCCGCCGCGTCGGCGTCACCGTCCGGCCCACTGACGAATGGAACGTCTACGACCCCCGCGTCATCCGCTGGCGCCTCGCCGGCACCGACCGGCCCCGCCAGCTCCGCTCCCTGACCGTGCTGCGCTCCGCCGTCGAACCGGTCGCCGCCGGGCTCGCCGCCGACCGGGCCACCCCGGAACAGTGCGCACAGCTCACCGAAGCCGCCCTCGGCATGGTCCGCACCTCCCGCGGCCACCAACTGGAGGGCTACCTCCACCACGACATCGCGTTCCACCGGATCGTGCTGAACGCCTCCGGCAACGAGATGTTCGCCCGGCTGGGCGACGTCGTAGCCGAGGTGCTCACCGGCCGCACCGAACACTCCGTCATGTTCCCCGACCCCGATCCGGCCGCGGTCACCCTCCACGTACGGGTCGCCGAAGCCGTCCGCGAAGGGGACGCCGCCGCCGCCGAGGCCCTGACCCGCCGGATCGCCCTCGGCGCCCTCGACGAACTCGACGTCCTCGCGCCCTGACACCGCCGCCGACGCCGACCGAGCGCCGTACGGACACCGGTTCGGGAGACCGTTCGGGACATCCCGTGCCGGCGAACGGTAGGAGAGGCCCGCGTCGTACGACAGACTGGGCGCGTGCTGGGACACGATGCCGAGGACGCCGACGCCGGACCCGCCTCCTTCGTCGGGCGAAGCGATGAACTGGACGCGCTGCGCGCGGCCTTGACCGGCCGCCGGCTGATCACCCTGACCGGACCGGGCGGCGTCGGAAAGACCCGGCTGGCCCGGCGGGCCCTACGGGGCACCGCCGGTGAACCGGACCCCTTCCCCGACGGGACCCACTGGGCCGACCTCTCCCCGCTGCCCGGCGACCGGCTCCTCCTCGACACCGTCGCCGACGCGCTCGACCTCGCCGACCACACCTCCCGCACCCTCGCCGAAGCCGTCCGCACCTGGATCGGCGAACGCCGGCTGCTCCTCGTACTGGACTGCTGCGAGCACCTGACCGGTCCCGTACGGCGCCTCGTGCGGGACCTGTTGGAAGCGGCCCCGCACCTCGCCGTGCTCGTCACCAGCCGCGAACCCCTCGGGCTCGACGACGAACACGTCCTGCTGATCGGCCCCCTGCCCCACGCCGACGGCGCCGACGAGGCCCTGGCCCTGTTCACCGCCCGCGCCGACGCCGCCCTGCCCGGACCCGCTCTGCCGTGGACTGCGGAGCGGCTCGCGGCCGGCCGCGCGATCTGCGCCCGCCTCGAAGGGATCCCCCTCGCGCTGGAACTGGCCGCCGCCCAGTTGACGGACCACACCGTCGAGGAACTCGCCGCCCGCCTCGCCCGCCGCATCGGCCTGCTCCCCGCCGCCGCCGGACAGGCCGTACTGCCCCCGCGCCACCGCGCCCTGCGCACGGCCATCGGCTGGAGCCACGAGTGGTGCACCCCGCGCGAACGGCTCCTGTGGCTACGGCTGTCCGTCTTCGGCGGCAGCTTCGACGAGCCCGCCGCGAAGGCCGTCTGCTCGGCGCCCCCGCTGCGAGCCGGGGACGTACCGCCGCTCCTGGCGGCGCTGACCGCCAAGTCGGTCGTACGACAGACCCCGGACGGCGGCCACCGGATGCTCGACACCATCCGCGAGTACGGGGCCATGTGGCTCGACGGCGTCGGCGAACACGACGCCCTGCACGCCCGGCACGCCGCGTACTTCCTCGACCTGGTGCGCACGGCCGACCGGCAATGGCTGGGCCCGGGCCAGCGCGACGCGTACCGTAGGATCGCCACCGGCCACCAGGACATCTGCGCCGCACTCGACCACCACCTGGCCACCGAACCGGCCGTCGCGGTCGAACTGGCGGGCCGTGTCGGCTTCTTCTGGGCCTGCTGCGGCCACCTGCACGCCGCCCGGAGCTACTTGGAACGGTCCCTGCAGGCCGCCCGCCCCGAGGACATCGACCTCGCCGGTCGGGTCCGCGCCCTGTGGGCCCTCGGGGTCACCCTGCTGCTCCAGGGGGAGCAGGAGGAGGCCCACCGGCTCGCGGTGACCTGCGAGGCCCTCGCCGCCGGCGAGGGGGCCGACCCGGATTCCGCCCTCGACGCCGCCTATCTGCTGGGCCTGAGCCACCTGTTGGCCGGTCGGCCGTTGGCCGCTCGGATCATCGCCGACAACGCCCTGGAGGCGCGTCCCGGCGCCCCGTTCGACTCGCCGGCACGACTGCGCTGCCACCTCGTCCGGGTGTTCGCCCTCACCGGGATGGGCCTCTTCGACGACGCGCGGGCCGACGCGGAGCGGCTGAGGGCCGGCTGCGTCGCCCGCGAGGAACACTGGACCCGGGCCTACGCCGACTACCAACTGGCCCTGATCTCGCTGTTCGAGGGCCGTCCCGTCGACTCCGCCGGACACGCCCGGGCGATGCTGGACAGCAAACGCGAACTCGGCGACAGCTTCGGCACGGCACTCGGCCTCGACCTGCTGGCGGCCGCCCGGGCGGCAGCGGGCGACGAGGCGGGCGCCGCGCACGCCTACGGCGCGGGCCACGCCTACTGGCAGGCGGTCGGCCACCCCCAACGCGGTACCCCGGAACTCGGTCCGGTGCGCGCGGAGTTCGAACGCACCGCACGGAGCGCCCTCGGCGACCAGGCCTACGAGGCCGCTTTCGAGGAGGGCGTCCGTCACGGCCACGCCCAACGCAGCCGCTCCCACGCCACGTGACCCGTGCCGCGCGGCCAAGGCGCGCTGTGAAAGCGGCGCCGGGCACCCGAAGGGCGTCGCGGGCCGGGCGGGACGTGCAGAACACGCCCTGGGCGCCGGGTCGATGAGGTCTACGCGGCGGCGGTCGGCTGCCGGGCGGCGATGACGGCGCCGAGTGCGGTCAGGTCCGGTTCGGGGAGCCGGCGTTCGGCGTGGAGCATGCGCAGGACCGTCGTGAGGCGCTCCTCGTCCTCGGGCCGGTGGAGGTTCGCGAGGTACGGGGGCAGCAGCAGGGCGAGCGAGGCGAGGTCGGCGCGGGCGCACAGCCGATCCAGCAGCGGCCCCAGCGGATCGGGTGCGCCGGCCGGCCGGGGGTCCGTCGCACGCAGCCCGTCGGCGATGCGCAGGCGCAGCCAGTCGGCGTAGGGTCCGGCGGGCAGTTCGGTGAGGCGGGCGGCGCCGGCCTCGAAGTGGGCGCGGGCTTCGGCCCGTTCCCCGAGTTCGAGGAGGGCGCGACCCAGGGCGCCGTGCAGCGACGGGTAGAAGGGGCGGACGCGCTCGTCGCTCACCCGGTCGGCGAGTTCCAGGCAGGTGCGGTTCCAGCGCAGGGTGTCCTCGGGGGCCGACTGGTGCCGGGCCACGTAGTGGGCGGCGACGCAGGCCTCGTAGTCGTCGGAGGCCGCCTCCCAGGCCCGGCGGAAGAGGCCGCCCGCCTCTTCGCCCCGACCGGCGGCCTCGGCGGCCATGCCCTCGGTGCACAGGCGTACGACGGTGTTGCGGGGGTCCACGGAATCTCCTTCGGGTCCGGCCCGAGGGGCTCGGGCGGATCCGGGCGCGTCGGGCCCGGAGGGGGTGGGTGGGGGTGGGTGGGTGGGGTGGGTGGTGGTCGGGTCAGGCTTCGGGGAGGGCGACGGGCATCACCAGGGTGGTGAAGCTGCCCTGGTCGGCGGAGCGCACCAGTACGGGCAGGGCCGGGCCCGAGACCTCCAGCAGCGCGTCCGGCCCGACCCCGGACTCCAGCGCCGCGGCCAGCACCGCCGGGTCGAAGGCGAGCCGCACCGGCTCGGACTCCTCGCATACGGCGGCCAGCGCGACCCGACCCACCAGCAGCCGGTCCCGCCCCAGCTCGACGGGGACCGCCACCGCGTCGGGGCCGCCCTCCAGGGCGGCGAGCAGCGCCGCCCGGTCCACGACCACCCGGTGGGCCGGCGCCTCCAGCGCCGCGAGCACGTCCCGGTACGCCGGGTAGGGCCCGGTCCGGGCTGCCACCTCACGTTCGCCGCCCGGATGCCGTACGAGCAGTGGGCTCCCGGCCGGCCCCACCGACAGGACCACCTCACCGGCGCGGGCGGCCCACGTCCCGAGCGCGACCAGGGCCTCCGCCCCGATCAGCACCTGTCCCTGCGGCCCGCTCACGGCGGCGGGCCGCAGGGTGCGCACCGAGAGCCGGTAGCGGTCGGTGGCCACGAAGCGGACCTCGTCCTCACCGAACTCCACCAGCACGCAGCCGAGCACCGGGTACGCGGGATCGCGTCCGGCGGCAGGCGCCACCTGCCGCGCGGCGCTCGCCAGTTCGGCGCCGCCCAGGGTGAACTCGGTGCGGCCGGAGCCTGCGGGGAGGCCGTCCAGGACGGCGCGGATCGCCGCGTCGGCCGCCCGCCCGTTCTCCCGCACCGCCCTACGGTGCCGCTCCAGTACCTCCCGGGCGCCGTCGGGGGGCCCGTCGAGCACGGCCACCACGTCCGGCAGGGCCAGGCCGGCCGCGCGCAGGGACCGCAGGAGCACGGCCCGGTCCTGCTGCGCGGCGGAGTACGAGCGGTAGCCGGTGACCCCGTCGACCCGGGCCGGGTGCAGGACGCCGCAGTCGTCGTAGAAGCGCAGGGCGCTCGGCGCGAGTCCGACCCGCCGGGCGAACGCGCTGATGCTCATCAGTTCAGGGGTGCCGTCCATGAGGTCGATTGTCGACTTTCATCCCACTTGAAGGTCAAACGACGCCCGGTGGGGCGGTGGCCGATCGGAGCCCGGGAAACAGCGACCCGGCGGGACGCGCGGCCCGCTCGGCCTTCGGTCCCCCGGATCCGTGATCCGCCCCGAATCCGACCGGCCGTGCCCACCGCACGCCCCGTCCGCGACCGGCCGGCCCCCCATCATGGAAGGAGAGGGCCGGAACCGGCTTGTAGGCGTGCGCGCGGCGGTGCGATCCTTCCGCCATGTCGCACACACAACTGCCGGACTACGGGGCGGTCCTCGCGGAGGTGAGGGAAGTGCGGCGGGCCGGCATCGTCCGATTGCGTGAGCTCGGCATACCCGTGCTCACGGGCCTGTCGGCCGGGCCGGGGGAGGGGAGCCCCGGAGGGCCGCACTTCCCCGCTGTCGAACGGCTCCTGCGCACCGCCGTCGCCTCGATGGGCGGCGGCACCCTCCAGGAGGCGGCCGAGTACAGCCTCGGCCTGGCCCGCGGCACCAGGGACTGGCCGCCGGCCGACCGGCGCAGGCGGGCCGCCCAGGTCTACGGGGTCAGCGTGGAACGCTTCCGCAAGCACCACGAGCTGATGGTCCTCGGTCAGATCGCCGAGCAGATCGTCCGGCAGGCGGGCGGAACCGACCCGTCCGAGCAGCCGGCGGAGGGACGGGCCCCGCACGGGGCGGACGCCGTCTCCGCCTCCGCCTCCGCCGCCGGCAGCACCGGCCGTCAACTGCCCGCCGGACACCACCGGATACCCGTCCGGATCGGTGACCGGGACCACCGGATCACTCTCCACGTGCACGCGGTGGACCTCTTGCGCGACATCGACGTGGTGGTGTCCCCGTCGAACACCCACTTCGCGCTCCCCGAGCCCTACAAGTCCTCCGTAGCGGCCTCGCTGCGCCGCACCGCGGCCCTGCGGGATCCCGCAGGACGCATCGTCGGGGAGCCGGTGCGCGACGAACTCCGGGCCTGGACGGACCGGTACGCGCCGCAGGGCCTGCCGGTCGCGCCCGGCACGGTGGCCGTGACCGGCGCGGGAGCCCTCGAAAGCCAAGGCGTCCGCTACATCCACCACGCGGCGGTGGCCGCGCCGCGGCCCGGCACCAACGACTACGACGTCCTGTCCGTGGACGTCACCCGCGCCGTCACCCGCGTCTTCGCCCTGCTCGGCGAAGCCCGTACGGAGGCGGAAGCCCGGGCGGCCTCCGCGGCGGCCCGGTCCGCCGTACCGGAACTCCGGGTCGGAGCCGCCTCCACCCTCCCGCCCCCCGCCTCCGTCTGTCTGCCGCTGCTCGGCGCCGGTCGGGGCGGACTCGCTCCGGCCGAGAGCCTGGCCGCGGTGTGGGCCGCGGTCGAGGCGGAATTGGCCCGGGGCGCCGACTGGGACGTCCACCTCGTGGTGCGGAGCCCGGAACGGGCGCAACTCGTCCGGGAGTTACTCGGCTCGACCGCCGCCGACACCGCGGCGGTCGGCGGCCCCGATAGGGGAGCGCGATGACCGACCCCTGGACCCGGCTGGCCGCCGCCGCCGCCGACTGGGACGAGCTGGCCCCCAGGCTCACCCCGGACGACCTGCACCGGCTCACGCTCCGGCTCGCCGAGTGGCGCGCCGCGACCGGAGACGCCGCCCGGGACGCCGCCCTCCGCGCGGCCCGGCTGCTGGGCGAGCTGCTGCCCGACCGGTTCCACGACGGCAGCCGGCTCGTCACCACGCCGGACGCCCCCGCCGGCGGCCATCTCGGTTTCCGGGCCGAGGACCTGGCCGTCCTGCTCCTCGACGGCCACCGGATGGTCGGCCCCGTCCTCGGGGAGGTACGGGACCGGTTGCTGGCCGCGCCCTCCCTCGGAGACGAGGAGGTCCTCCTGGCCGGCTGCGACCCGTACGCCCCCGCCCTGATCCGGCTGCCCGCGACGGGCGGCCCGATCCGCCTGCCCGCCTTCCAGTTCACCCCGGACGGCCGCCTCCGGGACACGGTCCGTGAGGTCAACCTGCTGCTGGACGCCGACGGTGACCCCTGGGGCGCCGCCGATTGGTGGCTCTCCCCGAACGCCTGGCTCGACGCGGAACCCGCCCGCCTGCTCGGGACCGCCGACGAACCGCGGCTGCCCGAGACCGCCCGACTCCTCACGGAAGGGGAGTAGCGGACGTGCCCCACTACCGACCCCCCGCCGCACCGCAGGCCACCCCCGTCAAGGCGACCCTCGCCGCGGGTACCCCGCTCTACCGGGTGCACTCGGCGCGCCGCGACGGCGCGACCTTCAATCCCGTGCCCTCCCACTGCCTCTACGGCGGCGGCCGCTTCGACTCGACCTCCTGCGACCCGTACGGCTACCTCTACGCCGGACTCACCCCGTCCGCCGCCGTCGGCGAGAGCGTCCTGCACTCGCTGCCCTTCGACCCCTCGGGCGCGGCCCGGCTCGTGCCCCGGGTGGCCGTCACCGGACGCCGGCTTTCCGCGCTGCGACTGACGACCTCCGTGGACGTGGTCGCCCTGGTCACCGGGCAGGACCTGGCCGCCGTCCATCAGGACAGCTGGCTGGTCCAGACGGAGGCCCGCGACTATCCCTACACCAGGGACTGGGCCCACTGGATCCGCCGCCACACCGACCCGTGGGCGCAGGGCTTCCTGTGGTCCTCCAAACGCGAACCCGGCGAACGGGCCCTGGTCCTGTTCGCGGACCGCTGCCCGCCCGGGCTGCTGGCCCCCACCGGCGAGGACCCGGTCGACTTCGCCACCCCCGAAGGTCGGCACTGGCTCGACCGGATCCTCCAGCCGTACCACGCGCGCCTCGCGCCCTGACTCCTGGAGCCGTCGTGTCCGCATCCGCGACCAACGCCCGCGCCGCACGCGAAGAGGTCATGGCCGAACTCGCCACGCTCCGGGCGGGCGACCCGAGGGCGCCCGAGCTGTGCGGGCGGGCCGGGGAACTGAGCTACCTGGCCCACAACGAGCCCGGCGCCCCCGAGGACCCCCACTCCGAGGACCTCCGCCTCGAGGACCTCGACCTCGCCGCCGAGGCCTTCGCGCACGCCTTCCGCCGCCCTGCGGCCGGACCGTCCTGGACGCTGTGGCGGATCATGTACGGCCACGTCCTGGCCCTGCAGTACGACCGGCGGCCCGACGCGGAACTCGCCCTGCGGACCCACGCCCTGCTCGCGGAAGGGCTCGCGGAACTGCCCGACGAGCCGGAGTTCCGGGGCACGGCGGTCCTGGCCCGCCGGCTCCTCGCCAACCTCACCAAGATCCGGGTCGAGGAGGGGGACCCCGATCCCGACCTCCTCGACGAGGCCCTGGGGCGCGGCCTCGCCGCCCTCGAAGACCAGGACGGACAGGACGCGGACCTCCAGGAGGCGCTCGGCTACCTGTGGCATCAGCACGGAGTGCGCACCGACCAGCCGGCCTCGTACGCCCGCTCCGCCGGCCACTACGCCCAGGTGCTGGAGGGCGGCGAACCGGACCGTGACCTGCCGCTGGTCCGCCAGTCCCGGGGGATGTCCCTCACCCTGCAGGGCTACCACACGGCCGACCGGGCCCTCCTGGAGGAGGCCCGGGACGAGACCCTGCGCGCACTTGCCGACGCACCCGGCCGGCCCGCGTGGGAACGCGACGCCCGGCTGCGCGTGGCCTTCGCCCGGGTGGTGATCGCCGGGACCTGGCAGGACGAGGAACAGGGCGCGCGCGCCGTGACGGAACTGACCGGACTCCTCACCGGCGAGGCGGAGATCGACGCGCTGCACCCCTTCTACCTGGACGTCTTCGGCCGGCTGCTGTTCACGCGCGGTCGGCTCCCGCTGGACGTCCCCCTCCTCCGGCTGTCCGTCGAGCTACTCACCCGGGCCGTCGACCGCTGGGAATCCGAGGGGACCGGGCGGGTCACCCTGGCGGCCTGGTCCTTGGCCGTCGCCCACCACACACTCCACGAGGTGGACGCGGATCGCGACCGCCTGCCGCTCGCGGAGCGTGCCGTGCTGCTGGCCCTGGCGGACGCGGACCTGGCGTCCGAACTGAGGCAGCCCGCGCGGTTGATCCTGGCCGACGTGCAGCGACAACTGGGCCCCGACCATCCGCAGGCGGTACCTGTGGAGGAACTGCATCGCCTCTACCAGGAGTTCCTGCAAAAGGCGGGCGACGAGATCCCGCTCGAATTCGGCTTCGACCACATCCTGCTCGGCGATACGGAGGAGGCCCGCTCCCGCTGGGAGCGCCGGTTCTCCCGGGTGTTCGACGAGTGGCGCACCGGCGATCCGGCCAGCCGCAGGCACGCCGAGGGAGCCGCGATGCTCGTCTCCCTGCTTCCCGCCCTCGATCCGCACGGGGACCGGGTCGGCCGGCAGCGCGAGGACGCTTTGGTGCGGGCGGTGCTCGCCCATGCCGAGCAGCATCCTGACTGGTGGCCCTCGGCGCACCTGGCGATCGGCAAATTGCGGCTGCACCAGGGTGCGAGAGGCAGGCCCGACCTGCTGGGCGAGGCGTTGGAACACTTCGAGGGGGCTCGCCGCGCGGGCGTCGACAGTCCCTGGCTGCCCGTCGCCACCGTGCTGGCCTCGACCATGCTCGCGCAGCAGAGGGGCGTCACCGCCGGTATCTCCCCCGACGCGGCCGAGTGGGATCTGATGATGCGGACCCTCGGGTTGTCGCCCTACCTGACCGTGCTCATGCGAACCCAACAGGTGGTGGGCGAGGGCGTCCTCGCGGCCAAGCGCGGGGACCTCGCGGCCGTCGACCGGGCAGTGGCCGAGGTGGCCGGGGCCTTCGCGGGTCTCACCACCGAGGACATCAGCCGCATCGAGTTCCTGGCGCTGCTCGAGTCGCTCCGGCTGGCCCGCGAGGACCTCGCGCACCGTCTCGGCGTGCCGTCGCTGCCTCCGCTCGCCGGGCGGCCCACCGTCGCGGAACTACGCCGCGAGGCAGCCAGGTTGCCCCGTGACCACCGCGCCTCGGTCCTCGGGAGCACGGCACTGGCGTGGATGCGCGAGCCGACGCTGGCCGCCGACACGCGCCGTATCCGCGAGATCCTCACCCTGATCGAGGAGGCCATCTCGTTGTCCCAGGAAGGCAGCGAGGATTGGATGAGGTTCACCGCCAGCGCCGGCTCGTTCTACCACGGGCTCGCCCAGTCGCACGCCGACCCGCGCCATCCCGACCGGGCCCGCGATCAGGAGCGTGCCGTCGCCCTCCTCGAAGGCGCCGCCGGGGCCATGGGCGGGCCGGAGCACCGCC
The DNA here is from genome assembly GCF_042893755.1 of Streptomyces sp. NPDC001568. Lineage (NCBI taxonomy): Bacteria > Bacillati > Actinomycetota > Actinomycetes > Kitasatosporales > Streptomycetaceae > Streptomyces > Streptomyces sp. NPDC001568. The sequence goes on along the minus strand of NZ_JBIAVF010000002.1, from coordinate 361,076 downwards.
TGTGGGCCTTCACCGCGCACACCCTCGCGGCCGTTTACCGGGCCCGCGGCAGCCTGGTCCGTCGCGACCGTGAGCGCGGCCGACGGCTGGGCCTGGAGGCGATGCGCGGCTTCGTCTGGTCGGCGCTCCTCCAGTCCGGCACCCAGGACGTCGCCGAGGCCGCCCGGATGGCCGACCAGCTCTCCGCGGACCTCGTCGGCTGGTGCCTGGCCGACCGGGCACCGCAGGACGCCGTGACGGCGCTCGACGCCTGCCGCGGCCTCATCCTGCACACGGCCACCACCAGCCGCTCCGTCCCCGAACTCCTCGCCGCCGCCGGACACACCACGACGGCCGCCGAATGGGCGGCGGCCGGCGGCGATCCCGACAACGTGCCGAGCGACCTGCGCCGCCGCGTGGTGCGGGCCCTCACCGGGGACGGCACCCGGCTGCTCGACCCGCCCGACCCCGCCGAGATCGGCGCGGCCCTGCGCGCCCAGGGCAAGGACGCCCTCGTCTACCTGGTGCCCGCCGGTGAAACCTGCCCGGGCACCGCCCTCCTGGTCACCGCCACCGGGCAGGTGCACGCGGTACCACTGCCCCGGCTGCGCGAGGACGCCGCCCCGCTGCGGGACTACCGCCCGGCCGGCGGTGGCACGCGCCGGGACATCGAACCCGTCCCCGGCTTCGGGGCCGACCGACCGATACCCGCCCCGCCGCTGCGCGACCAGCTCGACCGGCTCTGCTCCTGGGCCTGGCGGGCCGCCGTCCAGCCGCTCCTGGAGGTGTTGGACGTTCCCGCGGGGCCGGGCCGGGTACCCCGCCTGGTCCTCGTCCCGATGGGCGCCCTCGGCCTGGTCCCCTGGCACGCGGCCTTCGCCGAGCAGGGGCGGGGCCGCCGGTACGCCATCGAACGGGCCGAGTTCTCGTACGCCGCCTCCGCGCGCCTGCTCTGCGAGGTCGCCGCCCGCCCGCCGGCGCCGCACACCGGAACCGCGCTGATCGTGGGCAACCCCACGGGCGACCTGCCCTACGCGGGGGAGGAGGCCGACGCGCTCCAACGACTCTTCTACCCCCACGGCCAGTACCTCGGCCTGCGCACCGGGGACGGCGAGCCCGGCCAGGTCGCCGCCTGGCTGCGGGAACGGGCCGACGAGGGCGCCGTCCTGCACCTTGCCTGCCACGGCACGGTCGAGGAGAACCGGCCCCGCAGCTCCTACCTCGCCCTCAAGGGAGGCGAGTTGACCGCGGAGGAGCTGGCCGGGGCCGTCCACGGCAGGCTGGGGCTCGTCGTCCTCGCGGCCTGCCGCAGTCAGGTCTCGGGGCGCGGCCACAACGAGGCGTACAGCCTGTCCACCGCCTTCCTGGTGGCGGGCAGCCGTTCGGTGATCGGCTCGCTGTGGCCGGTGCCGGACGACACGACGTCCGTCCTGATGTTCCTGACCCACCACTTCCTGCGCCGCGAACAGGAGCCGCCCGCCCGGGCCCTGCGCCGGGCCCAGCTGTGGATGCTTGACCCGGCGCGGACGGTTCCCGCCGGGCTGCCCCCGGCCCTGGCGGCCCGGCTGGCCACCCTCGACGCACACGACCTCACCGCCTGGGCCGGGTTCACACACCTCGGCCAGTGAAGTCCTCGCCGGTCGGCGACGCGGGCACCACCGTGCGCAGGGCGAGGGTGCTCGCCGCCCACTGCCCGGGCGCGAACGGCTGGGCGGGCAGCAGGTCGCGGCCGCCCGCCGGCGCGGGCGCCGGCCCGGCCAGCCGCAGCAGGCCGGTCGGCGGCGGGCTCGGCGCCACCCCCCAGCGGTTGGTGGCCGGGTCCCAGCGGCTCAGGTGGAACGGCACCGTGTTCAGTTCCCCCTCGGCCACGATCAGCGTCAGCCAGTCCCGCACAGAAGCCCCGGGTCGGACCGGTCGGGACGCGGGCAGGGTCATCCGCAGGGCCTCCCCGTCGTGTGCGTGCCCGATCATCCCGGGGCCGACGAACTGGCCGGGGAAGAGCGTCGACCCTGCGCCGAAGCGGTCGTCGAGGTTGAGGAGCACGCACCACAGCGGTCGGGGCCCGGTGTTGCGCATCCGGACGGTGATCCATGGCGCGTGTCCACCCTCGTACGCGAGGACGATCTCCCCCTGCCCGTCGGGGCGCAGCGGTTCCCCGTCCCGGTGCTCCCAGGGCAGCACCTCCACCCGGACGTGCCCGGTCAGCGGGGAGAGGCCCGCGCTGAGGTCGCGGATGCGGTGCCAGTGGGTCAGGCCGGTCAGGCAGTCGACGAGCCGTCGGGCGTCGGCGGGTCCCGCCAGCGGCAGCGGCGGGACGTACGGGGAACCGTCCCGGCGCAGGACGCGGGCCCGACCATCCCGTACGTCGACGCGGAACAGCAGCCCCGCCCCGGCCTCCTCCGGCGAGCCGTCCGCGACCTCGCGCAGCAGCGGCGAGGGGGGCAGCTCGGCCGCGTCCCCGGCCAGCACCACGGCCGCCGGCGGCAGCGCCAGCGCGGACAGGGCCACGGCGTGCACCGATCCCGGATCCGGGGTCCAGCCGTCCGGGTCGACGAGCGCCCTGTCGGTCCGTACCTCCGTGACCCGTAGGGGGCCGCCCTCCGCCGTGAACTCCGTACCCGGGCCCCCGCTCAGGCCGTGCACCCGGCCGCAGTCCACCTCCCAGCCCTCCGGTCCCTCCCGCAGCAGATGGGCGCTGACCGGGCCCTCCCGCAGCAGGTTGTGGCCGGCCGCCCCGCCCAGCAGCGGCCGGTCCGCGAGCCCGCCCGGATCGGCGGGGAACAGTACGGGCTGCTGCCCCCACACCAGCCGCCGCACGCCGGCGTCCGCCTCCGCGAGCAGTTCCCGCGCGGTGGTGTCCGGAGCGGCCCGGCGCAGGGCGCGGGCCAAGGCGTACGAGAACACGCCGCGGGTGGGCCGGTCGCCGGACCAGGCCGGGCCGTCCGGGTCGGTGTGACCGTCCGATTGATCGATGGGACGTTCGAACGAGAGTTGCCCGAGCCGGCTCGCCGCGAGCAACAGGTGCCGCGGCGCGGTGTCGGGCCCGGTCACGTCCCGGGAGCCGACGGCCGGCCGCCAGTGCGGCAGCGGGGGCAACGAACGGGGTACGTGACCGGTACGGCTCGCGCCCCCCGAGAAGCAGCAGTCGAGCACCGCGACCACCCGGCCGCCGGCCGCCGCGGCCCCGTCGAGCAGCGCGCCCAGCCGCTTGTCGGGCAGCGGCCCGTCCGCGCAGACCAGCGCCTGGCAGCGGCCCGTCGGTTCCAGCAGCAGTTCCTGCGGGGTGCTCGCCGCGTACTCGGTACCGTGCCCGCTGAACCACAGCAGCGCCGTGTCCCCCTCCTCGGCCCGGTACAGGTGACCGAGGATGGCCTCCTCGACGGCACGGGCCGTGGCCTCGCCGTTCAGCAGCACCCGCGCGTCGACCCCGCCCGGCGCCGCCCCTTCCAACGAGGCGCGCGCATCGGCCACGTCGGCCACGCACCCGCGCAGATCGGCCAGGCCGTGCTGGACGGCCGTGCGGTACTCGTTGATGCCCACGAGCAGGGCGTACACCTTCGCCATACCGCCAGTGTGGCGCAGCAGTCGGGGCGATCACTGGCCGAAAACCGGTCGCATCGAGGTCACTTGTGGGGTGTTGGTGGCGCAAATCCCCTTTGGGGTCGCACGATTGACGCAACGTCATTAGCCTGCGTGCTCCACGCGCCATTACGGGGAGACCATGGGTTACATCGAGCGTCCACGCCGTGTCGTAGGACCCGCACAGGAACTCCAACAGGACACCGGCCGGGCAACCGGCGCGGCCGACGCGCCCGGACTCCGGGCCGATCTACTGCGCAGTCGATCGCCGGAGCTGCTCGAAGCCGTGGCCCGGCTCGACGCGGGACTCGACGCCGCCGCCGGCCGCCGGCTCGCCGACTGGATCCGCGAACAGTACGAGGTGCAGCACCACAACGCGCCCATCGGGTTCCTCGCCCGCTGCCACCTCGGCCCTCCGTACGTGGACCACATCCTCAACCTCTTCGGTGCGATCCTCACCCACTACGCACCGGGTGACGTCCTGCCCGACCCCTACGGCGCGGCCCGGATGCTGGCGCGCAGCCCCAGCTACGCCTGGGTGGAGGTCTACTCCGACGGGCTCGTCCTGCCCGTACTGGAGAACGGTGCGGTGGTTCGGCCCAGCGGGCCGCGATCGGGGGAGAGCGCGTGACGGAAATCGACCACGGGCTGCACCGGAAGGTCGCCGAGATCAACCGGCTGGTGGCCGGCGTCGCCGAGCAGGTCGGCCACGTCTCGGGGCAGGTCAACTCCGTCGAGGCCAAGCAGCAGCAGACCCGCACCGAACTCCAGCAGCTGCGCGACGAGTTCCAGGCGTTCGCGGCGCAGGCGCGGCTCGTGGCGGCGCTCCAGCGGGCGGAGACCCGCGTCGGCGTCATCCAGGACCGGATCGACCACGAGTTCGGCCACCACAAGGTGGTCCGGCGCACCGCGGTCGGCATGCTCCAGGCCTTCGACATCGGCCTCGTCGCCGAGGACACCGTCCGGATGGTCGGCGACCAGCTGATGCTCCAGACCCCCCGGTACTGGCTCGCGCCGGCGCTGGTGGCCCTCGCGGCCTGGTCGGCCGACGACCCCACCCTGTGCGAACGCGCCGTCCAGGAATCCTTCCGCCGTTCCCCGGACCGCACCTCGCTCTTCTTCGCGCTGGTCCTGCGCCGCCAGGGCCGGCACGCCGAATCGGCGCGCTGGCTCCGCCACTACCTGCTCGCCCAGGATCCGGCCGCCCTCGGCCGGGAGTTCGCCGTCATCCTGGAATCGGTGGCCCAAGGCGCCTTCGGCCCGGCCGGCCGGGCCATGCTCCGCGAGGCCCTGGACGAATGGCACGAGCTGCTCGGCGGCGACACGGCCGCCCAGGACGCCCAGATCGACCGCTGGCGGGCCGAGATCGGCTCCCTGTGCCCGACCGTGACCGGCGCCGAGTTCACCTTCCTGCACCAGGTCTCGCCGCAGTGGCCGCAACTCGGCCAGGTGCTCTCCGCCGCCCGCACCCAGCAGGCCGTCCTCGACAAGTACGCGGCCCTCCTGAACGCCGAACCCACTGCGACGCACCGCATCGAGGACGCCGTCGACGACATCCTGGACCGGCTCGTCTCCGAGTACGACAACGAGGAACTGCCCCTGCGCCGCGACCTCGCCTACCAGGAGGCCGTCGTCGCGCACGACGGCGACACCAACCGGGCCCGGGCCGACGCCGACGCCGACTCGGCCTCCTACGACGTGACCCTCGACTACCTCACCGTCCAGAGCACCGCCGCCCTCAACCCCGGCGCCATCGGAACCTCCGAGGCGACCCGGCGGCTCGCCGTCGCCGCCTGCCGGGACTGGTTCCACCACGCCCACCAGGGCTTCTCCCGGGACTACCGGGCCGCTCTGCCGCAGGACGTGCAGGCCCGCTTCGAAGACACCCATCCGGTGGCCGGACAGAACTTCACCCTGCCGGTCTGGACCGGCTCCTACCACACCCCGCTGCCCGAACTGGAGAAGCAGCTCGGCGACCACTGGGACCGGCACACCGCCCCCTTCGTCGCCGCCCTCGGCTACAAGTACCCCGCGAAGGTGATCGCGCTCCTCGCCGCCGCCGTGATCGGCCTGTTCATCGGCAACGCGATCAGCCCCGCCGCGGCCGCCGTGATCCCCCTGCTCATCGGCGGCATCGGCTACCTCCTGATCCACCAGGGCGCCTCCAGGACCCGCCGGGCACAGGACTCCGCCAAACTCCTGCTCGGCGAGGCCCGCCGCGACGCCCTGCACCGGCTCGTCGGAGCCGCCGCCGACCTGACCAACTGGCAGCAGGCCTACCAGGAGGCCGACGCCGTCGAGGGCAGGGTCCGCGAGCTCATCGCCTCACTGGCCACCGCCACCGAGGGGAACTCCCCCTTCACCGGCCGCACCGTCACCCCGGAAGGGCGACCCTCATGACCACACCCGACCCCGAAGCGCCCCGGCCGCGCCGCAGACTGTGGGCCGCCGGCGCCGAACCGGCCGAGGAGCGCACCACGGCCCGGCTGCGCCGCGTCGTCGAGGGCCTGCCCGAATGGTCGCCGCTGCCACCCGGCGAACAGCTGGTCCGCCGCCCCGGCGCCCGACGGGAACAACCCTGACCATGAGCACCTTGTGGGGCCACGGCGGCGCCTACCAGACATGGACGCAGTACCTGCGGGACTGGAGCACGGGCGGGGCCGCGGCCACTGCCGAGGCGGCCGCCCGGCTCCCGCGGCTGCGCCCCGACGACTACCACCAGGACACCTGGGCGCTCTTCTCCCAGCACCTCACCGACGCCTTCGACCGGCGCCTGCGCGGCTGGGCGAAATCCCTGACCGCCGCCCTGGAAGCGGCCCGCGACGAGTTCGACGCGGGCCGCGCCCTGGTCCAGGCGCGCACCGGCCTCGACGCCGTCCGCGCCCTCGCCGCGCACCCGTCCCTGCCCGAGGACCTGCGCGCACGACTGACCGACCTGGTCGAGGGCCAGATCACCGGCTTCCAGGAACAGCTGGAAGCCTCCCTGGACCGGGCCGCCCGCGGCGGCTCGGACCCGCGGTTCCTGGAGGACCGCCGCCGCACCCTGCGCGAGAACCCGCTGACCACGCCCGGGTCCGGCGCGCCCGGGCCCGGTACGGGCCGGCCGGGACCGGTACCGGGCGAGGGCTGGTCGTACGACCCCGCGGCCCCCGCCCGCCGCCGCATCATCACCGACTGACGGAGACCAGTACCCCATGTCCAACCACGCCGAATGCCATCGCGATCTCGACAGCTACATCTCCGCCCGGGTCCCGGTCATCTGCATCCGCACCATCGAACAACAGCGGACGCTGCGCCTCGTGCGCTCGGCCGCCACCCACGCCCGGCGCGGCGCCATGCCGTTCTGGATCTACACCAGGGCCACCGGCCTGCGCGACCTGCGGACCAACGCGCCCATGATGGAAGACCGTTCGCTCACCGGGGCCATGGAGTTCGCCGCGTCGCAATTCACGGCGCGCCCCAACGCCACCCTGGTCCTCGTCGAACCGGACGACATGGACGCCGACACCCCGCTGACCCGGCACGTCGCCGAACTCGCGCGGCTCGCCGACACCAACATGGGCAGCGTCATCCTGATCACCGACAGTCCGGTGTGGAGCGGCCTTCAACGCCTCGGAATGGGAATCCAGTTGGACCCGCCGGACGCCGACGAGATGTACGCGACGATCTCCGCCTTCCTCGACGACCACCGGGGTCACATCCCCATCGCCTGGGACGAACGCGACACCCGGCGCGCCGCCGAGTTCCTGGTCGGCGTGACCGAGGGGGAGGCGATCAACCTGATGGCCACCGTCGCCGCGAAGGGTTCCGTCGAGGCGGGGGACGTCGTGGCCCTCGCCCACGCCAAGGACCGCATCTTCAACGACCTGACGGGCCTGCAGAAAGTACCGCTCAAGGACGCCGATTACGCGGTGGGCGGTCTGTCCAACCTCCGCGACTGGCTCCGACGCCGGGGCCGGCTGCTCCAGGCCGATCTGCGGGACACCGATCTGCGGCCCCCGCGCGGCGTCCTCTTGGTGGGCGTTCCCGGCTGCGGCAAGTCCCTCTCGGCCAAGGCCATTGCCGCGCAATGGCAACTTCCCCTGTACCGACTGGACATGGGCTCCATCCACGGGAAGTACCTGGGCGAGTCGGAGGGGCGCTTCCGGGAGGCGCTGGAGACCGCCGACCGGGTCGCGCCCTGCGTGCTGTGGATCGACGAGATCGAGAAGGGCCTGGCCGGCGCGGGTGACGGTACCGGGGTTCCGCAGCGGATCATCGGCCAGTTCCTGTTCTGGCTCCAGGAGTCCCAGTCGCGCACCTTCGTCGTGGCCACCGCCAACGACGTCCGCAGCCTGCCGCCCGAACTGCTCCGCAAGGGCCGCTTCGACGAGCTCTTCTTCGTCGACCTGCCCGACGCGCAGGACCGCGAGGAGATCATCGGCATCTACTACCGCCGCTACCTGAAGACCGAGCCCGACCCCGAACAGCTGGCCCGGCTGGTGGAGTTGTCGGACGGGTTCGCCGGTTCCGACATCGAGGCCGCGCTGCACGACGTCGGCGCCGAGGTCTACCTGGGCGGCGGCCCGCAGCACATGCGGTCCGCGTTCGTGCTGGACACCTTCGCCAACACGGTGCCGCTCAGCCGCAACAACCCGGAACAGATCGAGGAGATCCGCGCCTGGGGCCGCGAGCGGGCCGTCCCCGCCGGCCGGTTCGCGGCGACGGCCGCGCAGGGGCCCTCCGGACCGACCCGGCGCATCGTCTTCCTCGACGACTGACGACTGGCGACCGACGACCGACGACTGGCGACCGCAGGGGGCGTCGCGCGACGGTGCGGCGCCGACGGGGCCTGCGCGGACGGCCGCGCGCTCAGCCGGTGGGGGCCGTGCGCGGCTTCGTCTGCTGCACGGCCCAGCCGTTGCCGTCGGGGTCGGAGAAGTAGACGAACGACCCCCACGGCATGTCCTGGATCTCGGTCACCTCGACGCCCCGACCCCGCAGGTCCGCGTAGGCCTCCTCGATGTCGGCGACCACGACCTGCATGTTGTCCAGCGATCCCGGGATCATCCGGGTGAGTCCCTTGCCGAGGGCGATCGAGCAGGCCGATCCGGGCGGGGTGAGCTGCACGAAGCGGATCTCCTCGCTGACCGTGACGTCGTGGTCGGTGTGGAAGCCGACCCGCTCGTAGAAGGCCTTGGCCCGGTCCACGTCGGTGACGGGGACGGCGACCAGCTCCAGCTTGATGTCCATCACGCACTCCCGGATCGGCGACGGCCCGCGTCGGGGCCCCGCGGCCATCATGCTCCGGAGGTCGCCACGGCGCCGCCCGGCGCACGGCCCGTGTCGGCGAACTGCGTCCGGTGGAGCTCCTGGTACCGGCCGCCCGCGGCCAGCAGCTCGTCGTGCGTACCGCGTTCCACGATCCGCCCGTCCTCCACCACCAGGATCAGGTCGGCGGCCCGCACGGTGGACAGCCGGTGCGCGATCACCACGGCGGTCCGCCCGCTCAGGGCCTCCGCCAGGGCTTCCTGAAGGGCGGCCTCGGAGGTGTTGTCCAGGTGGGCGGTGGCCTCGTCGAGGATCACCACCCGCTGGCGGGCCAGCAGCAGTCGGGCGATGGTCAGCCGCTGGCGTTCCCCTCCGGAGAGCCGGTAGCCGCGCTCACCGACGACGGTGTCCAGGCCGTCCGGGAGCGAGGCGACGAGCCCGTCCAGGCGGGAGCGGCGCAGTGCCTCCCAGATCTCCTCCTCCGTGGCCTGCGGCCGGGCCAGCAGCAGGTTGGCCCGTACCGATTCGTGGAACAGGTGGCCGTCCTGGGTGACCATGCCGAGGGTGTCGCGGATCGAGTCGGCCGTGAGGTCCCGTACGTCGATCCCACCCAGGCGTACCGCGCCCGCGTCGGCGTCGTACAGGCGCGGCAGCAGTTGGGCGATGGTGGACTTGCCGGCGCCGGATGAGCCGACGAGGGCGACCATCTGGCCGGGCTCCGCCCGGAAGGACACCTCGTGGAGCACCTCGCTGCCGCCCCGGGTGTCGAGCGTGGCGACCTCCTCCAGGGAGGCCAGGGACACCTTGTCGGCCGACGGGTAGCCGAAGGAGACCGCGTCGAACTCCACCGAAACCGGCCCCTCGGGCACCTGGCGGGCGTCCGGCTTCTGCGCGATCAGCGGCTTCAGGTCGAGGATCTCGAAGACCCGCTCGAAGCTGACCATGGCGCTCATCACCTCGACGCGGGCCCCGGCAAGGGCCGTCAGCGGCGCGTACAGCCGGGTCAGGAGCAGGGCGAGGGCGACGACGGAGCCGGCGTCCAGGGTGCCGCGCAGCGCGTAGTAGCCGCCCAGGCCGTACACCAGGGCGAGGGCGAGGGCGGAGACCAGGGTCAGGGCGGTGATGAAGGCCGACTGGGCCATCGCCGTACGGATCCCGATGTCCCGGACCCGGGCCGCGCGGGCCGCGAACTCCGCGGACTCGTCCGCCGGGCGGCCGAAGAGCTTGACGAGGGTGGCGCCGGGCGCGGAGAAGCGTTCCGTCATCTGCGTGCCCATGGCGGCGTTCAGCTCCGAGGCCTCCCGCTGCATGCCCGCCATCCGCACGCCCATCCGGCGGGCCGGCAGCACGAACACCGGCAGCAGCACCAGGGCCAGCAGGGTGATCTGCCAGGAGATGCTCAGCATCACCACCAGGGTCAGTGCCAGCGTCACCGTGTTGGCGACCACCCCCGACAGGGTGTTGCTGAAGGCCCGCTGGGCCCCGATGACGTCGTTGTTGAGGCGGCTGACGAGGGCTCCCGTCCGGGTCCGGGTGAAGAAGGCGACCGGCATCCGCTGGACGTGGTCGAACACCGCGGTCCGCAGGTCCAGGATCAGGCCCTCGCCGAGCGTGGCGGACAGCTTGCGGGTCAGCAGGCCGAGGCCCGCCTCGGCGACCGCGATCACCGCGATGAGCAGGGCCAGCCGGGTGACCACCCCGCCGTCCCCGCCCTTGACGATGGCGTCCACGATCCGACTGGCCAGGAGCGGCGTGGCCACGGCGAGCAGTGCGCCCACCACGCTGAGCAGCAGGAAGAGGAGGAGCCCGCGGCGGTGCGGGCCGGCGAAGGCCCCGATGCGGCGAAGGCTCGTCCGGTTGAAGGGGCGCCGGTCCTGCTGGGCGTTGATCGCACTGTGGAGCGAGGTCCACGCGGTGACTTCCATGTCCATGACGGCCACGGTAGAACCTCAACATTGGTTCAGGTCAAGGCGTCGGGGTGGAACCCACCCGTACGCGTCGCCAACTCCCGCCCGTACGAACGTCTTTCGGAGTCGTTCCGGCTTCTCGTGCCACCCGGCCCACAGTGCCATCATCAGGACATGACGCAGGCACCGAAGTCCGCCCGCCCCGGCCGGCCCGCCCTCGACACGGTCCTGGAACGGTTCGAACGCTGGGCCCGGGACACCCCCGACGCCCCCGCCCTCCTGGCCGGCCCGGACGGCCTCACGTACGCGGAACTCGACGCGCGGGCCAACCGGCTGGCCCACCACCTCCTGGCGGCGGACCCGCCCGCGCACCCCCTGGTCGCCGTCGCCGGGACCGCCCGGCCCGACCTGCTCGTCGCCGTACTCGCCGTCCTCAAGGCCAACGGGACGTACGCCCTCCTCGACGCCGGGGACCCGCACGCGGCCCAGCACCTGCTCGCCGCACTCGACCCGGACCTGCTGCTCACCCACACCCACCACCACGCCCGCCTCGACCGGGGCGACGGCCTGCGCACCCTGCTGCTCGACGCGGAGTCCGCCCGGATCGCCGAACGCCCCGGCGATCCACCGGCCCGCCCCGCACCGGACACCGCGCCACCACCGAACGGAACCGCGGCGGGCTCGCCCGCCGCCGTACTGTTCACCGGCTCGGCCGTACCCCGCCCGGTCCGCACCGGCCACGCGCTGCTGCTCGCCGCCCACGAGGGCTGGGCCGAGACCGCCCGGCTGACCCCCGAGGACCGCCACCTGTTCACCTGCGGGCCCGACGTCACCGCCTTCGCCGCGGGCTGGACCCGTGCCCTGTGCTCCGGCGGCGCCCTCGTCCTGCCCCGGGATCCCGTGCGGCAGGCCGAGGACCCCCGGCGGCACGCCGAGGACCTGCTGCGGACCATCGCCGCCGAACGGGTCAGCGTGCTGCACACCGACCCCGCCGGCGCCCTCGCCCTGCTGCCCGACCCCGGGCGGGCAGCCCTGCCCGCGCAGTCCCGCGGCGAGGCCGGCCCCGGGACCGCACCGCTGCGGCTCGTCGCCGTCACCGGGGACCGGCTCCACCTCGACGAACAGTCCGCCCTCCAGGCCGCGCTGCGCCCGGGCGCCCGCGTGCTCAACGTCTACGGTCTCGCCGAGTGCGCGGGCAACGGCACCTGGTTCGAACTCCCGCAGCTGCTCCGCCCGCTCGACGACCCCGAGCGGCTCTCCCTGCTGGGCACCCCCCACCCCGGCTGCGGGGCCGACGTGCGCCACGGGGAGATCCACCTCACCCCGCCCGGGGGCGGCGACGCCGTCCCCACCGGCGACCTCGGCCGGCTCCGCCCCGACGGCCTGCTGGAGTTCGGGGGCCGGGTCCGCGACCGCTTCGACCTCGACGGCCGGCCCGTCGACCCCCACCCCCTGGAAGCGGCGATCCGCACCCACCCCCGCATCGGCGCGGCCGTCGTGGGCGCCGTCCCCTCCGGCAAGGGGGAGACCCGGCTCGTCGCCTACCTCGCCCCGCCGCACGGCGAAGCCGCCTCGACCCCGGGCACGGCCCTCCCCGAGACGTGGGAACTCCGCGCCCACCTCGCCGAGAAGGTGCCCGCCGGCCTGACCCCGCGCGCCGTGATCCGGCTGCGCACCCTGCCCCGCACCCGCGGCGGCCAGGAGGACCGGGCGCGGGTACCGCAGCCGCCGCTCCTCCTCGCCCCCACGCCGCCCGGGTACGGCGCGCGCCCCGGATCGGCCAAGTACGGCGCCGCGAACACGGGCGAGGGCTCGCCGTCGTGCGCCGTCGGCTGCGGGGCACTCGCCGTCGGGCTCGTCGCGCGCCTCGTCACGAACCTGCTGTGGCCCGGATCGACCGACCTCACCGGCATCCCCTTCCCCTGGGCGGTCCTCTTCGGCCTCCTGCACGCGCTCGAATGCGTGGCCTTCGGCCTGGGCGTGATGTTCCTGTTCAACGGCCGCCGCCGGATGCTCGCCCAACGGCGCGGCCGGCGCATCACCACGGCCGCGCACCTCGCGATCGTGTACCTGCTGGTCTCCTGGTGGCCGCAGGACAACCTCTACCGGCTGGCGGCCAAACAGGACTGGCCCCGCCAGGCCGCCCTCGTCTACGTCTTCAACGTCCCCTTGATGATCGCCGCCGGCGTCCTCGCCTTCTACGTCACCCGCAGACCGACGAGCCCGTTCGACTTCGACGACTGAACCCCGGCCGGTGCGAAGCCCTCTCCGACGGCGAGGGCCCGCGCCCGCACCAGTTCCCCGGCCGCGTCCATCACCCCGGCCTCGCGCGCGGCGACCAGCATCCCGAACCACGGCGTCGGATCGAAGGCCGCCGTGGGGACGGTCGGCACGAACACCGCGCCCAGCTCCGCGCAGGCCCGCGCCAGGCCCGCGCACAGCTCGTCCCACTGCGCCTGCGGCAGCCGGGCCCCGAGCTCCACCCGGTCGACGATCCGTACGAGGTGCCCGGCGCCCCGCAGCACGTCGAGCCGCGCCGCCACCATGAACGCGACCGACGGCCCGGTCAGCCGCAGGTTGGTCTCCGTCGGCGCGAGCCGCCCCCGCTCGTCGGCGACGAAGTCCACGTCGAACCAGCCCCGGTAGCCGCAGCCCGCCAGCTCCCGGCCCACCGCCCGACCGAACGCCAGCAACGGACCCTCCAGCGCGCCCGGCACCACCCCGGGGCCCACCGTCGCACCCCGGTAGGCGCCGTCGGCCACGTCCATCACCGCCCCGCCCACCTCGTGCGGCCGGCCCTCGTCGTCCACGAAACCGTCGTAGGTCAGGTCCCGGGGGCCGGCGTCCGCCGCCGCCGGGCCGGCAACGTACTCCTCCACCAGCAGGGGCCCGCGCGGCAGGCCCCGCAGCACCGCCCGGGCCCCGCCCGCCTCCCGGACCCCGGCTGGCGTCACCACCGTGGTGCCCGAACCGCCGACGCCGTGCTCCGATTTGAGAACGGTGCTCTCGCCCGCCCGGGCCCGCGCCGCCAGCAGCCGCGCCGCGGTCCAGCGGTTCCCCGCCCGCCACTGCCCGGGCAACACGATCCGCGGATGCCCGCCGCCCGCCAGGATCCGGCCGAACAGTTCGTGCGCCGCCGACTTCGACTCGTGGCGCAGCTCCCGCGGCCGCCACGGCAGGCCCGCCAGCTCGCTGAACGCCGCGGTCCGCCCCCACGGCACGAGGGGCAGGCCCCGCCCCGTGACCCGCGCGGCCAGCGCCGGTCGGGCCCGTACGGCGTCCGACAACCCGGGACCCCGCTGCGCCACACCGTCGTACACCTCCACCTCCGGCCCCCACCCCAACTGCCGGCCCACCAACCGGACCCAGCCCGCCGGCACCGCCCGGGGCAGGACCAGGACGGCGGGGGAGGGGCTGTAGAAGGCTGCGAGACAGGCGTAGTGGTGCGCGGCGTGCTGCCGGACGTCCAAGGAGGGGTCCCGGAACTGGGCGTTGAACTCCGCGACGTTGCCCACGTGCACGGCCGGAACCCCGCCCGTCCAGGCCAGCGCCCAGCCGGCGAGCGGCACCGGGGCCACCTCGAAGCGGAACAGACCGTCCGGGGACCTGCCCGAGGGCGCCGCACCCATCGCCCGGTAGAAGCCCACCGCGTGCGGGTCGGCGTCGACGCGCAGCCGGCCGACGCCGAGCGCGGCGGCCCGGCGCACCGCGTCCCGGTACAGCAACCGGCCGATGCCCCGACCGATGGCGTCGGGCTCCACGAACAGCAGCCCGAGCCGCGCCACGCGCCCGCCCGGGGACCCCTCGGGGCCGGCCGGTTCCGCGCACTCCCACGACCCTTCGAGGGAGGCGAGGCCCAGCACCCGCCCGTCGCCCTCGTCCTGCGCCACCACGATCCGCCGGGCCGCCACCTGCGCGCCCGCGATCCGCAACTGCGGGGCGCACGCGGCGAGGAACTCCGCGTCGTACCCCCAGTACGCCTTGGACCGCATCACCAGCGCGGTCAGCTCCGACGCCTCCGCGGGCCGTGCGGCCCTGACCTTTGCCATTTCCTGACCTCCCCATGGTCCGCCGCCGGGCCGTGCGATAGATTCGGCCAGCCCACGGCAGGTACGCCCACCGCCACCCTTCCTACCCACCCGGAGACAGGCTTCTCAATGAGCGACATCATCAACGGACTTGGCCGCACCAGCGCGTTCGGCGCCCTCGGCCTGGTGCTGCTGATCCTCGGCATCGTCCTGGTGGACGTGCTGACGCCCGGGAAGCTCCCGAAGCAGATCTGGGAGGAGCGCAACCGCAACGCGGCCCTCCTGCTCAGCTCCGCGCTCCTCGGCATCGGCGGCATCGTCTTCACCTCGATCTGGACCACGTACGAGGACTTCGGCAAGGGCCTGCTGTCCACCGCGGCCTTCGGCCTGCTCGGCCTGATCCTGATGGCGGTGGCCTTCCTGGTGCTGGACCTGGTCACCCCGGGCAAGCTCGGCGCCATCGTCGTCGACCCGGAGCCGCACCCGGCCGTCTGGGTCACCGCGTGCTGCAACCTCGCCGTCGCCGCCATCGTGGCGGCCTCCATCGCCTGACCCGGCGCCCGGCACGGCACCGACGAGAGCGCCGCTCCCCACCGGGAGCGGCGCTCTCGTCGTACCCGCGGCCCTACGCCAGACCCAGGGCGAACACCGCGAAACCCGCCGCCAGCAGCCCCGCCACGGCCCCGCGCGCCACCGACGAGCGCCGACCGTCCGCGGGCGGCGCCTCGAAACGGCGCGCGTACCGGGCGATGACCACCAGCAGCAGCGCGAACACGGGCATCCACGCGGCCCGCGCCGCGATCCACCCCGCGGTCACGGGCGCCGTCGTCAGCCCGGCCACCTCACCCACCAGGGACGCGGGGATCGCCGCCGCCAGCATCGCGCTCTGGTGCCAGCACAGGATCGTCATCGCGCACAGGTTGACCACGACCACCGGCGCCCACAGCAGCGGCCGCGCCAACAGCCCCGCCAACCGGTCCCGCAGCAGGATCGCGGCCCCCGATTGCGTCGCTGCCAGAGCCAACACCAGCAGTGACGGCGGATGCGAGTTCGTCCGCGCCTCACCCGGCACCCCGACCATCGACGCCGGGTAGTGGAACACCACCAGCAGTACGGCGAACAGCGCGGCCCCACCCACCAGCAGCAGCCACGCCCCGCGCCGCCCGATCCGTCGCTCACCCCACGAGACGCCCAACTGGTACGCGAACAGCCAGCCCGGCAGCACGTTCAGCACCGGCAGCCAGGACGGCACGGCCTCGGCGAACGGCCCGTAGCGCAGGAAGTCCACCCCGGCGACCGAGGCGAGCAGCGGGGCCGCAGCCCACCCACCGAGCCGCCGCGCTGCCCGCACGCAGTACGGGGTCAGCGCCGTGACCACCACGTACACCCCGACGAACCACAGCGGCTGGACCACCAGCGTGGCACCGGTCCGCAGGGTGACCTCCGGCACCCCCGCCGCGTACAACACCGGTGCGGCCAGCGCCCACACCGCCGTCACCCCGAGCACCGGCCGGCCCAACCGGACGATCCGCGCCTTCAGCCAGGCGCCGGTGGACCCCGGCCGACGCCGGAAGGACAACACGGAGGCGTAGCCGCCGACGAGGAAGAAGATGCCGAGCATCTGGAGCACCCAGCTCGCCGGGGCGAGGCTCCCGAAGGCGCCGAGCGGGCCGGCGTTGTGCAGGCCGCCGTCGGCGTCCAGGGTGAAGCCGCCGAGCAGCCAGTGGCCGGTCGGCACCGCGAGCAGGGCGAGGGCCCGCAGGCCGTCGACGGCCCGATCCCGGTGCGACGGCGTCCGCCGGTCGATCCGGTCGGCCGCGTCGCGCACGAGGGTCGTCACGTTCATCGGTACTCTCCCCGCGCGATCGCGGCGAACGCGGCCAGGGAGCGCGTGCCGGGGGCGAAGTAGCCGGTGTGTCCCTCGACGTCGCCCGCGGGGATCCGGCGCGCACCGAACCCGGCGGAGACCGGGTCGGCGCCGTGCCCGATCCCGCCGACCTCCACGTGCGGAATGTCGGCGATCCAGTCGGAGGGCCCGCGGGCGGCCCAGACCCGGGCGCCGGTCCGCAGCGCCCCGACGTGGTCCGCCCGCATCCCCGGCGAGCCGAACACGACGATGTCGCCGGCATCGGTGTGCCGGGCCGCCAGTCCGCAGACCACCGAGCCGTAGCTGTGGCAGAAGAGCACCGGATCGGGGACGCCGACCGCGTCGAGGCCCGCCGTGAACCGCGCCAGCCGGACCGCGCCGGCCTCGGCGAGCCGGCCGGACGCCGCGTCCATGCCGACCCCGACCGGTGTCGTGTAGCCGGTCCACGCGATGACGGCGCCCCGTCCGCCCGCCGCCTCCCGCAGCGCGCGGGCCGTGCCCGCCGGGCCGGTGGCCGGCTTGCGCGGGGCGTCGTGGGACACGGCGTCGTTGTCCGCCCCCGGCACGATCACCGAGACGTGAGCGGCGTGCTCCAGGTCCCCGAACACCTCGGTGACCTGACCCCGCCCCCGCGGGTCGAAGGCCAGGATCTGCCGCCCCGGAGCGGCGAGGGAGGCGTAGCGCGCCTCACCCGTGGCGGTGATGGCCAGCCGGTTGGCCTCGTACCGCAGGGGGAGAGGAGCCCCCTCCAGGTTGCCCACCACCGACGGGTGGGCGCGCAGCAACTCCCGCTCGCGGACCTCGTCCAGTCCGGCGAAGAACCGGGCGACCTCGGCCGGCGTCGCCGTCCACGGATCGGGCAGCGGTCGCCACGCCGTGCCGGCGGCCCGCCACTCGGCGCTGCCCGGCGGCGGCCCGGTGACCAGGGCCTGGCTGTCCCCGGCGGCCCAGCCCGCGGTTCCCGCGACGACGGCCGCGGCCAACACGGCCGCCCCCATGGTCCTTGCGAAGCGGCGCATGCCCCTTCTCCTCTCCTCGTGACGAGGAGGAAGGTAGGAAGGAGGTACCCCGCGGCACGTCCCACCGGGGAGCCAACCCGAAGGTCATACCCCAGTAGGGGGTGGAGGAGACGACGCCCCCAGGACCCCGCCGGCGGACCCGTACGGGAACGGGGGCGAACCGGGTCCTGCCGTCAGGCCGAGTCGCCGGGACGGACCAGACCGGCCTCGTACGCGAAGATGACCGCCTGCGCCCGGTCGCGCAGGTCCAACTTGCCGAGCACCCGGCCGATGTGGGTCTTCACCGTCTGCTCCGCGAGCACCAGATGGGCGGCGATCTCCTGGTTCGACAGCCCCCGGGCGATGAGTTCCAGTACCTCGGTCTCACGCGGCGTCAGCCCGTTCAGCCGCAGCGCCGGATCCTTGCGCGGCGCCGGCCGCTGCCGGACGAAGTCCGCGATGAGCCGCCGGGTCACGGAAGGCGCCAGCAGCGCCTCGCCCGAGGAGACCACCCGGACCGCGGCGATCAGGTCCGCCGGCGGGGCGTCCTTCAGCAGGAACCCGGACGCGCCCGCGCGCAGCGCCTCGTACACGTAGTCGTCGATGTCGAAGGTCGTCAGCATCAGCACCTTCGGCCGGTGCACCACCCCGGGCGGCGGATCGAGCAGCTCTCGGGCCGCCGAGAGCCCGTCGAGCTCGGGCATCCGTACGTCCATCAACACCACGTCGGGGTGCACGGTCCGCGACACCAGCACCCCCTGGCGCCCGTCGGCGGCCTCGCCCACCACGTCGATGTCGGCCTGGGCCGACAGCAGCGCGGCGAACCCCGCGCGCACCATGGCCTGGTCGTCGACGATGATCACGCGGATGGTCAACTGCTGTCCTCGTTCGTCTCGGTGGACCCGTCCCCACCGTTCAGCGGGAGGCGGGCGGCGACCCGGAAGCCCCCGTCGGGCAGCGGCCCGGTGTCCAGGGTCCCGCCGGTCAACCGTACGCGCTCGCGCATCCCCACCAGACCGTGCCCCGTACCCGAACCCTCCAGTTCCACCACGGCGTCCCGCGCCGGGCCGTTGACCACCAGCACCAGCACCTCCCCGGCGTCCCGGGTCACCGACACCCGGGTCCGCGCGCCCGGCGCGTGCCGCACCACGTTCGCCAGGGCCTCCTGCACGATCCGGTACGCCGACAGGTCCACCGCGGGCGGCACCCCGTCAGCCGCGCCGGCCGCGAGCGACAACTCCACCGGCTGCCCCGCCCGTACGATCGCCTCCACCAGCTGCTGGAGCCGGTCCATCCCCGGCTGCGGGGCCCGCTCGCCGTCGCCGGTCGCCCCGTCACCGCGCAGCACCGTCAGCAACCGCCGCATCTCGCCCAGGGATTCACGCGCACTGGCGGCGATGGCCTCGAACTCGGCACGGACCGGCTCCGCCATGCCGGGCAGCCGGTACGGCGCCGAATCGGCCTGCACGGTGATCACCGACATGTGATGGGCCACCACGTCGTGCAACTCCCGTGCGATCCGAGCCCGTTCCTCCAGCAGCGTCCGCCGCGACCGCTCCGCCTCGCTGATGCTCTCCTGCTCGGCGATGCGCTGCTGCGCGTCGCCCAGCCCGCGCAACACCCCGGTCACCGCCAACAGCGCCCCGGCCAGTACGAACAGCAGGGCGGCGGTGTCGGTCACCTTCTCCGGCCGGAAGAAGAGGCCGAGAACCAACCCGGCCGCGCCCGTGGCCAGCCACACCTGGACCAGCGTCCGGATGGACTCGCGCAGTCCCAGGCAGACCATCAGCACCAGGTAGCCGACGATGACCATCGGGGGCCACGGCCAGGGATGCCCCGCCACCCGGTCGGCGCCGATCAGCAGCAGGGCCCCCACGACGTCCGCGAAGAACACCATGCCCCACGCGGCCATCGGCCGGGTCACCGCGAGCAGCAGCGGCACCGTCTGCGCCACGCCCAGCGCCCCGGCCCAGCCGCCGCCCAACCCGTAGTCGTTGATCAGCACGGCGATCGTCACCGGGATCAGCGTCACGACGAAGACGGCGACGACGGCGTACGGCAACATCCGCTGCCAGCGCGCCGGCGCCGCCGCGAACAACGGCTCGCCCGGTCGCGCGGGGGTCCGCAGCAGGACGGAGAACCGCGCCCGCGCGCCGGGCTTCCCCCGATCGGTACGGGAACTCCCGGGGGCACGCCCGCCCCCGACGGCGCGACCCGCCTCGGGGGCGGCGCCGCGGGCACGGAATCGGTCTCTGAGACTCATGATCGGACCACCCTATGCGCCGGGGGCTCGCACGGGCGTGGAGGAGCCCCCCCCGGGCGGGGCCGAGGTACGGACCGCACGGGGTCGCTCCGGGTGAGCGGCGGGGGCGGGTGGCGGGCTGTTTCCCGCGCGGTTCGGCCAACGGACGCGCACTCCGGCGCACGCGAAGGCCCGGACTCGTTCCCCCGGCGGGTCCCGCTCGTTGAGCGGGCATGGAGCTGCTGCCGACCATCGCGGCGCCCGGCGTCGCAGAACGGGCCGACGCCGCGGCCGATGCCGCCTGTCACCTCTACGACGCCGTCCGGCCCTGGGGCGACGGCGGGCCCGGCGGGTGGAGCCGGACCGCCGCCGAGGACGCCGCCGAGACGATCGAGACGACCGCGCACGCGCTCGCCCTCATCCACCCCGGCGCCGAGGTCATCCTCGCGCCGGTGCACGCGGCCCTCGCGGACCTGCGCCGCCGGCTCGCCCTCGCCCCGGCCGACCCGCTGACCGTCGAGGGCGTCCCGGCCACCCCGCGTTCCGTGGGCAATCCGCGCCGGACCCGCCGGGTACGGGCCCTCAGCCCACCCGCGCCCCGGAGACCGCGGCCTGGTACAGCTTCCTGACCTGCGCGCCGAAGTACGAGCTGTAGGAGACGTCGGGCGTGGTCCCGCCGGTCTTCCAACCGCCGATGACCCCGACCACGTCACCGGTTCCCGTCCGCTGGTCGTAGCGCGTCAGGAACGGGCCGCCGCTGGTGCCTCCCGGGTAGCCGGTGCAGCCGATCCGCAGGAAGGACCCGGGGATCTTCGCCTCCTTGCTGGTGAACTTCGTCGTCCGGTTGAAGCACACGCGGGGGCGCGCCGCCGCCGAGGGGTAGCCGATCAGGGTGACCCGGGCGTGCGTGAACGTGGCCCCGGTGACCAGCCGGTTCCCGCCGACCGCGGTCTCCACCGCCGTCCCGCGGGAGTTCGGGCCGACCCGGGCGAAGGCGACGTCGAGGGTGGCGGCCCGGTCGGGCCCCTCGCGCCGGTAGCGCGGGTCGATCCACATCCTCGGCCGTCCGCCCGCGTCGCGCAGCACCGGGAACATGCCGTACGGCTGAGGCTTCGCCTTGGTGTAGCGCGGTACGAAGGCCACCTGACGGGAGTCCGGTCCCAGCAGGCAGTGCGCCGCGCTGAGCACCAGGTTGCGGCCGGGGGAGGAGACCACGCTGGCGGTGCAGAAGTACGCGCCGCCGCCCTTCATGACGAACATCCGCCCGACGGCCGGGCTCCCGTCGAAGTCCTTGCCCACGCCCGCCCGGGCGGACGCGGGGATCGGCGCGGCGACGGGCTTCGGCGTCGGCTTCGCAGCCGGTTGCGCGGGCCGTGGGGCGGGGGCGGGCCGGGAGGGCGCGGGACCGGTGGCGACGGGCGCGGGTTCCGGGACGGAGCCGGGCGCCGGCACGGCCGGGCCGGTCGGGCCGGCAGGGGTGGCGGGCGCGACCGGGGTGGCGGGGGTGGCGGGGGTCGCCGCGTCCGACGGGGTGGCGGGCGCGCCGGGGAGCGCGGGGGCCGGGGTGGTGCCGGTGGCCCCGGGGGTGGCGGGGACGGCTCCCGGCGCCGGGGTGCCCATCGCCGGTGCGGGCGGGGTCGCTTCGTCAGGTTCACCGGGTCCGGCCGTGTCGGACGGGGCCGGCGGCGCGGCGGCCCCGCCCGCCGGGGGCTCCACCGCCGGGGGTTGCACCGCTGGGGCCGGTCCTGTCGGAGCGTCGGCCGCGGGGGCCCCGCCGGTCCGCCCCGGGGTCGATGACGGCGCCGATGGCGGCGTCGATCCCGATTCCGGAGAGGCCGGCCCGTCAACGGGATCCGTCGCCGGGCCGCCTCCCGTCGCGCCCTGGCCCGTCGGAGCCGCGGGCGGCGGATCCTGCCCCGCCGGGGCCTCTCCCGAAGGGCCTGACGGGTGCTGCCCCGCCGGCACTCCGGCCGCCGGGGCGCCGTCCGGCCTCCCCCCGTCCGCCACCGGGGCGCCCGGCCCCCCGTCCCCCGCACCCGCGGGATCCGCTGCGGGCAGACCTGCCCCCCGGGGATCGGCCGATGCGTCGGGGACCGGGTCGGGCATCGGGAGGGCGGAGGCCATCCGTTCCGGCGTCCAGAACGCGGCCGCCTCGCGCGCCGACCAGAGTCCGGCGGCCGCCTCCGCGCTCGCCGTCCCGGCGGCGGGCAGCGGCCCGCCGGGCAGCAGCAGTGCGGCCGTGGCCGCCACCACCGTCAACGTACGTCGCATGCCTGCTCACTCCTGTTCGTGACGGGGGTCAGACGGCCTGGGGAAAACGGAACAACCGGCCGGGGTCGTAGGAGCGCCGTACCTCCTCCAGCCGGGGGAGGTTCGGCCCGTAGTAGGCCTGCCGCCAGGCCGTCAGCTTCGGGTCGGCGTAGTTCTGGTAGGCGCCGCCGCCCGCCCACGGGCGCAGGTCCTGCCAGAGCCCGTCCAGCCAGGCCTGGTGCGCGGCCACCTCGGTGGTCGACGCCGACCCGGGCCATGAGGCGAGGTACTGGGCGAGGAACGCGCTGTCACGGTGGACGAAGGCGGTCGCGTCGGACCGGGTCCGGTTCACGGCCCCGCCGCACACCCCGTCGAACTGGATCACCCCGCGCCCACCGGCCGGCGCGGCCCGCGCGTAGCGCCGAGCGGCGTCCAGCACCGCGGCCACCGCGCCCCCGGGCAGCCCGGGCGCGCGCCAGAAGTCGGAGCGGGCGGCGTAGGAGTCCCGGCCCAGGCGGCCCCGGGGGTCCCGGCCCGGCAGGGTGCCCGGCAGCCGGCACTGCTCGGCCGTGCGGTCCAGGCATCCGGCCATCGCCCGCAGGGTGTCCCCGTGGCTCCGGACGACGATCCAGCTGTCGCGCGGGCCCCGGCCCACCAGGTCGGCGAGCCGGGTCAACTGGCGCTCCAGCTCGGCGCGCCCGTCGAGGCAGACGATCCGTACCGCCGGGGCGGGCACGGGACCGGACTCCAGGGTGAACTCCACCTGGCTCCAGAACGGATCCGGGAGCGCGCCCAGCCAACGCTGCCACCCGTCGAGCACCGTCGCGGATCCGGCGACCGGCCAGTGCAGTTCGGCGAAGGCGCAGTCGCCGACCGGATGGGTGCGGAAGCGGAACTCGGTGACGACCCCGAAGTTCCCGCCGCCGCCCCCGCGCAGCGCCCAGTACAGAGACGGGTCCGCCTGGGCGTCGGTCTCCCGTACGACGCCGTCCGGCGTCACCACCCGGGCCCCGAGGAGCCGGTCGGAGGTGGTGCCGTGGGCGCGGGAGGACAATCCCAGGCCGCCGCCGAGGGTGAGCCCGGCGATCCCGACGGACGGACACAGTCCGGCGGGGATTCCCAGGCCGCGCGCGGCGAGGGTCGCGTTGACCTCGGCGAGCCGGGCGCCCGCACCGATCCGGACCTCATCCCCCGCGAGGGTGATCCGGGCCATCGCCCCCACGTCGATCACCAGCCCGCCGGCCACCGTGGACCACCCCGGGTAGCTGTGGCCGCCGCCGCGCGGCACCACCGGGACGGCGGAGCGGCGGGCGAAGTCCAGGCAGACGGACACGTCACCGGCGTGCGCGGGGTAGGCCACGGCCGCCGGCGCGACGATGTCGTGGCGGGGCTGGAACAGCTGTCGCGCCTCGGTGTAGTCCACGTCACCCGGCAGGACCAGTCGGCCGTCCATCGCCCGGGCGAGAGCCCCGAAGTCGGGCGCCCGGCCGGCCGCCCCGACGGTGGCCAGGACTGCGGCGGCCGCACCCGCGAGGACCCGGCGGCGTTGGAGGCTCATCCCTCCTTCCTGCCACCGACCGGCCGGATCGCGCCGAAGGCGGGCCCGCGAACCCCCCATTGCCGCCCGAACGGCTTATCGCACCAGCGGCCCCCGGCGCGTCGGGTCCGGCGCCGGTCGGTGGATCAACGGGCGGTCGTGGGTTTGCGGAACAGCAGGAAGGCCTGCACCGCGTCCTCAGCGGCGTCGGGTTCCCGCACCAGGCGGGCGACCTCCGTCAGCCCGGCCTCGGTCAGCAGTCCGGCGATCAGGGCGGGTGGGGTCCGGTAGACATCGAGGTCGACCGGCCCGCCGTGGGCGGGTGCCGGCCGGTGGCGTTCGGCCCCCACCTCGAAGGCGATCAGCGCGTAGCCGCCCGGCGCCAACACGCGCGTGAACTCCCCGAAGGTCGCCGCCAGTTCCCCCGGCGGAGTGTGCGCCGTCGCGTACCAGGCGAGCACCCCGCCCAGTACCCCGTCCGCGACGTCCAGCGCGGCCATCGGCCCCACCTCGAACCGCAGCCCCGGATGGTCGCGGCGGGCCACCGCCACCATCGCGGGCGACAGGTCCACTCCGAAGACCCGCACCCCGAGCCAGTCCAGGTACGCCGTCACCCGGCCCGGACCGCAGCCCAGGTCGACGACCGGGCCGCCCCCGGCGTCGCCGCGCACGCATTCGGCGAACGCGCCCAGCATGGCCCGGTCCAGCGGCTTGCCCGCCAGGGCCGCACCGCGCCGCCGGGCGTAGTCGACGGCGACGGCGTCGTAGGACGCCCGTACGGCATGGAGGTACGAGGTCTCTGTCATGCCCCGAACGTAGCCCGGCCGGCCCCGCGACTCACCCCCGATCGGACCCCGGCCCGAGGCCGGTCGGCGGGTACGGAAGCTCCGCCCACTGGTCCCCGGGCACGCCCGGGGAGAGCCGCATCAAGGTCAGCGCCTTCACCGGCAGCGGCCCGGCCCGCAGCGCCTCGGTGTCGGCGGTGGGAGGGACGGCGTCGAGCGCGGCGGCCAGGTCCTCGCCGAAGGCGGCCGCGGATCCCGCCGTCGAGGCGAGGGCACCGGCGACCAGGGAGCCGAAGAGCTTGCGCCGCAGCACCGACTCGTCGTCCGTGATCAGTCGGCCCGACAAGGGAGGCACCGGCAGCCCGTGCCGGGCCAGCCGCTGCGGGCTGATCCGGATGTCGGCGAGGTCCCGGTAGACCAGCCGCAACGGTTCCCCGGCGGGGGAGAGGACCACCAGGAGGTTCTGGCCGTGCCCCTCCAGGGCCACGCCGAGGTCCAGGACCCGCAGGCACACCGACAGCGCGAGCCGGGCGAACGCGGCCCGCCAGGAGGCGGAACGGACCAGCGCGGTCCCCGCCAGCGCCGCCACCGGAACCACCCGCTCACCCGGTCCCGCGTAAGCCTCCGGGGGTTCGCGGAGCACCGCCGCCAGATCCGGGCTGTGCGCGGTGGCCGCGCCCAGGGTGCGGGTGATGTGCAGTCGCCCGTCGAGGCGGGCGCTCAGGGCGTGGGCGAAGGCGGACACCACGGCGGCCGTCTCGATGGAATAGCCCGAGATGTCCCGTACGGAGGAGGTCAGCCGGGTGCTCAGCGCCGTCTTCACGTGGGCGCCGCCGTCGGCCGGGGCGAGGGTGCGCAGCGCCATCAGCGGATGCGCCGCGATGCCGGGGTGCGCCGTGACACCCGCTCCGTTGCTCGCGCCCGCGCGGCCCTCGCCCTTCAGTACGTGCCGCGCCTGCCACGGGTGCACCGGCACCAGGATCCGCCGGCCGTCCCGCAGCTCCCGCGGCCACTCCCCGGTGACCAAGCACTCCTCGGCCCGTACGGGAAGCAGCCCGAGTTCGACCAGCGGCCGGTGTTCCGGGGCGTACGCCAACTGCTCGGCCACCGAGAAGCCGGGCCTGGAACGGCAGTTGGGGTGGTACGGATGTCCGTCCACGACCCGCTGCTCCCACTCCCAGCCGGTCGCCGGTTCCTCCTGCGGACCCGCCGGCTGCCCGGCCCGGGACAGTGCGAGGGAGGCCGTGCTGTCGTCGAGTTCCGCGGCGAAGGCGGCGCCGTGCGGCACGCCCAGCGCCTCGACGAGCCGCGCGGCCCGCCGGTGGACGCGGCCGTCCAGCCGCACCTCGTCCACGTGGGCGGCGGTCGCGTACGGGTCCGCCGGCGGCCCCTCCAGCCGGCGGCCGTCCGCCAGACGCAGGGTCAGCGAGCCGGGGCCGTGCTCGCGGCCCACCACCCACGGCAGCGGCTCGAAGGCCAGCGCCCGCCACAGCCGGGTGAGCACGGCCGCCCGGGCCCCGTCCAAGGAGGCCTCGTACGCGGATCCGAGCCCGGGCCGTACGACGGCCAGCGCGGCGGCGACGGCCTCCTCGGCGGGTGAGACGGGAGTGCCCGTCGGGGTGAACGAGCCCAAAGGGTCCGGTGAGCCGGGCGAGTCGGTCACGTGCCTGCTGCGGTCCAGGGTCCCGTTCCTTTCGGATCGCTTTGCCGGATGATCATGTCATCATCGCCGATACTGAAGATCACGGCCGGCAGCCCCCGTGCGGGTGTTCGGCACACCGGATGGACCGAATGGAACCAGTGGACCTCAACGCCGCCGCCGACGCATACGCCGCCACTCCGCTGCTCAACTGCCTGTTGCGGGAAGTGGCCGACGCAGAGCACGGGGAGGTCCACCGGCTGCGCGGGAGCGGACGGCTGCTGCGCGTGCGCGGCGGGCGCCGGCCCACCGAACCCGAACTGGCCACGGAGAACGGCTGGCATCCGCTCACCCACACGGAGCTGGTCAAGCTCACCTCGGACGAACTGCTCCGGTACACGGGCGTCGCCAACGACGAGCTCCCGGGCGAGATCACCGAGAGCCGGGACGCCGTCGAGGCGATCCTGGCCGCGCGGGCCGACGCCGAGGCGCCGCAGGATCCGTACCTCCTTTCGGAGCAGGCCCTGGTGATGGGGCATCCGCACCACCCCGCTCCCAAGGCCCGCGGCGGGGCGCCCGCCGCGAGCTGGCTGCCGTACGCGCCCGAGGCCCACGCCCGCTTCCCGCTGGTCGTCCTGGGGATCCGCGAGGACCAGGTCGCCGAGGAGGGCGGTCGGGCGGCGGCCGACGCGCTCGACGGGCTCGTCGGGATGCTCGACGGCCCGCGCCCCCCGGCCGGCTACCGGGCGCTGCCCGCGCATCCCTGGCAGCTGGACCTGATCGCGGGCGGCCCCGCGCTGCGCGAGGCCTTCGCCGACGGCCGGTTGCTGCGGCTCGGCCCGACGAGGCTCCCGGTGTGGCCCACCGCCTCGATCCGCACCGTCCACGCACCGGACCCGGCCGCGGACCTGTTCGCGAAGTTCAGCCTCGACGTGCGGATCACCAACGACGTGCGCCGGTTGTGGCGCCACGACCTGCTCGGTCTCCGGCGGGTCGACGCCGCCGTCGAGGCCGGGTTCACCGAACTGCGCACGCGCACGGGCTCGAACGCGGTCTGGCTCCGTGACCTGGGCTACCGCACCGCCGCCTTCGCCTTCGAGGAACTCGCGGTGCTGGTCCGCGACGGCCTCCGCGGGACGGTGGTCCCGGGCGCGACGCCACTGCTGGCCGCCGCCCTCGCCGAGGACTTCCCCTGTGGCCCGTCCGCGGGAGCCGTCGAGCCGGACGCGTGGTGGCGGGCCTATCTGCGCCACGTGGTGCCTCCCGTGCTGGACCTGTTCGCCCGGCACGGGATCGTGCTCGAGGCCCACCTCCAGAACTGTCTCGTCGCCGTGGACGACCGGGGCATGCCGGTGCAGGCCCTCTTCCGCGACGCCGAAGGGGTGAAACTCCCCCAGGACATGCCGCGCGAGGCCGCCTGGCAGCGGCTGGTGTACTGCCTGGTCGTCAACCACCTGGCGGAGATCGCGGGCGTCCTGGCGGAACGTCATCCGGGGTTCGCGAGCGCCGTGTGGCCGGCGGTGCGCGAGGAGTTCCTGCGCTTCGACGCCGCGTACGGGCTCCCCGAGATCGCGGAGCTGCTGACCGCATCCGGTCTTCCGGCCAAGACGAACCTGTTGCTGAGGTGGACCCGGGCCGACGGGGCCGACGCGCGCTACCTGCCGCTGCCCAACCCCCTGCGCGGCTGAGGGGGACGGCCCCGCGGAGTGTGATTCGGCCAAGGTCCCGCCGGTCGGCGGCGTACCCGTACCGAAAGGTATAGACCAATGCTACGTTGGTCGGGCAGACCGCGAACTTCTTGACCACCCGTCAGAGGAGAAGCCATGCCCTCCCCCTCACGGGGCGGCGGCCCGGCCGCCACGCCCAAGTACCAGCGGATCGCCGCAGCGCTGCGCGACGAACTGGACCGCACCGACCCGGCCACCGGCGGCGCGAGGTTGCCCTCCGAGCGGAGCCTCGCCGCCCGCTACGGGGTCAACCGGCAAACCGTCCGCGCCGCCCTCCAGGAGCTGCGCGCCGACGGGCTGATCGTGACCGGCCGCCGGGGAACCCGGGCGGCGGGCGCCGTGCCCCCGGACCGGCGGCGCGAGCCGGCGGCTCCCGCGGTGCGCTCGACGTACGTCCCCGAGCGGCAGGCCCTGCCGGCGGGCCCGCCCACGCGCACCCGGCTCACCCTGGTCACGGTGCCGCCCTCGCTCGCCACGCTGCTCGGCATGAGCGGCGGGCAGCGCACCCTGGTCCACCACCACCGCACGTACGGCCCCGCGGGGGAGACGCTCCAGCACGCCGTCACGTACCTCTGCCCGCGCACCGTCGCCCGTATCCCGGAGCTGGCCGGCTACCTCGACCGGGAGGGCGCGCCCCGGGATGAGGACCTGCGACCGCTGGAGCATTGGCTGGAGTGCGCCGCGGCGCGCGGCCGCTCGGCGGAAACCATCACCATGACCCGCACCAGTCCGCCCGCCGCCACGGCCGGTTCGTGCGGCCTGTCCATACGTCGGACCCTGCACGACCCCACCGGCCGGCTCGTCGCCGTCACGGACCTGGCCTTCCCCACCTGGGACCGGCTCACCTTCCACCGCGACCCGGCGGCCATCGGATTCCGCGTCACCTGAGCCCACCCATCACGTGCCGGGCGGCCGTCATCGGGCCGGTACGGATGCGCGGACGAACGGGGCGCGCCTATTCGGCGGCGCGGTCCGGGGTCGTGACGTGGGCGGCGGGGCCGGCGTCGGGTTCCGCGTGCTCCAGGCCCAGGAAGTCCGGCGACCCCGGCTCGGAGCCGTCAGGTCCGTCAGGTCCGGCGGAGCCGTCCTGGTCGTCCAAGGGGTCGGAGTCCTCGTTGTCGGCGTCTTCCGCGGACGACTCCGGGTGGTCCGGTGCGGAGGGGGCGCCCGTGAGCAGGGCGAGGAGGCCGGCCACCTGGACGCCCGCCTCCGCGGGGTGCTTGAAGACGGCGCCCGGGGAGATCTCGTAGCGGTTGCGCCGACCGTCGCGCACGCGGCGCAGGTACCCGTCCGTCTCCAGGTCGGCCACGATCGTCTGCACCGTCCGCTCGGTCAGTACGCACGTCACGGCGACATCCCTCAACCGAACGGCCGGGTCCCGGGCGATGGTCACCAGAACGCGGGCGTGATTCGTTAGGAATGTCCAGTTTTGTCGGCGCGTCATACTCCCCATGGAGTCATGATGCGCCATTTGATTCACGTGACGCAAGACGCGAAACCGTTTTCCGGTGTTTCTTGACGTACGAGCTGAAGAAGGCCAACATCTACGGCAGTCAAGGTCCCGCGCCGCAAGCCGACAAGCCCAAGGAGCGAACCCCATGCCGGTACCCGCCCCCACCACCCTTCCCACCGACCACGCCATCGACACCCGCGCCACCGCCGTCCCCGGCCCCCGCCGGAGCGCCGAGGCCGCGGCCCGCAGTGCGGGCCTGCCCCGGATCGACGAGCCGCGCGAAGTGGCCCCGTCGGACGCGAGGGAGCTGTCGAAGGCGTTCTTCAAGCGTCTGCGCGAGCTTTCCGAGGGCACGCCGGAGTACCAGTACGTCCGCAACACCCTCATCGAGATGAACGCCTCACTCGTCCAGTACGCCGTGCGCCGCTTCCGCGGCCGGGGTGACGGAGGCGACATCGAGGACATCGTCCAGGTCGGCACCATCGGGCTCATCAAGGCCATCGACCGGTTCGACCCGGCCCGCGAGAACGAGTTCTCCACCCTCGCCATGCCGTACATCACGGGCGAGATCAAGCGGCACTTCCGTGACACCAGCTGGGCCGTCCGCGTCCCGCGCCGGCTCCAGGAGCTGCGCATAGACATCGCCAAGGCGAAGGAGGAGCTGACGGTCCGGCTGGACCGTTCGCCGACCGTCTCCGATCTCGCCGCCCACCTCGACCTCACGGACGAGGAGGTCGTCGAGGGCCTGGTCGCCGCCAACGGCCACACCAGCGGCTCCCTCGACGCCCCGCACACCGAGCACGGCGACGGCCCCACCGAGGGCCACACCCTTGCCGACGTCATGGGCGAGGAGGAGCCGGCGATGGAACTCGTCGAGGACATCCAGACCCTGGCCCCGCTGCTCGAACAGCTCACCGACCGCGAGCGCCGGATGCTGCAGATGCGTTTCGGCGAGGAGCTCACGCAGGCCCAGATCGGCGACGCCCTGGGCATTTCCCAGATGCAGGTCTCCCGACTGCTGACCCGCCTCCTGGCCCACCTGCGGACGTCCATGCTGGAGGACCCGGACACGGCGGCGCACCCCGCCCTCGCCGGCCGCTCCTGATTCCTCGCCGCCGAGCCCCAACCGGGCGGGCGTGAGCCGGACCACCGGCCGCCCGCCCCGGCGGCATGTCCGGGACCGGATCCTCCCGACGCCCGCCCGTGAAGGCACGTCGCGGGCGTGAATCACGTCACCCGCCGCCGAGCGCGTGACCCGATGCCCGCCGCTCCGGGAGTGACCCGCGCCACCCGCCGCCCAAGGCCCCGGGCGTGAGCCGGCTCACCCACCCGCCGCCCGCGGCGTGAGGTGGATCACCTCCGCGTTTGCCCGGAGTTCGCCGGGGCAAACGCGCGGCTGGAGCGGAACCATGTACTCCGGCCGATGGGTCGCGGACGTGGCGCGCGGGCAGATCCCGCACAGCTCCCCGCGCCGCCGGAGCCACCGGCGGGACGGATCCGGTACGACCCGCGAGGTGCATGTGTCCACGCTCCAGGCCGAACACGTCTACAAGGTGTTCGGAAGACACCCCGACGAGACCGCGGCAGCGGTCCGCGCGCTCGACCGCGGCGCCGACCGCGACGAACTGCGCGCCGAGGGGACGACGGCAGCCGTGATCGACGCCACCTTCCGCGTCGAGCCCGGCCAGATATTCGTCGTCATGGGCCTGTCGGGATCCGGCAAGTCCACGCTGCTGCGCATGCTCAACGGACTGCTGGAGCCCACCGCGGGTCGCATCCTCTTCGACGGGGAGGACCTCACGGCCCTCTCCCCGCGTGAGCTGCGCCACGTACGCTCCACCAAGATCAGCATGGTCTTCCAGCACTTCGCGCTGTTCCCGCACCGCGACGTCCTCGCCAACGCGGCCTACGGTCTGGAGGTCCAGGGCGTCCCCCGGGCCGAGCGCGAACGGCGCGCCGCCGAGGCGCTGGCGCTGTGCGGGCTCGGCGGCTGGGAGTCGTCCTGGCCCGACGAGCTGTCCGGCGGCATGCAGCAGCGCGTGGGCCTGGCCCGCGCCCTGGCCACCGACGCCGACCTGCTCCTGATGGACGAGTCGTTCAGCGCCCTCGACCCGCTGATCCGCCGTGACATGCAGGACCAGCTCCTCGAACTCCAGAAGCGCCTGAAGAAGACCATCGTCTTCATCACCCACGACCTGAACGAGGCCATGCGGCTCGGCGACGGCATCGCCGTCATGCGCGACGGCCGGATCGTCCAGCAGGGCACGGCCGAGGACATCCTCACCCGCCCCGCCGATGACTACGTCGCCTCCTTCATCCAGGACGTCGACCGCTCCCGCGTCCTCACCGCCGACGCCGTCATGGACGAGGCCCCCGCCGACGCGGACGCCTGCGACTGTCCCACCGTCACCGCGGGCACCCCGCTCGCCGACGTCTGCGCCGTCAGCGCCCGGGTCCCGCACCCGGTCGCGGTGACCGGCGCGGACGGCTCCGTCGTCGGCACCGTGCCCCAGGACCGCCTCATCGCCTTCATGGGTGACGAACAACGGCCCCCGCTGGCCTGCTCGGAGGTGGCCGCCTGATGCCCCGCCTCAACCTCGGCGCCTGGGTCGACAGCGGAGTCGACTGGCTCCAGAGCCACCTGTCCTGGCTGTTCGACGCGATCAGCTCGCTCGTCACCGGCCTCTACGACGGCATCGACGCCGTCCTGTCCGCACCGGCCCCGCTGCTGTTCGCGGGCATCCTCGCCGTCGCCGCCTGGTGGCTGCGCGGACTCCTGGCCGGCCTGCTCGCCTTCGTCGGGTTCGCGCTCGTCGACTCGCTGGGCCTGTGGGACGACGCCATGTCCACCCTGTCCCTGGTCCTCGTCGCCACGTTGGTCACGCTGGCCTTCGCGGTTCCGCTCGGCATCTGGGCGTCCCGCTCCGACCGGGTGAGCGCCGTCCTGCGGCCCGTCCTGGACTTCATGCAGACCATGCCGGCGATGGTGTACCTGATCCCGGGCATCATCTTCTTCGGCGTCGGTGTCGTCCCCGGCATCATCGCGACGATCATCTTCTCGCTGCCGCCCGGCGTACGGATGACCGAGCTCGGCATCCGCCAGGTCGACGCGGAACTCGTCGAGGCCGCCGACGCCTTCGGCACCACCCCGCGCGACACCCTCGTACGGGTCCAGCTCCCGCTGGCCCTGCCCACGATCATGGCGGGCGTCAACCAGGTCATCATGCTCGGCCTGTCCATGGTCGTCATCGCCGGCATGGTCGGTGGCGGCGGCCTCGGCGGCGCCGTCTACCGGGCCATCGGCAACGTGGACATCGGCCTCGGCTTCGAGGCCGGCCTCTCCATCGTCATCCTGGCCATGTACCTGGACCGGATGACCGGAGCCCTCGGCCGTCAGGTCTCCCCGCTCGGCCGGCGCGCCCTGGCACGGGCCCGGGCCGCCGCGAGCGGAGCCTCGAAGCTGTGGAACCACCGCCCGCAGCCGGCCTACGCGGTCACCGCCGCCGTGGTCCTCGCCCTCGTGGCCGGCGGACTGAGCACCTTCGGCGGCTCCACCGCCGAGGACGGCCCCGAAGGCGCCGCCGACATCGGCAAGGGCCGCAAGGTCTCCCTCGGTTACATCCCCTGGGACGAGGGCATCGCCTCCACCTTCCTGTGGAAGGAACTGCTGGAGCAGCGCGGCTTCAAGGTCGACGCCCGCCAGCTGGAGGCCGGCGCGCTCTACACCGGCCTCGCCGGAGGCCAGATCGACTTCCAGACCGACTCCTGGCTGCCGGTCACCCACGCCTCGTACATGGAGAAGTACGGCAACAAGCTGGAGGACCTCGGCTCCTGGTACGGCCCCACCTCGCTGGAGCTGTCCGTGCCCTCGTACGTGAAGGACGTCCGCTCCCTCGCGGACCTCAAGGGCAAGTCCGCGCAGTTCAAGGGCCGCATCATCGGCATCGAGCCGAGCGCCGGCGCCATGGGCATCCTCAAGGACAAGGTCCTGAAGGAGTACGGGCTGGAGGGCGAGTACCAGGTCGTCGACGGCTCCACCCCCGGCATGCTCGCCGAACTCAAGCGGGCCTACGACAAGAAGGAACCCGTCGTGACCGTGCTCTGGTCCCCGCACTGGGCCTACTCCTCCTACGAGCTGACCAAGCTGGAGGACCCCCAGGGCGTCTGGGGCAAGGGCGACGGCATCCACACCCTGGCCCGCAAGGGCTTCGCCGCCGATGAGCCCGAGATCGCGCGCTGGCTGCGTTCCTTCAAGCTCACCGAGGAGCAGCTCACCGGCCTCGAGGCGAAGATCCAGGAAACCGGCAAGGGCAAGGAACAGCAGGCGGTCCGCGCCTGGCTGACGGACCACCCGGAGATCGCCGCGCTGAAGTGAGCGCGCGGGGCGCCGGCGCGCACGGGACCGTACGGGTCCCCGCGCGCCGGCGCCTCCCGCATCGGGCCGCTGCCCCGGCCTCCCATTCGGATCCCGCCTGATCCGCTCAGGATCCGAACGAGACGCCCTGACCCACCGGGACCCGCTCCACCGGAGCGGCCCCGGCGGGCGGGGCGGCGGCCCGCGGTGTCACCGGCCACCACGTGGACCGGCCCAGCAGCGCGGTCACGGCGGGGACCAGCACGATCGACAGCACGAACGCGGACAGCAGGATCCCCACCGCCGTGGCGAAGCCGATCTGTTGCGTCCCCGGCTGCGGGCTCACCGCCAGGCTCCCGAAGGACGCGGCCAGCACCAGGCCCGCCGTGGCGACGGCCGGAGCGGTGTGCCGCACGGCGCGGGCCACCGCCGCACGGGCGGAGCCGGGCTTGCCCATCTCCTCCCGGATCCGGTCGCCGATCAGGATGTTGTAGTCGGTGCCGAGCGCCACCACGAACAGGAACAGCACCAGCGGCAGGGTGAAGTCCACTCCCGGCCGTCCCAGTCCGTGCTGGAACACCAGCGTCGAGGCCCCCAGGGTCGCGGCGAAACCGAGCCCGACCGCGATCATCAGCACCACCGGCGCGAGCAGGCTCCGCAGCAGCACGAGCAGGATGATCCCGATCAGGACCGCCGCCACCGGGAAGATCACTTTGAGGTCCTCGTCCACCGCCACCGCGATGTCGGCGAAGATGGCGGCCGTGCCCCCGACGTGCACCTCGGTACCCGCCGGCAGGTTCGCCCGTACCGTCTCGCGGACCGGACCCGAGACCAGGTCACGGGCTTCCTGCGTACCCGACCCGGCCGTCAGCGACAGGTCGATGCGGGCGGCGCCCCGGTCCTCGCTCAGCACCGTCGGCGCGACCCGGCCCACGCCGGGCACCTTCGCCAGCGCCCCGGCGAGAGCGGACAGCCGCTCGGCGCTCAAGGGGACCCCGTCCTCGGCGGAGACGAACACGCCCGTCGGATCCGAGACCCCGGCGGGCAGGGACCGGGCGATCTCCCGCGCCGTCTCCACGGCGCCCGTACGCTCGCCGCCCGCGCCGCCCTGCCCGTAGTCCATGCGCATCCCGGTCAACCCCGCCGCGAGCGCCCCGAGCAGCGCCACCGAGGCGAGCGCCAGGGCCAACGGACGCCGTGCCACCAGAGCGCCGAGCCGTCCGGCCGCGCCGGCGGGGGGCTCGTGCCGCAGCGAACGGGAAGGCCAGAACATCCCGCGCCCGGTGACGGCGAGCAGCGCGGGCATCAGCGTCAGACTGCCCAGCAGCATCACCAGTACGGACACCGCGATGGCGGGACCCAGCACCCGGAACTGGCCGAAGGAGGCGATGCCGAGCGTGGCGAACGCGGCCACGATCGTCAGCGCCGCCGAGGTCACGGCCGTACCCACCCGGCCCGCGACCTCCCGCGCGGCGTCGCGGCCCGACTGCTCCGGGTGGGCGCGCAACCGTTCGCGGAAGCGGAACAGCAGGAAGAGGAAGTAGTCGATCCCGATGCCCACGAGCACCACGCTGATCAGCCCCGGGGTGGAAGGGGCCAGCCGGATGCCCGTCAGCATGGACGCGCCGACGACCACTCCCGTCGCCGCGCCGCCGATGACGGCCACCGCCACCAGCGGGAGCAGCGCTGCCGCCGGGCTGCGGAACACCAGCACGTGCAGCAGCACGATCAGCCCCGTCATCACCGCCCCGACGACCGTCGTACGCGTCTTCTCCGCGTCGGCCGTGTCCACGCCGGTGGCCGGCCCGCCGGTGAATCCGGTGCGCAGGCCCACCTCCCGGAAGGCGTCTCGGGTGTGCTCCCGGAAGGCCCGGTAGGTGTCCTGCACCCCCGGATCCGCCGGATTGCCCTCCAACTCCACGGACAGCAGCCGGAAGGCGCGGTCCGGCGCCGTCAGGCGCCCGCCGAACACGGGCACCTGCGAATGGTCCTGCGCCAGCGGCATCGTGTCCTCGGTGACGGGCATCGCGACGCGCTCGCGCGCCAGTTGGTCCGCCACCTCGTCCACGCGCCGCTCGTCGGCGGCGGAGAGCGCGGCCCCGTCACCCCGCGCCACCAGCACCGTCAGCGGGTCGGAGTCGGGACGCACCCCGAAACTCTCCTCGGCGATCTTCAGCGCGGCCGCCGAATCGTAGTGCGCGGGCAGGAAGTCGCCGTTGCCCGTCTGGGTGGCGCGGAAGACGAACGCCTGGCCCATGACGGTCAGTGCGATGCCCAGCACCGCCCACAGGGCTATCACCTTCCACGGATTCCTCGTCGAGCATTCCGTCAGGGCGCGGATCACTTTTCTCCTCCGGTCCGTACGACTGAGCCGGAGCACCCGGCCGGTCCCCCCAAGACCATCAGCGGACGGGGCCGTGGGCGTCCGGGCGCAGGAGGATCTCCCCACCGGGACCAGGGTCGTGCCGACCGCCGCGACCAGGACCGGGGTCCTGGTCGCGGACCCGACCCCGGGCCGGTGGGCGACGCCGCGGCCGGTGCCAGAATGGATCCACGGATTCCGGCCGCGACGGGCCCGGCACCGGCCGGGCGCCCGCGGCCCGTGGGGGAGGACCCGACAGATGAGCACGAGCACCGGCAAGCCGGCGTGGACGCGCAACGACGCCCTGGTGGCGGTGGGCGCCGCAGCCGGCGACCTGCTGGGCTTCTCCGTCACCAGCCAGTTCGACGGCAACCCCCTCGGAATCCCCGCGGCGTTCGCCCTGGTCCTCTCCGGACTGACCCTGATCCTCCGTCACCGTCACCCGGTCCTCGTCCTCACGGCCGTCCTCGCCCTCGGCGTGGTGGTGAACACGGCCGGGCCGGTCTCACCGCACTTCGGCCTCGGCCTGGTCATCGCCCTGTACACGGTGGCCCGCAGCCGCCGGCCCGCCGTGGTGGCCGTGGCGGGCCTGGTGGCCGTCCCGGTGCCCTCGATGGGCCAGGGCGGGATGTTGCTGCCCGGAGGGTGGGGAGTGCTCGCCAACGCGGTCGCCGCCGCCATCGTCATCGGGGCCGCCTTGGTGATGAACCACCGGCAGCGCGAGGCAGAGGCCCACCGCGCACTGCACGCCGAGCGTGCGCTCGCCGAGGAACGTCGGCGCATCGCCCGGGAACTGCACGACATCGTCGCCCATCACATCACCACCATGCAGTTGATGGCCGGCGGTGCGCGGGCCAACCTCGCGCACGACCCCGAGGTCGCCCGCGAGGCCCTGATCACCCTGGAGGGCTCCGGGCGGATGGCCCTGAGCGAGATGCGCCAACTGCTCGACGTCCTGCGGGCCGGTGAGGAACCGGAAGCGGGCCTGCCCGCCCCGCAGCCGGGGGCCGATGACCTGGCCCGGATCGTCACCGAGGCCCGGCTCGCCGGCATGGACACCGAGCTCACCGTCGACGGAACCGTACGCCCGCTGCCGCCGACCGTCGGCCTGACCGTGTTCCGGGTCGTGCAGGAGGGCCTGACCAACGCCCGCAAGCACGCCGGGAACTCCCGGGCCCGGGTACGGCTGACGTACCGCCCCGACGAGGTCACCGTCGAGGTCCGCGACGACGGCAGGGGGCGGGGCGAGGGAGAGGGGAGCGGCCCGGGTACGAGCCGCGGCCCGGGCACCGCGGTCGGCCGGCGCACCGCGCCCTCGCGGGCGCCGGGACGCGGCGGGTACGGTCTGATCGGAATGCGTGAACGCGTCGCCCTGCAGGGCGGCACCCTGGAGGCCGCCCCGCTGGACGAGGGCGGGTTCCGGGTCGCGGCCCGGCTCCCGGTGGCACCCGGAGCGGGCGCCGCCGAAGGAGAGGAACGCCACCGATGATCCGCGTGCTCATCGCCGACGACCAACCGCTGGTGCGGCGGGGCCTGGCCCTGATCCTGGCCCCCGAGCCGGACGTCGAGGTCGTCGGCGAGGCCGAAAACGGCGCCGAGGCCGTCGATCTCGCCCTGCGCCTGGAGCCCGACGTGGTCGTCATGGACATCCGGATGCCGGTCCTCGACGGCGTATGGGCCACCGAACGGCTGGCCGCCGCCCGGCCCGGCTCCCGCGTCCTGGCCCTCAGCACGTTCGACATGGACGAGTACGTGGTCGCCGCGCTGCGCGCCGGGGCCTACGGCTTCCTGCCCAAGGACGTGTCCCCGGAAGAGTTGATCGCAGCCGTCCGCACCGTCCACGCGGGCGAGGCCGTCGTCGCCCCCCGGCTCCTGACCCGGCTGATCTCCACCTACGTACGGGTCCCCGCGCGCGAGCCCCGGGCCGTCCCGGACGCGCCCACCGGCCTCACCCCCCGCGAGCTGGAGATCTGGCGTCTGCTCGCCCGCGGCCTCGACAACGCCGCGATCGCCACCGAACTGGACATCAGCGTCTCCACCGTCAAGAACCACATCACCGGCATCTTCGGCAAGCTGGGCGTCCGCGACCGCGCCCAGGCGGTGATCGCCGCCTACGAGTCGGGACTGGTCGAGGCCGACCGGAGGACCACTTGATCACCATGTGCCCCGGAGGACCCGAATCCGTCCGGGGCCCAAACCGCTGACCAGCGAAAACACTGGATGATTCGCCCGTGCGGAGGAGGGGCCGCGCATGGCACAGTGCCAGGAGCACAACCGTCGTACCAGGGAGCCGCCATGCGTGACCCGCACTCCATGCCGTCGGTCCTCACGGCCGCGCCCGAGCGGCGGACCCGGCCGAGCCCGCTGCCCGACTGCCCGGTGTGCGTCGAGGTGCCGGAGCGGATCTCCTGGCGCCAACGGCCCGGCGAACCCGTCGTCCTGGTCTTCGAGCCCTGCGGACACCGCCATACCTCACCGGCGCCGCCCGTCCTCGCGGTCACCCCGCCCCCGCCGTTCCCGCACTGAGCTCGGCGGCGACCCGCGGCGCGAACTCCCCCTGCCCGAGGACCTCGATCCCCGCCGCCACCGTCCGACCGGCCGGCGGCCCGGCGACCTCGTCGGGGGAGGTCGGGTCGGCGTGTTGCGGATAGTTGGCCTCGTAGGCCCGGATCAGGGACACGAGCAGGTCGAAGGAGGCGTCGTCGAGCCGGGATTCGCCCGAGCCGTAGTGCGCGGCGGACGCCCGGAGGACCGTGGCGATGGCGTCGGCGTGCTCGTCACGGTCGGCCGGGTCGGGAGCGGTGTCGATCGTCATGCCGTGATGGTGGCGCAGCGGTCCGACAATCGGCCCCCGCCGCCGTGGTGCCCCTGGTCCGCGGGGCGTGCCGGGCCCTCGTATCGTGTACGCGAGCCGCTCACCGGCGCGGCAGGAGACGGAGAACCCCTGATGGACGTGCAGCACTTCGAGCGGATCACCGCGTTCATCGAGGCGCGGCTGACGCCGCTGTTCGACGCGGAGACCGGAAGTGAGGGCGGTTTCGCGATGGACGACACCTCCCGGGCCCTGCGCGCCCTGCGCAACAGCGTCCTGGAGGCCTCCGCGGTGAAGGGCCTCATCGAGAAGCGCGAGACGGCCGAGCCGCGGGTCCGTAACGTCATCGACCAGTCGGTGGAACACCACTGGGACGTGCTGCGCGGCATCGCCCGCCAGTGGGAGGACCACGCCGACTTCCGTCGCGAGTTCAAGCGCCACGCCTGGGAGCTCGACGAGGCCCCCGCCCAGGTCTGAGACCGCGATGACGGGACCCCCGGACGCAAGGCGTCCGGGGGTCCCGTCGCGGGGCCGTCACCACGGGGCCGTCACTTGCTGGGGGCGCCGCCGATCAGGTAGTCGACGCGGCGCCGTAGACCGCTCCAGCGCCGGTCGTGCCGGTACGCGCGCCTCATCGTGCGGGCCCGCGCCTTCGGCCGGCGCCGGTAGAAGCGACGGGCCCACGGGGACACCGGGCGGGCCAGCCGCGTCGCCGCGACCAGGGCGATCAGCGGCACCACCGCCCCGAGCACGGCCATCCGGGGTTTGCCCTTGAAGAGCGCCACCACGGCCAACAGGAGGTTGAGCACCACCGTCGACACCAGCGTCATCCGGCTCTGCTTCTCGTCCGGCGTGAGCCCGTCCACGCCGAGCGGCAGGAACCCGCAGAGCAGCAGCGAGGCGAGGGCCGTGGTCAGGATGACCACCTCGATGCTGATCGTGCCCTCCTTGCTCCAGTAGACGTCGCTCAGGTGCAGGATCAGCGCGAATTCGTCCAGGACGAGTCCCGTTCCCATCCCGAAGAGCACGGCGGCGAGCGCCGACCCCCAGCCCGTGCGGCCGCCCCCGATCGCGGTGAACCCGCCGACCGTCATCAGCACCACGCCGGGTACGGCGTGGTGGACGTGCAGACCACCCGGCGTGACGTTGCGGAAGGGGCCCTTGCCGGCCCGGATCATCCGGGTGATGACACGGGTGATCGTGAACGTCAGCACGAAGGCGGACAGCGCCAGCAACAGGGGCAGCTTGCCCGGTTCGAGGATGTTTCGGTACCACCAGTCACCCATGCCGTCACCCTCCCGGGCAGGGTGCGCGCCCGCATCGCGGAAGCCGCCGTTCGGGCGCGCCGTGTGAGGACCGTTGACAAACCGGTGACCTGATAGAAACCTGTGACCCTGATCCACGCAAAGAATCAACTGGATTCCTCAAAATCTTGCGCAGAGGTCGAGATTAATCGGCAGGTCCTCGCCCCACCCTTCTGGAACAGAGGCCCCCATGAGATGGAAACAACACGGCCGCACGCTCGTAGGCGGCCTGCTGCTCGGCGCCCTGACCGCCCTCGGACCGACCCCCGGGGGCGCCGCCGCCGCACCCTCCGCACCCGCCGCGGGCACGGTCAACCTCGCCCTGGGGCGAGCCGCCACCGCGGGCGGATCCCTCGGCGGCTACCCCGCGACCGCCGTCACCGACGGCAGCCAACAGACGTACTGGGAGGGGCCCGCGGGCGCTTTCCCGCAGTGGCTCCAGATCGACCTCGGAGCCACCACCACCGTGGACGAGGTGGTGCTGAAACTGCCCTCCGCCTGGGAACGCCGCACCCAGACGCTGAGCCTCCAGAGCAGCGCCGACGGCGCGACCTTCACCACGCTCGCCGCCTCCGCCCCCAAGGTCTTCGACCCCGCGCAGGCCAACAAGGTGTCCCTCGGCCTCGGCTCGGCGCCCGCCCGCTACCTCCGGGTCAACGTCGCCGCCAACAGCGGCTGGAACGCCGCCCAGATATCCGAGTTCGAGATCTACGGGGCGAGCGACCCCGGTGACCCGGGCGATCCCGGCGACCCGCCCCCGACCGGCACCAACCTGGCCCGGGGCAAGCCCATCGAGGCCACCTCCACCACCCAGTCCTACGTCGCCCCGAACGCCAACGACGACAGCCTGAGCACGTACTGGGAAGCCGCCGGGCAGAGCTCGTCGCTGACCGTCCACCTCGGGGCCAACGCGGACCTCGCCGGCGTGGTCGTACGGCTCAACCCCGACGCGGCCTGGGCGCCGCGGACCCAGAACTTCGAGGTCCTCG
The DNA here is from genome assembly GCF_042893755.1 of Streptomyces sp. NPDC001568. Lineage (NCBI taxonomy): Bacteria > Bacillati > Actinomycetota > Actinomycetes > Kitasatosporales > Streptomycetaceae > Streptomyces > Streptomyces sp. NPDC001568. The sequence continues at coordinate 320,014 of NZ_JBIAVF010000002.1, read as the reverse complement.
GCCGTGAGCAGGCCGGCTCCGCGTTCACCACCCTGCGCGCCCGCGCCGACCACGCCTTCAGCCCCGGGGCGAACGGCAACACGGTGACCGTGCCGGTCAGCGGCCGCTTCGCGGACGTCCAGCTGCGGTTCCACGGCAACACCGGCGCCCCCGGCGCCCAGGTCGCCGAGCTCCAGGTCGTCGGAACGGGCGCCCCCAACCCCGACCTGACCCTCACCGACCTGACCTGGTCACCGTCGGCGCCCTCCGAAACGGACGCCGTCACGGTGAACACGACCGTCCGCAACGCGGGCAACGCCCCTGCCGCCGCGACCACCGTACGGATCAGCCTGGAGGGCGTCGTCGCGGGCAGCGCCCCCGTCGCCGCGCTGGCTGCGGGAGCCTCCGTCACGGTGCCGGTCGCCGTCGGCAAGCGCCCTGTCGGCCGCTACACGGTGTCCGCCGCCGTCGACCCCGAGGACACCGTCGCCGAGTCGGACGACAGCAACAACAGCCGCAGCGGCGCCGGCCCGCTGGTGGTCGGCCAGAGCCCCGGCCCCGACCTGGAGGTCACCGGGATCACCCCCGACCCGGCCACCCCGGCCGTCGGAGCCAAGGTGACGTTCACCGCGGCCGTACACAACCGCGGCACCGCCCCGGCGCCCGCCAGCGTCACCCGGCTCACGGCCGGCGCCGTCACCCTGAACGGGAACACCCCGGTCGTACCCGCCGGCGCCACCGTCACCGTCGCGCTCGACGGCAGCTGGACCGCGACCGGCGGCGGCGCGACCCTGACCGCCACCGCCGACGCGACGGGCGTCGTCGCCGAGACCAACGAGAACAACAACGTCCACTCCCGCTCGATCGTGGCCGGCCGCGGCGCCGCCGTCCCGTACACCGAGTACGAGGCGGAGGCCGCCCGCCACACGGGGACCCTGCTGCGGAGCGACCCCGAGCGGACCTTCGGCCACACCAACTTCGCCACCGAATCCTCCGGTCGCGCCTCCGTCCGGCTCTCCGCGACCGGCCAGTACGTGGAGTTCACCTCCACCAACCAGGCGAACTCCATCGTCGTGCGCAACTCCGTGCCCGACGCCCCGGCCGGCGGCGGAGCCACGGCCGGCCTCAGCCTCTACGTCGACGGCACCTTCGTCCGGAAGATCGACCTGTCGTCCAAGCACAGCTGGCTGTACGGCGCCACCGACAGCCCGGAAGGCCTCACGAACACCCCCCAGGGCGACGCCCGCCGGTTGTTCGACGAGTCCCACGCCCTGCTGGAGCGCAGCTACCCGCCGGGGACGAAGTTCCGGCTCCAGCGGGACGCCGGCGACAACGCCGCCTACCAGATCGTCGACCTGATCGACCTGGAACAGGTCGCCCCGCCGACCGCCAAGCCCGCCGAATGCACCTCCATCACCGCCTACGGGGCCGTCCCCAACGACGGCATCGACGACACGGACGCCCTCCAGCGCGCCGTCACCGACGACCAGAACGGCCGCATCGACTGCGTGTGGATCCCGGCCGGTCAGTGGCGTCAGGAACAGAAGATCCTCACCGACGACCCGCTGAACCGGGGCCAGTTCAACCAGGTCGGCATCCGTGACGTCACCGTCCGCGGCGCCGGAATGTGGCACTCCCAGCTCTACACGCTCACCCCGCCCCACCAGGCCGGCGGCATCAACCACCCGCACGAGGGCAACTTCGGCTTCGACATCGACGAGAACACCCGGATCTCCGACATCGCCATCTTCGGCTCCGGCACCATCCGCGGCGGCGACGGCAACGCCGAGGGCGGTGTGGCCCTCAACGGCCGCTTCGGCAGGAACACCAAGATCACGAACGTGTGGATCGAGCACGCCAACGTGGGCGCCTGGGTCGGTCGTGACTACGACAACATCCCCGAACTCTGGGGACCGGGCGACGGCGTCGAGTTCAGCGGCGTCCGGATCCGCGACACGTACGCGGACGGGGTGAACTTCGCCAACGGAACGAAGAACTCCACCGTCTTCAACTCCTCGTTCCGCAACACCGGCGACGACGCCCTCGCCGTGTGGTCCAGCCGCTACGTGAAGAACACGGCCGTCGACATCGGCCACGACAACCACTTCCGCAACAACACCATCCAGCTGCCCTGGCGCGCCAACGGCATCGCCGTCTACGGCGGGTACGGCAACACGATCGAGAACAACCTGGTCTCCGACACCATGAACTACCCGGGCATCATGCTCGCCACCGACCACGACCCGCTGCCGTTCTCCGGGCAGACCCTGATCGCGAACAACGGCCTCCACCGCACGGGCGGCGCCTTCTGGGGCGAGGCCCAGGAGTTCGGCGCGATCACCCTCTTCGCCTCGGGCCAGGACATCCCCGGGGTGACCATCCGCGACACCGACATCAGCGACTCCACCTACGACGGGATCCAGTTCAAGTCCGGCGGCGGCAGCGTGCCGAACGCCGTGATCGACAAGGTCCGCATCGACCGGTCGAACAACGGAGCCGGCATCCGGGCCCACGGCGGCGCCCGCGGCAGCGCCACCCTCACCGGTGTGACCATCACCGGATCGGCCGACGGCGACGTCCTGGTCGAGCCGGGATCACAGTTCGTGATCCGCGGCTCGGCCGGGTAGCGGACGCCCGCGGGGGACCCGGGTCAGGCCACCGCGCCGCTCGGGTCCTCCCGCCGGGTCGCCCCTTCCCGGGCGGCCCGGCGGCGCAGCGCGTCCTCGTCGGTCTCGGCGTCGTACGAGATCAGCTTGGGCAGCAGCGCCGCCAGCACGGCCACCGACGCCACGCAGGCCAGCCCGCCGCTCCAGAAGGCCGGCCGGGTCCCGGTCCACCCGGCCATGGTGCCCGCCCGGACCTGGCCGAGCTGCGGACCGACGCTGTACGAGAGCACCTCGATCCCGGCGAGCCGTCCCCGCAGCTCCTCGGGGATCGTCTGGTTCCAGATCGTCGCCCGGCCCAGCCCGCTCAGCATGTCGCCCGCTCCGGCCACCGCCAGGCAGGCCAGCACGATCCAGATGCCGGAGAACCAGCCCGCCGCGGCGATCGCCAGCCCCCAGACGGCGGCCCCGAAGACCACGAGGAGCCCGTGCCGGCGCACCCGCGACACCCAGCCGCTGGTCATGCCCAGGAGCAGGGAGCCCACCGCGCCGGCGGCGTACATGAGACCGAGCGCCCACACCGCGTCGAGCTCGTCCGCGAGGAAGGGGAGGATCGCGTTCGGGAAGGCGAAGAACATCGCCGCCAGGTCCACCGCGTACGTGCCGAGCAGCACCGGCCGGCTCCACGCGTACCGCGCGCCCTCCCCGATGGCCCGCAGGGACGGCCGTACGGCGCCCCCCACCGGCGGCGCCGGCCGCAGCCGCAGGCACAGCAGCACCGACACGAGGAAGCCCGCCACCGTCACCGCGTACGCGGGGGCGTATCCGGCCCAGGCGACGACCACACCGGCCAGAGCCGGCCCGGCGATCGCCCCGAACTGGTAGCGGAGCCCGTTGAGCGCGGCGGCCGCGGACAACTGGTCGTGCGGCACGATCCGCGCCATCAGCGAGTCCAGCGCCGGCCGCTGGAGACCGGTCAGCGCCGACACGCCGGCCGCCACCACGTACAGCGGCCACAGCAACGGATCCGGCAGCAGCGCGTTGACCAGCAGGATCAGAGCAAGCAGCCCCAGCCCGGCCTCGGTCAGCAGGATCAGCCGCCGCCGGTCGACCGCGTCGGCCAGCGCGCCCCCGTACAGCCCGCAGACCACCAGCGGAACGAGTTCGACGGCGCCCATGGCCCCGACCGCGAGCGGCGAGTCCGTCAGGTGCTTGATCTGGAGCGGCAGCGCGATCATCGCCATGAACGACCCGAAGAACGTCACGGTGCCTTGGTAGAAGAGCAACCGGAAGTCGCGGCTCGACCGCCAGGGGGCGAGATCGGGCAGCACGGCGCTCAAACGGGAAGTACTCACGACGCGCCATCGTCCGTCTCCCGAGGCGCGTCGGCAACGCATTTTCTCCCCGGACGGGCGAAATCGGGCCTCGGCACGTGCCAGGTTCCGCGCGACGTGGCACCCATGAACCATGCCGACGGTGTCCCCGCTCCTGCGTACGGTCGCGTCCTACGCCTGGCGCCTGCTGGTGGTCGGCGCGGCCGTGTACGCGGTGTTCGCCCTGCTCGGCCGCTTCCACGAGATCGCGGTGGCGCTGTTCCTCGGGCTGATCCTCACCGCCCTGCTCGGGCCCCCCACCCGCGGCCTCACCCGCATCCTGCCGGGCTCCCTCGCCGTCGCGATCACCCTGGTCGGCACCGCGGTGCTGCTCATGGGGGTGCTCGCGCTGGTCGGCGAGGCGGTGGCGGGGGAGAGCACCACCTTGGTCCGCGAGTTCCGCGAAGGCCTCGACAGCATCGAGGAGTGGCTGGAGCGGCCGCCGTTCCGGGTGAACCCCGAGGCGCTCTCCGACATCCAGTCCAAGATCGGCGCGTTCCTGTCCGGTCACCGCTCGACGCTGCTCAGCACCGCCGTCAGCGGGGCGAGCCACCTGGTGCAGGTGCTGACGGTGCTGGCCCTCGCCGCGTTCTCGTCCGTCTTCTTCCTGCACGGCGGGGACCGGCAGTGGTCGTGGTTCTGCGCGCAGCTGCCCGAGGCGGCGCGCGAGCGCGTGGGCGTCGCGGGGCGCGCCGCCTGGCGCACCTTCACCGGGTACACGCACGGGATCGTGCTGGTCGCCGCGACGAACGCGGTGCTCGTCGGGGTGGCGCTGTACTTCCTCGGGGTGCCGCTGGCGGTGCCGCTCGCGCTGCTGGAGTTCTTCGCCGCGTTCATCCCGCTCGTCGGATCGCCGGTGGCGCTGGGCGTCGCCGCGGTGGTCGCCCTGGCGGCGAAGGGGCCGTTCGTCGCGGCCCTGGTGGTCGCGTTGATCGTCGTCATCGGCCAGATCGAGGGCCACCTGTTGCACCCCCTCGTCATGAGCCGGGCGGTGCGGCTGCATCCGTTGGTGGTGGCCGTCTCCGTGGTGGCCGGAGCCATCGCCGCCGGTGTGGTCGGCGCGGTCGTCGCCGTCCCGCTGGTGTCGGTGCTCTGGTCGGTGCGTACGGCTCTGCGCGCCCACGCCGCGCTCAGCCCGGCGCCGGCGGTCGGCAAGGACGGCTGAGCCGGCCCGCGCGCGCGGGCGCGGAGGACTCCCTACCGTAAGACGTGGAGGTGGTCGTGATGGCCGAGCACGGCGGTGGACCCGCGGCGAGCGAGCTGGAGGACGGCAGGCTGCTGAAGGAGCTGGAGACGATCCACCGCACGCGCCACGAGACGCTGCTGCACGGGTCGGACGACGCGCTCGCCACGCACACGCAGCGGCTCAAGGAACTGGAGGACGAGTACGTGCGCCGTCATCCGCGGCGCGCCCCGACCGCCGGCCGCACCCGCTCGGGCGCCCGGGCCAGGGCCGCGGAGGACTGACCGGAAACCGGTACGCCCCGCGAACGCGCGGGACGGCGTTCGACTCCTGCCCGGCGGCGAGCCGCCCGAACCCGGGCCCGCACCGCAAGGATCCGGAAGGGGCCGGAAGGGGCCGGGGCGGAACCGGCGGCGGCTACCCGGCCGGGGCGAGCAGGGAGTCGAAGACGGCCGGCAGCCGCTTCCACCCCTCGCGCCCGGCGCCGAACTCGGAGTCGGTGAGCAGGCAGGAGTCCAGCAGCTCGCGCAGGCCGTCCCGGTCGAGCCCGGGGGACGTGAACACGAGGTGCTGGCAGCAGTCGCCGTGCTCGGGGTGCCAGCCGAGGGCGGCCGCCGCCCGCCGAACGGGAGGAACCAGCTCCCAGGCGGCGTCCGGGAGGGAGGCCAGCCAGGGCCCGCCGTTCTCCATGCAGAGCGCCCCGCCGGTGGCGTCCCAGGACAGCAGGGTGTCGGGTCGGTCGGCGAGCCAGAACCGGCCGCGGCTGCGGGCCGCCGCGGAGGCGAGGTCCTCCAGGGCCGCGTAGAGCCGCTCGGGGTGGAAGGGCCGGTTGCGGTGCCAGACCAGGGTGGCCACCCCGACCTCGTCCGCGTCCTGCGGCAGCAGCGCGCAGGCCGGGTGCTGCGCGGCCGCGGCGGCCTCGGTGTCGAACCCGGCGAAGGCGAGTCGGGTCAGTTCCGGTGACCCGGCCGCCACCCGGCGGGAGGTCGGGTGGAGCTGGGCCAGCAGGGCGTGGTCGGTGGCGTCGGCCGCCGGGTTGTCGACGAGGGCGAGGACGGCCGCGTACTCCAGCTGCCGGGCCCAGGTGTCACCGACGGTCCGTCGGTCGGTGGCCGCGGCGGCCAGACCGGCCTCCACCAGGTCGTCCCCGTTGGTCAGGCAGGGCAGGACCAGCGCCGGGTCGACGGCGGTGACCACGTTGGACAGCTCCAGGTGGCCCCTGCCGTGCACGGCGATCACCTCGGCCATGGCACGGGGCTCGACCGAGTCCCACAGTTCGACCACGGCCAGCGAGGTCGTCCCGCCGGCCGCGAGTCGCAGCAGCTCGGGAACCAGGTCCTCGCGCAGCGCGCAGCAGGCGCAGCCGTTGACCAAGGGGGTCTGCCCGGAGGTCAGCGGACCCGACGCGTCGCGCACGGTGCGCCGTACGAGGCCCCGCGGGGCCTCGGAGAGGTCGTGGTGCAGGGCGACGCTGCCGGCGACGGCGGCCAGCAACCCGTCGACCACGGCAGTGCGGGCTTCGGCGTGCAGGCCGCCGACGATCAGTACGGGCAGGCTCACGCGGTGCTCCCGTACCGGCGGCACGAGCGGGCGGGGTGGACAGCGGACGGCACGAGGTCTCCTTCGGGGTGGTCGGGCAGGGCAGGGGTGGAAGGGCAGCGGTCGGCGGGCCCCGGGGTCAGCGTTCCTCGCGGAAGTCGACGTGTCGGCGGACCACGGGGTCGTACTTGCGCAGGGTCATCCGGTCCGGGTCGTTGCGGCGGTTCTCGCGGGTGACGTAGGTGAAGCCGGTCCCCGCCGTGGAGCGCAGCTTGACGACCGGGCGTATTTCGTTGCGAGCCATGGGACGAGTATATGGCAATGACAGTCGTTTTCAATAAGGAGCCCCGGATGGCCGAGAAATGAGCGGCCTTTGCGTCGAGTGAGACAAATTTGTATCATCCGAGGCGAAGGAGGCTCATCATGGCCAACGAAGAACGGCTGAGGGAGGACGCTCCGGCGCGCTCCCGCGCGGGCGGCCGCACGTCCGGGCCGGGCCCTGGTCCCTCCTCCAGGACCGCCCGCGGCCACACCTCGGCCCGGCACCACACCTCCATGCGTCACCGACTCGTGCACCACACCGAACGGAATCCCATGCGCACCCCCACGCCGGACCCGCGTCGCTGGATCGTCCTCGCGATCCTCTCCGGCAGTCTCCTGCTCATCTCGATGGACACCACGATCCTCAACGTGGCGTTCCCCTCGCTCGTGGCCGACCTCCAGCCCGGCGCCGTCCAGCAGCTGTGGATCATCGACGTCTACGCGCTGGCCCTGTCCGGACTGCTCGTCACCGCGGGCGCCCTCGGCGACCGTTGGGGCCGCAAGCGACTGCTCATGGCGGGCTTCGGCATCTTCTCCGTCGCCTCGCTCATCGCCGTGTTCTCCACCGAGGCCTGGCACGTCATCGCGGCGCGCGCCCTGCTCGGCATAGGCGGCGCGGCCATCATGCCGTCCACCCTGTCGATCCTGCGCAGCGTCTTCACCGACGCCAAGGAGCGCGCCTTCGCCCTTGCCGTCTGGGCCGCCGTGTTCGGTGGCGGCATGGCCTTCGGGCCCGTCGTCGGCGGATTCCTGGTCCAGGACCACGGCTGGCACTCCGCGTTCCTCCTCAACCTCCCCGTCGCCGCGCTCATCGTCGCCGCCGGACTGCGCTACCTGCCCGAATCGCGCGCCCCGCGGGGCGCCGGCCGCTGGGACTGGTGGGGCGTCGGCCAGTCGATCGTCGGCATGCTCGCCCTCGCCGGCGGCATCAAGCAGCTCGGCAAGAGCGGCGTCGCCGACCCGCTGCCCTGGGCGCTGCTGATCCTCGCCGCCGTCGCGCTCACCGTGTTCGTCCGCCGCCAGCTCCGCCTGGAGGACCCCCTGCTCCAGGTCCGGCTGTTCGCCAAGCCGGCCTTCAGCGTCGCCGCGACAGCGATCTTCCTGCCGATGGTGGGCATGGGCGCCATCCTGTTCCTGGTCACCCAGTGGTTCCAGTACGGCCAGGGCTACACCCCGCTGGAGGCCGGGCTGCGCCTGCTGCCCGCGCCCCTCGCGCTGATCTGCGCCTCGATGGTGGCCCCCACGCTCATGCAGCGCTTCCCGATCCGGCACGTGCTCGGCGCCGGACTGCTCGTCCTGGCGGCCGGCATGGCCCTGCCCTGGAGCGTCCAGCAGTTCACCGGCCTCGGCTACCCCGCCTTCGCGGTGGCCCTGACCGTGATGGGGCTGGGCACGGGCATCGCGACCACCGTCGCCTCCGTCACCCTGGTCTCCGCCGCCCCGGCGGACCAGGTGTCCAGCGCCGCCGCGATCGAGGAGACCTGCTACGAACTGGGTTCCGCGATGGGCGTGGCCATCCTCGGCAGCACGGCCGCCGCCCTCTACCGGGGCAACCTGCCCGCCCTCGCCCTCGACGACCCCACCGCGAACGCCGTACGGGACTCAGTCGGCGAAGCGGCACACGTCGCCGAGCGGCTCGGCGGCTCCGTCGGCGAAGCCCTCCTGGACACGGCCTCCCAGGCCTACACCCTGGCCATCACCCCGGCGTTCCTGATGGCCGGAGCGCTGGCCGTCGCCGCGGCCGCCACGACCTGGGCGATGATCCCGCGCGACCTGCGGCCCACCGACAACCACTGACCGCTCCGGCCACCGCCGCCCGCTCCCGTCGCCGCCCTCACCGCGGCGCCGGGAGCGTCGTCGTCGCCGGCGCGTACGGGGCCGTCGGCGGTGCGTACGGCGTCGACGGCGGCCGGAACGCGGGCGCGGCCGGCGCCGGACCCAGCGTGGTCGTCCCCGGAGCCGCCCGATGCCCGAGGCCCGTGCGGTACGCGTCCAGGGCCGCCTCGGTCCGTCCCGTACGCCGCAGCAGATCACCCAACAGGCGACACAGATCGGCGAGGTCCCCGCCCGCCCCGCTGCGCTCCAGCAGGGCGAGCGCCCGTACGTAGTGCTCCTCCGCCTCCTCCGTCAGCCCCCGCTCCTGCGCGATCAGCCCCAGCAGCCGGTGCGCGCCGCCCGCGTGCACGCCACCCGGCCCCGCCACCGGCCCGTCGCTCGGCTCCAACAGGGCCGACACCAGGTCGGTGGCCTCCGCGTACCGGCCCAGCCGCCGCAGCACGTCGGCGAGCTCGACCTCCACCTGCGCCGTGTACAGGGCGGCCCGCTTGGCCGTGAGCATCTCCCGCGCCGTACGCAACTCCCGCTCGGCGAGATCCAGTTGCCCGTGCTGGGCCTGGACGTAACCACGCATCCAATGGCAGTGCGCCAGATCGGTCCGTAGCCGCAGCTGCCGGTAGACCGCCTGGGCCTTCGCGAGCGAGGCGTCCGCGTCGGCCACCCGCCCCTCCGCGAGGAACGTCCGCGCGACCTGCCGGTGCAGGCCCGCCACCAGCGCCGGGTCACCGACCTGCGGGGCCAGCGCCAACGCCAACTCGGCCGCGTGCGCCGCGCGGGCATGGGCGCCCATGTCGATGTAGGGCCCGATGACCGCCGAGTAGAGCAGCAGCAACGCCTCGGGATCCGCGAGTCCCTCCGAGTTCAGCGCGTCGATGGCCGACTCCAGCAGGTAGCAGGCGTACCGCAGTTCGCCCGCCAGCAGGTGTGCGACGGCCCGGCCCCGGATCGGGCGCGCCCGGCGGGGGAGCGGCTGGTCGGCCAGCAGGGCCTCCGCCTCCTCGAACCGGGCGATGGCCTGCGGCAGCCGGCCCGCCTCCAGCGCGCAGTCCCCGAGCCCCATCAGTGCTTCGGCCCGCTCGTCGGACAGGTCCAGGTCCTCCGCGTCGGCGAGCAGCCGCCGGTAGTGGTCCGCGGCCTCGTCCGCGGACCCGGTGGCCAGGGTCCGCTGGGCGTCGGTGAGCGCCAGCCGCAGCTCGGTCGCCAGCCGGGCCGGACGCCCCGTCGTCAACTCCTCGTACGAGGTGCCCAGGCGCCCGGCGAGGAAGCGCAGGGCGGTCTCCGAGGGTCGGACCTTGCCCGCCTCCAGGGTCGACACGTACGCGGGGGTGTAGGAGGGCTCCGCCAACTGCTTCTGGGTCATTCCGCGTTCCGTGCGCAGTCGATGCACCCGGCGGCCGATCTCGGTCGGTTCGTCCATGAAAACCCCCTGCTGTGCGGCGTGTTGTCGTGCGACCACCAGTATTCAGCCGCGGCGGACCATTGCGCACGCCCCGTACGCCACCTAATTTGAGCAACCACTTCAGCACGCTTATCCCGCTGTTTAACTCCCCTTCCTCGCGGAGGACTTCATGAGACCGACCATCCGAACGACCCTGCGCACGACCCTCGCCGCAGCCTGCGCCGGCGCCGTCCTGCTGACCGCCCCGGCGCCGGCCCAGGCCGCGGACCCGCCCCGACCCGGGCGCGTCGAGGTCGAGATACCCGGGCCCGAACACGGCGAAGAAGCCGGATCCGGCCACGTCCTCGTACCGGCGAGCGGACCGGCCCCGGCGGCGCCCCGCCGGTCCGCGCCGCCGGGGACCGGTGACGGTCGGGTCACCAAGGTGATCGACAACGGCCCCACCGCGGACCGGCTCGACGTGGTCGTCGTCGGTGACGGTTACACCGCCGACCAACTCGACGCGTTCCATGCCGACGCCCGGGCCAAATGGGCCGAGGTCGAGGCCGTCGAGCCCTACGCCACCTACCGGACCCTCTTCAACGTATGGACGGTGGACGCCGTGTCCGCCCAATCGGGGGTGTCCGGCGACCCCGACCCCGGCGCCGTCCGCGACACCGCGCTCGGCAGCCACTTCTGGTGCGAGGACATCGAGCGGTTGCTCTGCGTCGACCAGCCGAAGGTGGACGCGTACGTCGCCCGGGCGCCCGAGGCGGACCTCGTCATCGTCCTGGCCAACAGCGCCAAGTACGGCGGGGCCGGCTACAACGAACCCAGCCCCACCCTCGGCTACGAAGGCATCTCCACCGCCTCCGCCGGCCACCCCAAGTCCGGCCAGGTGGCCATCCACGAGACCGGTCACTCCCTCGGGAAGCTCGCCGACGAGTACTTCTACCCGGGCGTCCCCGAGTACGAGCGGTACACGGGCCCCGAGCCCACCGACCCCAACACCTCCACCCTCGACGCCGCCCGCATGAAGGACCAGGGCGCCAAGTGGCACCGCTGGCTCGGCGAGACCTCGCCCGACGGCGGCACCGTCGGCGCCTACGAGGGCGGCGGGTACTACGCCGCCGGACTCCACCGCCCCACCGACAACTCGCTGATGAGGATCCTCGGCAAACCCTTCAACCTGCCCGGCGTCGAAGCGATGATCGCGGGCTTCCACCGCCACGCCAACGTCGTCACCCCGCTCACCCCGACCGGTCGCACCCTGCGCCTCGGCCATGCGGCACGCGCCGCCGTGCCCGACCTGACCACCGCCGACGGCCGCCGGATCGAGATCCGCTGGTACCTCGACGGCCGCGAACTGCGCCGCTTCGCAGGCCGCACCGAGGTCCGCGTCGCCGAGCTGTGGTTGTTCGACCTGCGCGGACACAAGCTGTCGGTGACCGCCCGGGACCGCACGGACTCCGTGCGCGACCCCGCGATCGCCCGGACCCTGAGTTCCACCGCCACCTGGAACGTACGCCTCTGAGGCGTCGGACCGCACCGGCCCGGGCGTCAGACGCCGGCCGCGTACCGCCAGAAGTCGCGCAGCAGGGCGGGCGGGGTCGGCCCGCCCAGTTCGAGCTGGGTCAGCAGGACCGTCACCGTTGCGGTGGACGGGACGACGTGCGCGGCGGTGCCCGTTCCGCCGACCCAGCCGTAGCGCCCGGGCACGTTCCACGGCTCCCGCGGCTCGACGTCGACGGAGCCGCCGAACCCCCAGCCCTGTCCCTCCAGGAACAGTTCGCCGCCCGCCCGTTGGGCCGGCGTCAGCCGGTCGGTCATCATCCGCCGCACCGAGTCGGGCGTCAGCAGTGCCCGCCCGTCCGCGGCCCTTCCCCCGGCGAGCAGCATCCGCCCGAAGGCGCACCAGTCGTCGACGGTGGAGACCAGACCGCCCCCGCCGGAGGGGAACGCCACGGGACGGCTCCACTGCCCGTCGGGGGCGTCGACCAGCTCCGGCGGGCCCCCGTCCGGCCCGCGGCGGTAATAGCCCGTGAACCGGTCCAGCTCGCCGGCGGGCACCATGAACCCGGTGTCGCCCATGTCCAGCGGCGCGAAGATCCGTTCGTCCAGGAACTCCGGCAGCGACCGCCCCGAAACCCGGGCGATCAGTACGCCGAGGATGTCGGAGCAGGTGTGGTAGAGCCAGGCCTCACCCGGTTGGTACAGCAACGGGATCCGGGCCAGCGCGGCCATCCACTCGTCCGGCGGTGCGACGTGCTGGGGCTCGGGCGGACCCTGCTTCAGCTCGCCGAACAGCAGGCCGACCGCCGGCAGCGAGAAGTCCGACGGGAACCCGTACCCCGCCCGGAAGGTCAGCAGGTCCTCCACGGTGATCGCTCGCGAGGCCGGCACCACGTCGTCGACCGGGGACCCCGGGGTGCGCACGACCATCGGCGACGCGAGCTCGGGAAGCCAACGCCGCACCGGGGCGGCCGGCGCCAGCCGGCCCTCCTCGATCAGCATCATGACCGCGGCGGCGGTCACCGGCTTCGTCAGCGACGCGATCCGAAAGAGCGAGTCCCGCGCCATGGGGGTCCCGCCACCGGCCTCGGCGTCACCGACCGCGACGCATTCGGTCCGGCCCTCCCGGGCCACCAGGGCCACCGCACCCGGTGGCCCCCCGTCGCCCATGTGCTCTTCCAGGACCTCACGGAGTCCGGTCATCGGATCACCTTCCATCGAGGAGTTCGGGGATCGCGTCGGCACGGGGTCCACCGGGTCCACCGGGTCCAACGGGTCCACGGGGGGCGTCGGTTCAACCGGTTCCGTCCGTCGGTTCAACCGGTTCCACCGGTTCCGTCCGGCCCATCGGTTGTGCCGATTTCACCGAACGGCGGCAGGGAGTCCCACAGGGAGCAATGGTGTTCGGTCCGCGCGTCCACCGACCGGATGCCGTCCGGCCCCGCCGCCAGGGACAGTACGGGCGCCGGAGCGGGGGAGGGGGTGGTGGCGAGAGGCGGCCACGAGGGCGCGTCGGGCCCGTTCGGCGAACCGGTACGGGCGAAGCGCGTCCAGTACTCCGTCATCCGCTCGGACAGGGCCTGTTGGGGCGGCGCCAGGTCCACGACCCGGAAGAGGTAGGGCAGTTCGAAGCCGTGCGTCGCGCCGAACGGGAACTCCGGGGACTGCGGCAGCGGCACGAAGACCGGTGCGTCGCGGTCGCTGAACCGGTAGCCGTACGTGGGTACATGACGGGCCAGCGCCCGACTGTCCCGCAGTGCGGGGCAGGTGAACGAGGCGTCCGACAGCAGGCCGGCCCAGGCGAGCGCGGCCGTCGGGTACCGATGCGCCGGGTACGCCTCGCCGACGGCCTCGGCCGCCGCGCCGAAGGACGTCACGAGCCGTTCCCGGTAGACCCGTTCGTCGGGGATCGGATGCGACGGCAGTACCTGGGAGAGGAAGAGCCGCATCTCGTCCCGGGAGGTGCCCTGCACCACCGGCACCCGGTGGAACCGCCCGGACTCCAGCGCCCGGCGCGGGGCCATCGGCAACGACCCGTTCCCGTACGACAGGACGGAGAACCGCTCCATCAACTCCGCTGTCGCCAGCCGGGTCGCGTCCAGGCCGCGCAGGCAGTCGAGCGCCTCGGGCGACGGCCGATCGCCGCAGCCCAGCTCCCGCGCCGCCCGGGTACCGGCGGCCACCGTGCGCCGCTCCGGGACGAACGGCTCGTAGGCGGCGGGCGTCGGCAGCAGTGCGTACGGGGGCATGGTGGTCGAGCAGGACCCGCTCTGCGCGATGGCCCGCCCGAACAGCCCGGCCGAGGCGGGGGACACCAGGTGCGCGCAGACGCTGAGGCCGCCCGCCGACACCCCGAACACCGTGACCCGGTCCGGGTCGCCGCCGAAGACGCCCGCGTTCGCCCGGACCCAACGCAGGGCGGCCTGTTGGTCGGCGAGGGCGAAGTTGGGGGCGCCGCCGAGCTCCGGATGTCCGAAGAGGCCGAAGACGCCGAGCCGGTAGTTGACCGTGACCACCACCACGTCGCCCCGGACGACGAGCGGCTCCGGCCGGTACGCGGCCCCCGATCCGTCGCGGAACCCACCGGGGTGGAACCACACCATCACCGGCCGGTCCCGCCCCGGGCCCGCGGGGGTGGTGACGTTCAGGAACAGGCAGTCCTCCGAGCCCGTAGCCACCGCCGGTCCGAGCGGCGGCAGCTGCACGCACGCCGAGCCGGGCGTCCCGGCGTCGAGCACACCCGCCCTGAGCGGCGCGCGCACCGGCAGCCGCCAGCGCAGCGGGCCGGTCGGCGGGGCGGCGTACGGGATTCCCTCGAAGGTGTCGTACGACCCGTGGGAGCGCCCCCGTACGGGCCCCTCGGAGGTGTCGAGGACCGGCCGCTCCGCATCCCGGCTCAGGGCGGCGGACGGGCCGGCCGCGGCCGACACGAGCAGGAGCGCGGCGGCCAACAGCACGGTGGGCAACCTCGACCGAAGGGTTCCCGTCGGTCGGGCGGTTCCGGGCAGCGGCATGGTGGGTCCCCTCCTGAGCGGGTGCCCCGCCCACTGTGCGGGAGCGCCGTCGCCGGGTCGGGGTTACGGGCGGCGTGTCCGGCGGGCGGGTTCGCCCGACCCCCGTTTGCCCGCCCCGAATGGCGCAGTGCGCGGACGTCCGGCTGAATGTAACAAAGCGTGCGCTTCCCATGACGCACGATGACCGGCGCGATGTGTAGACCCGCGCGTCGGCGAACGGAGCTTTCCATGAATGACCCCAGCACCCTCGCGACCACGGCACACGACGACCGCGACGGGCCTCCCCTGACCCCGGACCCGACGACCGCACCGACCGCAGCCGCGTTCGGGCCGCCCGATCCGGTGCCGCCGGCAGGTACGGCGCCGTTCGAGGCGCTGGCGGCGGCCATGGCGCCGCCGCCGGCGGGGGCGGCCGGCCCGCTGCCGACGGCCCAACCGGTGCCCGCGCCCCAGCCGGTACTGACGCCCCAGCCCGCGGCCCCGGCCCCGGTCACCCCGGTGACCCCGGTGACCCCGGCCGTCCCGGTGGCGCCGGTTGTCCCGGTCACCCCGGTCGCGCCGGCCACTGCGATCACGCCGGCCCCCGACCGGGCGGTCCCGGCCGCCGCGGCCACCCCGGCCGAACCCGTCACCCCGGCCGAACCCGTCACCCCGGCCGACCCCGTCACCCCGAGCGGCGAGCCTGCCGAGCCCGATCACGATCCGCACACCGAAGCCATACGGACACTGCTGGAGACCGCGGCCACCTGTCGTCCCGTCGAAGAGGTCATCGCGCTGGTGAACCTCCTCAAGCAGACCGGCCAACTTCCCAACCCCGGACACGAGGCGCTCCGCGCGGCCGCGGTGTCCCGGCCCGTCCACGAGGTCCGGCACATGCTCGCCCTGCTCGGGGAGCCCAGCCACGACGAGGGCGAAGCCGACATCACGCTGCGCGCGGCGGCCGTCGGCCGGTCCATCGAGGACGTGGCGCTGCTGGTCAGCATCCTCGGACCCGACGCCGACCCCCGGACGGACCGTTCACAGGCGGCGGCGCCGCAGCCCCAGTCGGAGCGAGGCTGGGCGCAGCCGGTGAAGCGCGAACGCAATCCGCGCCCCACCTCCCCCCGCCCCGCGCCGGTGCGTACGCCGCAGCGCCCGCAGGGGCCGATGCGGCACCTGCTGCGCTGGCCGGCCGCCGCAGCCCTGCTGCTGTGCGGCGTCGTCCACCTGCCGGGCGACTTGGCGGCCCGGCCCGCCCCGGCACTCGGTGACCTGCTGCCCCTCGCGGTCTCCCTGCTCTGCCTGGGTGTCGGCGCCCTGCTTGCGGTGCGCGACACGGTCATGGTGTGGCGGGCCGCGGCCGTGACCGCACTCGTCGTGGTCACGCTCCACGTGGTCGGGGGCGTCGTGTTCTACGACCCCCTGGAGAGCGCGCTCGGCGGGCCGCACGCCTGGGCCGGCGTGGCAACGGTGCTCTGCGCCGGTGCCGGAGCGATCATCGCCGGGCTGGCGCTGAGGTACCGGCCGGACCGGGCCCGTTCCGAGTCGGGCGCCGGCGCCTGACCGGGAGCACACCGGGCCCCGGCCGCGTTCCGACGCGGCCGGGGCCTCCCGGGTTCCGCCCGCCGGACACCGTCCGGCTCAGCGCGCGAGCAGGTTCACCGCCCCCGTGAAGACCCGGGGCAGGCGGGCCGCCGCCGGGACGATCCGGCCCGCGAGCGGGGCCCGGCGCCGGGCCCACAGCAGTGACCCCGTCAGGGTGCGGTAGCCGAACGAAAGCCGCCGCCAAGCCCGTTCGTACTCCTCGGGCCGGCCGGCCCGCACGCACCGGACGAGCTCCCGGGCCGCCGTCACCGCCAGCGTGAGCCCCTCCCCGGTCAGCGCGTCGACGTATCCGGCGGCGTCGCCCACGAGCAGGACCCGACCCGCCACCCGCGTCCGCGCCCCCTGGCGCAGCGGCCCCGCCCCGCGCACCGGACCGGCCGCCCCGGCCGCCAACCGGTCGGCCAGCAGCGGGAAACGGGCCAGCTGGAGGTCGTACGGCCCCTGCTCCGAGGTCAGCACGGCCACCCCGATCCGGTCGGGCCCGAGCGGGGTGACGTAGGCCTCCGACCCGTGTGACCAGTGCACCTCCACCAAGTCGCTCCACGGCGCCACGGCGTAGTGCCGGCGCAGCCCGTAGCGCGTCGGCGTGCCCGGGACGGCCGGTGCGCTCAGGCCCATGGACCGGCGGACCGGCGAGTGCAGACCGTCCGCCGCGACGAGGTACCGGGCCGCGAGCCCGGCCGCCCGGACCCCGTCGGCATCCTGGTGGACCTCGCCGACGCGCCCCGCCACGGTACGGACGCCGAGCGCCGCCGCCCGGGCCGCGAGGGCCTCCTGGAGATCCGTACGCCGGGTGCCGCGCCCGGGGCCGGACCGGAACAGCCCCTGCGCCCGCAACCCCGTCACGGCGTCGACGTAGCCGATGCCGCGGAACTCGCGCCCGCCCACCGACACGCCCAGCTCCTGGAAGCGGCGTACGGCGCCCGGCATCAATCCCTCCCCGCAGGCCTTGTCGACCGGGGTGGCGCGCGGCTCGACGACGACGGCCTCCAGCCCGGCCAGCGCGGCGTGGATCGCGGTCGCCAGCCCGGCCGGACCACCGCCCGCGACGAGCAGGTCGATCACGGGGCCGCGCCCACGAGCCGCGCCCTCGTACGGGAGTCCGCCAGCGCCGTGTCCTCGCAGCGGATCCGCACCCCCAGCAGCACGGCGTTCGCCGCGGTGAACCCGGCCGCCGTCCACCACGCCGAGTGCACCAGCGGCAGGGCGAGCCCCTCGACCACCACCGCCACGTAGTTGGGGTGGCGCAGCAGTCGGTACGGGCCCGCGGCCACCAGCGGCAGCTCCGGCACCACGATCACCCGGGTGTTCCAGCGCGGGCCGAGGGTGGTGATGCACCACCAGCGCAGTCCCTGCGCGGCGACGGCCACCGCGAGCGCCGTCCAGCCGAGGACGGGCAGGAAGGGCCGGCCGGCCCACCACGGCTCCAGCACGCAGCCCGCCAACAGCGCCGTGTGCAGAGCCACCATGGTCGGATAGTGGCCGCGCCCGTACTCCCGGCCGCCGCGCTCCAGGCTCCACGCGGCGTTGCGACGGGCGGTGACGAGCTCGGCGATCCGCTCGAGCGCCACGAGTGCGAGGAGGATCAGGTACAGGGTGTACGAGGTCATCGGCATCGGTACCTCACCAGCGCAGCAGGACGAGTTCGGAGGCGAAGCCCGGCCCGAAGGCCAGCATCAGGCCGACCGATCCGGGTGCGGGCGGCCCGGCGGCCTGGACGTCGCCGAGGATGTGCAGCACGGACGCGGAGGACAGGTTGCCCACGGCCGCCAGGGACCGGCGGCTCGCCGCGAAGGCGTGCTCCGGCAGGCCGAGCGCCGTGCTGAGGACGTCGAGGATCTTCGGACCGCCGGGGTGGCAGATCCAGGCGTCGACGTCCGACGGTTTGAGGTCGTGTCCGGCCAGGAACGTCTCGATCTCCTCCGCGACGTGCAGCCGGACCAGCTCCGGCAGCTCGCGGCCGAGCACCATGCGGAACCCCCAGTCGCCGATGTCCCAGCCGAGCAGGTGCTCGGTGCCGGGGTAGAGGCGGCTGCGGGAGGCGATCACCGAAGGCCCCGATCCGAATGCGTGCAGGGGGTGTTCGTCACCCACCGCGAGCAGGGCCCCGGCCCCGTCCCCGAAGAGCGCCCCGGCCACCAGGTTGGCCATCGAGGTGTCCCTCGGCTGGAGGGTGAGCGAACACAACTCGGTCGACAGCAGCAGGGCCGCGTCCCCGGGTCGGCCCGTCAGGTGGTCGTGCAGCCGCCCGAGGCCCGCCGCGCCCGCCGCGCAGCCGAGGCCGAAGAGCGGCACCCGCCGTACGTCGGGCCGCAACCCGACGCGGGAGGCGAGGCGGGCCTCCAGGGAGGGCGTCGCGAGCCCGGTCACGGTCGTCGACATGACCAGATCCAGGTCTCCGGCGCCGAGCGTGCTCCGGGTCAGGGCGCGGGCGACGGCCAGGGCTCCGAGGTCCAGGGCGGTGCGGACGAACTGGGCGTTGGTCTCCCCGAAGGAGGGGTCCGGGCCGTAGCGCTCCAGGGGGAGCGCGAGGTGACGGGAGCCGACCCGGACCGATGCGTGCACCCGGCGCAGCAGCGCCGCGTCGGAGCCGGGCGGGAGGAATCCGGTGAGCGCCTCCGTGATCTGCGACTGCCGGTACAGGTGCGGCGGGAACACGCTGCTCACTGCCAGGACACGTGTCATTGGCCCAACATAGGGAAGAACTGACGCCGCATCACGAATGACGCGGGGTGTGCGGGCCCGACGTGCCGTCACGGCGTAGCGTGAAGCGGTGCCCGCCCGAGCCCGACATGCCCGAGCCAGCTCCGCCCTCCACGGGACGACCCGCGCCGCACCCGACGGGGGTCCGCCTCCCGTCGGCGCCGCGCCCGCCCGCCCGGGTTCGCGGCCCGGCGCCTTGCCGGCCGGGCTGCTGAAGGCCTGCCATCCCGCGCCGGCCGCCGCCGTCACCCTGTTCGCCGCCGCGCTGGCGGTGGCCTCCGGCCGCGGGGTCGCGGGCTCCGCCCTCACGGCCGGCGCGGTGGCCGCCGGTCAGCTCTCCGTGGGCTGGTGCAACGACCGGGCCGATCTGCGCCGTGACCTGGCCACCGGCCGCCGGGACAAACCCCTCGTGACGGGCTCCGTGCGGCCCGCCGCGGTGACCGCAGCCGCGCTCACCGCGCTGCTCGTGTGCGTCGCGCTCTCGGCCGCCTGCGGGCCCGCCGCCGCGACGGCGCACCTGCTCGGCGTGGCGGCAGCCTGGGCGTACAACCTGCGCCTCAAGGCCACGGCCGCGTCCTGGTTCCCGTACGCCCTCGCCTTCGGCCTGCTCCCCGCCTTCGTGACGCTCGGCCTGCCCGGCGCGCCCTGGCCGCCGGTGTGGCTGACCTGCGCGGCCGCCCTGCTGGGCGCCGGGGCGCACTTCGCCAACGTCCTGCCCGACATCGCCGACGACCTCGCCACCGGCATCCGCGGGCTGCCGCAGCGGATCGGCGCCCGGTGGTCGGCCGCGGCGGCCGCCTTGCTGGTCGGCGCGTCGACGGTGTGCCTGGTCGCGGGGCCGGCGGGGCGGATCACCGGCTACGGTTTCGGCCTGCTCGCCCTGACCGCCGCGATGCTGCTCGGCACGGTCCGCGCACCCGGCCGGACCCCGTTCCTGGGCACGATGGCGGTCGCGGGCGCCGACGTACTGCTGCTCCTGCTGCACGGCGCGGGGCCGCCGTGAACCCGTCGCCCGCCGGTTTCACCGGCGCGGTCGGCTACGCGGGCGGGCGCCGGGTCCGGGTCCAGGCGAGGACGTCATCCGCCGCCCAGGTGTTGATGACGCGCTCGGTCGAAACCCCGCACTCCGCGGCCCGCTCGCACCCCAGGACCTGCCAGTCGAGTTGGCCCGGAGCGTGCGCGTCGGTGTCGATGGCGAAGAACACCCCGGCCGCCACGGCCTGCCTCAGCAAGCGCCGGGGCGGGTCCAGCCGCTCCGGCCGACTGTTGATCTCCACGGCCGTCCCGGACTCCGCGCACGCCGCGAAGACGGCGCCGGCGTCGAACTCGGACTCCGGGCGGGTCCGGCCGGTCACCAGCCGGCCCGTGCAGTGCCCGAGCACGTCCATCAGCGGATTGCCCACCGCCTTCAGGAGCCGCCGCGTCATGGCGGGCGACTCCATCCGCAGCTTCGAATGCACCGAACCGACGACGAGGTCGAGCTCCTCCAGCAACTCCGGCTCCTGGTCCAGCGAGCCGTCCGCGAGGATGTCGCACTCGATGCCGGTGAGCAGCCGGAACGGAGCCCACCGCGCGTTCAGCTCCGCCACCACCAGCAGTTGTTCGCGCAGCCGCTCCGGGGAGAGCCCCCGGGCGACCGTCAGTCGCGGCGAGTGGTCGGTGAGCACCGCCCACGCGTGCCCCAGCTGCGCGGCGGCCCGCCCCATGGCCTCGATCGGGCTGCCACCGTCCGACCAGTCCGAGTGCAGGTGGCAGTCCCCGCGCAGGGCCGCGCGCAGCGCGGCGGCGGCGGGGGAGGGCGGCGGGCCCTCCGGGAGCGCGGCGGCCTCGTCCTCCAGGGCGCTCAGGTACTGCGGAACGGCGCCGCCGAGCGCCTCCAGGACCACCTGCGCCGTCTTGGGGCCGATCCCTCGGACCGCCTCCAACGAGCCGGCGGCGGCCCGCTCGGCGACCTCGGCCCCGCCCATGCGCACCAGCGCCGCCGAGGCCGTGCGGAACGCCTTGACCCGGTACGTGGGTGCCTGGGCCCGCTCCAGCAGGAAGGCGATCCGGTCCAGCGCGGCCACCGGGTCCATGCGCCCACCTCCTCCCGGGGCCCGTGTCGCAAGGCCCGGGCCCAGTGTCGCAAGGCCGCCGCAGCCCGGCGACCGCGGTCGCGTTACGCTCGGTACTGGCTGTGAAAGGGATGATGCCCATGTGTCGCTGGCTTGCCTATTCCGGCTCGCCCATGCTGCTCGACGCCGTTCTCTACCGTCCTGAGCACTCTCTGATCAATCAGAGCCTGCACGCCCGCATGGGGGTGGAGTCCACCAACGGCGACGGATTCGGCATCGGCTGGTACAGCCCGGACGGCGACGGCACGCCGGCGGTATTCCGTGACATCGGCCCGGCCTGGAACAACCGCAACCTCCAGGAACTGGCCGGGCACGTCCGCTCGCCGCTGTTCTTCGCGCACGTCCGCGCCTCCACCGGTTCGGCGATCCAACAGACCAACTGCCACCCCTTCCGGCACGGACGCTGGCTGTGGATGCACAACGGGGCCATCACCGACTTCCAGCGCCTCCAGCGCGACCTGTGCATGGCCGTCGATCCGGCGCTCTTCCCGTCCATCGAGGGCTCGACGGACTCGGAGGTGATGTTCTACCTCGCCGTCACCTTCGGCCTCGACCAGGACGTCCCGGGCGCGGTGGCCCGCATGGCGGGCCTCGTGGAGCGGCTCGGCAAGGAGCACGGGGTGCCCGACCCGCTCCAGATGACGGTCGCGGTCAGCGACGGCGAACGCGTGTGGGCGTTCCGCTACTCCAGCGAGGGCAAGTCCCGCTCGCTGTTCTACAGCGCCAGGGCCGAGACCGTACGCCAGCTCCACCCGGAGATCGACTTCCTGCGCGACCTGTCCGACGCGTCCCGGCTGGTGGTCTCGGAACCGCTCGGTGACCTGCCCGGCGTGTGGAACGAACTGCCGGAGGCCAGCTACGCCGTCATCCCGTCCGATCCGGGACAGGACTACCTGCCGTTCTTCCCCGAACCGCCGTAACGGGCCGCGCAGGCCCGGCGCGTGCGCGGCACGGCCGCCGTCATTCGACGGTGGTCGTGAGCGTGAACAGCGCTCCGTCCGGGTCGCGGAGGGTGACCGAGCGGTCGTGGCCGGCCGAGGTGACCTCGGAGACGGCGCTCCCGCCCAGGGCGACCGCCGACTCCACGGCCTCCTCCAGCCGCGACACGCGGAAGTGCACGTGCCAGCGGGGCCGGGTGTGCGGGGTGTAGGCGGCCGCCTCCACGGGCCCGCTGTTCAACCGGGCGACCGGCTCGCCGCCCTGCCGCAACACCACCTGGTCCTGCTCGTAACCGACCTCGCAGCAGCCGGCGCGCCCGGTCGCCCACTCCAGCACCTCGCCGTAGAAGAGCGCCGCGTCGAACGCGTTGCGGGTGCGCAGTTCCAACCAGGCGGGCGCCGGGCCCACACCGACGCGCCAGCCGGAGGAGACGGGCCCGTCCCAGACCCCGAAGACCGCGCCCTCCAGATCGGCGACGAGCGCGGCCCGGCCGCCCGAGGGGAAGGAGACCGGGCCGACGGCGACGGTGCCACTGCGCTCGCGGATCCGGCCCGCCGCCACGTCGGCGTCATCGACGGCGAAGTACGGGGTCCAGGCGACCGCCACCCCGAGGTCGGACGCCAGCGCCCCGATGCCGGCCACCGGGACACCGCCCATCACGGCCACCGAGAAGGCGTCGCCGAGCGGGGCCGGACGGAACTTCCAGCCCACGACCGCACCGTAGAAACGCTGGGCGGCGGCCATGTCCCGGGCCATCAGGCTCACCCAACAGGGAGCCCCGAACACGTCCTTCGTCGTCATCTCCACCATGCGTGCCGCCTCTCGTCCGCCACCACCGCCACTGCGCCGTCCCGGACTAGAAGTAGCGCCCGGGCCCCGTCGGCCGGTGCAGGCGCGCCCGCAGGTCACCACCAGTAGGCGGGGTACCTCGGGGCCTTGCGGCGGATGCGGGAGCCCGCGTACCCCGTGAGGACGAGCAGCAGGGTCGAGCCGAGGAGCAGCGGCACGAAGCGGGCGGGCGCCGGGGTCTGGAGCACGGTCACGACGGCGGTGGCGACGGCCGGCGAGTGCGGGGTACGGGCGACCGTCAGCAGCGCCAGGGTCAGTCCGGCCGCCACGGCGGCCGTCCAGGCGCTGCTGCCGGCCGTCGCGAGGGCCGCGTACCCGACTGCGGCGCCCACCATGTGGCCGATGACGACGCCGCGCGGCTGGGCCAGCGGCAGGGTGGGCGCGCTGTGCACGAGGGCCGCGCTGGCGGCCAGCGGGGGTATCAGGACCGGCTCGTGGATCATGGCGCCGATGCCGACGAGGGCCAGCAGGACGGTGGTCGCCGCACTCACGCTGTGGAAGGCGGCGACCGCGCTGGGGCGCGCGGGGGCCTTGGCCGCCATCAGCCGGGAACGGGATCGGGTGGGCCGCTGCGGGTCCGCCACGACCTCGGCGGGGCGTGCGGGACTGACGGTGCCGGTGGTGCTGGGGCTCATGAGGGGGGCAGGTTTCCGGTGCGGGTGGCGGGCGGGACCGCGCTGGGCAGGCAGGGATGGAGAAGGCGGGCGGGCGGGATCCGGCGGCGGTGGTCACCGCCCGCCGGGCTTCGCGCTCCTCGCCGGGTCCGGCCGACGCGATCCGAGGACGACCTTATCGGGCACACGTACGAAGCCCGGGGTGGGGTTGGGACCGTTGCGGAACAAAGCGTCGATCGGTCCCGAACGGCGGCTCGTGTTCGTGTATGACTGCGAGGGCACGCGCAGGGAGCAGGGAAGGACCAGCACGATGACGCACCCCCACCCCGCCGGGGCCCTCACGGACCTCGACGCGGTGATCGCCGATGCCCCGGCCGACGCGACCGGAGCGCTGTGGCGACTGACCGGCACCGGCCGCGGCCTGGACTCGAACCTCGTCCGCATGCGCCCCGGCGCGGTCATCGCGGAACACGCGGAACCGGCCCTCGACGTCCTGCTCATCGTCGTCGGGGGAGGCGGCCGGATCGACATCGCCGAAGGCCCGCTCGCCCTGCGGCCCCACTGCGCGGTGTGGCTGGCGCGGAACGCCCGTCGCTCGCTGACCGCAGGGCCGGACGGGTTGACGTACCTGACCGTCCACACCCGCCGGCCCGGTCTCGGGATCGGCGCCACCGCCGCGGGCGCGGGCGTGCCCGCCGTCCTCCCGGAGCCGGAGGGCGGGGAGACGGCCTGTCTGCTGCACCGGGTCTGCGCCGGCTGTGGCCGCCTCGCCACCGAACCCGGCGCCCGCCACTGCTCCCGTTGCGGTGACGAACTCCCCGACTGACCGCCCCCCGGGTCCGGCCACGCACCCGCGCGGCGGCCCGACCACGCCCTAGGCTTTCCCCGGATGCCCCTCCACCGTCCGGAAGGCAGGTTCCGCATGACCGGGTCCCCCGTTCCCGTGATCGATCTCGGACTGTGGCGGGCGGGCGACGCCGCCACTCGGTCCCGCATCGCCGCCCGCGTCGACGAGGCCCTCCAGGAGGCCGGGTTCCTCCTGATCACCGGCCACGGCGTCGACCCGGCGCTGCCCGCCCGGATCCGGGAGGAGGCCCGCTCCTTCTTCCGGCTGCCGGCCGAGGTCAAGCAGCCGTACGCCGTCAGCGTCGGCGGGCGCGGCTGGCTCGGACCGGGCGCCGAGGCCAACAGCTACGCGGAGGGCGCCGCTTCCCCGCCCGACCTCAAGGAGTCCTGGTCGTGCGCGGCCGAGGAACCGACGGGGAACGCCGCGGTGGACGCCGAGTGGTTCCGGCCGAACGTGTGGCCCGCCCAGACGCCGGAACTCGAACCGTACGCACGCCAGTACCTCGCGCGGATGCGGGCCCTGTGCGACGAGTTGCTGGAACTGCTGGCCGAGGCCCTCGTCCTGCCGGCCGACCGGTTCACCCGGCACACGGGCCACCCCACCTGGGGGTTCAACCTCAACTGGTACCCCGGCACGCAAACCGTCGGGCAGCCGCTGCCCGGTCAGTTCCGGATCGGGGCGCACACCGACTTCGGGACGGTCACCGTCCTGGACCGCGAGCCGGGCGCGGGCGGACTGCAGATCCACACGGACGCCGGCGGCTGGCAGGACGCCCCCTGGGACCCGGCCGCGCTGACCGTCAACATCGGTGATCTGCTCGCCCGTTGGACCGGGGACCGGTGGCGGGCGGGCCGCCACCGGGTGCTGCCGCCACCCGCCCACGCCCCGGCCGAGGAACTCGTCTCGCTCGTCTACTTCTACGAGTGTGACGCCGGCACCCGCGTCGAGTCCCTGCCCGCCCCGATCGGCCGGGTCGCGTACGAGGCGGTCGACTCCCACCGCTACCTGCGGGAGAAACTCGACGCGATCACCCTCGCGTGACTCGGGGTCCGCAGTACGCGTCAGGGATGATCTCCTCTCCACCGCCTACGACTTGAGGCGCGTCACCGGTCGTCCCAGTGGCGGACGACCGGCCGCCGACCACCGGCATAGGTTCGCCAGTATGCCGACACCACGCCGCGCCGCCGCCTCCTCGTTGACCCTCCTCGCCCTCCTCCTGCCGCTGATACCGGCGGCCGCGGGCAGCGCCGTCGCCGCCGGCCCACCCCCGGCGGCCGGATCCGCCACCGCGCAGAATTCCCGTAGCGCTCCCGAACTCCCGCGCCCCACCGGACGGTTCGCCGTCGGTCAGGACACCCTCCACCTCGTCGACGGCTCCCGCACCGACCCCTGGTCGGGGTCCGGGCCGCGCGAGCTCATGGTGACCATGCGCTACCCGGCCCAGCGAGGCACCGGTCGACCGGTGCGCTACCTCACCGAGGAGGAGGCCCGACTGCTGCTCGTCGACCGGGGGTTGGACGGGCTGGTGTCCGCCCGGACCCTCGCCGACACCGAGTCGTACTCCCGCTCCGGGGCCCGCCCCGTCGGCGGCCGGTACCCGCTGATCGTCCTCTCGCCCGGCTTCTCGGTGCACCGCGCCACCCTCACCTCGCTCGCCGAGGACCTGGCCTCGCGCGGCTACGTCGTCGCCGCCGTGGACCACGCCTACGAGAGCGCGGGCACGGACTTCGACGGGGGCCGCGTACTGGAATGCCTGGCCTGCGACAAGACCGGCGGGGACGCCGGCTACAAGACGGTCAGCGACGGCCGCGCGCTGGACGTGTCCTTCCTGCTGGACCGGCTCACCGGACGTGACGCGGCCTGGCACCGCGCCGATCTCATCGACCCCCGGCGCATCGCCATGGCCGGCCACTCCATCGGCGGCGCCGCCGCGGCGGCGACCATGGCGGCCGACGGCCGGGTCCGCGCCGGCGTGGACCTCGACGGAGGCCTGGCGACACCCGTTCCCGAGACCGGGCTCGGGGGCCGTCCCTTCATGCTGATCGGCAAGGCGGACCAGACACCCGGCAGGGACAGCACCTGGGACCGGAACTGGCCCCGGCTCGACGGTTGGAAGCAGTGGATCACCTTCGCCGACTCGGGCCACTTCACCTTCACCGACTTCCCCTACCTCGGCGACGCGTTGGGCGTACCCGACCCCGGGACGCCGCTGACCGGCGCCCGCTCGGTCGAGCTGACCCGGCGCTATGTCGGTGCCTTCTTCGACCAGCACCTGAAGGGCAGGCCCAGGCCCGTCCTCGACGGCCCGGCGGCCGACGCCCCCGAGGTCCGTTTCCACCGGCCCTGACCACCCGGCCGACCGGGTCAGACCACCGTCACGGGGTGGCGCACCACCGCGTCGAACAGGTACCCCTGCGTGTTGTGGGCCGCCGTCGCCGGCTGCGTACGGCCCGTGGCGTCCGTGGCCCGGGCCAGCAGGGCCGTCGGCCCCGCCGCCCGCGGGGTCCACGGCACCGACCAGCGCACCCAACCGCCGCGGCGCGGGGCGTCGTGCAACCGGGCCCGCTGCCAGTGGACGCCGCCGTCCGTGCTCACCTCCACCCGGTGCACGGGCGCGGCGCCCGACCAGGACCGCCCGGTCAGCAGCCGCGTCCGATGCGCCGGAACGCTCGCGCCCAGCTCCAGCTCGAAAGCGCTCTTGAGGGTCTGCCGGGTCAACGGAGCACTGCCCTCCGCGGGCTGGTCCGGTCCGAACAGGCGGTAGAGGTCGGTGTTCCACGGGGTGTAGAGCGGGGTGGCGCTGACCTCGATGTCCCCGACCCACTTGATCGAGGAGATCCCGATCCAGTTCGGCACCACGACCCGCACGGGCGCGCCGTGATCCGCCGGCAGCGGCCGGCCGTTCATCTCGTACGCGAGGATCACGTCGTCCAGCGCCTTCGAGACGGGCAGCGGACGCCGCACCCGCCCCAGGTTCACCCCGTTCGTCACCACCTCGTCGTCCAACCCGCGCGGCAGGACGTCCACCGCGTCCCGGCGTACACCGGCCCGCCGCAGGACGTCGGAGAGCCGCGCGCCCCGCCAGTGCGCGACACCGATCGCGCCGAGCGTCCAGGCCGTGCCACTGACCTGCCGGCCCTGCTGGCTGGTGTAGAAGCTGCGGCCGTTGCCCGCGCACTCGATGAACAGGGTCCGCTCGACCGCCGGGAGCGCCCGCAGCCGCTCGTACGAGAACTCCACCGGCCCGCCGGCGAGGCCGCTGCCCCACACCCGCAACGTCCAGTCGCGGGCCTCCAACCGCGGGGTGGAGGTGTGGTTGCGGACGAAGAAGCGGTCGATCGGAGTGAGCTGCCCGGTACCCCGCAGGGCCGCGAAGTTCGTCTCCGCGTTGGTACCCCGTACGGTGAACAACTCGGGCGGCAGGGCCTTGACGATGCCGGGCGCCAACGCCCCCGCGGCAGTCCCCACGGCCTCGGCGGCGCCGGCCGTGCCCGCTCCCGCCCCGAGTCCGAGCGGCCCGGCGGCAGCCCCGGCGGCGAACAGTTTCAGCAGGTGACGGCGGTCCACTCCGGCGGAGCGGGCGCGTCCGCGCGCCCACTGCCGCAGGCGCGTACGGTCGTACCGGCTCTCGTCCGAGAGGTCGAGGGACATGGGCGGGACACTCCTTCACGACGGGTTGCCCACGCACCGTAGGACCCCGCACGCGCCCCGTGGGCGAACATCCGCGGATGGCCACGAACCCGCAACGCGGCCGCAATGAAGGACCCGATTACCGCTGGTCGGTCGCGTTCGGCAGGATGTGGGGCATGACCGAGATCCGCACCCCCCGCCTCATCCTCCGCCGCTGGAGCGACGACGACCTCGTCCCCCTTTCGGAGATCCACGCCGACCCGGAGGTGATGCGCTGGATCGACGACGGCTCCACGCTCGACCTGGACGGGACCGCCGAAGCCATCGAGCGCTGGGAGGACGAGTGGGACGAGGAGGGCTTCGGCCTGTTCGCCGTCGAGCTGCTCGCCTCCGGCGAACTGATCGGGGCCGTCGGCCTGTCCGTTCCCGAACACCTGCCCAAGGTGATGCCCGCCGTCGAGATCACCTGGCGCCTCGGCCGCTCCTACTGGGGCCAGGGCTACGCCTCCGAGGCCGCCCAGGCCACCCTCGAATTCGCCCTCCAGGACCGCGGCCTCGACCGGGTCATCTGCGTCAACCGCGCGGGCAACGAGGACTCGGAGAACGTGATCCGCAAGCTCGGCATGGCGGACGACGGGACCCTCACCCACCCCGAGTCCGGCGCCCTCCTCTCCCTCCACAGCATCGACCTCACCGAATACGAGGCCTGAGCCCGTCCCGGCGGCGCATCGACCGATCGGATGACCCGGGGGTCCACCGGAGAGCCGGGAGGCCGCCTCCACAGGGCGGACCGCCGGACCGGCGGAGCGGGACCAGCATGGAACCGGGGAACGGGCACGAGCACCTCCCGCCCCGGAGCCGGAAGGACACCATGAACCCGCACGACCGACCGTTGCTGGACGCCGCCGCCCGCGGCGACGGGCCCGCGGTGAGCGCCGCCCTCGCCGCCGGAGCCGCCGTCGACGCGCGGGACGACCACCTGCGCACCGCGCTGCTCCTCGCCGTCACCGGCGACCACCTCGAGGCGGCCCGGCGCCTGCTCGCGGCCGGAGCCGACCCGGACGCCGCCGACGCCCGCGCGGACAGCCCCTGGCTGGTCACCGGAGTCACCGGCAGCGTGCGGATGATGCGACTGCTCCTGACGGCCGACCCCGACCTGAAGCAGCCCAACCGCTTCGGCGGGATCTCCCTCATCCCGGCCGCCGAACGCGGGCACACCGGCTACGTACGGGCCCTGCTGGCGGAGACCGACATCGACGTGGACCACGTCAACCGGCTGGGCTGGACCGCCCTGCTGGAGGCGGTCATCCTCGGTGACGGCGGCCCCCGCCACGAGGAGATCGTCCGACTGCTCCTCACGGCGGGCGCGGACCCCGCCCTGGCCGACCAGGCCGGCGTCACCGCCCACCAGCACGCCGTCCGCCGCGGCTTCGACGGCATGGCCCGCCTCCTCGCCGCCGCCGCGACGGACACCCGGCCGCGCCCGGCGCCGGAGCCGGGGGCCGACCGGTGAAGCGCCCCGCCCGCACACCCCGTACGGTCCTCGCCGCACTCGCCGCCGCCCTGCTGCTCGGCGCCTGCACGGGCGCGGACCCCGGCCGGGCGGCGCCGCCCGCCCCGGTGACGGCCCCGCTCCCGGCGGCGACCCCGACGCCGGACGGCACCCTCCTCGTGGCCGACTTCGGCGCCGGCAGCGTCACCTTCGTGGACCCCGCGCGCGGCCCGGTCGCTTCCGTCGCCGTCGGCACGGCCCCGTACGGCTTGGTCGTCGGCGCGGACGGTCGCGCCTGGGTGGCCACCGCGGAGGGCGTCGCCGTCGTCGACACCCGCGTCCGCACCCGTACGGCGCTGATCCCGTACCGGAGCGACACCGGCCCGGTCACCGACGGCGAGTACCGCGGCGGGGGCATGGGCATCGCGCTCTCCCCCGACGGCGCGCATGTGTACGTCGGCGTCAACGTGCCCGGCACCCGGGGCGTCCTGGAGGTCGTCGACACCGCCGCGGGCCGGGTCACCGCGACCGTCCCCGTCGGGCGGCGGCCCTTCGACGTGGACGTCTCCCGCGACGGCGGCGAGGTCTACGTCACCGGCCACGACTCCTTCGACGTCACCGCCGTCACCGCGGACTCGCTGCGCCCGCGCCGCATCGAGGTCGCCCCGTACGGCACCGAGGGCGGCCTCGGGTCCTGGCTCAAGCCGCACTACACCGCGGTCCGCCCCACCGACGGGATGCTGTTGCTCCCCTTCGAGGGGGAGCGGCTCGCCGTCGTCGATCCCCGCACCGGCCGCACCACCGTCGAGCCGATGACGGCCGACACCCACCAGCACGGCGCGACGGTCACCCCGGACGGCACCCTCCTGGTGGTCGGCACCGGGGCGGTGGACCCCTCCGACGGCCGGGGGCCCTCGCTCACGGTCCGCTCACCGGACGGGACCGAGCGGGTCCACCCGCTCCAGGGCCCGCACGAGGACGTGGCCGTCTCCCGCGACGGGAAGACCGCCTACGTGACCGGCGGCTTCACCCGCGACGGCTACTGGAACGGCATCACGGTCGTCGACCTGGGCACGGGCGGGACCCGACGCCTCGCCGCGGGCGACCGCCCGCTGGGCATCGCCGTGCTGTGAGCGGGCCGACGACGAGGGCGACGGTGACGAGGGCGACGGGGCCGACGGGGGCGGGCCGACGGGGGTGACGGCGACGGGCGTCAGCCCAAAGTCAGACTTTGGTAAGCCATAGGTTCGGCTTATGGGGTCATAAACCGGGGGCGGGTATTGGGTTAGGGTGGCCTTAGTTTAGGGTTTGCCTTGATCAGTCTGATTTTCGGTCGAAGGGAACCCAGTCATGCCTCGCTCCCTGCGGGTAGCAATCGTCGGTGCCGGCCCCGCCGGCATCTACGCCGCCGACGCGCTGCTGAAGTCCGAGGCGGCTGCCGCTCCCGGCGTGTCCATCGACATCTTCGAGCGGATGCCCGCGCCCTTCGGCCTCATCCGCTACGGAGTGGCACCCGATCACCCCCGCATCAAGGGCATCATCACCGCCCTGCACCAGGTGCTCGACAAGCCCCAGGTCCGCCTGTTCGGCAACGTCGACTACCCGAACGACATCTCGCTCGACGAACTGCACGCGTTCTACGACGCGGTGATCTTCTCCACCGGCGCCACCGCCGACCGCGCCCTGAGCATCCCGGGCGTCGAGCTGGAGGGCTCCTACGGCGCGGCGGACTTCGTCTCCTGGTACGACGGCCACCCCGACGTCCCGCGCACCTGGCCGCTGGACGCCGAGAAGGTCGCCGTCCTCGGCGTCGGCAACGTCGCCCTCGACGTGGCCCGCATCCTCGCCAAGACCGCCGACGAGTTGCTGCCCACCGAGATCCCGGCGAACGTCCACGAGGGCCTCAAGGTCAACAAGGCCCTCGAGGTCCACGTCTTCGGCCGCCGCGGCCCGGCGCAGGCCAAGTTCAGCCCGATGGAGCTGCGCGAGCTCGACCACTCGCCCAACATCGAGGTCATCGTCAACCCCGAGGACATCGACTACGACGAGGGCTCGATCACCACCCGCCGGGGCAACAAGCAGGCGGACATGGTCGCCAAGACCCTGGAGAACTGGGCGATCCGCGACATCGGCGACCGCCCGCACAAGCTCTTCCTGCACTTCTTCGAGTCCCCGGCCGAGATCGTGGGCGAGGACGGCAAGGTCGTCGGCCTGCGGACCGAGCGCACCGAGCTCGACGGCACCGGCAACGTCAAGGGCACCGGCGAGTTCACCACGTGGGACGTCCAGTCCGTGTACCGCGCGGTCGGCTACCTCTCCGACGAGCTCCCCAAGCTCCCCTGGGACGTCGAGTCGGGCACGGTCCCGGACGAGGGCGGCCGGGTCATCGAGAACGGCGCGCACCTGGCCTCGACGTACGTCACCGGTTGGATCCGGCGCGGCCCGATCGGCCTCATCGGCCACACCAAGGGCGACGCGAACGAGACCGTCGCGAACCTGCTGGCCGACCACGCGCAGGGCCGCCTGCTCGCCCCGTCCACGCCCGAACCGGCAGCGGTCGAGGCCTTCCTGTCGGAGCGTCAGGTCCGCTTCACCACCTGGGAGGGCTGGTACAAGCTGGACGCCGCCGAGAAGGCGCTCGGCGAGGCCGAAGGCCGCGAGCGCGTGAAGATCGTGGAGCGCGAGGGCATGCTCGACGCGAGCGGGGCGTAACCTCCGCCGGGCCCGAGGGTCCGTGGCGTCACCGTGGGGCCCGCCGATGGCGGGCCCCACGGTCGTCCACGGCCCGTGGAAGTCGGCGAGCCGGTGCAATGACCTCTCCCGTCGGTTTCCTTGAAGGCATGGGCCGAAATTCGCTCGTTCGGGCGATCGGGGGAAAGTCGGGGGTGCCCGGAAGGAATGCGCGGGTCTCCCGGACGGTTCGAACGGACGTCACACAGGACCCCGTACGCACTGGAGAGCTCATGAAGATCGGCATCATCGGCGCCGGCAACATCGGTGGCAATCTCACCCGCCGGCTCACCGCCCTCGGGCACCGTGTCGCCGTCGCGAACTCCCGCGGTCCCGAGACCCTGACCGCCCTGGCCGAGGAGACCGGAGCCACCCCGGTCACCGTCGCCGAGGCGGCCCGCGACGCCGAGGTCGTGGTGGTCACCATCCCCCTCAAGAACGTGCCCGACCTGCCCCCGGGCCTCTTCGCGGGAGCCGCCGACGGCTTCGTCGTCATCGACACCGGCAACTACTACCCGCAGCAGCGCGACGGGCGCATCGCCGCCATCGAGGACGAGGGCCTGACCGAGAGCCGCTGGACCGAAGGGCACCTCGGCCACCCCGTGATCAAGGCCTTCAACGGGACCTACGCCGAGGACATCCTGACGCGGCCCCGGCCCGCCGGGGACCCCGAACGCATCGCCCTCCCCGTCGCCGGGGACGACGAGGGCGCCAAGAAGGCCGTCCGCAACCTGATCGGCGAACTCGGCTTCGACACCGTCGACGCCGGCGGCATCGACGACTCCTGGCGTCAGCAGCCCAACACCCCCGTCTACGGGCTGCGCGCGGGCGCCGACGCCGTCACGGCGGCGCTGGCCGAGGCTTCCCCGGTGCGCACGGACGAATTCCGCGGCTGAACCGGGCGATCCGCAGCCGGACGGAGTACGCCCGGACGTGGTAACTCTCCGCTTTCACCAAGGATCTCTGTGCTACGGTGAAGTCCAGTTGCGGGTGTGGTTCCCAAATATTTCAAGTGCTCCTTCCGGATTGCCCGGGGGGCGCACTTTTTATTTCCGGATGCTTTTCGGACGGGTCAAACATCACGTCGACTCCGGTGTCCGCACAGTGCGGCCCCGGGTACAGCCCCGAAGGAGAATCCATATGGCATCCGGCACCGTGAAGTGGTTCAACGCGGAAAAGGGTTTCGGCTTCATCGAGCAGGACGGCGGCGGCGCCGACGTGTTCGCCCACTACTCGAACATCGCCACCCAGGGCTTCCGTGAGCTTCAGGAAGGCCAGAAGGTCAACTTCGACGTCACGCAGGGCCAGAAGGGCCCGCAGGCCGAGAACATCGTTCCCGCCTGACCTTCGGGACGCGCGACACACGAGGGCCGGGGCCCGCACCATCGGTGCGGGCCCCGGCTCGTCGCGTTCCGTACCGTGACCGAAGCGTCACCACCCGGGTCTGCGCGACGACCCCACCGCCTTGCTACCTTCTCCCGCACCCGGAGCCCGCAGGAGGCAGCACATGCGTGTCGGACCCCGTCTCCTCGCCGCCTCGGCCGTGCTGTTGCCCGTGCTGCTCGTGACCGGCTGCACGGAGCGGGCGGCGGCCCCGCCCGGCGCCGCACCGGTCCCGTCCGGGGGGAGCGCCGGCCCGACCGCGTCACCGTCGCCGTCGGCGGCGACCGACGCCTCCGCACTCCCTTCCGCTTCCGCCTCCGCTTCGACCTCCGCTTCGCCTTCCGCTTCCGTGTCCGTTCCGGTGGGCGCGGCATCGTCGCCGTCGCCCTCGGGCGGCGCGGGCACCGGCCCGGCAGCCGCTCCACCCCCGGTGGCCGCCACCCGGCTGACCCTGTCCGTCGACACCCGGGGCGGCCGGCTGCGGCTCGTGCGGGGCGGCCCGGCGCAGGAGTTCACGCTGACCCTGCGCAACGGCAACTCCCGGGCGTACGAGCACCTGTTGCTCACCTTCCAGATGGAGGCCTTCGGCCCGGCGCCCGGCGACCTCCCCGGCCCCGCCCACTCCCTCGTCCTCGAACACCGGGACCCGGCGACGGGCCGCTGGAGCCCTGCGGAACTGCGCATCGCCAACGACTTCCTGCCGTACCACCTCCACGAGGGCGGCTCGCCCCTCGCCCGGGACGCCGTACGCACCGAGCGCTACCGATTGCGCGCCACCGGCACCGGCCCCACCGGAAGTTCCCCGCTGGAAGTGCGCCTCCTCGACACCGACGCCCCGGCGGGCGCGGACGAGGCACGCGAACGGCCGGCCCGGCTCTCGCTCCCGCACACCACCCGACGGGCCTTCTGAGGCCCGACCGCTACCTTGAGCGGCGCCCCTGCGGGCAGACTGTGCGGCGTGACGACACTGAGCAAAGGCGCCAACCTGCCCGTTGCGGCCCCCTCCGTCCGCGCCGTCCTCGGCTGGTCCGCCGGACCGGGCGTACCGGACGTCGACGCGTCGGCGCTGCTGCTGACCAGCAGCGGGCGCGTCCGTTCCGACGGCGACTTCGTGTTCTACAACCAGCCGAGACACTCCTCGGGTTCCGTCCGCCACCTCGGCAAGCAGCCCGGCGCGGACGCGCTGGAGGTCGACCTGGCGGCCCTGGAGGCCGACGTCGAGCGCATCGCCCTGTGCGCCTCCGCCGACGGTGGCGTGTTCGGGCAGGTGCCCGGGTTGCACCTGCGGCTGCTCGACGCGGCCTCCGGCGCCGAACTGGCCCGCTTCGACATGACCGCCGGGCCCGAGACCGCCTTCGTCAGTGGCGAGCTCTACCGGCGGGCCGGCGCGTGGAAGTTCCGGGCCGTGGGACAGGGCTGGGCGAGCGGACTCGCCGGTCTGGCGACCGACTTCGGGATCACCGTGGACGACGAGCCGCCCGCCGCGATCGCCCCCGCGCCCGCCCCGGTCCACCGGTCCGCGCCGGCTCCCGCGCCGGCCCGGTCCCCGTACGCTCCCACCGCGCCGTACGCTCCCACCGCGCCGTACGCGCCCACCGCGCCCGCCGGACCGCCCACCCAGGCCGGGGGACCGCCCACCGAAGCCGCCGTACGGCTCGTCAAGGGCGAGGAGTGGCTCCCGGTCGACATGCGCAAGCGCCTCTCGCTGCGCAAGCAGCAGGTCGCCGTGAGCCTCAGCAAGGCCGGTGCCACCGGGGTGACCGCCCGGGTGATCCTCGTCCTCGACGCCTCCGGCTCGATGAGCGCCCTCTACTCGCGGGGCACGGTGGCGAACGTCGTCGAGCGCATGGCGGCCGTCGCCGCCCAACTCGACGACGACGGCGAGATGCAGGCGTGGACCTTCGCCACGAACCCGGCCCGACTGCCCGACCTCGCGATCGGCGACCTGCCCGAATGGCTGCGCCTGCACGTACGCGTCGGGCAGATGAGCCTCTTCGGCCGCAAGAAGCCACCGAAGGGGCTCCAGTCGGGCCAGGTCGACATGCGGGCCGTCGGCTTCCAGAACGAGGAGCAGAAGGTCATCGCCGAGGTGCGGGACTACGTGCGCACCCAGTCGCAGTCCGTCCCGACCCTGGTGCTGTTCTTCTCCGACGGCGGTGTGTACCGCAACGACGAGATCGAACGGGAACTGCGCGCCGCCGTCGAGGAACCGGTGTTCTGGCAGTTCGTCGGCCTCGGCCGGGCGGGATTCGGGGTGTTGGAACGTTTCGACACCATGGCCGGCCGCCGCGTCGACAACGTCGGCTTCTTCGCCGTCGACGACATCGACAAGGTCTCCGACCCCGAGCTGTACGACCGGCTGCTGTCCGAGTTCCCGTCATGGCTCCGGGCCGCCCGGCAGGCCGGCATCCTGCGCTGAACGCGCCCCGCCCCGAAAGAAGGAACCCCCTCGTGACCACCCCCGCCGGCCTCAGGATCCTGCGCGCCGCCGACCGCACGGCCGCGCCGTGGAAGAACGGCGGGGGCGTCACCCGCGAGATCGCCGCATGGCCCGAACACGCCGGTACGACCAACTTCGCCTGGCGCGTCAGCCTCGCCGAGGTCGACGCCGACGGAGCCTTCTCCGTCTTCCCCGGCGTCGACCGGACGCTCACCCTCGCCGAGGGCGCGGGCATGGACCTCACCGTCGCGGGCGAGCACCGCCTCGTCGACGAGCGCTACGCACCGCAGCACTTCCCCGGCGACCGGCCGACGGACTGCCGGCTCCTCGACGGTCCCGTCGTGAACTTCAACGTGATGTACCGGCGGGACCGTGCGGAGGTCCGAACCGCCGTCGTACGCGGTGAGTTGGGGCTCACGGTCGCACCCGACGAGACCGTCCTCGTCGTTGCCCTGGACGGCCCGCTGACCGTGGAACCCACGGGCGCGCAGGCCGGCTCGGCCGCCCGACTGGCCCCGTACGACGCCCTCCTGGCCGGCGGCCCCCTCACCGCCCTCGTCCGCACGACGGCCCGCGCGGCCCTGGTGCGGTTGCGGACCTGAGGCGAGCTCGGCAACGGGTCCCAGGGGAACGATCTTGCCGGTCGGAGGGCCGGCGGTGACAATCGCCCGGTGACAGAAACATCAACGGACCAGGACGCCTTCGCCGAGCACCGCAGGCTGCTGTTCGCCACCGCCTACCGAATGCTGGGCAGCGTCGCCGACGCCGAGGACATCGTCCAGGACGCGTGGCTGACGTGGCACAAGGCCGACCGCTCGGACGTCCGCCACCCCCGCGCGTACCTGGTGCGCACCGTGACGAACCTGTCCCTGAACCGGCTGACCTCCGCCCGGGCCACCCGGGAGGAGTACGTCGGCCCCTGGCTCCCCGAACCCCTGCTGACGGAGCCCGACGCCGCGCAGGGGCAGGAACTCGCGGAGAGCGTGTCGACGGCGATGCTCGTCGTCCTGGAGACCCTCGCGCCCGTGGAGCGGGCGGTGTTCGTGCTGCGCGAGGTGTTCGGCTACTCGCACGCCGAGATCGCCGAGGTGTTGGAGCGCCCGGAGCCGACCGTCCGGCAGATCTCCCACCGGGCCCGCAAGCACGTCCAGGCCCGCCGCCCGCGCTACGACACGGATACGGCGGAACGCGCACGCATCACGGAGCGCTTCATGAGCGCCTGCGCCGGCGGCGACCTGAACGTGGTCATGGAGATGCTCGCCCCCGACATCACCGCCTGGTCCGACGGCGGCGGCAAGGTCCGCGCCGCGCTCCGTCCGCTCCACGGGTCCGACCGGGTGGCGCGCTGGCTGCTGGGCGTGCTGGCGAAGCCCACCGTGGCCCCGGTCAGCACCGTCCCGGCTCTGGTCAACGGCGAACTGGGCCTGCTGGCGCTCGCCGGCGACGTCCCGATGGGCGCGGTCACCTTCGACCTGGAGGACGGCAGGATCCGCAACCTGCGCCTCCAGATCAACCCGGACAAGCTCCGCGGCCTCCGGCCGCCGGGCCCCGACCGGGGGTGACCGCCTGTCGGCGCGGGGTCAGGCCGACTCCGCGCCGTCCGTCAGGGCGTGCAGGATCCGGTCGAGGCGGGCGCGCCTCGCCGGCGGCGTGAGGGCCTGGAGCAGCGGCAGGATCAGCTGGTAGCGACCGGTCCGGTCCAGCGCCTCGTACGCCTCCCGGGCCCGGGGCGCGACGTCGAACGCGGCCACCAGGTCCGGCGGCGGCTCCGCCGTCCTCTGGGGTGCGTACGCCGCCTCCCACCTGCCGTCCGCCCGGGCCCGGCTCACCTCGGCCAGACCCGGGTCGCGCATCCGGCCCGCCTCCGTGAGCGCGGCGACCTTGTCCACGTTGACCTTCGACCACAGGCTCCGGGGGCGGCGCGGTACGTACCGCTGGAGGTAGTACCGCTCGTCGAGGGAGCGGCGCTGTCCGGAGATCCAGCCGTAGCAGAGCCCGATGTCGACGAGTTCGTCCTCGGTCACCGACGGGACGCCGGACCGCTTCTTGCCCACCTTGACCCACACGCCCTCCGCGAGCGCCCAGTGCTCCGCGAGCCAGCTCTCGAAGGCCCCCGCGTCCGCGAAGGCGATGATGCCGACCCCGTCGATCCGGTCGATCCCATCGACCCCGCCGCTCTCGTCGTGCCCGTCGCTCTCGTCCATGGCGTCAGCCTAGGTCCGGACACCGCCACGGAAGGAGACCTCCCGCC
Organism: Streptomyces sp. NPDC001568; assembly: GCF_042893755.1. NCBI lineage: Bacteria > Bacillati > Actinomycetota > Actinomycetes > Kitasatosporales > Streptomycetaceae > Streptomyces > Streptomyces sp. NPDC001568. Next base: position 281,700 of record NZ_JBIAVF010000002.1, on the reverse strand, counting down.
GTCCTGACCGAGCGGGGGCGGCGTGCGTCCGTTTCCACCGGCGGCCCGCGCAGTCGGCGCCCGCGCGGCCCATCACGCCGTGCGGGGCCGGGGGGCGGCCTCCACCATGGGAGGGCGGGCGGCGACGGGAGAGAGCGGATGAGCGTGCAACGGTACGAGCTGGTGTTCCCCGACGACGAGGGGACGGACCACGACGTGGTGGTCGTGGACCGCACCGAGGCGAAGGGCCCCGGCGGGCACCCGGTCTACGCGGACGCGAGCGGCATCGTGCGCGCCGAGATCAGCGACCGGGGCGAGGTGCGCATGCTGGCCTCGGGGGGCCAGCAGGCGCCGATGCGGCGGGTCGAGGCACGTCTCCTACCGGAGGATCCTGTTTGACTTTACCGGGGCTTTACGATTCCGTACGGGTTGATCTTCGGTTTATCGCAAAGGACCCCGTACCCATGTCCCGTTTCGCCCGTACCTCGCTCCTGGCCGTCACCCTCCTCCTGGGCGCCACCGCCTGCTCCGCCGCGGACGCGGTCGACGCCGTCGACACGGTGGACAAGGTCGTGGACGAGCCCTACGAGGTGACGTACGAGGTCACCGGCAAGGGCGTGGACTCCATCGAGTTCGCCGCGGGCGGCGGGACCGCATCCGCGCCGAAGACGGAGACCGCGTCCGCCCCCGCGCTGCCCTGGACGAAGACGGTCACCCTGCGCGGCATCATGCCGGCGTCGGTGGTGCCGGTCGCCGTGGACGTGACGGGCGGACAGGTCACCTGCAAGATCACCTACAAGGGCAAGGTCATCGCCGAGCAGACCGGTCAGGGCCTCGTGACGGCCGGCGGCTGCGTGGCCGTCTCCCCGATCGTGGGCTGATCCGCGTCGCGAGCGGGCGGCGCGACCGCACGTCGCGACGAACACCTCACGACCCCTGTGCCGCTCCCCGCACCGGGGCGTAGCCGCGCGCCAGGACCACGTCCCGGGTCAGGGCGGTGAAGGCGCGGGCGGCGGCGCTCAGGTAGCCGCCCTCGCGCCGCAACAGGGTGACGGTGCGCGGCGGCAGGGCCGGCGCCAGCGGGACCGGGGTCAGCCGGTGGTCGTCCGTGATCGCGTCCGGTAGGACGGTGGCCAGGCCGGTCCGCCCGATCAGTTCCGTCAGGGCCTGGACGGAATTCGTCTCGACCGCGATCCGCGGCCGGACCCGGTGTGCGGCGAGGTACGCGTCGATGTGCGTCCGGGTGGCGAAGTCCCCGCTGAGCAGGGCCAGTCGTAGCTCGGCCAGCTCCGCGACGGGCAGCGGCTCCGCCGGCCGGTCGGGGGAGGGGCCCGCGACGACGAGACCCAGGGTCTCGGTGTAGAGCGGGGTCCCGGCGAGGCCGGGCGGGTGGGGGCCGTCGAAGGCGATGCCGAGGTCCAGCGAATCGGCCAGCAGGCCGGCCTCGATGCGGTCCTGCGGCATCTCCCGTACGTCCACGGTGACGGCGGGGTGGGCCTCGTGGAGGGCCCCGAGCAGCGGGCCCAGCAGGTATGCGGTGAACGTGGGCGTCAGCGCCAACCGCAGGTGACCGCGGGACAGGTCGGCGACGTCGTGGACGGCCCGCTCGCCGGCCGCGAGGTCCCGCAGCGCGCGGCGCGCGTGCTCGGCGTAGGTCTCGCCCGCGTCGGTCAGGCGCACGGTACGCCCGCCGCGGTCCAGCAATCGCACGCCCACGGCGCTCTCCAACTGCTTGATCTGCTGCGACAGCGTGGGTTGCGAGATCCGCAGCTCCTCGGCGGCGCGGGTGAAGCTGTGGTGCTCGGCGACCGCGAGCAGGTAGCGCAGGTGACGCAGTTCCGGAGCCATGACATCGACTATAGATGGCATCGATGGAATGTATCGATTCTGCGCCTTGGACACTATGAGTGCAGCTCATGCATGGTGGAACACGTCAGCCCCTCACGGGGTGGATCCCAGTGAATCGGGGAGTGACCATGCACGGCCTCATCGAGGGCGTCACGCGCTTTCGGCACGACGTATTTCCCGCCAAGGCGAAACTGTTCGCCGAACTGGCGCACACCCACCGGCCGCCGGCCCTGTTCATCGGTTGTTCCGACGCCCGGGTGGTGCCGGAGCTCATCACCCAGAGCGAGCCGGGTGAGCTCTTCGTCATCCGTACCGCGGGGAACCTCGTCCCCGCCCGCACGCCGTCCCCGGACGGGGTCGCGGCCAGCATCGAGTACGCCGTCTCCGTCCTCGGCGTCACCGACGCGGTGGTGTGCGGGCACTCGGCCTGCGGTGCGATGACCGCCCTCGCCGAACGGCACGACCTCAGCGCCGCACCGGCGGTCGCCGGCTGGCTCCGCCACGCCGACGCCTCCCTGGCCCGCACCACCGGCGGACTCGACTGCCTGGTACGGGAGAACGTGCGCGCCCAGCTCGCGAACCTGGCGACCCACCCCTCGGTGGCCCGCGCCCTCGCGGCCGGCGCCCTCACCCTGCGCGGCTGGGTCTACGACATCCCCACGGGCGCCGTCGAACAACTCGACCCGGTGGCCGGCTGAACCCCGCCCGGCACACCGCGGCGCCCGACCGCACACCCCTCCGGGAACACGCCGGCCCCTCCGGCACGCCGTTCCCCAGCGAAAGGACACCCCCATGCCGCACGCCCAGTTCGACAACGGCGTCCGCAGCCGCCTCGCCGAGGCCGCCGTCGAAGCCAAGATCCGCAAGAACCTGACGTGGCGACAGATCGCGGACGTCACCGACCTGTCCGTGGCCTTCGTCACGGCCGCCGTCCTCGGCCAGCACCCGCTGCCCGCCCCCGCCGCGGAGGCCGTCGCCGAACTCCTCGGCCTCGACGGCGACGCCGCACTGTGGTTGGGGACCATCCCCACGCGCGGCGGGATCCCCGGGGCCCTGCCCACCGATCCGACGATCTACCGCTTCCACGAGATGCTCCAGGTCTACGGAACCACCCTCAAAGCCCTGGTCCACGAGGAGTTCGGGGACGGCATCATCAGCGCCATCAACTTCCGGCTGGACGTCAAGAAGGTCGCCGACCCCGAGGGTGGCGAGCGCGCGGTCATCACCCTGGACGGCAAGTACCTGCCCACCAAGCCCTTCTGAGGCGAGGTCCCACCGCCCCGGGCGCCCGCCGGCTCAGTCCCGCCGGGCCAAGCAGGTCAGCGCGGCCTCCGTCAGCGCGGTGACCCCGGCCGGGAGCGCCGTACGCACGTCAGGGGCGAAGTCCGGGGCGTGGTTGGCGGGCAGCGCCGCCAGCTTGCCCGCCGCGCCCTCCCCGGGCGCCGCCGCCCAGGCCGCCGGACCGATCACGCCGAGCATCCAGTAGGCGAGCCGTACGCCCGGCGCCCCGTGCACCTCCAGCCCGGCGTCACCGAACAGTCCGAAGTCCTCCGTGGCGAGCGACGGCGGCCACATCGCCACCCGGTGCGCACCGAACCGCGCGCCGTGCGCGTCCCGGACCGCCGCCGTCGTCGCCGGATCGGGGTGGGTGACGGGCGACGTGCGCTCGCGGACGATCTCCGGCTCCCGGGGACAGTCCGAGGCGGCGCACTCCGCGCGGACGATCCGCTCGACCGCGGCGGCCGCCCTCGCGAGCGCCGCCTCCCCGGCGGCCCGTACGGTGATGCCCAGTTCGGCCCGGTCGGGCACGATGTTCGCGCGCTCGCCCGCCCGGAACGATCCCACGGTGACGGCCACCTGCTCGGAGGGCGCCGCCTCGCGCGCCACCACCGTCTGGAGCCGTGTCACCAGGTGCGCGGCCGTCACCACCGGGTCCACCGTCAGGTGCGGCGCCCCCGCGTGCCCGCCGCGCCCGTGGACGACGACCCGGAAGGTGACGCTGCCGGCCGTCATCGGCCCGTATCCGTGCGCGACCATGCCCGCCGGCAGCGGCGCCGCGTGCTGCGCCAGGACGGTGTCCGGCCGGCCGGCGCGCTCGTACAGGCCGTCCGCGAGCATCGCCCGCGCACCCTCCAGGGTTTCCTCGGCGGGCTGCCCCACCACGATCAGCGTGCCCTCCCAGGGCGGGGCGTCCGGTCCGGCCAGCAGCGAGGCCGTCCCCGCCGCCGCGGCCAGATGCAGGTCGTGCCCGCAGGCGTGCGCCACCGGGCCCTCGCTCGCGTACGGCAGCCCGGTGGTCTCCCGTACCGGCAGCGCGTCCAGCTCCGCGCGCACCATCACCGTCGGGCCCGTACCCCGGCGCAGCACCCCGGCCACGCCGTGGCCGCCGATCCCGCGCACGGTCTCGTACCCGTCGGCCTCCAGCCGGCCGGCGAACCGGTCGGCCGTGCGGGCCTCCTCGCCGGACAGCTCGGGGTTGCGGTGCAGGTCCAGGTAGAAGGCCGTCAGCGGCCTGAGGAGCGCGGGCAGTCCGGCGTACGCGGAGGTGACGGTCATGCCGCCATCCTCGGGCACCCGCTCCGGCGGCGGACGTCAGGGCGCTGACACTTCATGTCAGCGGTGTGACAGGGAGGGGAGGGGCGACTTGACGGCCGGACGGGCTTTCTTGGAGAAGCGCCGCAGAACGAAGGCAACGGTCGCCCACCCGGTGACCACCAACCCAAGGAGTCCCCATGCAGAAGTCGCCTCTGGCCTCGCTCGCCGACGAGATCCTGGAGCTCGAGTCGGAGACCTTCGAGATCTCGGACTACTCGGACGCCAGCGAGGTCGTGCTCGCCGGTTCCACGAGCTGCAGCTCCACCTCGACCTGTTCCTCGACCACCAGCACCACCTCCTGCAGCGCCTGACCCCAGCGCCACAGCGATGCCCCGGACCCCGCACAGGCGGGGGCCGGGGCATCCGGCGTACCTCCCGGTCAGGGGAAGGGGTGCGGCACCAGGCGGATCTCCTCCCGCGTCAGATCGGTGTCCCGCAGGCCCGCCCGCCGGGCGGCCGTCCGCAGCCTGGGCATGTACGGGGCCCGCTGGCGCGACCAGCCGAAGTCGATCGGTAGCAGCCCCGGAACGACCGCGCACACCGTCCGCAGCCCCATCGCGCGTTGCTCCGGGGTCGTCTGGTCGACGACGATCACATCGTGGCCGGCGCCGGTCAACTCCCGCACACACAGCAGGAGATCGTCGCGCAGATCCCCGCTCGTGGGCCGAACGCCCGCCTCCCACTCCCGGTAGAGCTCCGCCATCGACGCGACGGCCGTCGGCTCGCGGTACGCCCGCACGTGCGGGGCCATCGCGGGCAGCCCGTACAGCTGGGCGTGGTCCTTGAGGTGCTTCACCAGGGCGAAGTCCCGGCTCATCGCCTCCAGTTCGCCCTGCCGTTCGGCCACCTGCCCGGGCAGGTGCGGAATGTAGGTCAGCACCTCCGAGAGGGCCGCCTCCACCGCCGTCGCCGGGTCGAGCGCCGCGCCCGCACCGAAGGAGTACAGCCCCGGCCCGCCGTCGCGCCGCACCGCGAGGCCCGTCACCACGGGCACCGCCAGGTCGATGCGGTTGTCGAAGGCGTGGACGTCGTACCCCTGCAGGGCCGCCCGGTCCACCATCGTCCGCACCGCCGGGCCCGGCACGGAGGCCAGGTCGATCTCGGTCAGACGCTGCCCGCCGTACCAGGCGAGCAGGAAGGCGTCCCGTTCGATCAGCTCCAACAGGGCCCCGAGCAGGGCCTCTTCGAGGCAACTGCCGATCGCGCAGCCGTTGGAGCACTCGAAGACGAAGTTGTCGGAGGCGAGCCCGGCGCTGTAGTAGGCGAGCCGGGCCGGCACCAGCACCGGCCGGTCGTCGCGCAGGGAGTGCCCGTACACCCAGGGGATCGGTCGATCGGGGTCGAAGGGCGACACCAGCGGGTCGTCCCGGTAGGTCTCCTGCGAGTAGAAGCCGCACGCGGCCGGATCCAGTGCCCGGTCGCCCAGCTCCGCGTACGAGGCGGTGAGCACCGAGGCGCCGGTGCGCCGGTGGGTGCCCGCGTACCGCTCCAACCCTTCGAGGAAGGCCAGGTCGCGGCTGGCCGCGAAGCTGTTCGCCTGACCGCTCCAGGTGACGTCCGTCAGCCCGGCGTAGCCGCGCATGAAGACGCTCCCGGCGACCGGCGCGGTCGTCGGCGAGGTCACGTTGATCCAGGTCCCGCCACCGAGCACCCCCGTCACCGGATTGGCCAGCGCCGCCCGCGGCATCGGGTACGAGGACGCCTTCCGCAGCCGCTGCGCGCCCGGGTCGGGCTTGGGCCGGGAGGCGGGTGTGAAGGCAACGGGCCCGTCGACGCCGCCGGGCCCGCAGTCGGGGCAGAGCGGATCGGCGGCGAGGGGGTACGTCCGCACCTGGAGGGTCTCCAGGTCCAGCCGGGAGACCTGGGGCAGGGCCCGGTCGGCGGCCGACGGTCCGGGCGCGACGGCGCGGGCCCCGGGGCCGCGGACGGCGGCGTGCAGAGCCGCCGTGGCGTCCAGCGCGTAGGGGGACAGCCGCGGCCAGTCCGCGGCGACGGCGGTGACCGGTCCGCTGCCCGTCTCCAGGGCGTCCCGCTCGCTCCGGCTGCGCAGCCGCTGCCAGCGCATGGCCAGGCACTGCCCGCAGGCGGGCGCGGAGCCGTCTCCGCCCCAGGGGCCGATCAGCACGGCCCGCGCGGTGAGGTGGACGCCGGCGCCCGGTCGCACCGCCGCGAAGGGGTCGGCGGTGCGCGGGCCGAGGGCGTCGTGCACGCCGAGGGTGACCACGAGCGGCCCCCGGCCGGAGCCGGCCAGGGCCCCTTCCAGGTGGCGCCGGGCGCTCTCCATGGGGGTGTTGTCGGGGGCTTCGGTCCGAGGAGGTCTCACGTCTGCCGCCGTCATGACGAGTTGCTCCAACGGAACGTCTTGAGACCGATGCCGCCGAACAGCAGGGCGAAGCCGAGCAGCGCGGCGCAGCCGATGCCGATGGCCGACATCGAGCCCGACCCGGTGAGCGCCCCGGTGGCCGCGTCGTTGAGGTAGCGCAGCGGCAACACCCGGGAGACGCCCTGCAGCCAGGACGGCATCATGTCGAGGGGCAGGAAGGACCCCGACAGGAACGCCATGGGCACCATCATGCAGTTGGCGATCGCGGCGACGGCCTCGGGAGTGTTGGCGTACGTCCCGACGATCACCCCGATGGCCATGAAGGCCGTGATGCCCAGGACCAGAGCGGGCAGCACCAGCGGCCAACGCCCGTCCAGCTCCAGCCCGAAGCCGGGCAGCATCGCGACCGCAACGAACACCATCGCCTGCACGACGCCGACCACCAGGGCCAGTACGTAGCGCGAGGCAAGGACGGTCGTCAGCGGCGTGGGCGTGAGCCGGATCAGGCGCAGCAGGTCATCGCGCCGCCACTGCATCAGGGTGAAGGCGATGCCGAAGACGGCGGCGTTGGCGACGCCCCACGACATCACGCCGGGCGCGATGTACGAGATGTACGGGCGGCCGCTCTCCTCCACGTCCTGGCCGCTGAAGATCAGGCCGAAGACGACGAGGAAGATGAGGGGGAAGGCGAAGGTGAAGAAGAGGGTCGCCTTGTCCCGGACCTGGGCCCGGTAACCGGCGGCGGTCAGTGCCGTGTATGCGCTCATGCCCGGTGCTCCGTGGTGTGTGCGGTGGTCAGGCCTGTGGCGTGGCCGGTGAGTTCCAGGTAGACGTCCTCCAGGGTCGCGGTCCGGGTCATCACCCCGTCGAGGCCGGTCAGTGCGTCGACCGCCTGGAGGACCCGGCCGGGTGCCGAGGTCTCCAGCACCATCGAGCCGCCCTGCTCGGTGACCCGGTCCACGCCGGGCAGCGCGGCGGCCGCGTCCGGCGCGATCCGGCCCGCCGGAACGAGCAGCCGGGCCGGCGCTCCGGCGGCGCTGACCAGCTGGTGCGGGGAGTCGAGGGCCGCGATGCGACCGCCGACCAGGATCGCCACCCGGTCGCACAGGGCCTCGGCCTCGTCGAGGTGGTGGGTGGTGTAGACGATGGTGCGGCCCTCGCCCTTGAGAGCGCGCAGCACCTCCCAGAGGTCGCGTCGGGCCTGCGGGTCGAGCGCGGCCGTCGGTTCGTCGAGGAAGATCAGCTCGGGGTCGTGGACCAGCGCCGAGGCGATGGCGAGCCGCTGGCGCTGGCCGCCCGAGAGGTTCTCCACCATGACGTCGCGCTGCTCGGTCAGCCCGACCGATTCCAGCGTGCGGTCGGCGGCGGCCGCGTCCTTGCGGTAGAGCCCGGCGACGGTGGCGAGGTGCTCGCGCGCCGACTGTCGGACGAAGAACGCCGAGGCCTGAGTCTGGACGCCGATGCGCGGCAGCAGGGCCGTGTTGCGGGGCCACGGGCTGTGGCCGAGGACCTGGACCGTGCCGGAGTCGGCCTGGCGCAGACCCTCGATGATCTCGATCAGGGTCGTCTTGCCCGCGCCGTTGGGACCGAGCAGGCCGAAGAACTCGCCGCGGCGCACGTCGAGGGAGATCCCGTCCACGGCCTGCCGGTCGCCGTAGCGCTTGCGGACCTCGTGGACGGAGACGGCGGTGGATTCGGGCGGTGGGGTGTGGTGAGTCGTCATGGGCGGTGCGGTTCCCTCGGTGTCGGGACGTGTGTCGGGCGGGAGGTCGTGGTGGTGGACGGGTGGCGGACGGGGGATGGGAGGTGGGGGACGGAGGCGGGGGACGGGGGACGGGTCCGCCCGGGGTCAGGGCCCCGTGCGGCCGATGGCCAGCAGCACGGCGGTCACCAGTGCCCCGACCAGGAGCAGGACGAGCAGGGCCGAGCCGACCCCGTAGCCGAGGTAGAGCCGGCGGGCCCGCGCGGGGTACGCGGCCGCCGCCGCCCGGTCGCGCAGCCGTAGCCGCAGGTAGGCCGAACTGGCGGGGGCGAGCCGGGTCACGCGCAGCGCGTGCCCGAGGATCGCGTACCCGTCGAGCGGCGGCAGCGGTACCAGGTTGACCAGGGCCTGCGCACTGCCGAGCAGCATCAGGGCGCCCAGCACCCGACCGGTCGGGTCGCCCTGCGGGAGGGCCGTCCACCAGGCGAAGAAGGGCAGCAGGAACAGCAGGTTGGCGAAGGCGCCCGCGCCGGCGACGGCCAGCTGGTCGCGACGGCGCCGCAGGTAACGGTAGTTGTCCACGGTGCAGTACATGATCGCGACGGGCAGCCGCCAGCGCAGCCCGATCTCGCCGACGGTGCCCCCGACGTGACGGGCGGCGACCCCGTGTGCGAATTCGTGCAGGGCGGTACTGAGCCACAGCAGCGTGGCCACCGCCACGAGCGGCACCGGCCGGCTCAGCAGCCACCACAGGTCGCCGAGGAGGGCGCCGACGGAGGCCGCGAGGGCTCCCACCATGGCCAGGCACACCAACAGCAGGACGCCCAGCACGGCCGGCCGCAGCACCGGCCGCAGGAACGCGTGCAGCCGGGCCGTCGTCGCGTCGGCGTCCGCGACCAGCCGCAGGGTCCCCTTCAGCAGGGTCCCGGTGCGCTGCGGGCCCGGCCCGGCGGCCGGCTGCGGGGCCGGACCACCGGCGAGCAGCCGGCGGCTGCCGAGCAGTCCGAGCAGCTGCTTCCAGTTGCCCTCGCCGAGCCGCCGCCCGAAGGCCTCGCCGTAGGCGTCGCCGATCTCCGCCAGGCTGCGGGACCCGTCCAGGCGCGAGACCAGGAAGTACTCCTTCGGTCCGATCTCGAACGAGGACCCGGACTCGGGGTCCTTGACCAGGTGCACGACCGCGGCGCCGTTCAGCAGCGGCGGCGACAGCAGGATTCCGGACCGCAGCGCCGGCCGGTGCTCCAGCATCCCGGAGGGAGCGGGCGGGGGGGAGGTCACGACCCGACCACCCCGGTCGCCGCACCCCCGGCGGAGCCCGTCGCGACGGCTCCGCCCTCGCGCAGGACCCGGCCCAGCAGGTGCGCCAGGTAGGCCTCGTCACGGATGGTCACGTGCAACCGGTTGTTGGTCATGTGCATGTACGGGGACAGCAGCAGCGGCAGCGCCACCGCCGGGTCGGTCACCTTCTCGTCCCGGCTGCCGTCCCAGGACCGGAACACCAGCTCGCCCGAGACGGCGAGGGCCTCGGCCCGCCGGCGCAACTCCCGGCAGTGCTCGGCCCACCCCGCGAGGAACCCGGGCAGCCGGCCGGTCTCGCCGGAGCCCACGGCCTCCAGGACGGCGGCGAAACGGCGCCCGAGCCCGGGACCGGTCTGCGCGTAGGTGCGGTCGTACTCCGCCGACCCGATGAACCCGGTGCCGGGGAAGGCCTGGTGCCAGAACTGGTAGTAGCGGTCGAGATAGCCGCCCAGCTCCTCCCGGTCGGGCAGGAACACCCCGGCCATCACCATCATCAGCTGGGCAGAGGTCCCCAACAGGACCGTGCGCACGTGCAGGTTCATCGTGCTCAGCGCCTCCATGACCAGGTCGCTGGAGTGCGCGAAGTGCCACTCGGCCAGCTCGACGCCGGCCGGGCCGCCGTACTTGCCGTACTCCGGCTCGTAGGGCTCCTCGCTGAAGGAGTTGTTGGGCCGCAGGTTCATCCGGCCGTCGGCGCCCATGAACGCGGCGCGGTCGCCCTCGGGGAACTCGATGTCGAACAGGGTGTTGTAGAACTCGTTGAGGAAGCCCGAATCCACCTCGTAGAGCGCCGGTCGGGCTTTGAGGAACACCGACACCGCCTCCTGCGCGCGGCGGCGGACCTCCGGCTCCGCCTCAGGACTCACCGGCCGCAGCCGCAGTCGCACGTGCGGTCCCTCCAGCCAGTAGTTGATGAAGAAGTGCCCGGCCAGCAGCCCGTCCTCGGTGAGCGAGGCGATCAGCGGGCGCACGCAGTTGACCAGCAGCGGCTGCGGGTTGGCGGCGTAGAAGACGTGCAGGGCCTGCCACGCACCGCGCGTCGGGGTCATCTCTGACATCGGGGACCGTCCTCCGGGCTCGGGGTGATTGCGTTCGTGGTCGTCGTGAAGGTCTCCACGGCGAGTTCGGCGACGTGCGCTCCGCGCGCCGAACGGGTGTGCAGGCCCCCGGGATCCGGGAGCATCTCGCGGAACACGACCCGGTGACCGGGCTCCCGCAGGAGCGGCTCGAAGGCGGCCAGCGACAGCAGGCTCGCGAAGTCCACGTACTGCGGCTTCGCGCCGAGCGCGGACGGACCGGCCGACACCGTCGCGAAGACGCGCTCCGGCAGCCCGTGCGCGCGCCGCCAGCGCTGCCACTCCAGGAAGTGCGCCGCCTCCTGCGCGCCGTGCGCCGGCAACGCGCCGGCCGTCGTGCTCCAACTGCGCCGGCTCAGCACCAGGTCCCCGTGCACGACCCGGGGCCGCCCGCTCACCCCGCCGTGCGACGCGGCCTCGGGCACGCCCGCCCAGACGTCGAGCGGGGACATCGACGACGGAGACAGGAGCAGCAGGGTGCGCGGTACGGCGGGCAGGGCCAGCGGCACCAGGTAGCCCAGGTAGACCGGGATCACCTCCACCCCGAGCCGTCGCGAGCGCAGCACGACCCGGCCCGTGGCCGGTACGTGCTCCGCGTACAGGTCGTCGAGCCGCAGCAGTCGGTCCTCGGGCAGGGTGCCGCTCTCGCCCGGGCAGACGATCTCGTAGTCGGTGAGGCGCCCGTGCAGGTTCAAGTTGGTGGTGACCGGCCCCCCGGTGACCTCCGCGAACACCGCACCGGGCGGGGTGACGTCGGCGGCGGTGGCGCGCAGCCGCCCGTCGAGTGCGGGCCGGTCGCCCTGCTCCTCGTACACGTGGGTGAACCGGCTGAAGGGGAAGGAGAGCCCGCCGTAGGAGCGGTTCAGTACGGTCAGGCGTTCACCCGTGCCCGGGTCGTGGGCGAACTGGAGGTGGTGGCAGCGCGGCGCGAACCCCGTTGCCACCGAATCCAGTTCACCGGCCACCGCCGCCATGTCCGCTTCCGTCAGCCGGAGTTCGTTCCCGTCGTGTTCCTGGTACGCCGCCCAGTGCTCCCGCATCCGGCCGACGAACGTCCGCCGGGCCGCGTCCAGCGCCCGGATGCCCGGCAGCCCCAGCCAGTTCTCCTCCGGCACGTACTCGCCCTGCGCGTCGAAGGGGGTGCGCCGTGCCGAGAACGACAGGTACTGGTCGAAGAAGTCCTCGTGGAAGTCGTGGACCAACCCCAACAGGTCCTCGCAGCGACCGCCCTGCCCGTAACGGGCGGTGAAGAACCCCTCGAAGGTGATCCGCTGCGCGAGCGTCAGGTCGAACGCGGGCAGGATCCGTTCCACCGAACGCAGCGCGCCACCATCCCCGGCCCGCGCCCACGCGGGTCGCGGCGCGCTCAGGTCCCGGCCCGCGCTGACGTCCTCGTAGACCAGGGTCTGGGGCAGCGGGGTGTCCGGGGCCGCGCCCAGCTCCTCCTGCGCCCGGCGCAGTCCCGCGCGCAGCGCCGGCAGGAGTGCCGCGCGCTCGTCCCGGTCGGCCCGCGGATAGCGCTCCAGCACCCGGGCGGGCTCGTCCAGCAGCTCCGCGAGGTCGTCGGCCCAGGGCCGCTCGAGCCCCCTCAGCGACCGCTGGAAGGCACGCAGCGGATCGCCGCCGTGCACCTCGGTGTCCAGGCAGGGCACCCGGACCATGCCGAGTTGCAGCAGGGCCCCCACGTACGCCTCGCACTCCGCGGGCTGCGCGTCGTGCTCGCGCGCCAGCCAGTCGGCGAGCTCCTGGTGGCGCAGGTCGCCGCCGCCGGGCTGCTGCGCCCGCTCGGCGAACAGGGTTAGCAGTCGGTCCAGGGTGCCGCTGCGGCGCAGGAAGAACAGCCGGTCCTTGACGGCGTCGAAGGTGACCGCGGCCGCGTCGTCCCCGGCCGTGACCTGACGGCGCACGTACCGGATCCGGTCGTCCTCGCGGCCCCAGCCCGAGGCCGGCCGCAGCGGCAGGTCCCGCCGGCGCACCGGGTCGGCGAGGATCAGCTCGGCGAGCCGAGCCAGCACGACCACGTTGAGCCGTACGTGGCTCTCCCAGCGGTCCTCGACCCGGATCCCGTCCGTCCGGTCCTCCTCCGCCTGTTCCCCGTCCGTGAAGCGGCCCGTCGCCACGCCGGTGAAGGTGCTGAAGGGGCTGGTCTTGCAGGCGGTGCGGTAGAGGTACGAGAGCACCGACCGTTCCGCCTTGCGCGCCCGGCCGCCCGGCACCCGACCCTCGGTGGTGGCCGCCGCGTAGGCGTCGAGCTGCCCCTCCAGGACCGGTGAGGCGAGCAGCAGACCGTGCCGCAACCGCTCGTCGCCGAGCAGTTCGCGCAGCGCCTCCCGGCCCCGCCCCAGGTCGGACGCCAGCAGCGGTTCGCCCTCGGCCAGCAGCTTCTCCAGTTCCCGCAGCCGGTTCAGCCAGCCGGCCAACCGCTCGCCGACGGCTTCCGCGTCGGATCCGCCCAGGGCCGCCACCGTGCGCAGCGCGGCGTCCGGATCGGCGGGCAGCCGGCCGTTGTGGATCTGCCGGCGCAACTTCAGCAGGTCCCGGCGCAGGGCGGCGCCCGCCCCGCCGGGCTCCGGGTCGGTCGCGCCGACCGCCCGGTGCAGCGCCTCGCTCAGGCACTGCGCGTCCACGCGCAACACCTCCTCGGCCGCGAGGACGTCGGCCGCCCAGCGGCCGGTGTCCGGGCAGCGCAACGCATCGGCGGCGGACAGGGGAAGGCCGGCCACGCGCAGCATGAAACGGTCGCCGGCGTGCCATTGCGTAGTGGTGTTCATCCTGGTCTTCCTGCTTCTCTCGTCGCCCGCTCAGGCGATCTCGTGGCGGAAGTCGGCGGGCTGCGGCCGTTCGTGACCGAGCAGCATGATCAGCAGCGGGGCCTCGTCGGTCTCCATCAGCCCCAACTGCTCGCGGTAGGCGATGTTGTCGAAGCCGAGCGCCACGCCGGCGCCGAGACCCTGGGCGGAGGCCGTGGTGTAGAAGGTCTGGGCGACCGCTCCGACGGCGGCCCCCACCAGCCGGTAGCCGCGGTCACCGACGGCGTCGAGGACCGCGGTCGTGCGCACGGTGGGCACGAGCACCGCTCCCGCCTGCTCCAGGTTGTAGTTGGACAGGAAGTAGTTGCTCTGCAGGAAGGGGCCCGGCGCTCCCGGAACCACCAGCCGCAGCGTGTGCGCCCGCGGGTCGTAGGCGTAGCTGCCCGGCGCGATCCCCTCGACGTGGTTGACGAACACGTACAAGGAGGTGAGCCGCGGCCCGTCGGGCCCCTCGGCCTCGCTGCCCACCGCGGTCGCGGCGCAGTCCGCGAGGGTGGCCGCCAACCGGTCCGCCTCGAGCGGCCTGGTCGCGTCGAACCGGCCGAAGCTGCTGCGGCGGGCCCGCAGCGCGTCCGCCACCGGCAGCCCTGCCGCGGCCGGCGCGGGCAGCGCCACCGGGTCCGTGCCCCGGGGCGGGTACGCGGCCGCCGCGTCCAGGGCGCCCGGCGCCGGACGGTCGGCGGCCCGCCCGAGGGTCGCCGCGTGGATCCGTTGGAGGGTCTCGAAACCGAGCACCTCCCGGGAGCGCTCCGCGTCCCGGTGAAGCACCCGGGGCCGCTCGGCCGGAACGGTCGCTCCCGCGCCCCCGAGGGCCGGCGCCGCGCCCTCCCACTCCAGCGGGACCACCGCGAAGACCCCCTCCTCCTCGGGGTCCACACCCAGCAGCCGGGCCAGCCGCTCCTCGTCGAACCAGAGCGCGGGCGCGATCCGCAGCCCGTGCTCCCGCGCCCACAGCCGCCAGGTCTGCACCACCGTGCCGATGTCCATGCTCACGGCGTGGAAGGAGAAGCTGTTGTACTTGAACGCGTTCTGCCAGTACTTGACGCTCAGCACCAGGTACTGCGACGCGCCCTCCGCGCCCCCGCCGAGCGCCTCCCGGACGTCACCGGTCACATCGCCGGTCAGTAGCCGGCGCAGCCCGTGCTGGTGCGGCGCGTAGTGGTACACCCCCGGCGTCAGCGGCCCGCCCGGACCGGCCGCCCAGTACACCCCGACCGGGTAGAGCCCGCCCCCGGAGGAGGTGCCCCGCGACCAGTTCGCCTGCGTGTAGTGGGGGAGCGCCGCCAGGTCGGTGTTGGCCTGCACGCCGAGCCGGCGCCCGCTCAGCCCGTACGAGTCCTGAAGCATCCCGGACAGCAGCGGAAGGCTGAACCCGCCGGCCGGTACGGCACCCGCCGCGCGCGCGGGCTCCGGCAGCGGCAGGGTCTCCGCGTCCGGATAGAACTTGGCCTTGCGGGGGCGGTCGGCCCAGTCGGGTACGAAGTCGACGGGCTCCATGGGAATCCGGCCCCGGTGCATGATGGCGCTGGCGTAGTCATGGGCGTAGCCCACAAGTCCTCCTCGGTTCATGTCGGACACGACGGCTGCCGGGTCAGGGGAAGGGGTGCGGGGCGGGGTTCAGGTCGGCGGGCTCCAGATCCCGCTCGCGCAGTCCCGCCTCGCGCAGCGCGGTCCGCAACCGCGGCATGCCGAGCGCCCGCTGCCGCGACCAGCCGAAGTCGATCGGCAACAGCCCGGGGACCAGCACGCTCACCGTGTGCAGCCCCAACGCCCGCTGCTCCGGCAGCGTCTGGTCGACCACGACCACGTCGAACCCCGCGGCGGCGACGGCCTCCACGCACCGGTCCAGGTCCTCCCGGACGTCGGACGCCACGCCCCCGGGAGCGGCCAGGGCCGACACGGACCGCAGCGGGTCACCGGTCCCGCCGCGCAGCAGGAAGTCCGCGTGCGCGCCCATCTCCGGCACCCCGTAGACCAGCGGGTGGTCGTGCAACGCCGTCACCAGGTCGAAGTCGGCGGCCATGGCCCGCAGCCGGGCCTCGTCCCGCTCGGTGCGCCCGGCCAGGTTCACGGCGTCCGTCGCGATCTCGCACAGCGCCGAATCCAGCGCCGACTCCGGATCCAGCCCGGCGCCGGCGCCGAAGCACATCCGCCCCGGCCCGCCGTCGAACCGTTCCGCGACGGCGGTCACCACCGGGATCGGGAAGCTGATCCGGGTGTCGAAGAACCGCGCCCGGTACCCGTACAGCGCGAGCCGGTCGACCATGGCCCGGGTCGACGCCCGGGAGCTGGTCGCGGGGTCGATCTCGGGCAGCGGCTGCCGTCCGTACCAGGCGAGCAGGAAGGCATCGCGTTCGACGACCTCCATCAGCCCGAAGTAGCAGGCCTCGGCCGTACTCCCGCCCGAGGCACACCCGTTGGAGCTCTCCTGCACGAAGCGGTTCTCCAGCCCCGGCGCGTGGTAGTACGTCAGCACCTCCGGTACCAGGCGCGGCTCCCGGTCGCGCAGCGACCACCCCCACACCCACGGGATCGTCCGGTCCGGGTCGAAGGGGCGCACCCTCGGGTTGTCCCGGTGGAACGCGTCGCTGTAGAGCCCCACCAGGCGCGGATCGACCGCCGACGCCCCGAACTCCCGCAGGGTTCCGCTCACGCTGGTCGTACGGGACCGCGCGCGCATGCCCGCGTACCGCTCCAGCCCCTCCAGCACCCCGACGCGCGCACTGCGGTCGAAGGTGTCCGTGTGGCCGCCCCAGAACGTCTCGCGCAGGTACTCGCCCGAGCGCATCGAGAAGCACCCGATGGTCGCCGAGGTGGAGGTCGAGGAGACGTCCTGCACCAGCGAGGGTCCCAGGGCCCCGCACAGCGGGTTCGCGAACGCCGCGACCTCGAGGTCGTACGCCTCCACGGGCCGGGTACGGAACGCCCCCGGCCGGTACTTGGGCGCGGGCGCCGGCGTCAACTCGGCGGGCGCGTCCACGGTGGGCGCGCCGCACCCCGGGCACTCCGGGTCGGGCACCAGCGGGTAGCGCCGGACGGCGCCGACCCGCAGGTCCAGCAGCCGCACCTCGGGGAACACCCCGCGGCCGGGACCCGAGGAGCCGCCGGGGGCGTCCCGGTCGGCCGCGACCAGCGCGACCAGTGCGGCCAGCGCGTCGGCGGCGAAGGCGTGCGCGTAAGGCCACTCGCCCGCCGGCCGGGTTCCCCCGCCCAACTCCAGGGCGTCGCGCAGCGCGACCGATCGGACGGCCTGCCAACGCCGCTCCAGGCAGCGTGCGCACCCGGGGCCGCCCGCCGCCGGCGCGAGCGGGCCGACCACGGCCTGGTGGCCGTACAGACTCACCGGCACGCCGTCGTCGCCGGATCCGGCGCCCGTCTCCGGTTCCGGGGCCGGGGCGGCGAAGGCGTTCCGCAGGCCGAGCACCGACAGGGCGACCGGCGGACCGTCCAGGGTCGACAGGGACCGCTCCAGCAGGGCCGCGAACCGCCGCGCGGCGCCCGCCCCGAGCCCGTCGGCGACCGAGGCCCCGACCCGCACCAGCGGGCGGCGGCCGTTACGCGTCATCGCCCGGCTCCCGCACCGCCGCGAGCAGCACCCGCACGGTGTGGACGCCCGCGCCCGCGAGCTCCCGCGACCCCGTCACCGCGACGTACGCGTCGAGCCCGGCCGCGGCGAGCCGCTCCAGCACCCCGTCCCACGAGCGCGCCGGTTCCGCGTCCAGGGGGCCGGCCGGCCCCGACACCGTCAGCGCCCGCGCGTCGAGGTCGTGCACCAGCGGGTCCCCGGTGTCGGCCCGGAGGCCGCCGCGGGTGTCGTCCGCCTCGTACTGGGCCACGCCCAGCAGCTCCCGCAGGGCGGCGACTGCCGCCGTGCGCCGGTCCAGGCCCTCACCGAGCGCCCAGCGCCCGCCCGACCGGGCCAGCAGCACCTCGACCCCGCTGCGCGCCCCCTCTCCGAGGTCCAGCAGTTCCAGTTCCATCCCCAGCCGGTCCGCCGACCGTACGAGGAAGCCGAGTTCCGCGTCCTCGCCGGCCGGCTCCGGCAGCGGCACCAGGGTCGCCGCGGCGCCCCGTACGGCCCGCAGCAGCGCGGCGTGGCCCAGCGCCGACAGCAGGCCCGCCGCCGCGGCGTCGGCGGGGGAGGGGCCCGCGCCCGCCCCGGCCCGGGTCCGCTCGAAGAGCCGCTCCGCGTTGTGCGGCCCGAACGGCCGCACGGCGCCCGCCGGAACCA
The DNA here is from genome assembly GCF_042893755.1 of Streptomyces sp. NPDC001568. Classification (NCBI taxonomy): domain Bacteria; kingdom Bacillati; phylum Actinomycetota; class Actinomycetes; order Kitasatosporales; family Streptomycetaceae; genus Streptomyces; species Streptomyces sp. NPDC001568. The sequence continues at coordinate 263,840 of NZ_JBIAVF010000002.1, read as the reverse complement.
GTACGGTCTCCTTCGTCAGCAGCGAGAACGCCCGCTGGAGCGCCCCGGCGGCGCCGGGGATCCCGCTGGACGTGGAGAGCGCCGAGGGAGCCACGGTCGGCCCGTCCCCGCCGTCGGTGACGAGGTCCCGCGCGGGTACCACGTGCTCGACGTAGACCAGGGCCGCCGCGTCCAGGGCGCGCATCCGGGCCCCGGCCACGTGGTGGATGTCGAAGGCGGCCACCGAGCGCGGCCCGGCGTGCCCGATGCCCAGTTCCACGACCCCGAGCTTGAGCGGGATCTGCGTCAGTTCCTCGTCCGCGTACCGGGTGAACACTCCGGCGAGCGGCTGCACCAGGGCGGAACGCCGGTTCAGTTCTGCGACGAGGTCGTCCGCGTCGCGGGCCGTCTCCAGCGTCGGCAGCGCCGGCGTGTCGGTGGTCCCGGCAGCGGCGAGGTCGATGGGCGCGGCCGGTTCCTCGTCGGCGCAGAACGGGCAGCGGGGGTGCGGGAACAGGGGCTCGGCCGCCACGTCCAGCGAGGCCGTGTCCTGGACGAGGAGCCGCCCGGCGGTCTCGGCGGGCAGCGCGCCCGACGTCGCGCGGAACACCTCGTAGCCGAGCAGGTTGCCGATCATCGCGGCCAGCGGCCGTCCCGGCACCGGACCGGCCGGCGGCGCCGCGTCCGGCAGCGCGAGGGAGCTCCACAGGTCGGCCGCCCCCGTACCGCCGCGTGCCGCGCCGAGGCGCAGCGCAGCGCAGGCCCAGCAGCCGGCGGTGCCCCGCGTCATCAGCGGCCCGACGACGCAGTCGTCCCCGTACGACCAGGCCGGGAGCAGGGCGCGCCCCTCGGGTATGCCGGCGCGCAGCAGCGGGAGGAGCCGGGCCGGAGCGGCCGTGCCGCCGGTCACCACGACGAAGTCGTAGCCCTCCAACCGGTCCCAGTCGAGCGGGCCCCGCGCTTCGGGCAGGGTGTGGACGCGCACCGGGGCGCCGTCGGCGCGGGCCTCCTCGGCCTCGGCGAGGATCTCGGACGGCTCCAGTGCGGGAAGCAGGCCGATCTCGGCGCAGCCGTTGCGGACCAGGCTCAGGGCGCACCAGCGGGCGACCGGGTCCTCGCCGAGGACGGCGACGCGGGTGCCGCGGAAGCGCAGGAAGCGGGCCTCGGCGTCGTCGGCGTAGTGATCGGCGTAGGCGATCTGCGGGGCGAACCGGCGCGCGACGTCCGGGTCCGGGGCGGCGGCCCGCGCCACGGGCTCCGGCTGCGCGACCGATCTGGCGAAGTCCCGCTCGTACAGGGTCTTGACGAGGTCACCGACCATCGCGCGCTGGGGGTCGCCCAGCCCCTGACAGAGCTCGGCGACGGAGTGCTCGCCGGTCAGGTGCGGGACGATCAGCGTGGCGAAGCGGTACGCCGCCTTGGCGTTGAGGCGGAACCCGCCGTCGGAGTTGTGGAACAGGACCCCCTCGGGGGTCTGCGTGAAGAGCACGTCCCGACGGATCCGGGGGCGGGACGTGGCGACGGCTTCGTAGCTGGCTTGAGACATGGAACACCTCTGTTCGCGGTCTGGTGGGACGGTGGTGCGAGGTGGGAAATGCCGTTGAAGGGTGTGCGGGAGCGACGCCCGGCGTGGAGAAGGGCGTGGAGGACGGTCAGCGGGCCGCGGGTACCACGGCCGCGCCGTCGCGTTCCCGGGCCAACCACCGCGCGTAGACCCGAAGGAAGGCATGGATCCGGTACGGCTGGCCGGGCGGGCCGTCCTCCAGCAGCCCGGCTTCCACCAACTGTTCGAGCACGGAGCCGGATCCGGCGTCGCACGCGCCGGGGCCGGGGTCGAGGGTGCCGAACCGCAGGAAGGTTTCCCGGAGTTCGGGCGCCAGAGTGCTGAGGGCCTGACCGAGGACCTCCGGGACGGAGAGCCGGGGATCCTCGGCGAGCGCCAGCCGCTCGGGGGTGTCCTGCGACAGCCAGGCGGCGCAGTCCGCGACGGACAGCCCGGGCCGGGTGAGCAGCCGCCCCGCGGCGATGCGCAGGGCCAGCGGGAAGTACCCGCAGACGGAGGCCAGTTCACGGGTGGCCTGTTCCTCGGCGGCGATCCGTTCCGCCCCGACCAGGCCGGCGAGCAGCCCGTGCGCTTCGGACGGGCCGAGGACATCGAGCCGGTGGACCGCCCCGCCGTGTGTGGCGACGACCGCCGCGAGCCCGCGCCTGCTGGTCACGAGGACGGCAGCGTCACCGGAAGCGGGCAGTAGCGGCAGCACCTGACCCGCGCCGGTGGCGTTGTCCAGGATCAGCAACCGGCGCCCTTCGCCGGGCTCGGGCAGCAGCGCACGGGCCTCCTGGGCCGTGACACCGTTTCCCTCGGGCCCGCCCAGGTCGATGCTGAACACCCCGCCGGGGAAGGCGTCCTGGACCTGGTGCGCGCACTGGTGGGCCAGCGCCGACTTGCCGATCCCGGGAGCGCCGGAGACGACGAGCAGCCGGGGTCCGTCGGCGTCGGTCAGGCGCAGCGCCATCGTCCGCAGGTCCGTCGCCCGCCCGGCGAAGCCGGGGACCGGCGGGATCCCGCCGGTCACGGGGGGACGTACGGGGGGCAGCGCGGGCGGCGTCGCCGGCGAAGGAGCCTGCTCCTCCGCGCGCGGCGGCCCCAGTTCCTCGGAGCGCAGGATGGCCAGTTCCAGGCGACGCAGGCCCGGCCCGGGGTCGACCCCGAGCTCGTCGCGGAGCCGGTCGCGCACCGTGCGGTACTCGGCCAACGCCTCCGCCTGCCGGCCGGTGCGGTACAGGGCCTCGATGAGTTGCTCGGTGAACCGTTCCCGTACGGGGTGCCTGCGGCCGCTCTCGTAGAGGTCGACGAGCACCTGATGGCAGTTCCCGGCGGCGAGTTCCAGGTCGCATATCCGCTCCAGCACGCGCAGCCGCTCCTGTTCCAGCGCGGGCACCGCGTCCCGTTGGAGCATGCGCGAGGCCACGTTGGCCAACGGCTGGCCCTGCCAGAGCGAGAGGGACTCCCTGAGCCGGTACAACTCCTCGTCGGTGCCGGCTGCGGCCCGGGCCTTCGCGGCCAGTAAGCGGAAGAGCACGAGGTCGAGGGTCCCGGTGTCGTTGCGCATGCGGTAACCACCGGGCACGGCCTCGATGGTGGTCGCGGATATGCCGTATTTCGCGAATAGCCTCCGCAACCGCAGCACACAAGTCTGGAGGGCCGCTCGCGCCGTGGCGGGCGGTTCCTCGTCCCATACCGCGCGCAGCAGGTAGTCGGTGGAAACGACCGTACCGGGATGAAGGAGGAGTGCGGCCAACAAACTGGTCGGCTTGGACGGTTTGAGGACTACTGTCTCGGGGCCGTGCGCAATGCTCAGGGGCCCCAATAGCTGGAACCGCATGATGGTCCCCCGTGTCGGGTCGCGTAGGTGTCTGTGGAGCGTGGCGGGGGATGGTGGTCGCTGAGCCCCGCCCCTGACACACTCCGGAAATAGTCCGGACCATCGCATGGGGTTGCTCGCCGCCCCCCGTTGGACGGTGAATGACTGGAACCCTACATAACGGATCTTGTGAAAGTCGAGTCGTGGGCCGGCTCAATTCGAACCCCGCATACGGACTTCCCCCCTCGGTAACCCCGGCGCCTCACCGAGTTACTGTCGACGCACCAAGACTGTTCATACATAAACGAGTTCCGATGGCTGGATCGCTCGAGTTTCAATGGAGCAATTTGCCCCTGCCATAGTCCTCCGTGACCGGATTCAAGCGCTCCGCCCAGCGGATTCCGGCCCCCGAACCGGAATCCGCCCTGATGGGGACGGGAGGTGGCGGTTACTCGAATCGCGTCGTGTCGCCCGCGCCATGGCGAACGATCTCGGCCTCGCCGCTCGAAAAATCGATCACGGTGGTGGGGCGGATGCCGCAATCGCCCGAGTCGAGCACCGCGTCCACTTCGTGGTCGAGTCGCTCCTTGATCTCCCAGCCCTGCGTCATCGGCTCTTCCTCGTCGGGCAGCAGCAGCGTGCTGGACACCAACGGCTCGTCGAGTTCCGCGAGCAGGGTTTGCGTCACGAGGTGATCGGGGATCCGGACCCCGACGGTCTTCTTCTTCGGGTGCAGCAGCTGCCGCGGCACCTCGGAGGTCGCACGGAGGATGAAGGTGTAGGGGCCGGGCGTGGCCGCCTTGATGGCGCGGAAGACGTCGTTGTCCATGTGCGCGAACTGCCCCAGCTGCGCGAAGTTCTGGCACATGAGGGTGAAGTGGTGTCGGTCGTCGAGATCACGGATGGACCGGATCCGACCGAGGGCCTCCCGGTTGCCGAGCCGGCATCCGAGAGCGAAACAGGAGTCGGTCGGGTACGCGATGAGCGCCCCGGAACGGATGCTGTCGGCCACGCTGCTGATGGTGCGCCGCTGAGGATTCTCGGGGTGCACGTCGAAGTACTTCGCCATCCGCCGAGCCTACGGGACCGGAACCTTGCGTTCGGCCGCCCGCCGGTTGGGCCCGGAAGGCGGCTCCCGGCGGGCCCGGTGGGCGACTCCCGGCCGCCCCGAAGGGCACCCGGCCGTGCCCCGGCGCGCCCTGCGCCGGCGCGAATCCGCCGTTCCCGCAAGGGGAAGTGCTCCGTCCGGGTTCACTTCGCGAACCCGTTCGGCCCCAGGACCGAGTTTGTGATCATCGTTTTGGCTCCCGATCGTTTTGATGCTGCCATCCGGAGTACGAGATCAGGGAGGCCTGCGTGGCGATGCCGCGGACGAAGCGGACGAGGGCCTGGAGCGTCGTGGCCGCGGTGACGGGCGCCGTGCTGGTCGTGGCCGCCGCCCCCGGCCGGGGCCCCGGAGCGGGCACCCCGCAATGGGGGGCCGGTGCGCCCCCGGAAGCGGCCGTGACCCTACTGGTCTCACGCGCGCTCGACGTGGGCCGCGGCGCCGGGACCGGCGCCGTGCGGTGCGCCGCCGGGACGTTCCGGGCGGGCCTGTGCGGCGCCTGGCGGGAACAGCGGGTGGTGGCGACCGCCCGGGGCGAGGGGGCCGTACTGCGCGGCCCGTACGCGGTCGCGGGGGACGTCCTGCCGACCGACGCCGACGGCCCGCTGGAGATCGCCGCGGAGGCCTCGGGGCGGGTCACCGACGTCACGGTCCACGACGCCCACGGCCGTCACCTGGCCGGCGAACTGGAACCCGGCACCGGGCGCTGGCGCAACACCGAGCCGCTGCGGGCGGGCGAGCGCTACACCGTGCGCGTCGGCGCCCAGAACGGATCCGGCGTCCCGGTCGCCGCGACCATGACGTTCAGGACCGCGCCGCCCGCCTCCGCCGCCGACGGCCGCCTCACCGCGGACCTCGGGCCCCGGCCCGGCACGTACGGCGCGGGCGAGATCGTCACGGCCGAACTCAGCCGACCCGTTCCCGCGAACGACACGCGGGCCCGCACCCGACTGGAGCAGGCCCTCCAGGTGACGTCGCAGCCGCACGTCGAGGGCGCCTGGCACTGGGTCGACGACTCGACGCTCCACTTCCGTCCCCGCACCTACTGGCCGGCCCACACCGTGGTCCGCGTCCGCAGCGGACTCGACGGGGTCGAACTCGGCGACCAGGGGTACGGGGGACCGTCCGAGCCCATCGAGTTCACCGTCGGCGACCGGATCGAGGCGATCACCGATTCCGCCTCGCACGAGATGACCGTACGCCGCAACGGACGGGTCATCAGGACGATCCCGGTCACCACCGGCAAGGCCGGCTTCCGGACCCGCAGCGGCATCAAGGTCGTCCTGGGCAAGGAGCGCAAGGTCCGCATGCGCGGGGACTCCGTCGGGATCGGGCGCGGCACCAAGGAGTTCTACGACCTGCCCGTCCACTACGCGACACGGGTGACCTGGAGCGGCGAGTACGTCCACGCCGCGCCCTGGTCCGTGGAGGCGCAGGGGGAGGAGAACGTCAGTCACGGCTGTACGGGCATGAGCACCGAGGACGCCGCGTGGTTCTTCGACACCGTGCGCGAGGGCGACATCGTCGAGGTCGTCAACAGCGGCGGCGACGCGATGCCCCCCTTCAGCAACGGCATCGGCGACTGGAACCTGGACTGGCGCACCTGGCTGTCGGGCAGCGCCCTCGCGGCCGGCCCGGCCGGCGCGCCCGCCGACCCGCTGCGGGCCTCCCGGCTGCACCCGACGACATGACGAGGTGACAAGGTGACGAGGTGACGACGCGGGGTCCCCTTCCGCCGGCCGGGGCCGATGTGCTGAACCACACGGCCCCGAGGCATCCCCGCGCCGCGCACCGGGCACCCACCACCGGTGACCCCTCTCCAACTGCGCGGCCCCGCACCGCCGGCCGTCACCCACCCGCGCCGCGCCCTGCTCGCGGGCGCGGCGGGCAACTTCGTCGAGTGGTACGAGTTCGGCGTCTACGGCTGCTTCGCCACGGTCATCGCCGCCCGGTTCTTCACTCCGGACACCGCGACGGGCCCGGCCGGCGCCGGCCCGCTGCTGGCCACCTACGCCTCCTTCGCGGTGGCCTTCTTCTTCCGGCCCGTCGGAGCCCTGCTGTTCGGCCGGCTCGGGGACCGCGTCGGCCGTCGCCCGACCCTCATCCTCGTCATCTGCCTCATGACCGCCGCCACCACCCTGATCGGCCTGCTGCCCACCCGGGCCGCGGTCGGTGAAGCGGCGCCCTGGCTGCTCACCCTGCTGCGCGCCCTGCAAGGCCTGTCCGCGGGCGGGGAGTTCGGCGGCGCGGTCGCCCTGATGACCGAGAGCGCACCCCCCGGGCAGCGCGGCCGCCACGGCGCGTGGCAGTCCTTCACCGTCGCCCTCGGCCTGCTCGCGGGCGCCGGCACGGCCGCCTCGGCCGCCGGCCTGCTCTCGCCGGAGGCCCTGTACGACTGGGGCTGGCGGATCCCGTTCCTGCTGGCCCTGCCGCTCGGCGCGGTCGCGCTGTGGCTGCGCACCGGCCTGACGGAACCCGCCGGCGCGCACCGGCCCGAAGGATCCCCCGAAGCCCCGCCGGACCGGCCGGCGCCGAGCCCCGGGGCGGTCGGCCCCGCCCCGACCGTCCCTGCCCCGACCGTTCCCGGTACGGCCCGCGCCATCGCGCTCGGCATCGGGCGGATCATGGGGTGGTCGGCCGCCGGGTACACCTTCCTCGTCGTGCTCCCCTCCTACCTCCAGGCCACCCTCGGCGCGTCCTTCCAGGAGGCCCTGATCGCCACCACCGTCGCCAACCTCGGCTTCGCCGCCGCGATCCTGCCCGCGGGCATCCTCAGCGACCGCGTCGGCCGCCGGCCCGTCATGCTGTGCGGCGCCCTGTGCGTCACGTTGCTCGCCCTGCCGCTCCTGCACCTCCTCCAGGACCCCGGCGCCGCGGCGCCGGCCAAGGCGGCCGGCCTCCTCGGAGCGGGCGCCGCGGTCGGACTGCTCGCCGGACCCGGGCCGGCGATGCTCGCGGAGATGTTCCCCGCGTCCGTGCGCTGCACCGGGCTCGGGCTGGCCTACGCCCTCGCCAACGCCGTGTTCTCCGGCTGCGCCGGCCTCGTCGTCACGGCCCTGATCGCGGCGACGGGTGACACCGACGTCCCCGCGTACTACGCCGCCGGTGCCTGCGCCCTCAGCGCCGTCGCCCTGGCGAGCCTGCGCCGCGACGACCACCTGCGACCCCTGCGATGAGGGTCGTCGGCCTGATGTCGGGCACCTCCCACGACGCGATCGACGCCGCCGCCGCGGACCTCACGTTCGTCGACGGCGGCGAGACCCTGCGCCTGGTTCCGCTCGGCATGGTCAGTGCCCCGTACGAGGACTCCCTGCGCACCGCGCTCACCGCGGCCCTGCCGCCCGCGCCCACCACCCTCGCCGACGTGTGCGTGCTCGACACCCGCATCGGCCAGGCCTTCGCCGCGCTCGCCGTCCGGGCCGACCGCGAACTGTGTTCGGGCGCAGCGGAGTTGATCGCCTCACACGGGCAGACCGTCTACCACTGGGCATCCGACGGCGTCGTCCACGGCACGCTCCAGATCGGCCGTCCCGCCTGGATCGCCGAGGCCACCGGCTGCCCCGTCGTCGCCGACTTCCGCCCCGGCGACGTCGCGGCGGGCGGCCAGGGCGCGCCCCTGGTCGGCCTCGTCGACCTGATGCTGCTGCGCGGTCGCCCCGGCGTGCCCGCGGCCCTGAACATCGGCGGCATCGCCAACGTCACCGCCCTGCCGGCCGCCGGCGCGCCCTTGGCCTTCGACACCGGCCCGGGCAACGCCCTGATGGACGCCGCCGTACGCCAACTCCGCCCGGACGGACCGGGATACGACGAGGGCGGCGCCCTGGCCGCCGCCGGACGGGTCCACGCACCGCTCCTGCGCCGCCTGCTGGCGGAGCCGTACTACGCGCTGCCCGCGCCCAGGACGACCGGCAAGGAGTTGTTCCACCCGGGATACCTGGACGGGGCCCTGGCCGTTTGCGACGGCCTCGCCCCGCAGGACGTCCTCGCCACCCTCACCCGTCTGACCGCGCGGACCGTGGCGGACGCGCTGCGACCGCTCGGCGTCACCGAGGTGTTCGCCTCGGGCGGCGGCACCCGCAACCCGGCCCTGATGTCCGCACTGCGAGAGGAACTGCCGCCCGGTACGGCTCTGCTGGATTCCGAACTGCTCGGTCTGCCCGCCGGGGCGAAGGAGGCGTACGCCTTCGCCGTCCTCGGCTTCCTGGCCTACCACGGGCTGCCGGGCAACGCCCCCGGCTGCACGGGTGCCCGCGGTCCGCGGATCCTCGGCACCCTCACCCCGGGCCGGCGCCCACTGGACCTGCCGGCGCGGCCGTCCCGCCCGCCGCTCTCCCTCGTGGTGGCGCGGCCGGTCGCCCCCGTGGAACAGGGCCCTCGTACGGACCGGAAGGGGCGCATCGTCCGCTGAAGGGCGCCGCACCGACCTCGAACGCGCGTACGCCTGCGCGGACGCCTCGCCTCGCTTTAATCGGCCGCCGTCCGCATAGTGAGTGGAGGAACCGGCAGGTGGAAGGGGGCGTCTCGTGCCAGCGGTGCGGCCGGGGGGCGAGCGGGCGCAGGGGCCCTTCCCGTCCGAGCCCGGGACCCTGCTCGAACACGTGTCCGTCGCCGTCTTCGGCATCGACGAGGACGGGCGCGTCTGCCACTGGGGACCCGGCGCCCGTGACCTCTTCGGCCACGAGGCCGACGAGGTGCTCAACCGTCCCGCCGGCCTGCTCCTGGCCGGGGGCCCCGAGGAAGCCGCCCGCCTGACCGGGCGGGCCAGGACGGAGGGCTACTGGCGGGGGCGGCTCACGGCCCGACACCGCGACGGGACGGACTTCGCGTGCGGATTCCGGGTCTTCCCGCTGACCGGCGCCGCCGGCCGCTCGGAAGTCCTCGGCCTGGCGAGCCGCAGCGAGGAGCTCGACCGGGTCAAGACGAACCTGGCCTTCCTCGACGCCCTCTTCATGACCTGCCCCGTCGGCCTGGTCATGCTCGACGAGGACCTCCGCTACGTCCACCTCAACCAGGCGCTCGCCGACATGGACGGCCTGCCCGTTGCGGAGCACCTCGGGCGCGGCGTCGACGAGGTCATGCTCGTGTCCGACGCCGCCGAGTTCCGCCGGATGCTCCACGGGGTGGCCGACGACGGCGTGCCCGTCATCGGCGCGCTGACGGGTCTGCGCCCCCTGGGCCGTCCGGACCAGGACCAGGTCCGCTCGATGAGCTTCTTCCCCCTGACCGGGGCGGTCGGCACCCGCCCCGGCCTCGGCGGCCTGATCATGGACGTCACCGACCGGGAGCGGGCCATCCTGGAAGCCGCCGCCGGCCGCCGCCGACTCGCCCTGCTGGACCGCGCCTCCACCCGGATCGGCACCACTCTGGACGTCGGCCGCACCGCCGGAGAACTCGTCGAGGTGGCGATGCCCGAATTCTGCGACGGAGCCGTCGTCGAGATCGTGGAATGGATGGACGAGACCGAGCGCTTCGACCCCGCCCGCCCGCTGCTCACCCGGCGCATCGCCTTCGGGACGATCCTGCCGCCGCCCGCCGACGAACTCGTCGGCGGAGTGGAGCGGGTGCGCTACCCGCCCGGCTCCGCCATCCACGACATGCTGCGCACCGGCCGGCCCGTCTCCTCCGCCGTCGACGCGGCGTTCCTGGCCCGCACCGTCATCATCGAGGACCGCGCCCGCCTCATCGCCGACAGCGGCGTCGCCTGCATCCTCGTCGCCCCGCTCATCGCCCGCGGCACCGTCCAGGGGATCGCCCTGTTCGGACGCTCCGCGCACCGGCCCGCCTTCACCGAGGACGACCTCGCCCTGGCGGGGGAGCTGGCGTCCCGCGCCGCGATCTGTCTGGACAACGCCCGCCTCTACAGCAGGGTCCAGGACATCTCCCTCACCCTCCAGCGCGCCCTGCTGCCCAGCGCGCAGGCCACCAGCCCCTACGCGGACGTGGCCCACCGCTATCTTCCCGGCGGCCGTATGACGGAGGTCGGCGGTGACTGGTACGACGTGATCGAACTGCCCGACCACCGGATCGCCCTCGTGGTCGGCGACGTGATGGGCCACGGGGTTCCGGCGGCCGCGGCCATGGGCCGGCTCCGGATCACCACCAAGGCCCTGGCCCGGCACGAGGTCGAACCGGCGGCCATGCTGGGCGAGCTCGACGCGCTCGCCCGGGAAGCGGGCATCGAACTGGCGACCTGCCTCTACCTCGTCTACGACGCCACGAACGGCCGGGCCCGGATCGCCAGCGCCGGCCACCCGCCGCTCCTGGTCCGCCACCCCGACGGCACGGTACGGACCTTCGGGGAGGTGCTCGGCGTCCCGCTCGGGGTCGGCGGTTTCCCCTTCCGCACGGCGGAGATCGAACTGCCCGAGCACGCCGTCCTCGCCCTGTACACCGACGGGCTCATCGAGGCGCGCGGTCGCGACATCGAGGCCGGGCTCGACGCGCTGCGCGCCGAACTCGGCCGCCCGGCCGGTCCGGCGGAACCGCTGGACGCGGTCGCCGACCGCGTCCTGGCGAGCCTCCTGCCCGAGCCGCCGGCGGACGACACCGTCCTCGTCCTGGCCCGGGTCCACCGCACTCCCCGGAGGCCTCCGGAACCCTCCCGGTGACGCGCGCTCGCGCGGCGCCGCCACGGGGTCCAGGGTGGAAGGGGGAGAACCGCACGCACCGGCCCAGGTGAGCGAGGGAAGACCCATGACGGCGACGACGCGTGAGAGCACACCGGTGGAGATCGAGGGCGGCGGTGTCGAGCTGCGGACCCGGGAGATCGGGGGCGGCCTGTCCGTCGCCTTCGTCCGGTTCCCCGAGGGAACCGACATGGCTCCCGCCCTCAAGGGCATGCCGGACGGGATGTGCCCCTGCCCGCACTGGGGATACCTCCTCAAGGGCCGGCTGAAGATGGTGACGAAGGACGGCGACGAGGTGTACGAGGCGGGGCAGGCCTTCTACTGGCCCGCCGGGCACGTCCCGGTGGCCCTGGAGGACTGCGAGTACGTCGACTTCTCCCCGACGCGGGAGTTCGCCGAGGTCGTGGACCACATCAAGGGCCAGGGCTGACGCGATCGCGGGACGCCGACAGCACGAGGCCCCGGGGCTTCGCGGCCCCGGGGCCTCGTACGGTCACTTCGCTTGACCGGTCCTTCAACGATTCCCGGGCCGGGACGTCACGGCCCGGGGTGCGGCGCCGCACGGCTTAGGGTGGGCGCGTGACGATCGAGCCGAACGTGCGAACGAGTGAGTACCGGGTGTTGTACGGGTGCATGGGGCTGGGCGGGAGCTGGGACCCGGAGCCGTACGGGCCCTTGGACATCGACGCCGCCGAGGCGGCGATATCGGCGGCGCTCGACAGTGGCATCACCGTGTTCGACCACGCCGACATCTACCGGCACGGCAAGGCCGAGGCCGTGTTCGGCGAGGTGCTCGCCCGGACTCCGGGGCTCCGCGAACGCGTCACCCTGCAGACCAAGTGCGGCATCCGTCTCTCGGACGAGAACGGCCCCGGCCGCTACGACCTGCGCGCGGGGAGCATCACCCGACGGGTGGAGGAGAGCCTCACCCGGCTGCGGACCGACGTCATCGACGTCCTGCTCCTGCACCGCCCCGACCCGCTCGCCGACCCCGAGGAGATCGCCGGGGCGCTGACGTCCCTGCACCGGCAGGGCCTCGTACGGGCCTTCGGCGTCTCCAACATGGGCGCGCCGCAGATCGCGCGGCTCCAGGCGCGGCTCGACGTACCGCTCGTGGCCAACCAACTGGAGATGAGCCTGCACAGCCGCGACTGGGTCGAGGCCGGAGTCCTGCTCAACACCGGCGGGGCCACCGCCAACGGCTTCCCGTTCGGCACGCTCGAACACTGCCTCGACCACGGCATCCGCCTCCAGGCCTGGGGAGCCCTCGCCCAGGGCCGCTTCACCGGCCGTCAGGAGACCCCCGCCGAACGGGCCACCGCCGACCTCCTGGTCGACCTCGCCCGGCGCAAGGGCACCACACCCGAAACCGTCCTGCTGTGGTGGTTGACGCGCCATCCCGCAGGCATCGCACCCGTCGTCGGAAGCGCCCGCCCCGAGCGCATCCGCGCCTGCCGCGACGCGGCCCTGCGCGAACCCGACCTCACCCACGAGGAGTGGTACGCCCTGTGGACCACCGCCCGCGGGGTACCGCTGCCGTAGGGAGTACCACCGTGTCGTAACACCGCCGCGCGGTGTCCCCGGGCCGATAGTGGGCCTGTGAGCGAGAGCGCGGAGGGACCCGGCCCGGCCGGCGAAACGGGCGGCGCGGCCTGGTCCGGGAGCGAGGGCGCGCAGGCCTACGCGGCGATGGAGGCGGCCACGAACCGGCTCCTCGGCTACCCGTTCGTGTTCGGGACGCTGTCCCGCCGGATCGGCGCCGGCTCCGTCCTCGTGGACTACGGCTGCGGCCCGGGCAAGGTGGCCGACCGCGCCGCCCGCAGGCTCGGCGCCTACGTCATCGGTGTGGACATCTCCCCGCAGATACTGGCACTGGCCCGCGACGGCGCCCGGGCCGTCGCGGAGTTCCACCTCGTCGAGGACGGACGGGTCACCACGCTGGCGAACGGCTGCGCCGACGCGGTCATGTGCAATCACGTCCTGGCCTCGCTGCCCACCCGGGAGGCGGTGCTCGACGTCCTCACGGAGATCCGCCGCCTCCTGCGCCCCGGCGGCCTCTTCGTGCTCCTGAGCACCGACCCCGCGCACAGCGGCACCGCGTACGCGTCCCTGCGCATCGGCGAACCGGGCGAGCGGTACGGGCCCGGGGACCGGCTGACCGTACGGCTGCTGCGCACCGACGGCACCTGGGAGGAGCGGAACAACCATGCCTGGCCCGTGGACCTGCTCCCGGGCCTGCTGGAGCACGCCGGGTTCGGGGACATCGCCCAGCACCGCCCCACCGTGGACGAGGCCCTGACCGTCGCGGACCCCGACCTCGTCCGCAGCCGCTCGTGGCAGGCCGAACGGGTCGCGCCGCCCCTCGTCGTCACGACCGGCCGGGCCGTCTGACCGCACCGTTGCGCCCGACGGCCCGGGACCGCCCCGTTCCGCCCAAGGCTCCGCCGGCAGCGACTGAGGGGCCCCACCCGCACGAGCCACCGGGGCACCTCAGGTCGGTGGTGCCACCGGGTGGCCGTCGTCGTCCGTCGGATCGAGCTGACTGGAGAACCTGCTCAGGAACACGTCGTACCAGCCGTCCGGCCGCCGGGTGAGAGTGGCACCGTCCTGCCAGATCCCGTTGTCGTCCCACCACCGGCTGCCGTACGGATCGCCCTGGTTCTGGTGGATGTTGTGCATCCCCGGGCCGTGGTGGGCGAAGGGCTCGCCGAAGACGAGGATCGGCCGTCCGGGCACCAACATGGGTTCCAGCGCGCCGGCGGCGTCGAGGTTGGAGCCCGAGACCCACGGCCGTGGCGGGCTCCACCGGTCGACGACCGTCCGGAGCCAGGCGGGCGGGTTGCGCGGCAGGAGACAGCCGCGCCGGTCGGCGAGCGCCGGATGCCGCAGGTAGTCGAGGGCGCCCGAACCGGAGCTCATGGAGAGGTCGTGGTACCCGGGAGCCAGGGAGGGCACCGGGTCGAGGACCGACGGCGCCAGCACGAGCGTCTTCCACCGCACGCCGGTGGCGGACTGCTTGCTGTCCACGTCGACGGCGCACCGGTACCGCCCGCCGGGCGCGTCGACCTCCAGATTGACGTGGAACCAGGCGCCCTGGTCGTCGGGCCGGTCGCGGAAGTGCCGGTGCAGGGTCCCTGACAGCACGCCGTAGGAGTCGAATGGCATGCCGACCAGTCAACCATCGGCCCGGGCCCCGCGCCCGGCCCCCGCGCCCGGACGCGGGGTGTGCCCCGGCGCGGGGTGAGCGACCGCCGTCAGGACGGGCGGCGGCGCAGACGCGTCGTCAGGTGGTGCTGGAGCGGCTGCCCGACGGCCGCCATGTCGTGGAGCACCGTCAGCTCCCCGTCGCCGAGGGTGTAGTGGCGTCGGGTGGCGGTGACCTCCTTGGCCTTCGGGGTCAGCGCCACCCCGTCCGTCCGGATCTCGATCTCGGACCCGTCCACCTGCCCGACGTACGTTTCGACGATCCCCGTGGGGTGGGCCAGGACGACCTCCAGCGACGCGTCGGGCAACACCCGCCACCACCCGGCCTCACGGCCGGCCGGCCGCACCGGGGCGCCGGATCCGTCGATGAGCCAGGCGCGCGCCTCGTACCGCAGGAAGGGGCGCCCGTCGTGGCTGAAGGTGATCTCCTGCTCGTAGCGGAAGTCCGCGTCGAGGGTCGGGTACTGGCCTTCGCCCCGGCCGTGCCAGCGCCCCAGCAGTCCGAGCACCGGGCCCAGCTGCGGATGCGGGGCGGGGCCCTCGCCGAGGACGTGGCTGTCGGGGTACGGATTGTCCTGCACCGGCTCGAACATGTTCACCTTCGTCTGTCTGGAGGTCGCGCGCGCCGCAGCCTAGCGCGGCGTGCGCCCGGCCCCGCCCGCGCCCCGGCCCGCGGAGCCGCGTCCCGTCCAACGGGCGAGCTCCCCTTCCAGCGAGCCGGGCGGAAGGTACTCCGCCGGGCCGGTCCACGCGTCGCGGCCCTCGTACACGGGGAAGCCGGGGAACCCGGGCTGTTGCACGGGTTCGCCCAGGCGGACTCCGAGCCGCACGGCCACGTCCTTGCGCAGGCGGGGAAGGAGCGCGTAAAGGCGGTCGCCGGGGCAGGCGGTGTCGTTGAAGTCCCGGTGGCCGTGGATCTCGGTCGGCGCGATGCCGTACCGGTCGCAGATGTGCGTGCACAGGGAGACGAGGGCCTCGAACTGCTGGGCGGGGGGTTCCTCGCTGGTGTAGGTGCCCTCGTTCTCGATGCCGACGGACACGTCGTTGCGGCCGACGCAGTGCGCCGAACGCACCTGCCGCCGGCCCGAATCCAGCTCGGCGAGACTGTGGTGGCGGCCCTCGGTGACGAAGGCGCCGCGGCTGATGGTGAAGTGCTGGCCGGTGTCGATCCAGCCCTGGATGTCCATGTGGTAGTTCTGGATCGCCCGGGCGAGGGCGAACGCCCGCTGCTGCGAGTAGTCCTCGACGTTCCGGGTCGCCGTGTGGTGGACCACGATCTGCTTCGGCGGCGCGGCCAGGATCACCACGGACTCGGACGGCTGCCGGGCCCCCCACGCCGCGCAGCCGAAGACCGTCGGCCCCCCGGCGGCGTGGGCGTGACCGGCGGTGGGCCACCCGGCCGCCGCCCCGAGCCCGAGCGCACCGGCCAGGACCATCCGACGGCTTGGGCCGGGCGAAGCGAGGGCGCGAGCGCGCATGGGGGAGCTCCTTGTGACGAGGACGGGGGCGCCACGGGCCGCGGCGCCCACCGCCCAACGAGCAAGAGATCACCCGGCAACGACCTCACCGCCGGACGGGGGAGGCACTGCCCCCGTTCGGACGCCCACGCGAACGTATGATCATCCCCGTCGGACCCGGCCCGGGCCGCCCGGAACCCGCCCAGGAGACCCCGCACATGACCGGCAGCGCAGACCAGCACGCCCCGTCGGACCCTTCGCCCGAGCCGTTCCCGTCGGACCGATCGGATGAGCCCGCGCCCGCGCCACCCGCGGACCGGCCGTCCCCGTCCGACCGGATGCGCGGCCGGCTGGCCGGGTACGAACAGCACTTCGCCCGGCTCTTCGCGGACTACTTCGACGGACTCGAACGCACCCTCGACGCGCCCCCGCACAGCGCCTTCGCACCCGAATGCCTGACCCTGCTCCGTGACCTGTCCCTGCGGGGCGGCAAGCGCCTGCGCGTGGCCCTGATCCACGAGGCGGCCCGCCTGGTCACCACCGAGCCCGTCCCGGGCCTGGACGACGCCGCGCTGAGCATCGAACTCCTGCAGACCCACGGCCTGATCCACGACGACATCATCGACAACAGCCCCACCCGACGCTCCGGCCCCTCCACCCACCACGCCTATCGCGCCCGCTTCCCCGAACACCCCCAGGTGGCCCTCGGTCTGGCCGTCCTCGCCGGAGACCTCGCCGCGTTCCTCTCCCAGCAGGTCCTCCTCGACTCCGCCGCGCCCCTCCCGCTGCGCCACGCCATGTTGCAGGTCCAGACCCGGGCGGCCACGGCCACCCTCCTGGGCCAGATCGCCGACCTGGAACGGGACTTCACCGCGCTCCCCGACGAGGAGACCCTGCACGAGGTCGCCGAGTACAAGTCGGCCCGCTACTCCATCCTCGCCCCGCTCCAGCTGGGCCTGCTGGCCGGCGGCACGGACCCGCGGCCGTTCGACGTGGAGCTGCGCCGCTACGCGCGCCTGGTCGGGATCTGCGGGCAGATGCGCGACGACCACCTGGACCTCTTCGGCGACGCCCGTACCCTGGGCAAGCCCCCGGGAAACGACCTGCGCGAGGGTCGGCGCAGCTACGCGGTCACCGCCGTACTCGCCGCCGCGGGCGGTCGGGACCTGGCCGTGGTCGAGGCGGCGCTCGGCGACCCGGAGTGCTCGGCCGACACCGTGGAGGCCGTGCGGGACATCGGCCGCCGCTGCGGCGCCGAGGAGAGCCTGCGCGCCGGCGTCGAACGGCACGCCGTACGGGCCGCCGCCGAGGCGGCGCGCTGGCGCCCCCGCTGGCGGGAGGAGGCGGTGTCCTTCTTCGAGGCGCTGCCGCTCCAGGTGCTGGCCGGGGTCGGATGACCCCTGGCTCGACAGGACCTGGCGCCACATCGGGCAACGTTCGCCCTGTCGACGACGGCGCGTCACGTCACCTCAGGACGTGAAGACGAACTCCTTGGTCGCTCGCGCGAGGTCCGTGAGGAACTGAGCACGGTCGAAGCCCTCGTCCTCGACCGTGCCCGGCGGAGGGGTGTTCATGAAGCTGAAGTGACCAGCCCCCGGCACGACGCGAAGGTCGACCCGGGCCGGCGCACTCTTCAAGTGGACGGCCTGCTCGACGGGCGTGACGGTGTCCAACTCCCCCGCGAAGACGAGCATCGGCGCCGTCACCGCGTCCAATGCACCCGGAGCTGCGAACCAGCCGGTAGCGGGGGTGTACAGGACGAGACGGTCGACGCGTGGCTCGCGTGGAACATCCAGCGGCCTGCCGTCCCGCCCCCAGGGCGTCGCACCGGCGAGACAGAGACCAGCCCAACCACCGATCGAGTGGCCGACCACCACGACAGACGCGTCCGGCGACCCCCACCGGTGAAGTGCCTCGACGAGCCCGGCCGGGCGCGCGAGCAGCTCAGCCGTGGTCGCCTCCCGAGCGGCGAAGCGCTCGAAGCGGGGCGCGATGACCTGGCAGCCACCGGCTGCCAGGTGGTCCAGGACGGGCCGATATCGCTCCGGATCGCCGCCGGCTCCAGCAGCGAAGAGCACGACACGCTCATGGTTCGTGGGACCAAGTGTCAGTGCCTGCATCTCGCTCCTTCGCCACAAGGCTGTTCCTCGACGACGGCCTGCGGGTCACGCCGTGCTCCGTTCCGGCACCAGATCAGCGCGCCCCGGATCGCGGCAACCGAGTCGCGCGTCGCGTCAGCTGCGGCAAAGGTGCTGCGGCACGGCGCCAGGCTCGGTGAACCACCGCCGAGCCCCCGCCCATCGCTTCCGTGTCGGATCAGGGCGCCAGGTTGCGGGCCAACAGCTCGGTGGAGCGGGCGACGCCGATCGAGTCCGGTGTCGGTTCCGGCAACAGGCCGTCGCGGGACAGCAGTTCACCGAGGGCCTCGTCCATCGCCCGGTGGGCTGCGAACAGGCAGGGGGTGCTGTAGACGGCGGCGGCCACACCGAGGCCGGCCAGTTCGGTGAGGGAGAGCCGGGGCGACCGGCCGCCCTCGATCTGATTGAAGAGCAGCGGCGTGTCCCCGACCGCCTCGTGGATCAACTTCAGCTGCGCGGTGCTCCGTACGCCGTCCACGAGCACCATGTCCGCACCCGTGGACGCGAGATGACGGGCCCGCAGCAGCATCTCGGCTTCTTCCGTGGCATCGGTACGGGCCACCACGAACAGGTCGCCGCGCGCGTCCAGGACCCGGCGGAGCTTGGCCAGGTACTGCGGCAGGGGCAGGATCTGCTTGCCGTCCGCGTGCCCGCAGCGGCGCGGGCGCTGCTGGTCCTCCAGGACGACGCCCGAGGCGCCCGCCCGCTCCAGGCGCCGCACGACGTGGGCGGCGACCTCCGGATCGCCGTACCCGTCGTCGATGTCCACCAGCAGGTGGTGGCGGGGGAAGGCGGACCGCAGTCGTTCCGTGAACGCCACCATGTCCGGCCAGGCGATGAAGCCGACGTCCGGCAGCCCGTAGTGGGACGCCGCGAAGCCGAAGCCGGAAACGAACAGGGCGTCGTGGTGGCCGGCCGCCACGGAGGCCGAGTACATGTCGTACACCCCGATGAGCGGGGTCGTACCCGGCCCTGCGAGGGACTCCCGCAGCGCGCTTGCGTAGTGCCGGACCACTTGTGCCTCCTCGTGTGCGGGGCCCTGATCGGCCCCGGTCCGGGGATCCTCGCGGGGAGGTCCGGCGCAGGAACGATCCGGCCGCGCGTGTCCGCGCGCCGTTCACCCCTACGGGAGTGCGGCGCCCGCCGGCGCCAGCTCCCGGAGCCGTTCGAGGCGCCCGCGGCTCTCCTCGTCCAGCGGGACGTACGCCACCAGCCGCGGACCCGCCCCAGGGCCCAGCCACAGGTCGGTGTGGCGCAGCCGCAGCGGGCCCACCAGCGGGTTGCGGATGTACTTCGTCTTGCCGCCCTGCGCGACCACCTCGTGGCGCGCCCACACCTCGCGGAACTCCGCCGACGCCCCTTCGAGCCGGGCCAGCAGCGCCTTCCAGGCCGGCTCGGCCAGGTGCTCGGCCATCGACGCGCGGAACCTGGCCGCCATCAGCCGACTCGCCTCGGGCATGTCCACGGTGCAGGCCCGCCAATCGGGATTCGTGAACGCCAGCCACAGGCAGTTGCGGTCCTCCGGGGGCATCCGGTCCAGATCGCACAGCAACCGCCCGTACGTGGCGTTGTACGCGAGGATGTCGTAGCGGCTGTTCTGTACGCAGGCCGGGATCGGCCCCAACTGGTCCAACATCACCCGCAGTTCGGGCGTCACGCTACGGCAGGGAGTATGCGGGTCCGGATCGACGCTGCCGGCCAGCGAGAACAGGTGCGCCCGCTCGCTGCGGTCCAGCAGCAGGGCGCGCGCGAGGGCGTCCAGCACCTGCGGGGACACCTGGATCTCACGGGCCTGCTCCATCCACGTGTACCAGGTGACGCCCACCGCCGACAGTTGCGCGACTTCCTCGCGCCGCAATCCCGGAGTGCGCCGCCGCCGGCCGCGTACGAGGCCGACCTGCTCGGGAGCGATCCGCTCCCGGCGGCTGCGGAGGAACTCCGCCAGCTCGCGCCGGCGCACATCGGATTCTGGGGCCACCGTGGTCATGGTCCCAGGGTGCCGCAGCCCGCAGCCGGTTGCCAGGTACTCCTGATACCAGGATGAGGAGGCTCTGGTACCAGGCTGAGCGCCGGAGGATCGTCATCCCCGTGAACGAAGCCACCGTACGCCCGCCCTCCGCACCTCCGGCCGCAGCCACCACCTCCGGTACCACGACCGCACCCGCCCCGTCCGCCCCCTCCGATCCGTCCGACCCCTCCGACCCGTCGACACTGCGCCCGCTGGGACTGTTCACCGTGCTCCTGGGTGCGGCCCTCCCGCTGATCGACTTCTTCATCGTCAACGTGGCCCTGCCCGCCATCGACGCCGACCTCGCCGCCGGACCGGCCCTGCTGGAACTCGTCGTCGGCGGCTACGGCGTCGCCTACGCCGTCCTGCTGGTCCTGGGCGGGCGCCTCGGCGACACCGCCGGCCGGCGCCGGCTCTTCCTCCT
The DNA here is from genome assembly GCF_042893755.1 of Streptomyces sp. NPDC001568. Classification (NCBI taxonomy): domain Bacteria; kingdom Bacillati; phylum Actinomycetota; class Actinomycetes; order Kitasatosporales; family Streptomycetaceae; genus Streptomyces; species Streptomyces sp. NPDC001568. Next base: position 243,534 of record NZ_JBIAVF010000002.1, on the reverse strand, counting down.
GGGCATGGCCGCCTTCGGGATCACCTCCCTGGCCTGCGGACTCGCCCCGACCGCCTGGACACTCGTCGCCGCACGGGTGGCTCAGGGGGCCGCGGCCGCGCTCATGCTGCCGCAGGTCCTCGCCACCATCCAGGCCACCACCCGGGGCCCGCGCCGGGCCCGGGCGATGAGCCTGTACGGGGCCACCGCCGGACTGTCCATGGTCGCCGGGCAGATCCTCGGCGGCGTCCTCGTGGCCGCCGACCTGGCCGGAACGGGTTGGCGGGCCGTGTTCCTGGTCAACATCCCCGTCGTGCTCCTCGGCCTGCTGCTCGCGGTCCGCGCCGTTCCCGAGACCCGCTCGCACCGCCCCGCCGCCATCGACGTCCCCGGCACCCTGCTGCTCGCCCTGTCACTGGTGTCCCTGCTGCTCCCGCTCACCGAGGGCCGGGCCGCCGGCTGGCCGCTGTGGACCGTGCTGTCCCTCGCGGTGTTCCCGTTCGCGGCCACGGCCTTCTATCTGGCCGAGCGCCGCGCCGACCGGCTCGGCCGGACCCCGCTCGTCCCGCCGAGCCTGCTGCGACTGGACTCGCTGCGCCGCGGCCTGGTGATCGTGATGCCGTTCTCGATCGGCTTCAGCGGGTTCATGTTCGTGATGGCGGTCGCCCTGCAACAGGGCCTGGCCATGGGCCCCGTACGGGCCGGCCTCGCGCTCGTACCGATGGCCCTGACCTTCTTCGCGGCCTCGCTCGCCGGACCCCGGCTCATCGGACGCTTCGGCAGCCGGGTCATCACCGCCGGCGGCGTCCTCCAAGCGTTCGGCATCGGCCTGTTGCTCCTCGTGCTCCGGCAGGACTGGCCGACCGTCGGGCTCGCGGCACTCGCCCCGGCCGTTGCCGTCGCCGGCCTGGGCCAGGGCCTCCAACTGCCCGTCATGATGCGGATGGTGCTGTCCGACGTACCGGCCGACCGGGCCGGGGTGGGCGGCGGCGTCATGATCACCACCCAGCAGTCGGCCCTGGCCCTGGGCGTCGCGACCCTGGGCAGTCTCTTCCTCGCGCTGACCGCCTCCCTGGGGATGCGCGACGCCCTCCTGATCACCCTGCTCGTCCAACTGGGCCTGATCGTCCTCACCGCCCTGCTCAGCCTGCGCCTGCCGCGCCTGATGAACTGAGCCGGCGCAGCCCGACCGTCACGGGGCGATGTTCTGGTTGAGGTGGAAGAGGTTCCCCGGGTCGTAGCGGCGCTTGACCTCGACCAACCGGTCGTAGTTTCCCTTGTAGTTGATCCGGATCCGGTCCTGGTCGTCCTCGGCCATGAAGTTGATGTATCCGCCCTCCTGCGAATGCGGGGCCGTGGCCGCGTAGTAGTCGCGGACCCATGCGGTGTTGGCCTCGTTGTCCGCGGCGTCGGGCCACATGCCCGCGATGACCGTCGCGAAGGAGGCGTCCCGGTAGGCGAAGGCGGTGGCGTCGGGCGCCACCCGGTGACAGGCACCGTTGATGGGATAGATGTGCACGGTCGAGTTCACCGCCGGCACGAGCGGCCCGTACCGCAGGTGGGCCTCGATCGCCTCGTCGGTCAGCTCGGTGACGAAGTTCGCCTTCCAGTAGTGCTGGAGTCCGGGCGGTACGAGCGCGTCGAAGGCGGAGTTGAGCGCCGGGTACGGCATCGGGCCGACGTGCTCGGCGACCACGGGGGCGATCTCGTGGAAGGGCCGCAGGGCCACCTCGCCCTCGTCGATCGGCCCCGCCCAACAGGCCACGATCAGCAGGAACGGGTCACCGTGCCGGTCCTGCGGGATGAAGGGCAACGGCGGGGCGATCTGGAAGGCCGGGAACGCCCCCAACTGCTCCGGCGCGTCGGCGATCAGCTCGCGGAACGCCCGCAGGACGTCGCCGGCGTCCTTCAGCTCGAAGAGCATCGGGCCGCCGTAGACGTCCCGGACGGGTGCGAGCCGGAACTCGAACGACGTCACCGCCCCGAAGTTCCCGCTGCCGCCGCGCAGGGCCCAGAACAGGTCCGGGTGCTGCTCCTCGTCGGCGACGAGGAGCTCGCCGTCGGCGGTCACCACGTCCGCGGACACCAGGTTGTCGCAGCTCAGACCGAGTCCGCGGGCGAGGTGGCCGATTCCGCCGCCCAGGGTCAGCCCGCCGACGCCGGTGGTGGAGATGATCCCTCCGGTCGTGGCCAGGCCGAAGGCGTGCGTCGCCGCGTTGAAGTCGCCCCAGGTCGCTCCGCCCTCCGCCCGTGCGGTGCGGCGTACGGGGTCCACCCGGACCCCGCGCATCCCGGACAGGTCGGCGACCACGCCGTCGTCGCAGGTGCCGAAGCCGGGCACACTGTGCGCGCCGCCGCGGACCGCCAGGTCCAGGTCGTTCTCGCGGGCGAAACCGACCGTCGCCATGACGTCGCCGGCGTTGACGCAGCGCACGACGGCGGCCGGCCGCCTGTCGATCATGGCGTTGTGCACCTTGCGCGCCTCGTCGTAGGCCTCGTCCTGCGGCGTGACGACCCCGCCGCGGACCCGTTCGCGAAGGTGGTCGATCGAGAGCTTGCCCATGGCTGCTGCTCCTCGTGGCCTGCCCCCGCGCGGCGCGCGGGGGGAAACCGCCTCGGTGGCAGCGCGGCGGCACAGTGGGACCGCCCCCCGGAGGACACCGCTGCCGCCTGCCACCGCAGCGAGCCCTATTTTCACGCTACGCCGATGGGCCGGAGCATCAACCCGAACCCATGGGGCCGCCGCCGGGCAGGCCCCCGGCCGGATCGTTTCGTCATCGGTGCGGCCGGCCCATCAGGGTGAGGCCCGCGCGCGTTCTCCGGCGCCCGGACCGCCCCCGGCGCCCGGTCCGCCCACCATGGCCCCGTGACCACATCGCTCCGCGTAGCGCTCAGCGCCGCCGCCGTGACCGGAACCCTGCTCAGCCTCGGCCTCGCTCCCGCGGCCGGCGCCTCCTCGCGCATCGCGCCCCCGGACCGGGTGACGGTGGACGTCGACACCGTCAACGGCTCGGGCTGCCGCCCCGGCAGCGCCGCCGTGGCCGTCGCCGACGACAACTCCGCCTTCACCGTCACGTACAGCGAGTACGTCGCCTCCGCGGGCGGCAACAGCACCGCGACCGACGGCCGCAAGAACTGTCTCCTCTCCCTCAACGTCCACGTCCCGCAGGGCTACACCTACGCGGTCGCCCAGGTCGACTACCGGGGCTTCGGCAGCCTGCAGCGCGGCGCGACCGGCACGCAGAAGGCCAGCTACTACTTCCAGGGCATGAAGCAGACCGAGTACCGCACGCACACGTTCCGCGGCGCGCTCAACGACAACTGGCAGGCCACCGACACCACCGGCATCGAGGCGCTCGTCTTCGCCCCGTGCGGCGAACTGCGCAACTTCAACATCAACACGGAACTGCGCGCCGCGGTCGGGACCTCGGACGCGAGCAAGGTGAGCTACATGGCCCTCGACTCCACCGACGGCACCATCAACAGCGTCTACCACTTCCAGTGGAAGAAGTGCCCGGCCCGCTGAACCCGCCGGCGGCCCGCCCGGTGCCCGTGCACCGGGCGGGCCGTTCCCGTTCCTGTTTCACAGCAGGGCGGTCGCGAGCAGCCGCCGCCCGGGGCGGGCCCGGTTGCCTTCGGAATTCGACCGTGGGGACACGGAGGTATCCCCGGGTCGGGGACGGGCGCCCGTCACGAGGGCAGGGCCCCGAAGCGCGCGGTCGGCGACACGGCCGTGCGCCCGTGCGCGCTGCTCCATCCGGACCCGTGACCTCCGGCGGGCCGTATGGCGGATCAACGCCCGGATCCGGGGGAGGCGACGCCCGGGGGGATACGCATGTCCGGTACGGCTTCGTGAACGGTACTCACCCGGAGGTTCCCCATGACCTGCATCAACCGACGAGACCTGGCCCTGCTGGCGCTGCGGACGGGCACCGGCGCGGTGCTGATGGCGCACGGGACGCAGAAGCTGTTCGGCTGGTTCGGCGGCGCCGGACTGGACGGCACGGCGGCCGGGATGGAACGCATGGGCTTCACGCCGGGCCGGCAGAGCGCCGTCGCCGCCGCGTTGGGCGAGGCCGGGGGCGGCGCCCTGTTGGTGCTCGGCCTGGCCACCCCGGCGGCGGGAGCGGCCGCCGCGGGCGCCATGGCCGGCGCGGTGGCCGTGCACGCGCCCGCCGGGTTCTTCGCCCAGGAGGGCGGCTACGAATACCCCGCCTTCCTGGGGTTCACGGCAGCCGCCGTAGGTCTCGCCGGGGCCGGCCGCTACTCCGTCGACCACGCCACCGGCCACACCTTCGACCGGCCCTGGACGCTGGCCCTCGCTTTCGCGGGCAGCGCCCTCGCGGCCGCGGCGGTGCTCACGAAGCGGGCCCGGGAGCGCCAGGACGCCGCATAGCGGGACCCGCGGGACGGGCTCGGCGCGCCGGGTGGTGCGCCGAGCGTCCCACGGGTCGGGGAGGGCTACTTGCAGACGGTCCCGTCCGCCGGAGCGGTGCCGTCCACCAGGAAGGTGTCGATCGCCTTGGTGGCACAGGTGTTGTTGCCGTACGTGCCGTGGCCCTCGCCCTCCACCGTCACGTTCACGCCGACGCCCTTGCCGAGCGCGTCGGCCATCCGCTTCGCGCCCTCCACCGGGGTCGCCGGGTCACCGGCGTTGCCGATGACCAGGATCGGCGCCGCGCCGGCCGCGTCCACCACCGGCTTGTCCGTCGTGCCGCGCACCGGCCACTGGGAGCAGCCGAGCAGGCCCTCGACCATGTCCGGCCCGAAGACGGGCGACGCCGCGACGAACGTCGCCTCCTGGGCCTTCGCCTCCTCGACGGTGTGGCGACGGTTGGTGTCGGCGCAGTTGATCGCCATGTTCGCGGCGTGCATGTTGCTGTAACGGCCGTCCTCGCCGCGACCGTTGTAGCCGTCCGCGATGGCCAGCAGGAGGTTGCCCGTACCGCTCTTCATCGCCTCGCCGAGGCCCTGGACGAGGTACTCCCAGCCCTCCTCGTCGTAGAGGGTGGCGACGATGCCGGTCAGGGCGTGCTCAGAGGTCAGCTTGCGGCCGCCCTCCGTCGGGGCGGGCTTCGTCTTCAGCTTTTCCAACAGGGCGACGATCCGCTTGTTGCCCTCGGCGTCGCTCGGCCCGGTCGGACAGTTGGCCGTGTACTTGTCCCGGCAGTACTTCATGGCGTGGTTCAGGGCCAGTTGGAAGCCCTTGGTCTGACCCAGGGCTCCCTGCACCTCGTCGGCGGTGGGGTCGACGACGGCATCCAGCACGGTGCGGCCGACGTTGCCCGGGAACAGGTGGGCGTAGACGCCGCCCAGTTGGGTGCCGTAGGAGATGCCGAAGTAGTTGAGCTTCTGGTCTCCGAGCACCTGCCGCAGCAGGTCCATGTCGCGGGCCGCGTTGACCGTGCCCACGTGGGGGAGGACCTTCGCGGAGTTCTGCTTGCAGGCCTCCGTGAACTTCCGGACGTCCTCCAGCGGGTCCGCGCTCTCGACGGCCTGGTCCAGCGCCTTGTCGTCCAGGCAGGTGATTGCGGCGCTGTTGCCCACACCACGCGGGTCGAAGCTGACGAGGTCGTAGACCGCGTTGAGCTTCTTGTAATCGGTGGCGGCGTCCGGCAGCGTCTGCACGCCCGAGCCGCCGGGCCCGCCGAAGTTGTAGACCAGCGAGCCGACGCGCTTGCCGGTGTCCGTGGCCTTCTTGCGGATCAGCGCGACGTCCAGGGTCTCGCCGTCCGGCTTGGCGTAGTCGAGGGGCGCCTTCATCGTGGCGCACTCCCAGCCGCTGCCGGGAGCCTTGCCGCCACCCTGGGCGGCGGACGGCGCCGCGCACTTCTGCCAATCGGGCTTCTGCCCGGTCAGCGACGCGGGCAGGACGGCCGGCTTGGCCTCGGCACCGGCCGAGGGCGAGGCCGACGGCTTCGGGTCGGCCTTGACTTTCGCCTCCCCGCCGCAGGCCGCGAGCGCGGGCACGGCCAGCAGGGCGGCGGCGGCGAGGGCCGCCACCCGGGCGGGGCGACGTATGAGGTGGGCCATGGTGGTGCTCCTGCGCGAAGGGTCCTGGTGAGGTAAGCAGACGATAAACGCTGCGAGCCGATCTCCGGACCACCGAACGGCCCAGTCCGGTGCGCGGGGGACCCACCGGCCGGTCGAAGGGCGTGGTGACGTACGCGGTGACGTCCCGTTGACAGTGCGCCCGGCCGCGTGCGACAAAGACATTGAGGCCGTGTTCGGCCGAAGTGCCCTCCATCGCCCTGACCGTCTTCGCCTCGATGTGACGTTCACCTCGCGACCCGCCCGCCCCCGCGCTGTGCTCCGCAGCGAGGCCGCTCGGCGCGAAGCCGCCGTCCCCGGTCGCGAAGACTCAAAAACCCGGCACACCACCGCATATGTGAACGGACGGCCCACCCTTGACGATGATTCCCGGATCCCGCGTACCCGGTCGGACCTGGACCGTCCGGCTGATCGGTCACGGCGACCACAGCGTCTCCGTCACCTGCAGCGTCGAGGCCTGCCGGATGCCGCCCCGGTCGAAGGACACCGGCGCCATGCGACGCTTCGCCGCCGAACACGCCCGCGCGCACGCCCGCCTCGCGACGGTGCGCCCCAACGCCGCGTGCGCCTGCGGAGCCGCCGAATGCGCCTTCCACGAGGGCAGCCGGGCCTCCTGCGCGGGCACCCCGCTGCTCGTCCTCGTCCACAACCCGGTCGTGGGCCAGGTCTGGACGCTCGCGGAGGTCTGCCAGTCCTGCGCTCCCCTGATCGGCAACCTCTCCGTCCTCGGCCGCGCCCAACGCCCCGCCGCCGCCGGAGCTCCGGCGGCGGTCCCCGCCGTCGCCCAGCAGACCCGTACGGCGGTCCCCGGCGGCTTCTCCTCTCCGCAGGCCGCCCCCGAAGCCTCGCCCGCCCGTCGGCGGCCCCAACGCGGCGGTCCCCGGCGCGCACGCTGACGTACCGGAGGACCTGCCCGCGCCCGCGCCGGAGGCCCGTCGCGACCAGGCAGGATGACCGGCTGTTATCGTGCGGGGCATGCCCGAACTGATCGCACCCACCGCCGGGCTGCACTCCTCCTGGCTCGCCGCACGCGCCGAATGGGGCGCCGACGCCCACATGGACGGAGCCGGCCTCGGCTCCGACGACGACGTCGAGACCCCCGAGGGTTTCGCCGCGTGGGTGGAGCGGTTGCGCGGCTACTCCGACCGCACGGTTGCGGTCGAACAGGGCCGCGTGCACGCCACGTACTGGTGGATCGTCGAGGACGACACCTACCTCGGCGCGATCGACCTGCGGCACTACCTGAACGCCTTCCTCCTCGACGCGGGCGGCCACATCGGCTACAGCGTGCGCCCCTCGGCACGCGGCCGTGGGGTGGCCGGCCGGGCCCTGACCGCCGTACTGCACGAGGCTCGGGTGCTCGGCATGGACCGGGTCCTGCTGACCTGCGACCCCGACAACATCGCCTCGATCCGGACCATCGAGCGGGCGGGCGGCGAACTGGAAGACGTACGCGAGACCCTCATCGGGCCCAAACGGCGGTACTGGATCGACCTTTAGGGTCCCAGGGACGTGCCGGTGCCTTTCCGCGGATCAACGTGATGAGGCTGTGACCTGCGGCTGTTCTGTTCGGCCGGAGAGATCGCTACGGTGCCACCGTGGCGCAGAACGATGAGATACCGCCGGGCCCGAAGGCGCCCGACGAGGACAAGTGGAACGCGTTGCTCGCGGAGTACGAACGGAGCGGCGCGCGGCCCGAACCCGAAGCTCCCGCACCCCGACGGGCGTGGGTGCGCAACGCCGCGATGGCCCTGTCGGCGGCGGCGGTCGCCTTCGCCGTCCTGAAGTTCACGGGGTACGCGTCCGAGGAGGACGCCGGGAAGCCGTCCGCCGCACCGGCCGCGTCCGCCGCACCGTCGGCGTCGCGCACGCCCACCGACGCGGCGGACCGGGCCCCGATCCCGTTGGCCGACGCCTTCCCGGCGTCCGTGCCGGACGGAGCCGGCGGCACCTACACCAAGGTCGGCGCCGCCTCGCCGAGCCCGTGCGCCGAGCCCGGTACGGTCGGGCCGCGCCTGGCCGACCTGATCGCCGGGAGCGAGGGCTGCGTCGGCCGGCACGTCGCGCTGTACAAGGACGCCCGGAACAACCAGTTCAACCTGGCCCTGTTCACCATGAAGGACCCCCGGGACACCCTGATGCTGGTGAACGAACTGGCCATGGCCTTCGACGACTACCAGGTCGCGGCGCAGGCCCCGCCGCCCGCCTCGGGTCTGCCGACCCTCCCGCCGGACAGCGGGATGGTGCAGTCCTTCACGGGGCACGGCCGGGTCATGGTCGTGGGACTCGGCCAGTGGTCCGACGGCCGCACGGCGGACTTCCAGAAACTGGTCGACCGGCTCCAGCCGTTGCAGCAAGCCGTCGCGACGAACGTCGGCCGCTACGAGACGCAGTAGACCCGCACGCCCGCCCGCCCCCGGGGGTGGGCGGGCGCGACCGTCGCGCTACCGGCCACCGCGTGCAGTTGCATGCGAATCGCAGCTGGTGGGAGCTGGTATGACGGCTGTAGCCGCAATGGGTTCCGTATGCCACGGTGAGCTTCATGGAGGCGAATCAGCGCACGCGAAAGGCCACCCACCCCCAACCGCACGCTCACCCCCACCCCCACCCCCACCCGCATCACGCTCACACCGACTCGCACGATCCGGACGTGGGCCACCGTCCCGGCGGATCGCTCCGGGCCCGGTGGGGGCACCGGCTCGGTCATCTGCTGAGGCCGCACCGCCACGAGGCCGCCGACAAGGTCGACGCGGCGATGACGGCATCCCGCGAGGGCATGCGCACGCTCTGGATCTCGCTCGCCATCCTGGGGGCGACGACCCTGGTCCAGGCCCTCGTGGTCGCCCTGTCGGGTTCGGTGGCCCTGCTCGGCGACACCGTGCACAACGCCGCCGACGCACTGACCTCCGTACCCCTGGCCATCGCCTTCGTCCTCGGCAGGCGGGCCGCCAACCGCCGCTACACGTACGGCTACGGCCGGGCGGAGGACCTCGCGGGGGTCGTCATCGTGGCCACCATCGCCGCCTCCGCGGCGCTCGCCGCCTACGTGGCCGTCGACCGGCTGGTCAACCCGCGCGGCATCACCCACCTGTGGGCGGTTTCCGCAGCGGCCCTGGTCGGCTTCGTGGGCAACGAGTGGGTCGCCCGCTACCGCATCCGGACCGGTCGGCGCATCGGCTCGGCCGCACTGGTGGCCGACGGACTGCACGCCCGCACCGACGGGTTCGGCTCCCTGGCCGTGCTCCTCGGCGCCGCCGGCGCGGCCCTCGGAGTGCCCGCGGCCGACCCGGTCGTCGGCCTCCTGATCACCCTCGCCATCCTGTTCGTCCTGGCCACGGCCGCCCGCGAGGTCTACCGGCGGCTGATGGACGCGGTGGACCCTGCCCTCGTGGACGCCGCCGAGCACGCGCTGGGGCAGGTGGACGGAGTCCTCGGCACCGGCCGGATCCGGCTGCGCTGGATCGGTCACACCCTGCGCGCCGAGGCCGACATCGTCGTGGATCCGCACCTCACCGTCGTCCGCGCCCACGCGCTCGCGCTGGCGGCGGAGCACGCGTTGATCCACGCCGTCCCCCGCCTGACGGCCGCCACCGTCCACACCGACCACACCCGCCCCGACCCCCAATCCCCCGACCCGCACGCGCCCCTGACCCACCACGCCCGACCCCACTGACCCGCATACGCGGCCCGCACCCGTACGGCCGGAATTCGAATAAATGATCACATATCGGGCAGGAGTTCTACTTTGGCTCCATTCCATCGAAATTCAGACAATCCTGTGATCCGTGTGGGAATCTGCTGCGCACGGCCGGACGCGCACGCGGGCGGCCGCACAGGGGAGGTTTCATGCGTGGATCGCTGCTCCGGAAGAGCCGCTCGGTCCTGGTCGGTTCGCTGATGGCGATGGGGGTCGTCGGGCTCACCGCCGCTCCGGCCAGTGCGTGGACAGGGGGGAACGTCTGGGTCAACTTCGGCAGCTGGAACTGCCCCGGCGGCGGGTCCGTCGTCGGCGTGTACTGGGGGGTGGACGCCTATTCGAGCGGCCCGGCCGGGGGTGACTGGGGCGACAACGTCATCTACCCGCGCGTACGCGTGGGGTCCGGTGCCCACAACACCCTGAGCTACCAGGTGATGTGCAAGAAGTGGGGTTGGTACACCTACCGCGGCGTCGTCGGTCAGCGCACCCTGACGCCGTACAAGTCGGGCGTGAGCTACACCTACTGACCGGCCGGCGGCCGACGGCTCCTCCCCCAGGGGTGTCGTCGGCCGCCGGGGCCGTCACCGGCCCGATCACAGTGGCGTCTTCGACCCCACGCCACCGGGTTTCGCCGGGATCCAGGGCAGCGGCGTCGCCGCGGCTTCGCCCGGGTCGGGCTCGTCCATGATCACGCACCAGCCGCCCTTCCTGGCGTTCCCCCAGATTCCGACCATGACCGCCTTGACCTGCTGGGTCTTGTGGAAGTACAGCACGACCAACTGCCGCTTGGAGCCCTCGTCGTAGAAGTCCGCCGTGACCTGTCCGCGAGCCCCGTCGCCGAACGCCTCGACCCAGTTCTCGGCCGTCGCCTTCGCCGCCGGGGTGTCCGCCTTGTCCCCGGCCAGCGACGCCGCCCCGTCGGGATCCCCCTCGGCGAGCCCCCAGACCAGTTCCTGGGTGACGCCCAGCGTTCCCGTGCTGGGGTAGCCGACCACGGCCAGCGGCGGGTGGTACCCGTACGCACTCGCGTAGCGGACGTCGGCCTCGTCCGTCGACGAGCAGCCGGTGAGCAGGAGCAGACCGACCCCCACGGCGATGCCCACGTGTGACGGAGCGCCCCTCCTGCCGACTCTCATCGGGCCCCCTCCGTTCGCCGGCATCCACCGGAACGCATTCTCATGGCCGTGACCGTAGCCCCGCCGTCCGACGGACCCCGCGGCGGGGTCCGGGCCCCGCCGGGTGTGGCGGTGAGGCATGATCGGGGAATGTCTGAACGCATCATTGCCGCCTGCGACGGGGCGTCCAAGGGAAACCCCGGACCTGCCGGATGGGCCTGGGTCATCGCGGACGCCGAGGGGCGCCCCGAGCGCTGGGAATCCGGCGCGCTGGGGCGCGCCACCAACAACGTCGGTGAACTGACCGCGCTCCAAAAGCTGTTGGAGGCGCTCGTGCCGGGAACGCCGGTGCAGATCCGCATGGACTCCCAATACGCCATGAAGGCCGTCACCCAGTGGCTGCCCGGATGGAAGCGCAACGGGTGGAAGACCTCCGCGGGCAAGGCCGTCGCCAACCGCGAACTGGTCGAGGAGATCGACCGGCTGCTGACGGAACGCGACGTGACCTTCCTGTACGTCCCCGCCCACCGGGAGGACGGCGATCACCTGAACGCGATCGCCGACCAGGCCGCCAGCGATGCGGCGGTCAGCCAGCAGGCCGCCGGCACCGCCCTGGGAACGGCGGAGTTCCCCGTCCCGGCTCCGGTGACCGGCGCCCCGGCCCGCGGCAACCGGACCGCCAAGGCGTTCGGATCCGGCTCCGCATCAGGCGCGGCATCCGGCTCCGGCTCCGGCTCCGCCAACAAGGCGAAGAACGGAACGTCCCGGCCCATCAAGGCCAAGTTCCCGGGAACCTGCCCGTGCGGACAGCCCTACGCGGCGGGGGAGATGATCGCCAAGCACGGCAAGCGCTGGGGCCACGAGGCGTGCGCCGCCTCCGCGCAGGACGGCAACTCGGCCTGACCATCAGGCCCTTCGGCGACCGGTCCCGCGCGGACCGGCCGCCCGGGCACAGGGCATCCTGTGCTGATGCAGACTCCGCCGCAGCCGATTCCGCCGCAGCAGGTTCACGTTCCGCACACCACGGGCCGGATGGTGGTGTGCGGTGACGACGGCCTGGCCCGCAGGCTCGCCGCCGAACTCGGCGAGGTGTACGGGGAGCAGGTGACGCTCGTGGTCCCGCCCGCCGCCGAACGCCCCCTCGCGGTGGGGCGGCCGGCGTGGTGGGGGCTCTTCGGACGCGTCCAGCCCGCCCGGACCTTCCGGGCGCCGACGGGGGAGCGGAGCCCCGACGGACCGCGGATCGTGGAGGCGGCCGAACCGGACGAGGAGGTCCTGGCCGCGGTGGGTACCGCCGGGGCGGCCGCCCTGGCGCTCGTCTACGAGGACGACGACCGCAACATCCGAGCGGCTCTCGTGGCCCGGCGCCTCAACCCCGGGCTGCGCCTGGTGATCCGGCTGTACAACCGCAAGCTCGGCCAGCACCTGGAGGAACTCCTGGACCAGGCGGCCATCGTCGCCGGCCCGGGCGCCGAGACCCGCGATCCGGACTCCGCGACGACCGTGCTGTCCGACGCGGACACCGCCGCTCCCGCGCTGGCGGCCAGCGCCGTCGCGGGCACCAGCAAGGTCATCCAGGCGGACGGCCTGCTGCTGCGCGCGGTGGAGCGTACGCCCCCGGGACGGGGCGAGGTGGCCGACCCGGGGCTGTGCACCCTGGCCCTGCTGTCCGCGACCACCACCGACCCGGCCGGCAGCGAAAGCTCCGTCCTCGGAGGCGAACGCGGACTCCAACTGCTCCCCGACGACCGCGCCGTGGCCGCCGCCACCGGACGCGCCACCGTCGCCCTCGAAGCCGTCTCCCACACCCGGCCCGGCCGTCCCGCGGCCCGGCTCAGCGCCGCCACGCTCCCGGTCGCGTCCCTGTTCTCCCGCCGGCTGCGCTGGTCCCTGGCCGGCATCACGGCGGCCGTCGCGGCCCTCGCCGTCGGTTCCTGGATCGCCACCGGCGACCACCCGCTGCACGCCGCGTACATCACCCTGCTCGACATCTTCGCGATCAACGACCCGGCGGTGGGTGATTCGACCGTCCGTCAGGTCCTGCAGATCCTCGCCGGGTTCGTCGGCCTGCTGCTGCTCCCGGTCCTGGTCGCCGCCGCCATGGAAGCCCTGGGCGCGTTCCGTACCGCCACCGCGCTACGGCGACCCCCGCGCGGCCTCTCCGGGCACGTGGTGCTCCTCGGACTGGGCAAGATCGGCACCCGGGTGCTCGCCCGGCTGCGGGAACTGGGCATCCCCGTCGTGTGCGTCGAGTCCGACCCGCAGGCGCGGGGCCTGGCCCTGGCCCGCCGGCTGCGCGTCCCGGTCGTCCTCGGTGACGTCACCGACGAGGGGGTCCTGGAAGCAGCCCGCATCCACCGGGCACACGCCCTGCTGGCCCTCACCAGCTCCGACACCACCAACCTGGAGGCCGCCCTCTACGCCCGCGGCGTCAAACCCGACCTGCGGGCCGTGCTGCGCCTGTACGAGGACGACTTCGCGACCGCCGTCTACCGCACCCTGCGCACCGCCCACCCGGCCGCCCTGACCCGCAGCCGCAGCGTCACCCACCTCGCCGCTCCCGCCTTCGCCGGAGCGATGATGGGCCGGCAGATCCTCGGCGCCATACCGGTCGAGCGCAGGGTCCTGCTCTTCGCCGCCGTCGACGTGGCCGGCAGCCCGCAACTCGAAGGCCGGACGGTCGCCGAGTCCTTCCGCCCCGGGGCCTGGCGGGTGATCGCCCTCGACACCGCCTCCCCGCACGAGCGCCGACCCGACCTCGGCTCCATCCCGCGCGAGGGCTCCGTCGCGGGTCCGGGACTGGTGTGGGACCTGCACCCCGGCTACGTCCTGCGACCCGAGGACCGCGTGGTCCTGGCCGCCACCCGACGCGGGCTGGCCGAACTCCTCGGCCGCACGAACGCTCCCGTCCCACCGATGGGGCCGCCGTGACCGTGACCGGCACGGTCACGGTCACGGCGGCCCGGGATCAGGGGCCCGGGATCAGCGGGCGTTGCGCTCCGGCAGGTCCACCTCGGCCGGCGCGACCGTCACGGCCGAGCGGCCCGGCGCGGACGCGTCGTTCGTGGCGGAGGAGAAGCCGCGCGCGGTGGCCTCGACCGGCTTCTTGCCGCAGAACGCCGCTTCGAGCGTTCCGCCGAGCGCGGTGTTCGCCACCCCGCGGTTCGAGGTGTTGGCCATCGCGGTGAGGCTGCGCTTGCCGTCACGGGTGGCGAAGGCGTAGGTGTAGAAGCCCTGCACGGTGCCGGTGTGCCCGTACACCGAGGTGCCGCAGGAGAGGTCGTAGCGGCGCAGACCGAGCCCGTAGAAGCGGGTGTTGGTCGCGTCGGTGGGCGTCACGGTGAGCATCGCGTCCAACGACCGGGACGACAGCAGCCTGCCGGTCATCAGCGCGGACATGAACGTGCTGAGGTCGGCGGGGTTCGAGATCATCGCGCCGGCCGACTGCGCCCAGGACACGGTCTGTTCCGTCGAATCCACCAGCGGCGCGCCCTCCGCGTCCGGGGTGAGGTAGCCGCGGGTGTGCAGCCCCTTGATCTCCGTGCCCGGGTGCACGTACGAGGTGTCGCGGAGCTTCAGCGGCTTGATGATCCGGCGCTCGTACTCCTTCGCGACCGGACGCCCCGTGGCCTTCTCGATGAGCATGCCGACGACCACGAAGTTGGCGTTCGAGTACTTGTACGACACGCCGGGCTCGGTGGTGCGCGGCTCGCTCAGCGAGAGCGTCACCAGGTCCTGGTAGCCGAACTGCTTGTTCCGCACGGCTTCGAAACCGGGGACGGTCTCGTTGAACATGGCGTTCGTGTAGTCCGCCAGGCCACTGCGGTGCGTCAGCAGGTGGCGCACGGTGATCCGGTCGTCCGGCAGCAGCCCGGGCAGGTAGTGGTTGACCGACGTGTCCAGCTCGATCTGCTTCTCGTCGACCAACTGGAGCAGCACGACACTGGAGAAGGTCTTGGTGACACTGCCGATCCGGAACCGGGCCCGGGTGTCCATGGCCGCGCCGGTGGTCTTGTCGCGCACACCGACCGTCCTGCTCTGCACGCCGTCGACCCCACCGATGCGGGCCAGCGCGCCCGGGGCGCCCTGGGCGGTCGTGTTCTGCAATGCCTGGAGGAGAGCCTCCAGATCGGGCGCGGGAAGCCCGGACTTGGAGGCCTGCGCGGCCTCGGCGGCCGGGCTCTGGGCCGTGGCCGGAGCGGCATGGGCGGCGGTGGCCGGAGCGACACCGGCGACGACGGCCAGCAGGGCGGCACCGGCGGCCAGGCGTCGGTTCATGGGCAGGAGCACGTTGTTCCTCGACTCGGTCGATATCTGTGGGAGGTCCCGGGACCGCCGGACCGCATGCCGGAAGGCTCGGTCGGCGGACGGGCCGATCACGAGCTTACGAAAGATCACCGGCGAGACGGAACGGCGACCCCGAGGGACCCGGCTGACCGAGTCGCCCGACACCGCCCCTACTTGGGGTTGGTCACCTCCACCCAGGACTCCCACTTCCCGCTGACGGTGTGGTGCACCACGTACGGGCCGCCGGAGACGGCCGTGGCCTTGCTCAGCTCGGCGAGCACGTGCACGTCGAAGGACACGCCGTTGATGTGGTCGATGTCGTCCGCGAGCACCCTTCGCACGTACCCCTCGGGGTCGGCGCGCATCTGCGCCGGCCCCTGCTCGTCCATGGTGAGTTCGAAGACTTCGATCTCACGCGTCTCGACGTCGACGATGCGCCGCACGTTCGCCATGGGACAGGTCCTTTCGTGGGTTGCCCCCAGCTTGCAGCGAGCGGCCCCCCGGCCGGCCCAACCCGGTCGGTCGCCCGGTCGAGGAGCCCTCGTTCGGCTCACACTCCTCCCCGTCACGCACCGGCCCCGCGACGGCGGGGCCGGGCAAACCGTTCGACGCCGACGCGGGCCGCGACCTAGCCTCGGGCCGTGCACCAACTCACCCTCATCAAGATCTCCTTGACCGTCCTCCTGATCCCCTATGCGGGTCTCGGGATGCTGTGGGTGGGGCGTCGACTGGCCAACCGCAGGGCGTACGCACGCTTCGCCGCGGCCGACTTCGATCCGTACTGGGCCCACATGAAGGCCCATCCCGGATCCTCCGAACGGGCCGCGGCGGCCGCCCTCCTGAACGAGGGGCTGATCCTGCTCGACGACGACGGGGTGGTCCGACTGACCCCGCACGCCTGCGACCTCGAACGGCCGCCCGGCCACCCGCTCGTGGAGGACCTGCTGGAGGTCGTACGGCGGCACGGGGAGCCCGCCGCCCTCGGCCACGTCCTCCGGCAAGCAGAACGCCTCCCGGTCGGTGCCGCCTTCTACCGGGCGTACGAGGAAACATTGCCGCGCGGGGTCGTGCGGCACGAGAGGGAACCGCTGTCCTGCCTGTCCGCGCTGTTCGTGGTCTTCGCGCTGGGCGCCGGGAGCTTCCTGACGGCGGGATTGACGGAGTCCGTCCCGCGGAGCCCGGCCGACTGGGCGGCGGCCCTGCTCGCCGCCGCGACGGTACTCCTGCTGGTGGCGCTGCCCAGGGCGTGGCGGGCGATACGTCCGCGACCGTCCCGGACCGACAGGCTCCGCACGTACTGCCGTTCGTCGACGCACCCCGAGCTCGCGGCGCTGGACGAGCGGCGCGCCGAACTCCTCGACCGCAGCCTCGCCGACCGGGACCACGTCGACCCCGAGGACGCCACCTGGATCGTGCAGTGGCCCACGGCGTACTGAACCCCGGCGTAACTCCCGAGGAACCGGGACCGACCGGTACCCTGACGCGATGGTGAACGACGAGGACCGGATACTCGCGGACGCGCTGGGCGCGGCGGGTGCCATGGGCGGCGGATCCGGCGGACGGTTCGGGGCCGGGCTGGCGGCGCGGTACCTGCGCAAGGACGTCCACGAAACCACGCTGAGCCTGGGACTGCCCCTGGACCGGGCGGCGAGGCACGCCGGCGCGACGCTGGCCCGCGTCGGCCGTCTCCTGGACACCACCCCCGATCCGGGCGGCCCGGGCGCCGGGTCCGTGCTCAGGGCGCTCGTCGGAGGCGGGTTCGCGGGAATGAACCCGGTGGTGGTCACCGTGACCCTGACCCCCGCGGGCCCCGACACCACCACGGTGGCCGTCCGCGGCGCGGCGAAGGAAGGCCTGATCAAACAACACGCGGGCCGCAAGACCACCTGCCTGGTCACCGACCTGCTGTCCGCTCCCGGAGCCCCCTGACCCCCGGGTCCCGGTACGGCCCGGCGATGAGGCTCGGAGGCGGGACGACCCTGGCCGCCTGCCTGGTGCTCTCCGGCACCCGTGTCGACGTCAACGGCTCCGTCCGGCGCCACCTGGGGGCCCGGAACGTGTCCTTCGGCCCCACGGCGACCGCCGTGGATCTGACCGGCATGGAGTACGGCGGGATCACTCCGCTGGGCCTGCCCGCGGACTGGCCGCTCCTGGTGGATCCTGCCGTCGCCGAACTGCCCCACGTGCTTGTCGGCAGCGGCAGCCGCCGCGGCAAGCTCATCGTCCCGGGACGGTTCTTCGCGCGGCTGCCCGGCGCCGAACTGGTCGCCGGCCTCGCCGTGGGCACGGGTGCGGACGGCCGGTGAGCGTCACCACCCCCTCGGCCGAACGGGACTTTCCGGACGGGCCGCGCCGCCCTAGGACGTCCGCCAGGTCGGCATGCCCGCCGGGGCTCGGCGGGCCATCACCTGGGCGAGGGCCCGGTGGATCTCCTCGGCCTCCCGCCGGACCTGGCCCGGTACATCGCCCCGCTCCCGTATGAGCTGGTCGTAGATCGGCGCGTCGCTGCTGATGCTGCTCACTTCGGACTTCGCTCCCCTGAAGCCGGCGCCTTCGGCCGGGCGGGCACAAGTGTAGGGGTGCGCCCTCCCGGCGGCGGAACGAAGACCGCCCCCGATGGACGCGGAAGGGCTTCGGACCGGCCACCGAACCGCGCGACGGGCGTGGCGCGAGGGCCTTTCCACCGGGGGCGAGCAGGTCCGGCGCCTTCCCGGCCCGGCACGCTCAGGGCGCGCTCCACCGGCCTGTGTTCGGCGGGAACCCGCTGTTCATCGCGCACGTCACCTTGGCGCCGCGCGAAGCCTTCGGCAGCTCGAAGGGCAGTCCGGAGAGCACAAGGGCGATCCCGCACGCGCAAGCCGTGGCGCGACGGTCCTCAGGGCCGCAGGGCGCGGCGCACGGACATGCCGTGGTAGCGGCGCAGCCGGTACGCCTCCCAGACGGACAGGGCCGTCACCGTGACCGGCGCGCCCATGACGAAAGCCAGGCGGGCCGCCGGCGGTACCTGGTCGTAGGTGCCGTTGACCAGGTCGAGGACCGCCATCTCCCACACGAGCAGGGTGGCCAGGATCGGCGGCACCAGCTCGTGGATGTCCGCGGTGCGGAAGACGTGGACGAGCGAGAGCCCGATGCCGTACACGGAGAACCCGAGCGCCCACAGGAACATCACCCCCATGGCGATCTTGCCCGGGAGTCCCACCACGTCGCGCAGCCCCTGCGTCTCCGGTGCCACCACGAGCACCGCGCTGCCCATGGCGGCCATCAGCGCCAGGACGGCTCCGAGCGAGCGCAGGGCGCGCCGCAGGTAGAGGCGACGTACGGGGCCCCGGGCGGCGGCCGCGAAGGAGCCGACCACGACCGGGAAGGTGCAGGCCAGTACGAGCACGCTGTCCCAGCTCTGCCCGAAGCGGTCACTTGCGACGGCCCCGACGTCCTGGGCACTGGCGACCGCCGAGTAGGTGAACGTCAACGCGAGCCACGCGGCGGCGCCGAGCAGCGTCCGCCAGAGCTGGAGCTTGCGCACCAAGGGGTCGAAGACCGCGTCGGGACGGGAGGGCCGGAACACGCGTTGGGCGGCGTACAGCGGGTTGAAGACGAACCGCACCAAGTTCTGGAACCGCGTCGGCCCCACCGGGGACGGCGGGACAGGAGCGTACGGGTAGTGGCCCGGATACGGGCCCGCGGGCGGGTACGGGTATCCCTGCGGCGGTACCGGTGGCGCGGCGGGCGCCGGCGTCCGACCGGGCCGCGGGGGCGGTCCGCCGCCCCGGCCCTCCGGAGGACCGTGGTATCCGCCGCCCGTGTACATGCTCATGTTCTCCACCCCTGCCGCACCGTCCTGTCGAGCACCCGCATGCTACTGGCGGCCGTACCCGTCTCCCGGCCCCCGGAACGGGTGGAATGCCGTGACGGGCCGGGATCTTGAGCCGTTGTCTCTCCATGGACGATTTCATGGTGAAGATCCCGGCCGACTGGCTCTCCCGGGTGTTCCTCTCGCTGCGCCGCGGAACCTCGGACGACGCCCAGGCGTTGGCCGCCGAGCTCCAGCCGTTCACCGAGAAGCCCGGTCAACGGGTACCGGTGCCGCGGAGCACGGTGCTGCGTACCGAGCTGGCCCTCCAGGGGGAGTTGCGGCTGGTGGCGGAGGACGCACGGCGGGAGGAGCTGTCCGAGCAGGCCCGGTACCTGGTCAACACCCGCCTCAACCCGTAGCGGGCGCCCACCGAACGACGCAGGGACCGGCCCCGCCGGCCGGTCCCTCAGTCCTCCGCCCGGCCTCAGGCCAGGCGGGTCACCAGGCGGGAGCGCATCTCTCCCGCCGCTCTGCGGACCTCCTCGGTCTGCCGGTCGTCCTCCAGCACGCAGAGGAGCACCATCAGGGCCCGGGCCTCGTCCCCGCTGATCAGTTTCAGGCGCGGCTCGGTCACACCGTCGAGCAGCACGTCCAGCAATTCGTCCATGCCCCGAACAACGGCGCACGGCCCCCGCACGTCACACCGCACGGCACTCGGCGACCCGGCTAACGGGCCCGCGTGCGCAGGGCGACCGCCAGCACCGCGGGGTTGTCCGGGGCGCTGACCAGGGGGCGCGCGAGGCGGGCCGTCTCCACGCAGACGAATTGCCGGTAGCCGTCGTCGGTGAGGTCCGCCATCGTGTGCGAGAGCTCGGGGCCGGGATTCCAGACCACGACGTCGCTCTGGTTCCGGTGGCGCACCTCGATCGTGCGGCTCAGCCCCTCGTCCTGGACCAGGGAGACGTCGACCGGCTCGGTGTAGACCCGTTCGACGCGGCCGACGGGCCGCAGTTCCTTCTCCGCCGTGCCCCGCGCGTGGAGCAGGTTGTCGGTGTACCGCTCTCCCAGGTCGGTGATGCCCACCGCCCCGATGTCACCGATCCGGAGGTAGGTGTGCAGGGCGGCGGTGGTCTCGTAGTCGCCGTGCGCCTCCAGTTCGATGTCGCAGGTCGCGCCGAGCACGATCCGGGCGACCAGCGTGAACGCGTGCGGCCACAGCGCGCGGGTCTGCTCGGAGTCCCGCAGGCCCAGGGTCAGCCGCACGCCGTCGGCGGACTCCTCGTACGCGTCGAGCTCCCACCGGGTGGTCCGGGCGAACCCGTGCGAGGGGCTGCCGGCCGGTCCGAACCACGGCCAGCAGAGCGGAACCCCGCCCCGTACGGCCTTCCCCTCGGTCCACTCCGTCTTCTCGCTCAGCCACAACCCGGGCTCGGCCCCGGTGGGCTGCCAGCCGACGACCTGCGCACCCTGGAGGGTGACGGCGCCGCGCACCTCGGGGTGGTCGACGACGAGCAGGGGGAGCTCTCCGATCCGGCGCAGGCTGACGGAAGGCGTCAGCTGTTCGGCGACGGGGAGGGCGAGGAAGTTCTCGTTCATGCGGTGACTCTTCAGAACGGACGCCCGCCCCGTCAAACCGGCGCCGCGCGCGGACCCGCAGCCGATCGTGTCGGGAGAGTGACCGCGTCGGCGAGGAGGCCGGGTTGTACGACTGGGCCGCTGGAGGGCCACGGGCCGGCGCGGTCGGCCCGCACCGCGTCGAAGAGCGCGGCACGAGCCGGGTGGCCGGGCGTCGTCACGGCCGCCGGGGCGAGCGCCTCGTCGAGCCACTGCACAGGACGGGGCGGTGGCCGCGCCTGCGTCCGAGGGGTCCGTTCATGCGGGCGGTCCCGGCACCCGGCGCCAGGACCGCCGACCGGATTCACACGACGCCGCGCGGGCGCTTCAACGCCGCCAGTACGGCCCGGGGGTCGAACCCGAGGGATCTGATCTCCTCGTCCGCGCCGGCGGCTTCCTCACCCCGGCCCATCAGGGCCAACTGCTCCCCGTACCCGGCGAGCGCCGTCGCGAGCAGTTCCTCCCACCCCTGTTCCAGAGCGCACATCCTGCGTGCGGCGGACAGGCCCTCGGTGCGCAGGGCGAGCGCTATACCGGGCCGGTCCCAGAACTCCTGGGAGCTGTATGCGTACAAGGCCTCCACCAGCCGGGGCAGGTACGCGAGCGGACTCACCTGGACGAGGACGCGGTAGGCGGCGACCTGCCGGCGTACCGGCAGGGTCCCCGATGCGAGGAGGGCCACCCTGGCCCGGAGGACTGCGTCGTGATTGATGTGCGCCGTGTGATCCATGACGATGATTCTGAAAGCCGCACAGGTACCCAAACAAGGGCAATCGCCTGTGCCGTTCGTCCTACGAAAATGCCGTCTGACCTGTCATGATGGAAACGTCTTCACCCCTGTGCCCCCTCGACGGCCCGTCAGGACCTTTCGTGCGGGGGTCGAACCGCGATGTGACGAGATGTCATTGGGGGCGTTCGGGTGGAAGGGAACCCCCTGCGCAACCACATGCGGAGAGTGATGAGTCCTGACGTTCAGTGACGATCTCGGGAGGTTCGATGACCACCGCACCGACGTACGCACTCTCGTCCCGAACGCCGAAATGGGCGCTCGACCCCTACCGTTTTCCCGGTCTGCAAGGCCTGGACGCGGACGATGACACCGACCGCACCGCCGAACCGCCGGCCCCGCCCCGTACCGACGACCCGCACGGGTGGGCACGCTGAGGAAGCCCGGGTGCACCGGCAAACCCCCTGAACGACCGACCGCCCGCCCGTGCGGCCGTCGGAGCGGCGTGCACGGTGCGGGCGGTGTGGTGGGTGCGGTGCGCGGGTGGTGCGTGATGGGTGGTGCGTGGTGGCGGGCCGCAGGCCCGACCGATCAGGCCTCGGACGTTGCCGTTGCGCCGGCGGTCTTCTCCTCCTTCGGCGCCTCCGGCGCCGGACGGTCCGCCACGGGCCGGGGAGCGGTGTACATCACCGAACCCTGCTTGTTGTCCTTCTCGATGAGCCCCTTCTTGGCGAGGCCCTCCAGGGTGTTGCGCACCACCTGGGTGGAGGTGGACCGGCTGGGGTGGGCGGCCGTCAGCTCGGTGGACACCTCACTGACCAGCCGGGGCTCCGCCGCACCCGTCAGCAGGGCCAGCACGAGCTCGCGCAGCGGCGGTTCGACGACCTTGGCGGCCTTCGGCGCGGCCGGCTTCTCCGTGGCCGGGGCCGTGGCTGCCTTCTCCGCCTTGACGGCGGCCGCCTTCGCGGCCTTGGCCGGGGCGGCCTTCGCGGTGGTGGCGGGGGCGGTCTTCACGACGGTCGCGGGGGCGGTCGCCTCCGGAGCGGCCTTCGTCGAGGTGGCCTTCGCGGGGGCCGCCTTGGCCTCGGTCGCCTTCGCCGGAGCGGCCGCGACCGCGGCGCTCTTCGCGGCCGTTGCCGGCTTGGTCTTCGTCGCCGTAGCGGTCCTCGCCGTGGTGGCCCCGCCCGAGGGCTTCTTGGCCGGGGCCGCCTTCCGGGCGCGGGGCGCCGTGGCCGACGCCTTCTTCGCCTGACGGGGCTTGGGAACGGCCCGGGTCGAGGCCGCCGCGGTCTCCTCGGCGGCGGGGAGCGGGACCGCGGTCACGGCCGCCGGGGTTGCTCCCGCGAGGAGCCCCGCCGGAGGAGTCGCACCCTGCACGCCGCAGAGCCAGTCCTCGTCCGCCTTCAGTTGCTTCAGCCGTGCTTCGAGCTCCGTGATCCGCGAGGAGAGGTCCTCCTGTTCCTTGCGGTTGGTCTCCAGATCGGCGGCGAAACGCTCCGCGTACAGGCTTTGGATGGGCGTGGTGTCCAGCTCGTCTGCCATGTCGGCTCGCTCTCCTGTGAGACCTGGTGTGTTGCTGCCGGATGGTACTCACCTCAGAGCGGCTGTAGTTGGCTCACGGCAAGATCCGCCCCGATCGGGGTCCAGGAAAGCGACATCCCGGCAACGAGCGGCGCTGAAACGCTCCTTCCGCACCGGCCGGAACGTGCGCGAAGGCCATGGGAGAGATGGTGCTCCCATGGCCTTCGCCTGTCGCGCACGCCGCGGGGGGTTTGCGGGGCATGCACCTGGCGCGACATGAAGAGAAACGATCCGGCAGAGCTGAGGTCACGGGGTGCGGCAACCGGATTTCGGCAGGGTGTGCGCCGGCCGGGGGCCGGGCCCACCGGCCACGGCGCGGCGTACCGGTATCGCGGGGGGCGGTGGTTCTAACCTCGGCGCATGGCTGAGACGTTCGACCACACTCCGCAGGTATGGACCGCAGGTCGCCTGCGTGACGCCCTCGCTGACCTGCCCGACGAAACCCCGATCCACATCGGGGTCGCGGACGGGCCCGGAGATTTCGAAGGATACGGCGAGTACGTCCTGGTGGACGCCGAGCCGGTCGAGATGGACACCACCCACAGCACGGACACCCGCAGCACGGACGCCAACGGGCCCGAGGGGGTGCCACCGGTGCAGTTCACCCTGTTCGCCGACGCGCGAGCCGGTGCCTACTACGTCGACGTCGACTGAACGCCCCGCCTGCCCCCCGTCCCACACCGTCACGCCCCGCCCGGAGCAAACCCGTCCCGGGTCGGGCAGGATGAGGCGGGTGGACACGACGGAGCCGCACGCATCGACGGAACGGGCCGAGCCGGCGGAACCCGACGACCTGACGGAACGGGCCCGGGCGCTGTCGGCCCGGGGCGGCCGGCGGATCCTCGGGATCGCCGGACCGCCGGGCGCCGGCAAGTCGACCCTGGCCGATCGGTTGGCCGCCGACCTCGGGCCGTCCCTCGCGGTGGTCGTACCGATGGACGGCTTCCACCTCGCCGCCGCCGAACTGGCCCGGCTGGGGCGGGCCGACCGCAAGGGGGCGCCCGACACCTTCGACGCGGCCGGCTACGCCGCTCTGCTGCGCCGCCTGCGAGACGCCGACGGCAGCACGGTGTACGCCCCGGCCTTCGACCGTACGATCGAGGAACCCGTCGCCGGGAGCATTCCCGTAGCGCCCACCGTGCCGTTGGTGATCACCGAGGGGAACTACCTGTTGCACGACGCGGGGGAGTGGGCGCGGGTTCGGCCGCTCCTCGACGAGGTGTGGTACCTCGCGCCCGACGAGGCCCTGCGCGTCGCCCGACTGGTCGACCGTCACGTGCGCCACGGCAAGGACCCCGCGCACGCCCGCTCCTGGGTCGCCCGCTCGGACGAGGCCAACGCGCGGCTCGTCGCTCGCGGCCGCGAGCGCGCCGACCTGGTCGTCGACATCGGCTGAGCCCGACGCGGCCGCGGATGCGATCATGGAGCTGACCCGCACGTGCCCGACCAGGCAGAACGGACCTCGCGGCGGCGGCGCCGGCCGCCGCGGCGACGGCGGTCGGCGCCGCCGGGGTGTGCGCGAGGGTCGACCTCGTGCGGGGTGCCGACGGGGCCCCGGTGGTGCTGGTGCTGGTGCTGGAACTGGAGCTGATCGAGCCCGACCCCTTCCTGACTGCCTCCCCGGGCGGAGTCGACCGCTTGGTGGCAGCGGTCGCCCGACGGGTTGCGGTCGACCGGGCCGGCGTTCTCGATCTAACGCCGGTACACCCTGAGCTGGGAGACTTCGTACGACATCTCGGTGGCCGAGGGGTCCGGGGCGGGGTGGTAACGCCCCGCGCAGACCGACAGGTTGACGATGAGGTAGGCGCGCCAGGTACGGCCCACACCCCTGCCGTCACTGAAGACGCGGGCGCCGTTGACCCACCAGACGACCGAGTTGCGGCCGAACTCGACCTTCAGGTCCACCCAGCCGCCGGGGCGCACCGAGGGGTCGCGGTGGTAGCGGTGGCCCTCGCGTACGTGGTTGGAGAGCTCCAGCAGGTCCGGGTTGTCGGGGTGGTACTCGAATACGTCGATCTCCTGGCCGCCGTCCCGCCAGGTCCAGATCGCGGGCCACGCCCCCCGCTCGACCGGCAGTTTGACGCGGGCTTCCAGCACGTCGCCCGTGCGGACCATGAAGCCCTCGTCGCTGCCCTCGGTGGTGAGCAGGCCGCTGTCCCAGTTGCCGTCGGGGCGCAGGGTCGCCCGGAAGACGCCGCCGCGGCTGTAGGCGGGGTCGGCCGTGAGGTGGTCGAGCTTGTTGTCGCGCGGGTTGACCGGGCCGCCGCCGGGATACGCCCATGAGCGACCGGCGATCCACTGGGTGGGGGAGGCGAAGTCGGCGGTGAAGACGGGGGCGCGGCGCGGTGCGATGACCGCCGCCGCTCCGCCGCCACCCCCCTTGGGAGTGAGACGGCGCGTGAGGCGCCGCAGCCATCCGGGTGTGTCCGTGTCCATGAAGCTGTTCTGCCCACGGCGAGCGGAATCCATCCTCCGTTTTTCACGGTAAGTGATGGGGTGGATGCGTTGGGCTACTTTCGCGGCGGGATCGTTGCCGGTGCTCGACGTGGTGCGCGAGGATGCACGCGTGTCCGACGTGAAGCGTGAACTCGACGAATTGATGCGGACGTTCCTCGGTGCGTTCGACAACACCGGGGGCGGCCGGCCGCGGTTGGAAGCGGTGCGGGAGGTGTTCATCCCCCAGGGGATGATCATCAAGAACGTGGGGGGCGAGCCCGTCGTCTACGACCTCGACGCGTTCATCGAACCCCGGGCGAAGATCCTCACCGATGGCACCCTCACGGAGTTCCGGGAATGGGAGGTCGACGAACGGACCGAAATCTTCCAGTCGATCGCGCACCGGTTCAGCGAGTACCGCAAGTCGGGTCGCCTCGACGGGAAGCGGTTCGAGGGCACGGGCCGCAAGACCACCCAGTTCGTCCGGACGCCCGCCGGCTGGCGGATGAGCTCCATGGCCTGGGACGACGTCCTGGCAGACCCCGTGTGAAACGCGGTGGTCGCGGATGGTCGAGCACGCGGTGTGCGGGAGCTCGACGCTGATGGGCGGAACAGGCCGTCGGCCGGCGCCGCCGGGGCGATCACCCGCTCGGCGGACGGCCCTCCGCTCGCGTTCGCGACCGCGCCGGCGACGCCCACGGTCGGTAGGAGGGCGAGGAGCCGGACCGCCAGGAGCGCCGCCACGAGGTGAATGCCCCCCTCGACCCTGAGGGCCCCGGATGGTCGGGTGAACAGGTGCGGACAGGACTGGACAGTCGCCGTCGCCGCCGGGCATGGAAGGTGGACACCACCCGACATGAGGCTGTGCGTCATGAACCAAGGACGCACGAAGGACGGGCCCGCCGCCCCACCCCGCCGGGGGGCCGCGCTCGCGGCGCTGGCCGCGGCGCAGTTCACCGTGATGCTGGCCACCTCGATCGTGAACGTGGCGCTGCCGCAGATCCGTTCCGGGGTCGGCCTGTCGGACGGCGGCACCACCTGGGTGGTCAACGCCTACAGCCTGGCCTTCGGCGCGCTGCTCCTGGCCGGGGGCCGGGCCGGGGACCTGCTCGGCCGCCGCCGGCTGCTGATCACCGGCCTCGCGGTGTTCGCGGGGGCCTCGCTGACGGCGGGGCTGGCCGACTCCCCGGAACTGCTCATCGTCGCCCGCGTCGTGCAGGGCGCCGGCGCCGCCGCCATCGCCCCCGCCGCGCTGGCCCTGACGATGGACCTCTTCCCGCCCGGCCCCGGGCGGGGCAAGGCGCTGGGGGTATGGGGCGCCGTCTCCGGCGCCGGGGGAGCGAGCGGCGTCCTGTTGGGCGGGGTGCTCACCCAGGCGTGGGGCTGGCCCTGGGTCTTCCACGCCGTCGCGCTCGGCACGCTGCTGGTCCTCGCCGCCGTCGCGGCGCTCGTGCCCCGGTCGGCCGACCGGGCGGCAGGGCGGTTCGACCTGGTGGGGACCGTGACCGTCACGCTCGCCCTGACCTGCCTGGTCTGGGCTCTGACCAGCGCACGGGCCGCCGGCTGGACGGACGCCTGGGTACTGGCCGCCCTCCTGGGGGCCGTCGTACTGCTCGCGCTGTTCGCCCTCATCGAGCGCCGGCGGCCGGACGCCCTGATACCGCCCCGGCTGTTCACCACCGGTCGCGTCGCCGCGGGCAACGTCCTGATGGCGTTGCTGGGTTCCGTGTGGATCGCCCTGTTCTTCTTCCTGCCGCTCTACCAACAGCAGGTCCTCGGCATGAGCCCTATGGCCACCGGGGCGGGACAACTCCCGCTCGCCGCCGCCAACATGCTCGGGGCGGTCCTGGCCCCCCGGCTCTCCGGCCGCATCGGTGCCACGGCCACCCTGACCGGCGGACTGCTCGCAGAGGCGGCCGGTCTGCTGTGGCTGTCCCGGATGAGTGCGGACGGGAACTACCTCGCCGACGTCCTCGGTCCGAGCGTCCTGGTCGGCCTCGGCCTGAGCATCGGCTTCGTCCAACTCACCGCGCTCGCCGTGGACGGCGTGCCGCGGCAGGACGCGGGCCTGGCCGGGGGACTGGTGAACACCACCCGCCAGGTCGGCGGGGTGATCGGCCTCGCCGCCCTCGCCACCCTGGCCGGATCCGTCACCGCCCACGCGGCCCTCCGGCAGTCCCCGGCGGAGGCCCTCACCTCGGGCTACCGGGCGGCCTTCGCGGTCTCCGCCGCGATCCTTGCCGCCACCGCGCTCCTCGCCCTGCCCCTGACCCGCCCCGCCCGCCATTGCGGCGGCGCCCGCCCGGCGTCCGGGCCCGCCCCCGCGCCTTCGCCCGCGGCGCCGTCCGGGACGCGGCCCGCAGCGCCGTCCGGGACGACCGAGGCGGTGCCGCCCGGGACGCCTGCAGCGGTGCCGTGCGGAAAGGGCCGGTCCGCCGGCCGAACGCCCGCCGCCTGACCCCCGAACCGCCTTCCCCAGCCCGATCCGTGCCGAGCACCGACAAGGACCACCATGCACACCACCATCGACACGACCGCCCCCGTCGTCGTCAGCCTCACGACGGCGATCGAAGCCCCGCTCGCCACCGTCTGGGAGCTGCACACCGACATCGACGGCTGGCCGCTCTGGAACACCGGCATCGACCGGGCCCGGCTCGACGGCCCGTTGGCCGTCGGAGCCGGGTTCACCTGGCTCACCCACGGGCTGGACATCACCTCCACGATCCGCGAGCTCGTTCCCGGGCAGCGGATCGTCTGGGGCGGGACCGTCCAGGGCATCGTCGGGATCCACGTGTGGACGTTCGAGCCGTCCGGGGCCGGGGTCGTCGTCCGTACCGAGGAGTCCTGGAGCGGTGCCCCCGTCGACGCCGCGGTCGACGAACTCGCCACCGCCCTGAAGACCTCCCTGCGGGACTGGCTCGACCGTCTCAAGGCCCGTGCCGAGCAGCCCGCCTGATCCGCATGCCGCCCGCAACCGCAGTCACTGCTCCCGCCGCAGCCACAGCCACAGCCACCAGTAACGCCGATGAGACACGAGGATCCGACATGACCACCGCGCCCTACCTGACCGGCCACTACACCCCCGTCGCCGACGAGGTCACCGCCACCGGACTCACCGTCGAGGGGACCCTGCCCCCCGAACTGACCGGCCGGCTGATCCGCAACAGCCACAACCCCAAGCCCGGTGTCACCCCCAGCCACTGGTTCAAGGGCAGCGGCATGGTCCACGGGATCCGCCTGCGGGACGGCCGCGCCGAGTGGTACCGCAACCGTTGGGTCCGCACCCCCGCCCTCGACGGCGCCCCCTACATGACCGCCACGGGCCCCGACCTCACCGCCAGCACCGCCGGCACCCACGTCATCGAACACGCCGGACGCCTGCTCGCCCTCTGCGAGGCCAACCTCCCCTTCGAGCTCACCCCGGACCTCGACACCATCGGCGCCTACGACTTCAACGGCACCCTGCGCACCGCCATGACCGCCCACCCCAAGGAGGACCCGCGCACCGGCGAGCTGCACTTCTTCGGTTCCGCGCCGTTCCCGCCCTTCCTCACCTACCACGTCGCCGACGCCAAGGGCGCGATCATCCGGACCGCCGAGATCCCGGGAGCGACCGCCTCCCTCAAGCACGACTTCGCCCTCACCCGCCGGCACGTCGTCTTCGTCGAGGGCAACGTCACCTTCGAGCCCACGGAGCACTCCGGCATCCCCTACGCATGGAGTGACGACCAGCCGGCCCGCATCGGTGTCATGCCCCGCGGGGAGGACGGGCACCGGCACATCCGCTGGTTCTCCATAGAGCCGGGCAACATGCTGCACGTCGGCAACGCCTACGAGGACGGCGAGGGCCGCATCGTGCTGGAAGGCCCCACCGTCGACCGGGAGGGCTTCCAGCTGTCCTGGAACTGGTGGGTCGGTGCGCCCGGTCGCGGTACCGAGCCCAACACGCGTTCATACACGCGGCGTTGGGTCATCGACATGACGGCCGGTACCGTCGACGAGCAGATCATCGACGACCTCGCGGTGGAGTTCCCGACGCTCAACGAGAACTACCTCGGTTCCGAACACCGCTACCAGTACGCGGTGTCGTTCCCCGACCACGAGGGCTACGGCGGTTACGGAGTCGTCAAGTACGACCGGGTGTCGGGCGCCCGTCGCATCCACCGGATCGGTGACGCCCGGTTGCCCAGCGAGGCCGTGTTCGTCCCGGCCGCCGGCGCCACCAACGAGGACGACGGCTACCTGCTCACCGTGGTTTCCGACCTCAAGCAGGACGCCTCCCAGTTGCTCGTGCTGGACGCGTCCGGCCTCGACCGGGTCGCCACGGTCCACCTGCCCCGCCGCGTCACCGCCGGCATCCACGGCTCCTGGATCCCCGACGGCGACCTGGACCGCGTCGAAGCCTGACGCTCCGCCCGGGGGCACGGCGCGGGCCGCGCCCCCGGCGGACCGCAACGCGGGACGGCGCCGGGCCACGGGTCCGGCGCCGGCCGTGACGTGCGGCCCCGCTGCGTCACCACCTCCCCGCCCCGCTGCCTCCCCGCCTCCCCGCCTCCCCGCCTCCCTGCCCCACCGCCCCACCGCCCCACCGCCTTACGGTCCCGCCGCACCCGATGGAGGTCTCCACCATGCCCGGCCCCGCAACCGCCCCGCCGCCCGTCACCGAGGTCCACGCCACATCCCAGAGCCCGTCCACGCCCCACCCCGCCCGTGGCCCGGGCGAAGTCGACAACCGGGCCGCCTACCTCGGCTTCGGGTTCGCCTACGTGCTCGGTCACGGCGCCGCCGCCGTCTCCGAGGGCTCGGCCCCCTTGCTCGACCTGCCCGAGGCGCTGCCCCCGGTGCTCCTCGGGGGCGGGCTCGTGGCCGGCGTCGTCCTCGCCACCGTCGCCGCCACGCGGGCCCAACGGGGGGCCGCCGCCGCGCAGGTGCTCTCCGGCCGGCTGCTCGGCGCCGCCTGGATCGCCGCCTTCACCGTCCTGTTCCTCGCCGTCACCGGCCTCACGACGCTGGCGGACGAGCCGGAACTCCAGTCCGTCCTGTGGCCCGCCGGTTCGGGACTCGTCGTCGGCCTGCTCTATCTCGCCGAAGGCGCCGTACGCCGCGACCTGCTGCACTACGGCCTCGGCCTCTGGCTCGCCCTGATCTCCACCGCGGCGCTCCCGCTCGCCACCCCGGGCCTCTACTGGGTGCTCGCCGTCGCGGGCGGCGGCGCGTACGTCCTCGCCGCGGCGCTCGAACACCGGCGCCTGCGCGCGCCCGCGTGATCCCGCGCCACGACGGTCAGGGACGCAGGCCGGCCCGTTTGAGGGCGACCTCCGCCAGCTCGCCGATGACCTGCTGGTCCCCGCGCCGCCAGGCGTCGGCGAGAGCGCCCTCGGGTGTCGGGAGCGCGGCGAGGTCGCCCAGGGGACCGGTGAGGGCGCGCAGGGCGAGCAGGTCGGTGCCCCCGGGGGTGTCGCGGAGGCGCCGTGCGGCGTTGCCGCGCCGGATCCAGCGCAGCCGGGCGGGCAGCCACAGCAACAGGACGACGGCCACCGGGACGATGATCAGGGCCGACGTGGTCAGGGCGGCCACCTGACCGACTGCGTCCTGGAGCGACTGTCCGGCTTCGGCGAACCCGGTACTGGCGTCGGCCGCGGACCGGAGCGGCTTGCGCAGGAGCCCGCCCACGAGCGGTACGTTCGAGGCCGCGTCGCCGGCGTTGCCGAGTTCGGTCGCGAGGCCGGTGCCCGAGCTCTCGACCCTCCGCCCCGGCTCGGCCAGCATCATGATCGCGTCGTGGACGGCCAGGGCGAACCACACCGCGGCGGTGATCAGTGCCACGGCGATCACGTCCGCGAGGACCTGGCGGCTCCGACGGGCGGGGGTCTGTGCGTAGAGGCGCATCGGCGTGCTCCGAGTCAGGACGTCGAGGAGGACCGGCCCCGCCGGGCGGGCCCGGTCGGTCGGTCGACCGTACGCCGGACTGCGCCCTTCCGGTGCGCTCCGTGGACGAACGTCCCCTACGCGGCGCCCCCGCGCGCCCCCGCCCCCGCCCCCCCCGAAGCCGGCCACGCGGTCGCTCGCCCCCCGTGAGCGTGCGACCGCGCGGCCGGAGTCTCAGTACCAGCCGGCGTTCGACGTCGAGCAGGCCGTCGCCGAAGCCCCGCCGGTCGTCGAGGTGGCCGCCGCCTGCGCCGCCGTACCGGTGAGTCCGAGGCCCGCCGACATGACGACGCCCGCCGTCAGGACGCCCATCCGCTTGTTGATCCGCACGTGATCCCCCTGTGGTGACCGGTGAAGTCATCCGCACGCCGGGCGGCGTGCGTTCGGACCTCTGTACGGTCTCCCGGATGCCGGCCCGGGGCGTCAACCGCGCAGTGGACCCCGGCGGTAAACCCCTGCGTCAGTACCGCACCCCGATCCGCTCCACCCCTGGTATGACGACCGTGCGGGGCGCCGCCGCGTAAGGTGCGCCGATGCGCTTCAGGGTCTGGCCGGCGGACCGGCTCCGCTCCGTCGATCCGCGGCTGGCCGACGCCGCGTTGGCCTTGGGCGTGACCGCCGCCGCGGCCGTCGTCGGCGGGCAGTACACCCCGGCGGGGTGGCCCCCCTTCGACACCACCGCCTACCTGCTCACCGCGTGCGTCGCGCTGCCGCTCGCGGCGCGCAGGTCCGCGCCGGTCTTCGCGCTGATCGCCTCCTGCCTGGGCTACGCCTGCTACCTCGCGGCCGGTTACCAGCCCTCACTGAACTTCTGGGCTCCCGCCGCCGCGCTGTACGGGGTCGCCGCCCGGCGTCCGCCCCGCACGGCCGCGGCGTGCGCCGCGCTGTGCGGAGCCGTCGTCTTCTGGAGTGGGCTGGCCGTTCCCGAAATCGGCCTGACCACCACGGTGGTGCAAGCCCTGGGCGTGCCGGCCGTGGTGTGGATGTTCGGCAACGGCGCCCGCGTCCTCGACGAACGGAACGGGCAACTGGCCGCCCTGACCGCCCGGTTGCACCGGGAGCAGGAGTGGCGCGAGCGCCAGGCGGTGTCCGAGGAGCAGCGGCGCATCGCCCGCGAGCTGCACGACGTCGTCGCCCACCACATGGCCGTGATCAACGTGCAGGCGGGCATGGGCGGTTACGTCTTCGCCACGGCTCCGGAGCAGGCCCGCGCGGCCCTGGGGACGATATCCGAGACGAGTCAGGAGGCGCTTCGGGAACTGCGCCGCATCCTCACCCTGTTGCGCTCCGCCGCGGACATCGAGGACGGCGAGGCCGGCCGAGCCCCGTACGCCCCGATCCCCGGGCTGGCCGGTCTGGGGGACGTGGCGGAGCGGGTGCGGGCCGCGGGGGTCGCCGTCGACCTGCGGACGGACGGCGCGCCCCGGCCGCTGCCGCCCGGCGTGGAACTGTGCGCGTACCGGGTGGTGCAGGAGGCCCTCACCAACGTGATCAAGCACGCGCGGCACGCGGCCGTCACCGTCCTCGTCTGCTACCGGCCCCACGCACTGCTGGTGACGATCACCGACGACGGCGCCGAGGGAGGCGAGGACCGTCCGGATCCGGCCAACGTTGCGCCGGGACCCGGACACGGCTTGATCGGCATGCGCGAACGGGCGAAGCTCTACGGCGGAACGGTCGAAGCCGGTCCACGGACCGAGGGGGGATTCCGCGTGCGCCTCACCCTCCCGGTCGCGGCCGGGCCTTCCCCGGGACCGCGACGCGACGGGCCGCCCGCATGATCCGGACCCTCGTGGTCGACGACCAGGTCCTGATCCGCGCGGGCCTCGTGGCGCTGCTCCGGGCGGCGCCCGGCATCGAGGTCGTGGGCGAGGCCGAGGACGGGGAGAGCGCGGTCGCAGCCGCCGTCCGTACCCGGCCGGACGTGATCCTGATGGACATCCGCATGCCCGGCCTGGACGGCACCGCCGCGACCGAACGGATCCTGGCCGGGGCGGTGGACCCCCTGCCCCGGGTGCTGATCCTGACGACCTTCGACCTCGACGCGTACGTGTACGCCGCCCTGCGCGCCGGCGCCTCCGGGTTCCTCCTCAAGGACACCGGGCCGGAGCGGCTGATCGAGGCCGTCACGGCCGTGGCCGAGGGCGACATGCTCTTCGCCCCGAGCGTCACCCGCCGGCTGATCGAGTCCTACGTCAACCGCGCCGACCCGGTGCCGGACACCCCCGCCGGTCTCGACGTCCTGACCGCCCGCGAACGGGAGGTGCTGCGCCTGGCCGCCAAGGGGCTGTCCAACACCGAGATCGCCGAGCGGCTGTACATCGGCGAGGCCACCGTCAAGACCCACCTCAACCGGACCATGACCAAGCTGGACCTGGACAGCCGCGCCCAGGCCGTGGTCGTCGCGTACGAAACGGGTCTGGTCGTTCCGGGCGCTCCGTAGCGGACCGGGAGAGGTCAGGCGCCGGGGTGGCGGGCGCGGCCGCCGTCGTTGCACAGGGCCCAGATGATGAAGCAACCGATGGCGATGGAGATGACGGCCCAGATCGGCGTGTAGGGCAGCCACATGAAGTTGAGGACGATGCTGATGGCCGCCAGCACCACACCCACCGCACGGGCCCACAGGGCCCCCTTCAGCAGTCCGGCGCCGACGACGCCGAGCACGATGCCGAGGACCAGGTGGATCCATCCCCAGGCCGTCACGTCGAACTTGAAGGTGTAGTCACCCACCTGCGAGTAGACGTCGTCCCTGGCGATGCCCGAGATGCCCTTGATCACGCCGAGGACGCCCTCGATGAGGAGCAGGACGCCGGCGAACATGGTTCCGCTCGTAGCCCACGCGCTCCGGCTGCTGTACATGTCCCGGTCGCGATGGGCGCCGGTGGGGGAGGTGGAAGGCGTTTGCTGTGCCACGGGAGGCTCCTTCGTGGGGCTGAGCGCCCGAAGGGGACGCAGGTCCAGCCTCCAGGGAGCGCCGTGCCCCTGACACCCGGACGCGTCCGTTCGGGTGACGGACCGTAGCCTCCGCCGCGGGCTCCCGTCTCACTCTCCGAGTACGGGATGGCGCACATTGACATTTTGTTTAAGCTGAGCGCCGCTCGTCGTCACGTCCCCAGGAGTCCACCCATGTCCACGCCCCCGCAGCCCGGTTACGGCGCTCCCCAGCCCCATGGTCAGCAGCCGTACGGTCAGCAGTTCCCGCCCCCGCCGAAGCAGGGCATGAGCACCGGTAAGAAGGTGGCTCTCGGCTGCGGCATCCCCGTCGCGTTGGGCCTGCTCCTCCTCGGCGGTTGCGCCGTTCTGGTCGGCGAGGCGGCCAACGAGGTGGGCAAGGAGCTGGACAAGAACTACGACAGCGCCTCGGTCGCCCCCGACGCCCAGGGCAAGCCCGGCGACGCGCCGAAGACCGGCAAGGACGCGGACATCACCCAGGACGTGAAGGTCACCGCGTGCAAGGTGGAGAAGGGCGAATTCGACATCAAGGAACTCGTCGTCGCCGTCGACTACGTCAACAGCGGTGACCGCCGGTTCACGTATCTGGTCGAGGGCGAGATCCTCGTCAACGGCCAGAAGAAGGCCGACCTGACCTCGCTCGGTCAGAACCTCGCCCCGGGCCAGAAGTACACCGACGACAAGGCCGGCGCGCTCGGCTACGAGATCGCCCAGTCCGCCAAGGCGACCGACAAGATCGAGTGCAAGATCCTCAAGGTGTCCCGCAACTCCTACTGAGTTCCTCCGCCTTCCCCCTTCGAGGCCCCCGCCGGCGTACCGGCGGGGGCCTCGTCGTCGTGAGCCGTGTCTCACCGGGGCGCCGGCGCTTGTATGTGCAACGAGTTGCATAGAAAGATTCGGGGCATGGCCCTTGAGCACGCGATCCTCGTCTCCCTGCTGGAGCAGCCGGGCTCCGGCTACGAGCTGGCCCGTCGCTTCGACCGGTCCATCGGATACTTCTGGACCGCGACGCACCAGCAGATCTACCGCGTGCTCAAGCGCATGGAGGGCGACGGCTGGATCGACGTCCGCGAGGTGCCCCAGCAGGGCCGACCGGACAAGAAGGAGCACTCCGTCGCCGAGGCGGGCCGGGCCGCCCTCTCGGCCTGGCTCTGCGAACCGATCCAGCCCGACAGCGTCCGGCACGAACTCGCCGTGAAGATCCGCGGGGCTGCCTTCGACGACGACCCCGCCGCCCTGATCCGCGAGGTCGAACGGCACCACCTCGCGCACGCGGACCGGCTCACGCACTACCTCGCCGGCGAACGACGTGACTTCACCGGCCCGGACGCCCCCGCCGGAACCGACGCGGGCCGCGAGCTCCAGCACGTGGTGCTCCGCGGCGGCATCGCCTACGAGCGGATGCAGCTCGCCTGGCTGGAGGACGTACTGGCCACGCTCCACCGGCTCGCCGAGCACTGACCCGCCCGGCCCCGGAGGCCGCCGGGAGCGGCCGCCGGCCCCGCCCCGACACCATCCCCCGACCCGAAAGGCGCACACCGATGACCGACCCGCTGCTGTTCAACCCGCGCACCTACGACCCCGCGCACTTCGACCCCGAGACCCGCCGGCTGCTGCGCGCCACCGTCGACTGGTTCGAGGACCGGGGCAAGCGTCGGCTGATCGAGGACTACCGCACCCGTGCCTGGCTGGCCGACTTCCTCGCCTTCTCCGCGAAGGAGGGCCTCTTCGCGACCTTCCTGACCCCGGCGTCCGCCGCCGGCCCGCAGGAGTCCGACAAGCGCTGGGACACCGCGCGGATCGCCGCCCTCAACGAGATCTTCGGCTTCTACGGCCTGGACTACTGGTACGCGTGGCAGGTGACCATCCTCGGCCTCGGCCCGGTCTGGCAGAGCGAGAACGCCGCGGCCCACGAGCGCGCCGCCGAACTCCTCTCCGAGGGCGAGGTGTTCGCCTTCGGCCTGTCCGAGAAGACCCACGGCGCCGACATCTATTCCACCGACATGCTGCTGACGCCGCAGGGTGACGGAGGCTTCCTGGCCACCGGATCCAAGTACTACATCGGCAACGGCAACGCCGCCGGCCTCGTTTCCGTCTTCGGCCGCCGCACCGACGTGGAGGGCCCCGACGGCTACGTGTTCTTCGCCGCCGACAGCCGCCACCCGGCGTACGCACTCGTGAAGAACGTCGTCGACTCCTCCAAGTACGTCAGCGAGTTCCGCCTGGAGGACTACCCGGTCACCGCCGCCGACGTCCTGCACACCGGCCGCGCCGCCTTCGACGCGGCCCTGAACACCGTCAACGTGGGCAAGTTCAACCTCTGCACGGCGTCCATCGGCATCTGCGAGCACGCGATGTACGAGGCCGTCACCCACGCGCAGAACCGTGTCCTGTACGGCCGTCCGGTCACCGCCTTCCCGCACGTGCGACGGGAGTTGGCCGACGCCTACGTCCGCCTCGTCGGCATGAAGCTGTTCAGCGACCGGGCCGTCGACTACTTCCGCTCCGCCGGCCCCGACGACCGCCGTTACCTCCTCTTCAACCCGATGACGAAGATGAAGGTGACCACGGAGGGCGAGAAGGTCATCGACCTGATGTGGGACGTGATCGCGGCCAAGGGCTTCGAGAAGGACACCTACTTCGCCCAGGCCGCCGTCGAGATCCGCGGCCTGCCGAAGCTGGAGGGCACGGTCCACGTCAACCTCGCCCTGATCCTCAAGTTCATGCGCAACCACCTGCTGGAGCCGGCCGAGTACGCGCCCGTCCCGACCCGCCTCGACGCGGCCGACGACGAGTTCCTCTTCCGTCAGGGCCCGGCCCGCGGCCTGGGCTCCGTACGCTTCCACGACTGGCGCCCCGCCTTCGACGCGTACGCGGCCCTGCCGAACGTCGGCCGCTTCCGCGAGCAGGCCGACGCGCTGTGCGTGTTCGTCACGACCGCCGCACCCGACGAGGCGCAGAGCCGAGACCTCGACCTCCTCCTCGCCGTGGGCCAACTGTTCGCCCTCGTCGTCCACGGCCAGCTGATCCTGGAGCAGGCCCGCCTGACGGACCTGGACGAGGACGTGCTCGACGAGCTGTTCGCCGTACTCGTACGCGACTTCTCCGCGCACGCCGTCGAACTGCACGGCAAGGACTCCGCCACCGCGCAGCAGCAGGCGTGGGCGCTCGACGCGGTGCGCCGCCCCGTCGTCGACGCCGACCGCTCGGCCCGCGTCTGGGCGCGGGTCGAGGCACTGTCCGGGGCGTACGAGATGAAGCCGTAGCGGGCGGGTCCGGCCGGAGCCGGACCCGCCCCGGCCCCGTCGCGCGTGGTGACGGGGCCGGGGCGGCCGTCAGGCCTGGTCGCCCTCCAGCCCTTCCAGGCTGTCCATGAACGAGCTGACGGAGAACACCGCTCGGCCGGGACCGGCCGGGCCGTAGCCGGGAGGGGAGCTGAGGCCGAACTCCTCCAGCGTCGCCCTGTAGGTCTCCAACAGCCGGATGTGGTATTCGAGCGGCGCACCCAGCGGGTTGGCCTTGCCGAGCGGCGTCGTCGGCTCCGGGCACCAGGTGGTGAAGCGCGGCACGACGCCGTGCGACATGAAGTACCTCAGGCCCTCGCGGGTCGACTCGATCGCCTCGCTCACCTTGGTGAAGCCGAAGGGCTCGGCCATCTCGATGCCCGCGACGAAGTTGGGGATCACGTTGCGCGGCCCGAACACCTCCGTGGACTCCAGGATCCGGCGGTGCCATTCGTCGCGGCCGACGTAGCGCTCCTTGCCCGGGCAGTGCAGTTCGAACAGCCGCCGGTCCCACACCTCGAAGTTGGGGTGGTAGATGCGGATGCCGTAGTCGTGGAAGCGCTGCACGTCGTCGCGGGGCAGGGCCTGGGCGACGACCTTGCCGGTCCAGCGGCCCGGGAAGCGCTCCTCGATGGCCTTCGCGTAGTGGCCGTAGAAATCGGCCTCGTCCCGGCCGGCGACCTTGGAGGTGATCGAGCCTCCCGTGAGGGTGTAGGCCTTGGACGCGCCGGTCGTGTCGTACCGGTCGATGATCTCCAGGGCCTCCAGCACCTCCTCGACCGGCTTCACACCGGTGTAGGGGCGACCCGCCGCCTTGTGCTGGCGCCAGTTGTGGTTGATGTCGCAGAACTGGCACTCCTCCTTGGCGCCGAAGTACTGGCACACCCGGAACACCGTCAGGTAGATGAGGTAGCCCCACTGGATGGTCGGCGCGACCTCCATCACCGACTTGCCGTTCGACAGCTTGTGCCGGTAGTACTCCGGCATCGGGGGAAGGCCGACGTCCGCGATCCGCGCGCCGTCCAGGTACAGGCCGAGCGTGCCGTCGTCGCCGCCGCGCACCACGTACGGGGAGTCCGGGTTGACCCGTACGGAAACGACGGTGCGGCGCAGGTCGTACGGGCCGCCGGTGAGGACGATCTCCTCGGGCGGCCGGTTGAGGGCGGCGGCGCCCAGCTCCGGCAGCGTGCGGTGGTCGAAGGAGAAGATGAAGTACGACTTCGGTTTGACGTCGCCGCTGCCGCCGTCGGCGGTGCCGCTGAGCGCGGACTCGTCGAAGGCCATGCCACCACGCAGCAGGTCTTCCTTGATCACGGCTTCCCGGGGCACGTGGGGGAAACGGCCCATCAGGTCCTCGACCAGTGCGGTGCGGCTGACGCCGTCCGTGCCGTCTGCGTGCTGCTTCATTTCCGACTCCTCCAAGGTCGCGCGCCGGGGCGCGCGGGTGTGACGGCGGGCGAGGTGCCCGTCGGCACGGTTCAGTTCGTCCGGACGTCCAGTGCCGGAGCCATCATCGCGAAGGCCCGCTCGGCCACCGCGGCCGGGTCCTGCCGGGACTCGCCGTCGCCGCCGCTCCACCGGTGCAGTGCCGTGTCGAAGGCGGTCAGCGCCATGCCGGCGGCCAGCCGCGGGTAGAGATCGGCGCCGGCGTCGAGGTCCAGGCGTCGTGCCAGCTCCGCCGCCAGGCCGTCGCGCCACTCGGCCTGCCGCTCCAGGAAGCGGGCGCGCAGGGCCGGGGTGCGCAGGATCAGCCGCACCACCGGCAGCGCGCGGTCGGGGTGGTCGCCACAGGCGCCCAGGGGGACCGAGACGGCGTGCCACAGCGCCACCGAGGGCCGCTCCCCGGGCGGGCGGGCCGCGAGCTCGGCTGCGATGCCCGCCCCCATGTCGGCCAGGAACTGGACGACCACGTCCTCCTTGGACGCGAAGTAGCGGAAGAATGTCCGCTTCGAGACGCCGGCCGTGGTCGCGATCTCGTCGATGGTGACCACGTCGAACCCCTTCAGCGCCAGCAACCGGAGCGCCGCTTCGGTCAGCTCGTTCGACACGAGCCGACGTTTGCGCTGGGCCATCGAGAGGGCGGGGTGGGCGATCACCGGCCCATCGTAACGCGATGCCTCCGAAGGCACTCGGGCGCGTCCTGGCATCGAGTGCCAACGTCAGCAGCTCGCGCCGCATGAAATCCCAGCGGCGCCGGACCGCCGATCAGGCGCCGGACACGAACTCCACCGGCGGCCGACCGGGAGACCGGCCGCCGCCCGTGGGAGCTGTCGGCGGGGCTCACGGACGCGCGGTGCGCGTGCGCGGCTCCCGCTTCATCCACCGGTCGACCAGACTCCGCGCACCGGTGCGGGTGTCGGCCGCCGCCGAGCCGGTGTCGGTACGGGGGAGCCTCTTGGTGTCGACGTCGACGTCGACGGCCGTGGCCGGCTGGTCCGGGGTCGGCTGCCGCTCCGCGGTCGGGCGCGGCTTGCGGTGCCACCAGTGGTGGCGGCGCGGGTGCACGGCGCGGCCCATGCGGCGGCCGAGGAAGAGGTAGCCGAGCAGGGCTCCCGAGGTGTTGAGGATGACGTCGTCCACGTCGAAGGCGCGCCCCGTGACGAGGGCCCCCTGGATCAGCTCGACGAGCGTCATCACCACGGCCGTCGTCAGCGCCACCCGCAGCAGCCCCCGCGCCTGCGGCAGGAGCACGGGCAGCAGCACCCCGAACGGCACGCCCAGCAGGATGTTGCCGCCGAGCTGCTTCACCGCGTCCTTGACCGACGCTCCCTCCAGGTAGGCCTCGATCGACGCGCCCGGGTGGACGTTGCTGTGCACGAGGGCCGCGGAGGCCGCCGACGGCTCCAGGGTGACGCGGGCCAGGGCGATGCTGAAGAGCACCGTCCCCACGAAGGCGCCCAGCATCGCCAGGACGCGCACCGCCGGGTGGGTGGGCGGCCGCCGCGGCTCCGGCGGG
This sequence comes from Streptomyces sp. NPDC001568, assembly GCF_042893755.1. Taxonomy (NCBI): domain Bacteria; kingdom Bacillati; phylum Actinomycetota; class Actinomycetes; order Kitasatosporales; family Streptomycetaceae; genus Streptomyces; species Streptomyces sp. NPDC001568. The sequence goes on along the minus strand of NZ_JBIAVF010000002.1, from coordinate 203,134 downwards.
ACGGACGACTGCCTGCGCGGCCAGGCCCTGCGGCGGGGCTCGGCGGCGTTCTTCGGCTCGTGCATGGTCACTCCCTCGGGAACCCTACGGTTGCTGGCGGGCCGTGTACCCCGCCGGGGGGCGTCCACGCCCGCCCGCGGCGACCGGCCTGAACATGACATGGATGACCATGAATTGATGGGGCATCCGGTCCGCATGGAGACCAAAGCGAACGACCCCGCGCCGTCCGCCGGACCGCACGCGCGGCGGGGGCGCAGACGCCGGGCGGTACAGGCCGCCGTAGCCCTGGCGGCCGTCGCCGTCCTGCTCCTGGTCGCCGGCCGGCTCCTGCAGCTGCCCGGCCTGGGCGACCTCTTCGGCACGCGGACGCACGACCGGACCGGCCCGGCCGTCCTCAGCTCCCTGCGCGACATGAGCCGGTTGGAGGGCGCGGCGGGCGACTACCAGGTCGTGGTGGACCTGGAGCACGACGCCCCCTTCCTCCCGGACGCCGTACGCGGAACCCGCACCCTGTACGTCGGCGCCGGCTCCGTCTCCGCCTTCGTGGAACTGGGCGGACTCGACGAAGGGGCCGTGGCCGTCGACGCGGACCGGACCGCCGTGACGCTGAAACTGCCCCACGCCGCCCTCGGGACGCCCGCGCTGGACCCGAACCGCTCGTACGCGGTGTCCAAGCAGCGGGGCCTGCTGGACCGGCTCGGCGACCTGTTCTCGGACAACCCGTCCGGCGAACAGGCCGTCCAGAAGGTCGCGGTGCAGCGGATCGACGAGGCGGCCCGCGCCGGCGGCCTCACCCAGCGGGCCGAGCGGAACACCACGGCGATCCTGGAAGGCCTGCTGCGCTCGCTGGGCTTCGAGAAGGTCTCCATCTCCTACGCGTGAGCGCCGCCGGCCGGGGCCTCACCGGGGGTTTCGACGGTCCCGACCGACGCCGCGCGGGTCGATCGGCGTGAAGACCCCGAGGCGGTCCTCGACCGCCTGCGCCGCCTCCAGGCACAGGTCCTCCCGGAAGGCCCGCCCCACGATCTGCACGCCGCACGGCAGACCGTCCGTGACACCGGTCGGCACGGCCACGGCGGGCACGCCCACGAAGCTGGTCACGGTGCACAGCCGCATCCCCGCCGCGGCCCGGTCCCGGCCCGCCCGGTCGCGCGACTCCAGGCCCGGTTCGACGGGTGGCTCGGTGAACGACGGCCCCAGCAGCAAGGGGTAGGAGTCGAGGAACTCCGCCCAGGAGCGCCGGATGTTCATCCAGGTGCCCATCAGCCGGACGAGCTCCTGCGCGTTCGCGGGCGGGGTCCGCTCCATCGCCATCGCGATGTACCGGTCGCCGCCCTCGCCGAGCAGCGTGCGCACCGCCGGCCAGGACGGGGCGAATTCCGTCATGGTGATCCGGCCGTAGGCGTCGAGGGCCTCCTCCAGTCGCGGTACGTCCGCCACCTCGCACACCTCGTACCCGGCGTCCCGGAGCGCCGCGGCGGCGGCCTCCACGGCCGAGCGGACCGCGGGGTGCACGCCGAGCGCGCCGGGATCCGTCACCACGGCCACCTTCACCGGCTCCGACAGGGCGCCGCCGTACAGCGGGACCGGCACGGCCCGGGGGTCGCGCGGATCCGTGCCCGCCAGGACCTCGTACGCCAACCGCAGGTCGGCCACGCTCCGGGCCAGTGGGCCGTCGGTGACCAGCATCTGGGAGGCCGGTCCCGGATCGTCGGGGCCGAGGACGCGGTGGTCCGCCGGGAACCGTCCCGTGGTCGGCTTCAGCCCCGCGACGCCGCAGAACTGGGCCGGAACGCGGATCGAACCGCCGGAGTCGTTGCCGAGGCCGAGGGCGGCCATGCCCGTGGCGACCGCCACGGCGTCGCCTCCACTGCTGCCGCCCGGGGTCACGTCGGCGTTCCACGGATTGACGGTGTCGCCGAACAGCTCGCTGCGGGTGTGCATCCCGGCCAGGATCAGGGTGGGCACGTTGGAGTGCCCGATCGCAATGGCCCCGGCGGCGCGCAGCCGGGCCACCGGCGGGGCGTCGGCCGTCGCCACCAGGCCGCGGAAGCGGGGGACGCCGAAGGTGGTGGGCACGCCCTCGACCGGGGTGCTCTCCTTGACCGTGAAGGGCACCCCCGCGAGCGGCCCGAGCGCCTCGCCGGCGGCCCGGGCGAGGTCGGTGCGCGCCGCTGCCGCGCGCGCCCGGTCGGCGATGAGCCGGGTCACCGCGTTCACCGCGGGGTTGACCGCGGCGATGCGCTCCAGGTGGCTCTCGACCAGCTCCGCGGCCGATACCTCCCCGCTCCGTACGGCAGCCGCCTGCCGGCCCGCCGACATCTTCCACAGGGCGTCACGCATGACCCGTACCCGTCTTCCGTACTCGTTCCGATGCGGTTGCATCGGAACTGTATCCGGTGAACCGATGCGGTCGCATCGAAATAACGGCGCCCGGCGGCCGGGCGTCCCCTCCCGGACGGCCCCGGGGCGGACCCTCACCCGGAGGGCCCACCCTGATGGACCGCCCGCAGGGCACGCACCAGGGTGGAGGTGGGGTACCTCCCCGCCCCCGCCGGGCCGGGCGGCTTCCACAGCCGAGGAGACTGCCGATGCGCCGCTACCCGCCGATCGCCGAGCACGGCCTGATCGGAGACCTCCAGACCTGCGCGCTCGTGTCGTCCGACGGCGTGATGGACTGGTTCTGCTCCCCGCGCTTCGACTCGCCCAGCGTCTTCGCGGGCCTCCTCGACCACGACCGGGGCGGCTACTTCGCGATCACCGCCGACGCCGCCGACGTCACCACCCGCCAGCTCTACCTGGCCGACACCGCGGTGCTCATCACCCGGTTCCTCACGGCCGACGGCGTCGGCGAGGTCATCGACTTCATGCCCGTCAGCGGGGAGCACACCGCCACCGACCGCCACCAGGTGGTCCGCGTGATGCGCGTGGTGCGCGGCGTCGTGCGCTTCGCCCTGGAGTGCCGCCCCCGCTTCGACTACGGCCGGTCCCCCCACACCCTGACCCTGGACGCCGTCGCCGGGGCCCGCTTCGACAGCCCGGACGTCACCGCGCACCTCCAGGCCGTCGGCCCGGTGCCGTTGGAGGCCGAGGGGAGCGACGTCCGCGCGTACGTCACCCTTGCCGCGGGCGAACGCGCCGCCGTCCTCTTCACGGTCCGCGACGCGGGCGGCGACGCCCCCGAGCCCCCGACCGTGGCCGCCGCGACCGAGGCGTTCGCCGCCGTGCACGCCTTCTGGCACGCGTGGATCGGCCGGTGCACCTACCGCGGTCGCTGGCAGCAGATCGTCAACCGCTCCGCCATCACCCTCAAACTGCTCACCTACGCCCCCACCGGTGCCCCCATCGCCGCCGCCACCATGGGCCTGCCCGAGCAGGAGGGCGGCGAGCGCAACTGGGACTACCGCTACACCTGGGTCCGCGACGCCTCCCTGTCGGTACGCGCCATGCGCGACCTCGGCTTCGCGGAGGAGGCCGACGCCTTCCGCAACTGGCTCGGACAGCGGCTCTACGACGGGGGCGCGCCCAACGGGGAACCCCTCCAGATCATGTACCGCGTCGACGGCGACCCCCACCTCACCGAGGAGCTCCTCGGCCACCTGGAGGGCTGGCGCGGCTCGGCCCCGGTGCGCGTGGGCAACGGCGCGGCCGGCCAACTGCAACTGGACATCTACGGCGAGGCCGTCTACGCCCTGGCCCAGGTCGACCACATCACCCACGTGATCGGCTACGACGGCTGGAAGCGCTTCGCGGGCCTGCTGGACTGGCTGTGCGAGAACTGGGACCGGGCCGACGAGGGCATCTGGGAGACCCGGGGCGGCCGGCAGCACTTCACCTACAGCCGCCTCATGTGCTGGGTCGCCTTCGACCGGGGCATCCGACAGGCCATGGCCAACGCCCGGCCGGCCGACCTGCCCCGCTGGACCGCCGCGCGCGACGCGATCCTGGAGCAGATCATGACCCGCGGCTGGAGCGAGGAACGCGGGGCGTTCGTCCAGCACTACGACACCACCGTCCTGGACGCCTCCCTGCTGTTGATGCCCCTGGTCGGCTTCATCGCCCCCGAGGACCCCCGCTGGCTCGCCACCCTGGAGGCCATGGACGCCGAACTCGTCGTCGACAGCCTCGTCTACCGGTACGACCCGGCCGCCTCCCCGGACGGCCTGCGCGGCACCGAGGGCACCTTCTCCCTGTGCAGCTTCCTGTACGTCTACGCCCTCGCCCGCTCGGGCCGCGTGGAGCAGGCCCGTTACGCCTTCGACAAGATGCTCACCTACGCCAACCACGTCGGGCTCTTCGCCGAGGAGATCGGACCCACGGGCGAGCAACTGGGCAATTTCCCACAGGCTTTCACGCACCTCGCCCTCATCACCGCCGCCCTCACCCTCGACGCCGAGCTCGACGAGGCGGCCGGACACGGCTGAGTCGCACCGGCGCCGCCCGAGGGGCAGGCGATTTCCTGCCACCGCGCGGCCGGTCGGCCGGACAACCGTGGAACTCCCGCCCGTTATGTGGCAGTCTCGGGAAACCGCAGGGTGCGAGCCGTGCCCCCGTCGTCCCCTCGTGCCGGGCCGGCGTCGATGCCCGACGTCGCCGTGCGGAGGACCGGTGGTCGAAGCTCCTCCGCCGGCAGCCGGGCCGACCGCGCGGTCGGCCCGCTCCGGCCTCGGCCGAGGGCGAACGCGGGAGGCGCAGGCCGGGTGGCGCCGCGGGGTCGTGGAACAGCGTCACAGGGGGAACCGGTGTTCGGACAGCGCGAGATGCGACGGTCGATCGGCGCCATGGTCGAAGCGATCGCCCACCTGGAAGCCCCCGTGGAGGGCGGGACGATCTGCCGCGCGCTCTGCGAGGCCATGGGCGAGCGCCGCAACCGCAAGATCGAATTCCGGACGACGTCCTTCCCGCCCGGAACGGCGAGCGGACTCGCGCTCGACCTCGGGTCGAGGGACCTCATCGTCGTGGAGGAGCGGACCGTACCGGAGCACCAACTCATCATCACCGGACACGAACTCCGGCACCTGGAACTCGGCCACTGCCACCAGCACGTCACCGAGGGCGTCGTGGCCGCCCGCCTGCTGCGCCACGACTCCGACCTCCAGGACGTCGTCGCATCCGCCATGGCGATCGCCGCACGCCACAGCCCCGCCCTCCGGCAACCGGACGGGACCGCGGCGAGGAAGCACGAGCGCGAGGAGCAGGCCGCGGAGCGGTACGGCCTCGAACTGGCCAACGCCGTAAGGCACCTGCTGCGCGAACCCCTGCCACGCTCCCGCGATCGGGGTACCACCTCCGGCAGGATCGAAGCCGTCCTGGGCCACCACGCCAGGCGGGGTTGAACGGTCCGTCCCGGGCCTCCACCCGCCCGCGGCCACAGGCGTCCCCGCGGCCCGGTGGGTCCGACCCGCCGGTCGACCCGGGCGGTGGCCCCGGGCCGTGATCGGCCCGGGGGAGTGGTCCGCGCAGCCGGGGGAGTCGAGGTAGCGGGCCGCCGCCTCGATCGCCGCGTCGTCCGCGAGCCCCGTCGCCGTCATCGCCGCCCCGGCCCGGGCCCAGGTGTCACGGGACTCGCGCTCCCCGTATCACCGGATCACCGCGCGGCGGCCCGCCGACGACCGCCGCGACCCGGCCCCGCACCCGCTCACCGGCCCCTCACCCCTTCCTGGAGGTAGGCGGCGATCATCGCGATGTCGTTGGCGACGCTCAGGATCCCGCTCGGGTCGGGGGTCGGCGTGGCGGCCCCGGTGACGCCCGCGTAGAACACGTCGAACCGGCCGTCGCCCCGGTCCAGGTAGCCGGCGATGGTCATCGCACCCACGCCCAACCGGTCGTTGAGCGCGTCGTACCCGACGGCGGCCCCGGTCTTGGCGAACACCTTGCCGCGGGCCGGGCAGTCCCGGCAGTTGGTGGCGAGCAGCCCGTCGACGCCGAGGATCGGCAGCGCCTCCCGGAAGCGCCGCGCGTCCGGGGTACCCATCCAGTACGTCAGCATCTGGATCTCCGCCCGCGGCGTCGCCCGGTCGACGGGGTTCCCGCCCCGGCCGTCGAGCAACTGCACCTGCTCGCGGTCCACGTTCGCCCCGTCGAGGAACTTCGCCAGGACCGGGAATCCGTCCATGCAGGCGTGGCTCCCGGTCTGGACCGCCATCAGGCAGATCCCGAGGTTGGCGCCCAGATTGTGGCTGACCTTCAGGATGAGCTCGGCGTAGTCCGCGTAGGGCGGCGACGTGTACACCGCCACCCGTGGGCTCCCCTCGTACGTCCGGGGCAGCGCCGCCACCGGGTTGGGCCCGGCCGCGTCCGCCGTGACCCGTACCCCGGCCCGCCCGAGCGCCTCGATCAGCGCGCTGCGCCCGAACGCCGCCGGGTCGGCGACGGGGGAGACCCGCAGCACCGGCGCGGCGCCCACCGCGATCGTGCCGGACAACCGAATCCGGGTGCCGTTCTCCGAGGCCGTCACGTCGATGGAACCCGCTTCGCCCGCCGGCACCGTCCGTACCGTCGACGTCACACGGTACGGGGCGACCTTCGGCCGCCAGTCCAGCCGGGCGGGGGCGTCCGGGCGGTCCCCGGGGGTGGTCAGCAGGTCGATCAGGTTGTCGTTGATGATCATCGGGGTCGGCGTGGGGTCGAGGGTCGGGTCCGGCGCGAAGAGCCGACTGTCGACGACCACGTCCCCCTCGACCCGGGTGATCCCCGCGTCCCGCACCTGCCGGGCCAGTCCGTCGATCCCCGCCAGGGGGTTCTCGGGGGTGAGCGTGGCGCCGGGGACGTCGTTGGCGTAGGTGTGGTCGAGGTCGGTGAACGCCACCGTGCCGTCGGGGCGGGTCCTGCCGCCCATGGTCAGGTCACCCTGGGCGACCATGGCGAGGTTCCCGTCCAACGTGGCGCCGTCGCGCTCGCCCACCGCGTGGACGGGCGTCTCGAAGCGGTGCCCGGCGCCCAGGGTCTGCCACGGCCCGGACACGCTGAACAACTTCGCCGTGGAGCCCGGGATGAAGACCTGGTCCGGGAACATGTCGCGCACCACCCGGCCACTGCCCGCCTCGACCTGGAGGAGACCCCACTGCGCGTTGCGGTACTCGGGCTTGCGCATGATGTCCGTGATGCGGGGGTCGAGGGGGTCCGCGCCGCGCTCCGCGGACGGCGAAGGGGTCGGGGTCGGTGAGGTCGGCCCCGACGCCGCACCCGAGGTCAGGGCGGCGAGCAGCAGGGCCGAGCAGCCGGCGGCCACGCGCCGGCGCAGCGACCGGGAGCCCGCTGCCCGGGTCCCTGCGCCGGCGCGTGAGCCTTCTTCCCGGGATCGGGAGTCTGTTCCTGCCATCACGGCACGCCCCGTTCGTCTCGACGGAATCCGGCCGCACCGCGGGCCGGACCGACCCCCGGGATCAGACCAGCCTGGCACGCCCGCCCGCGACGCGCACCCCGCCCGGGCGGGGCGGCGACGTCAGGTCCCCGCGATCAGGGCCGTCCAGAACAGTGAGTTCCTCCGCGCCCCCGCCCGGCACGGTCAGGCCGCCCCCTACTCGGCGGGCGTACGGTCGTCCCGGAGGTCCCGGTGCTCCGTGCGGCCCGTCAGTCGGTCGCCGAGCGGGCTGCGGCGGTAGAGGACGTGCCGACCGTCGCGCGCCCGGGTGACCAGGCCGGTCGCGTGCAGCACGCGCAGGTGCTGGGACACGGCGCTCGGGGTGACGTCGAGTCGGCGGGCGATCTCGATGGTCGGCAGGGGCTCTTCGAGGAGGACGAGCAGTCGGGTTCGGGGCGCCCCCAACAGGGAGGCCAGGGCGGGCGCGGTGACCACGGGAGCGGATCCCCACAACGTCGCCACCCCACGGCTGGGGTAGGCCAGCGTGGGCGCCTCGTCCTGACCGACCGGCGGCGCCGGCTTGTGGGCGAACACCGACGGTACGAGCAACAGCCCGCGGCCCGAAGCCTTGACGTGGTGCCGGCTGATCATCTGGTCCACGTGCAGGACGCCGCCGTGCCAGCGCAGGTTCGGATGCATGTCGGCGAACAACAACCGGGCTCCACCCAGGGCAAGTTGTCGGGCCCGGTAGGTCATGTCGGCTTCCAGGACCAACCGCATCCGCGGCCACGCCGGTTCGACGGCCGCCCGCCAGTACCGGAGCAGCAGATCGCAGAGCGCGTCACGCAGCCGCACCACGAGGGCGTCGTCGTCGGCGAGGGCGTCGCGCAGCGCTCCGGGCAGCGGATCCGGCGCGTGCGCGGCCAGCAGGTCGCGGCGGACCACGGCGGGGGAAGTGCGGCGTACGACGGCCAGTTCGTCCTCGAACGACGCGTCGAAGCGGGCGGGACGCGGCGTGAGGAAATCGGGCAGGGTGCGACGCACCGGCATCAGCGACATCAAGGTCTCGACGTCGGCCGCGCCCAACCCGCCGGATCGACCACCGGGACCAGCGGGATCACCGGGACCACCGGCACCACCGAAGCCGGCCGGTCCGGCCGGTCCGGCCGGTCCGTCGAGTCCACCGAGGACGGACCTGCGCCAGGGCAGGTGCAGGGCGGACAGCCCGGGCTCGCGCAGGACCCGCAGGCTCAACACGGTCTCGTGCAGCGGGGAGAGCGCGAACCGGGTGTCCGCGAGATCCTCCACGTCGAGTTCAAAGGTGATCATTAAGCGCCACGCTACATCCATTGGCGCTCGTGCGCGGGTGCCGTGAACTCGTCCCCATGACACCCACAGCGCCCGTGCGGCTCCCCTCCTACGCGGTGCGGCCCCGCGCCGCCGGCCCCGGGGAGGTGCGCTGACATGGACCGTCGCCTACTCCTGCTGCTCTCCCTCGCCTGCGCCGTCGGCGTCGGCAACGTGTACTTCCCCCAGGCGATCGGCCCCCTCGTCGCCGTCGGACTGGGGGCGTCCCCGGACTCCGCGGCCCTGATCGTGACGGCCACCCAGATCGGCTACACCGCCGGGATCTTCCTCCTGGTGCCCCTGGGCGACCGGTTTCCGTACCGGCCCCTGCTGGTCACCCTGTTCGCCCTCACCGGCGCGGGCCTCCTCGCCGCCGGCTGCGCGCCGGCCCTGCCGCCGCTCGTCGCGGCGAGCGCGCTCGTCGGGGTCACCACCGTGGCCGCCCAACTCGTCGCCCCGCTGGCCGCCGGCCTGGTGGGCGAGGACCGCCGCGGGGCGGTGATGGGCATTCTGCTCAGCGGCTCGCTCGCCGGGATGCTGCTCGCCCGCACGTTCAGCGCCGCGCTCGGCGAACGGTTGGGGTGGCGTGCCCCCTACCTGGTCGCCGCCACGGTGGTACTGCTCCTGGCCGTCGTCCTGGCCCGCACCCTGCCGGCCACCGCCCCGCCCAGGCGTCGCCCGTACCCGGCCCTCCTGGCCGAACCCCTCCGGCTGCTGCGCACCGAGCCCGAACTACGTCGTTCCTGCCTCTACCAGGCCACCGTCTTCGGCGGTTTCTCCGCCGTCTGGACCTGCTTGGCGCTTCTGCTGACCGGCCCCGCGTACGGCCTGGACGTCCGGGCCGTGGGGTTGCTGGCCCTGGTCAACGCGGTGACGGTCGTCTGCACCCCGTACGCAGGACGGCAGGTCGACCGCCGGGGGGCCGACGCGGTGAACCTCGTCTGCCTGTCGGCGGTCCTCGGCTCGGCCGCGCTCCTCGCGGCGGGTTCGGGCGGCGGAGCCGCGGGCCTGGCCGCTCTGGTCGTCGGAACGCTGCTCCTCGACGTCGCCATGCAGTCCGGCATGATCGCGAACCAGGCCCGCGTCCTGGCACTGCGCCCCGACGCCCGCGCCCGCCTCAACACCGCCTACATGACGTGCGCCTACCTGGGCGGCAGCGCGGGCTCCTGGCTCGGCGTACGGGCCTACGGCCTGGCCGGCTGGGGCGGGGTGTGCGCGCTGCTCGCGGCGCTCGCCGGGCTCGCGCTGGCCCGCCACCTGACGGCCCCCGCCCCCGGAAGCCGGCTCCGGACCCCCCGGGCTCGTCGGACGCGCGGCCCGGCCCCCCGACGACGACGGCGCCCACCGGCGCCGAGTGCCGGTGAGCGCAGTGCGCGGCGTCAGTCGCCGCCGCCACCACCTCCGCAGCCGCCCCCGCCGCCGCAGGACGAGCCGCCACCGCAGCCGCCCCCGCCGCCGTCCCCCCACGAGCGGGACCGCCGCCTGCGCGAGGACCCGCCGCGCCGACGGTTCCCGCGGGTCACCGAGAAGAGCACCACGGCGAATCCGACCACGAAGATCATCAAGATCTCCATCACACCACCCCCCGTACTTGATCCCATTCCAACCGGATTGTATGAGCGGTATCCCCACCCCGGCCGACCCCTACGACGGACTTGAGGAACTCCAGAGCTTCGCCCCGCGGCGGGTGCCCGGGCGGTGCCTACGCGGGCCGTGAGTAGGCGTACTCACGACAGCGGGCCGGATCGCTCCCGATGATGGGCAGCGACCCTTCCGCACCGCCGCACCAGCGAGGTCCCGTGCTCACCCGAATCGCCGACGCCCTCTTCCCCGCCTTCGGCACCCTCTCCGTGACCGCCGACTCCGACGACACCCGGCCGGAGGGCGCCTGCGTCCTCGTCGCGAACCACACCTCGCTCTGCGACCCCGTCGTCGTCGCGGCCGCGCTGCGCAGGCTCGGCACGGAACCCGTGATCATGGCCGCCGCCGGGCTCTGGCGGATCCCCGTCCTCGGCGCGGCCCTGGCCCGCGACGGGCACATCCCCGTCCACCGCGGCACCGCCCGCGCCGCCGAGGCGCTCGACCGGGCGGCCCGGGTGCTCGCCGGCGGACGTTGCGTCCTGCTGTACGGCGAGGGCCGGCTGCCGACCCGCCGCGACCCGGGGGAAGAGGCGCCGGGCCCGTTCCGCAGTGGCGCGGCCCGCCTCGCCCTGGCCGCCGGCGTGCCCCTCGTGCCGGTGGGACAGGCGGGCGCCCGCCGGCTGTGCTCCGGAGGCACCGTCAAGCAACTCGCCGGCGCGCTCACGGCGCCGGCCCGCCGCCCCCGTCTGCACGTCCACGTCGGAGCGGCCGTGCGGCTGCCCGGTGCGGTACCCGAGGCGAGTGCCCACGCCCATCGGGCCGTCACGGCGGCCTGGCGCACCGCGGTGGACGCCCTGGCCGAGCCCCTCGTCCGCTGACACCGGTCCGCGTCCCCGCCCGACGGCCGGGCGCCCGCCTCCGGGCTGTCGGCCGGGCGGCGGGCGCGTCGAGTCGTGGGGGAGGGGGAGGTGGGGTCGTGCGGACCCGGGGTTCAGGTGATGTCGGCGGAGACGGACCGGTCGGTGTGCCCCTGCACGGCCGTCCGGAAGGCCTCCATGCAGGGGGTGCAGTAGCGTTCGGCAGCCGCCTCCCCGGCAGTGCTCCGGGCGGTGGCCGAGGGAGGTGCGTGCCGGCCGCAGAGGGTTCCGGCAGGGCCCTCCTTGGCGAGGACGTGCCACAGGAGTTCGCCACGGCCGTCGGGTGAGTCCGCGCGCATTTCGTACATGAGAATGCCCTTCGCGCTGGCTGGGCGGGCGAAAGGTCGCCCGTCGTCCATGAGAGCCCGATTCGGCCGCAAGGGCCACTCGGCCTCGGCCGCCCGGGGGAAACCGGGCCGGCGGAGGTTTGAACCCCGCTTCGGGCGCACGCGAAACCCGGCGCGTTCGGAGACGGGTCGGCCGCGCGGGGGGAGCGGTCCGTGGCGGGCAGCGCCGCGTGACGGTGATCCGCCCGGTCGGGTCGGCACCCCCGCTACCGGGCGACCGGCGCGATCGGGCGCCACCTGCAACATGACTCGACGGCAGTGGATGTGACCAGGCGTCAATGCCGGTCGTTCCACGTCGCTGCGGCACGGGCTTGACCTCAACTCCGGTTGAGGTCGCAGGATTGCCCCGACGAGGGGGCGCCGGAGAGCCCGGAGGCCCGACCGGAGGGGGAGCGGCATGCGCGTGACGGAGGTACGGGAGTTCGGTGGTCCGGAGGTACTGGTCGCGGGGGAGGCGCCCGAGCCGGTGGCGGGACCGGGCCAGGTGTTGATCGCCGTGTCCGCCGTGGACACGATCTTCGTGGAGACGCAGGTGCGCGGCGGCTGGGGCCGGGAGTACTTCCCGCTCACCCTGCCGTACGTTCCTGGCGGCGGCATCACCGGTACCGTCCGCGCGACGGGCGAAGGCGTGGATCCCGGGTGGACCGGCCGCCGGGTGGCGGTGTCCCTCGGGTACACCGGCGGGTACGCGGAGTTCGCGGTGGCGGCCGCCGACGCACTGGTCGTCGTACCCGACCCGGTCTCCCTCACCGACGCGGCGGCCCTCGTGCACGACGGGGTGACGGCGGCCAAGCTGCTGGAGGTCACCGGGCTCCGGGCCGGTGAACAGGTGCTCATCGTGGGTGCGTCGGGCGGCATGGGCGGCGTGCTCGTCCAATGGGCGAAGGCGGCGGGCGCCCGCGTGGTCGGGGTGGCGCGCGGCGACCGGAAGACCTCGCTGGTGCGGGAGTTGGGGGCGGACGCCGTCATCGACGCCACCCGACCGGACTGGGTGGAGGCGGCCCGCGTCGCGCTCGGCGGGGTCGGCGCCGACGTCGTCCTCGACGGAGTGGGTGGTCACCTCGGCCTGGCGGCCTTCGCGTTGACGACGGACGGCGGCCGGTTCTCCGCCCACGGCGCGCCCACGGGCGGCTTCGCCCCCGTGCAACCGGAGGAGGCCGCCGCCCGCGGGGTCCGGCTGCTCGGCATCCAGGACGTCCGGATGTCGGCCGAGGAGCACACCGACCTGGTGGGGCGGGCCCTGCGGGCGGCGGCCGACGGGACGCTGCGCCCGGTCATCGGCGCCACCTTCCCGCTGGAGCGCGCGGCGGCGGCGCACGAGGCGATCGAGTCCCGCACGCTCCTCGGAAAGGTCGTGATCACCGTGTGAACGGACCCGGCGCCCGGTCCGGGTCTGCGCCGTCGGAGCCCCCGACCGTGACAGGAACACGCCGGCCGGGGCCAGGAGTCGGCATCCCGCACCCGCAGCCTCACCTCGTGTCCGGGGCCTCGGAGGCCTTCCGGTCCGGCGGTGGGCCGTCGGCGGCGATCCGCTCCAGATCCGTCATGAGGGAGTCCAGCCACGAGGTGGTCGCGTAGTACAGGCGGGGTGCGCCGGGCGGTTCCGCGGCGAACCCGTCGAAGGTCGGATCGCGCAGCGGGATCGCGGCGTACGGGGTGTCGCCGCCCGGGTCGAGCCGCGCCGACACGAGCAGCATCCGCCCCGCGACCCGGTCGCCGAGTCCGGTCACCGAGGTCGCGGGTTCCCGCCCCATGGGCGGGGCGACGATGCGTTCGGGCGGTACGAGCAGCCGGTCGGCGCCCCACAGCGTGTGGTGGCCGACCATCAGCGTCGCCTGCCAGTCGCGCCCGCCCGACGCCGTCCGCCCCTTGGGCTCGCTCTGGTACTGCGCGTACGCGGACTCCGCCAGGATCAGCGCGGTGCGCAGCGACCGGTGGCCCGGGGCGCTGAGCACCGGCACCCGTACCCCGCCCGCGGCGATCTGCGTGGTCGTGGCCACCACGATCTCCGCCGCGCCCCGCAGGAGCACCGCCACCGAACGCCGTAGCTCGGCCTGTGCGCCGCGCGGCCAGGCCAACAGGCCGAACACGGCGCCGATGGCGCTGCCGGTCAGTACGTCCAGCAGCCGGAACTCGGCGAGCTGCCAGGTCGCGGGGGCCAACTGCGCGAACACCAGGGCGACCACCAGGGTGAACATCGCCTGGGCCCAGCCGACGCCCTTGACCGGCCCCAGCGTGAACGCGACCAGCATGAGCGGGGGCAGCGCCGCCGCGTACACGGCGATGTGCGTGCCCACCACCGCCAGCAGCGTCGCCGCGACGAGCGCGCCGGCCAGGGTTCCGACGAGGGCGACCCGGACGGTGGAGCGGGTCTCCTCCACCGTCGTACGGGTCAACGTCAAGGTCGCCAGCAGCACCCAGAACCCGTGCGGCAAGGTGTCCTCCCCGGCGATCACCCGCGCGGCCGCCAGCGCCAGGCTGAGCCGTACCGCGTTCTGGAAGAGCACCGACCGCCGCGCGGCGTGCCCCGACAGTCGGAACCACCACAGTCGGGGAGCGTGCATCCGGGCGTACCAGAACCGGCCCGGCGCCGCCTGGGCGGCGCCCGCCCGGCCCGCCACGGCGATGCCGGCCGCCGTCGACATCGCCAGCGCGGCGTCGGCGGCCTCCAGGACCGCCGCGTGCCGGCGCAGCAGCGCCGGGGAGGGGTCCGCCGCCGGGCCCGCCGCCAGGGCGGTACGGGCGCGCAGCAGCTCGGCGTGCGCGGCCACGGAGGTCGTCCCGCCGCGGAGCCGGTCGGTCGTCTCCGCGGCGGCGTCCCGTACCGCCCACAGCACGGCCAGGTCGGCCTGCCCCGGCTCCGGTCCGGGGACCGGCGGCAGCAGGACGAGCCGGTTCAGCAGGGTACGAGTCGTGAGCCCCGAGTGGGAGAGGGCGCGGTCCCGAATGCCCGGCCCGGCCGGCCGTTCGGCCTCCGGCACCTGCGAGGGCCGCAGGCGGGTCCCCGCCTCCTGCGCGGCCCGCACCAGCGGGCCGTGGACGGCGTACGGGGCTTCGGTCAGCTGGTCGGCGCAACCGCGCGCGGTGTCGGCGGCCCGGGCGGCCAGTTCCCGGTACGGCACCGTCGGTGGGTCGGGGAACAGGAACATCTCCGCCAGGAACAGCAGGGCGATGCCGACGGTCGTGCCCAACAGGCGCTCGTCCAGGGTGTCCGGGGCGTAGGGCGGGAACGACGGCAGGATGTACATCAACTGCAACCCGGGCGCGGCGCCCGCCGGCCGCGGGCCGCCCACGGCGCTGAACGCCAGCGCGAAGCCGACGACCAGCATGCCCAGCACCGCGCTCCAGGTCCGTACGGACAGGTAGGTGCCGATGGTGATCAGCGCCCAGCAGACGGGCAGGAGCGGCAGCACCACCGCGGCGCGCTGTCGGCCCGTGCCGGGGATGTGGGACAGCCCGGCGAGGGCCACCGCCGCGAACAGCGCGTACGTCGCGCCGGTGGCCGAGCCGAACCCGTAGAGGAGCAGGTAGAAGCCGGCGCCGGCGGCCACGGTCACCCGGATCGACCGTCGGCCCGCCGCCGCATAGGCGGCGGGCAGTCGTCTCCCGCGGACGCCGCCCGTGTCCTGCGGATCACCACCCATGTCCCCAGGATCACCCCGCGCCGGCAGACCGGCACGCGGCGGAGCCCGCGGCCGGGGCGCGCCGGGGACGGGGCGCGTGCGGTTGTGCGACAGGCCGCCGCGTGCGCTACAGTGATCTTGTTCCTGCGGCCGTGATCAACGGCAGCGGGACCCGCGTTGGTGGTCCAAGGAAAGACGCCCCACTTCCCGTGGGGAAATGTAGGTGCAAGGCCTGCCCAGCGCTCCACACGGAAAGCCCCGTTCTCCTCACGGAGACCGGGGCTTTCCGCCGTCCCGCCCCGGCGCCCACGGCCGGCCGGCGGTGATCACGTAGTAGTCCAGGACCCGTTCCTCCCACGCGGCCAGGAAGTTCCGGGGCCAGGTTCCGGGGCTCCAGAGCCGCGAGAGCCAGCGGTCCCAGCCGGGCCAGACGTGGGGCCCGATCGAGCGGCTACGGACATCGACGAGCCCGGAGCCGGTCAGGGCGTCGGTGAGCCGGGACACGGGCCGCGCGATGTCCAGGCCACTGGCGTACGAGTCGAGCAGACCGGCGAGCCGGTCGGCCTGGGCGGGAGTGCCGTCGACGGTGAAGAAACTGGCGACCGCCAGCCGTCCGCCGGGGCGCAGCACGCGGGCCGCTTCCCGGGCGAACGCGTCGAGGTCCGGGAAGTGCTGGGCGGCCTCGACGCTGTAGAGGCAGTCGAACTCGCCGTCCCCCAGCGGCAGGCTCTCGGCGGCGCCCAGCGCGAACCGCAGCCGGTCCGGCTCAGCGGCCAGCAGCGCGGCGTTGACGTCCCGGGCCCGCCTGAGCTGATGGGGGTGGATGTCGACCCCGGTGATACCCGCCGGCCGGTACTCCTCCAGTGCGAGCGCGCAGCCGACGCCGAGGCCGCACCCGACCTCCACGACCCGCCCGCCGCCCGGGGCGACGGCGTCCAGGACGTGCCGGTAGAGGTCCTGCTCGCTGCGGAGCCGGTCACCGTCCGACAGGGGTTTCTCGAGATCGACGGCCTCCCAGTAGCCGAAGTTGATGAACCCTTCGGTGAACACGGGCACGGAACTGAGGTCGGCCGGCCCGTACGTCTCCCACACCGGAGGTCGCACGGCCGGATCCGACGGCTGTCGGGACTCATCGGACTGCTGTCGAAACCCACCGGTCAACGCCCCACCACCTCCGTGGACTCGGGGGACGGTCCGGTCCCCGCGGTCCAGTGTGGCCCGCGCACCGCCTCCCCCGACAGACCGCCCCACCGGCACGGGCCAGGACTGGTGCGGCGGGTCGCGTCGAGGAGGCCGGGCGACTCGTGCGAATCCACCGGCCGGGCATCCGAAGGGTCCGCGATCTCGTGGAATCACCCAGTGGGTCTGCTCCGCCCCACCCGGATACGTTCGTGCGATGCGTGATTCACGGGGTGGCGGTATGACGGGTGCGGTGACGTCCGTACTGGTGGCGGCGGTGCTCTGGGGCACCGTGGGGCCCGCTCAGATCTGGGCGGACACGGGGACCCACCCGGTGTCCCTGGGCGCGGCCAGGATGCTGCTCGGCGGGCTCGTGCTCAGCCTGCTGACCGTACGCCCCGCCGGACTGCGGAGCTTGCGCCGGCCCGGCGCGGGCCGGTGGCTCGCGCTGAGCGTGCTGGTGACGGCCGCCTTCCAGGTTTGCTTCCTCCAGGCGGTCGAACGTACCGGCGCGGCGCTCGCGACCGCCGTCGCCTTCGGGACCGTGCCCGTGGTCAGCGGCCTGTGCGCGCGCCTGCTCTCCGCCGAGCGGCCGACCCGGCGGTGGCTGTGGGGGACGGGCTGCGCGGTGGTCGGGATCGGCCTGCTGTTGCTGCCCGGCAGCGGGGCGCGCGCGGACGGGGTGGGCGTGGTCTGCGGCGTCGTGGCCGGAGCGAGCTTCGGCGTGTACATCGCCGCGACGAAGGAACTGGGCTCCCTGGGCGTCGACCTCGGGGCCGCGGCGCCGGTGAGCGTGCTGTGCGCGGGGCTGCTGGTCGCCCCGTACCTGCTGGTGGCCCCGGAGGGTCTGACCGCCCCGCGGGCGGTCGCACTGATCGGCTGGTTGGGCCTCGGTACGACCGCCCTCGGCTACCTGCTGTTCACCCGCGGCGTGGGACGCCTCAGCGCGGCCACCACGGGCACGCTGAGCCTGACCGAACCACTCGTCGCCACCGTGCTCGGCGTGGTGTTCCTCGGCGAGCGGCCGGGACCGCTCGCCGCGGCGGGCGGCGGCCTGCTGCTCGCCGGGCTCACCCTCGTCTCCCTGCCGGAGCGGCGACGGGAGGCCGAGGCGGACCCGGCGGACGCCCGGGAAGTGCCGGCCGGCCGCGCCGGTACGTCCTAACGGTCCTGGTAGGACGTCATGTTGTCCCGCACCCGGGACGAGAAGAACATCGGTCCGATGGCGTCGGCCCAGGCCATCCCCTCCGGGGTAAGCCCGAACGTCCCGCCCGTCTCCCGCACCCACCTCTTCTCCACCAGCGCGCCGAGCTGCGGCGCGAAGTCGTCCTCGAAGCGGGTCGCGAACTGCTGCTCGTAGCCGGCGGCGCGCAGACCGGTGGACTCCAGGAGCTGCTGGAGGACGTACATGCGGCGCCGCTCGCCCGCGTCCATCCGGAACGCCCACTGCGCGCGCCGGAACTGCTCGGTCGGGGTGGCGATGTAGTCGTCGATGATGCGCCGCACCTCGGGCACGGCCACCGCGTAGTCGGTGGTGTAGTGCAGGTCGGTGGTGAACGAACGGGCGCCGACGCCGAGTCCGACCATGCCGGCCTGCTGGTTGTACTCGCTGATGCTGCTGCCGTCGGCGTCCTCCACGGCGGCGGTCCCGATCCGTCGGAAGACCCGCATCGACGTCTGCTCGTACCCCGCCGACAGGAGGTGGTCGCGGCCGAAGCGGTAGAGCCGCAGCCGCTGGTCGTTCCAGTCCTGCAAGGTCTTGGCGTGCCGGCTGCTGAGCCCGGTCAACGGGCGTACGTACAGCGGGTACAGGTAGACCTCCTCCGGCTCCCAGGCGAGCGCGGCGTCCAGCGACACCTTGAAGGTGCGCTCGGTCTGGCCGTCGATGCCGTAGATGAGGTCGATGTTGAGGATCGGGAACCGGGCCTCCTTCAGCAGGGCGAGCGCGCCCTCGACCTCCGCGCGCTTCTGCGGGCGGACCGCGGCGCGCGCCTCCTCGTCGATGAAGGACTGCACGCCGATGCTCAGCCGGGTCGCGCCCCGCTCGGACAGGACGGCGATCCGGTCGGCGGTCGCCGTCGCCGGCGAGGTCTCCACCGACCAGGAGGCGGCCTTCAGATCGGCTCCCATGATGTTCTCGCTGATGTCGCACAGTCGCGTCAGCTCCTGCGCCGTCAGGTACGTGGGCGTGCCGCCGCCGAACGCGGCGAGCGTGAACCGGATCGGCGCGCCCTGTGCCTCCAACGCCTCCCGGGTCACCCGGGCCTGCCGCTCCAAGGTGCGCAGGAAGTCGCTCGTGACCTCCTCGGGGGCTCCGGTGCGGGTGAACAGGTTGCAGAACCCGCAGCGCATCTCGCAGAAGGGTATGTGCGCGTAGAGCGACAGCGTGTCGAGCCTCTCCTTGCTCCACAGCTCGCTCAGCAACGGGCCCTCCTCCAGCAGGCGGTAGGCCTTCTGGTGCGGATAGGCGTACACGTACTGCTCGTACGGGGTGTCGGGTTCGGTGAGCGGCAGGGAACCCCGAAGGGCCGGCATCGGGAGCGCAACGGTCTTCGACATGACGGGAATTGACTCGCTTTCGGATCGAAACGGATCACTGTTCGTGACAGGGCGTCACTTTAGGTCGCCCTCCGCGTCGATCTCTGTAGTGGAATTCCCATGAGATGGCTTTCGCCGTATGGAGGTTCATATGTTCTTTCCGGAAGTAGGTCGCCTTCCTCCGCGAATGTCACCGCCTGCGGGGTTCGGACGGGTGGCGGTGCGCCGCTCGCCGGGATATTCGTGTCCGCCATGACCACCAAGAGACTTCTCGTCGCGGCGGGCGGCGGCGGCGACGCCATCACGGCCGCGATGGTGCACTCCGCCCTGCACGGGTCCGCCGCCCCCGCCCTCGTCCTGACCTACGCCTGGGAGCGCCTCGTCGTCGACCCGGTTCCCGGGCCGCGCCGCGCCACGGACTTCACCGGTACGCGGTCGGCCGGTCCCGGTCTCGCCCTGGTCACCCCCGACACGAGGCCCGTTCCGCCGGCCGGTTCGCTCCTGCCGCCGCTGGCCGCGGGACTGCGGCCCCGGCTCGGGCTGCTGGACCCGTACGGCGGTGCGACCGGCCTAGCGCGGCAGATCGCGGCCGCCGCCCGGTGGTGCCGAGCCGACCGGATCGACCTCGTCGACGTCGGCGGCGACATCGTGGCCCGCGGCGACGAGCCGACCCTGCGCAGCCCCCTCGGCGACGCCCTCGCCGTCGCCGCCTGCGCGGCCACCGGCATCCACACCACCGTGTACGTCGCCGGGCCCGGCCTCGACAACGAGGTGCCGCTGCCCGTTCTCATGCCCCGACTGGGCGCACCGGCCTTCGCCCTCACCGCCGAGGACACCGAGGGCGTACTCGGGGTGTTCGACTGGCACCCCTCCGAGGCGAGCGCCATGCTCGTCGCCGCGGCCCGGGGGATACGCGGCGTCTGCGGCACCCGCGACGCCCCCGCGCCCCTGGTCCTGGACGAGGCCTCCCGCGGGGTCCACCGCCTCACCCTGCGGCGCACACTCGAACTCAGCCCCCTGGCCCGGGCCTTGGCCGGCTCCACGACCCTCGAGGCCGCAGAGGAGGTCTCCCGTACGGTGTGCGGGTTCTCCGAGATCGCACGCGAACGGCGGCGCGCCGCGCACGCCGCCGGCGTCGGTGCGTCACCGGCGCCGGGAGCCTCCCCGGCCGCTCCCCGGAGCGTTGGAGCCGTCCGGGCCCGTTTCGCCGCCTGGGAACGCGCCACGCTGGCCGACGGCATCGAGTACGTCACGAGTCGCAGGATCACCGAGGAACTCGAACTCTCCTCCACCGAGGCCGATGTGTTGCTCGACGAGCTGCGTGCCGGCTCCCCCGTACGGCGGGCCGCGCCCCTGTGGAAGCTGGCACCCGACCGCGTCCCGGAGCCGGCGTAGGAAGCCGTTCGCCCTCCGACCCCGGCCGGGTTGGTGGCCATCCAGCGGCGACGGCAACGGCGACGGCGACGGCGACGGTCGGCTGGTGGCGGGAAAGGCCGGCCGACACAGGACGACGGCCGTGACCGCGAGCGACTCGCCGGGGCGCGGGCCGTCCGTACGGCCGGGGGACGCGCGGGCCGCCCGGCGGTGAGCGGCCGTGTCAGAACAGGGTGCGTTCGATCCGGCTGAGCATTTCCGTCCGGCCGGACCGTTCGCCCTTCGCGGCCGGGGCGCCGTCCTTCGGGGCGCGACCCACACGCTGGGAGAGGAGGTAGGCGATGACTTCGGCCTCCTGCTCCTGGACGTCGTCGTAGGTCGCGCGCAGGAGCATGTCGCGCACGAGGTCGGGATCGAGGTTGGGGAAGAGGAAGCGGGAGCTCGCCTCGTCCAGCCAACCGGCGCCGCGGTGGCGGCAGATGATGTGACCCAGCTCGTGCAGGACGATGTGCTCCTGGTGCGCGCCGGTCGTGTTGGCGTCGTAGAAGATCAGGTCCTCGTCGCGCGCGGCGACCCACATCCCGCACGGCTGGGACGCGGGCATCGGCATCGGGATCAGCGTGATGGGACGTTCCCGGACCCCGCCGACGTACCGGCAGAGCTCCGCGACATCGGCCCCGTCGGGCAGGCCGAGTTCGGCTATGCGCCGAGCGCCGTCCTTCCGGAGCTGCTTGAGGCGGCTGCGACGGTTGTGGTCGGCCGGCCGGCCCTTGCCCGGGACCCTCACTCCGCTTCCGCGGGGTCCGAGGGATCGGTGACGGGCGGCAGACCCTGCATCTGACGGTACTGGTCCATGATGGCCGTGATGGCCTGGAGGTTCTCCTTCTTCATCCCGGCCGCGCGCATCGCCACGGAGCGCACTCCGGCCTGCCGCAGCGCCTCGATGGCGGCGACCTCGCTGAGCACGGACTCGGCGACCTCGTCGTCGAAGAAGTAGGCGACGGACACCCCGAAGAACTTCGCCAGTGCGGCCAGCAGGTCGGGGGAGGGATTGGCGCGCTTGCCCGTACGGAGCTGGGACAGGTACACGCCGCCGGCCTTGAGGTCGGGATTGACCCGCTTCAGCTCGTCGGCGACCTCCGCGTTGGTCCAGTGCTTCCCCTTGGGGCGAACCGTCTTGAAGAGGTTGTCCAGGCGCACTGCCAGCACGGGCCGGTCGTCAGTCTCGGGCACGGTGCATCTCCCTTCCCTCCACCTCCTCGGAATTGCTCTCAGCTATCCGTCAGTTTTGCAGATTAGCGGTCAGTTGACAATCTGTCCGGAGTCCGCCACCGTGGACCTCGCCGATAGCTGCCAGCTAACTTTGCTCACGGGGGTGGCCGAGTTCGCAGGCGGCGTCGTTCGGCTCGTTCCGGGCCGGCCCTCGGGGGATGGGGGCCGGCCCGCAACCGTTCCGGCCCGGACTCACTTGCCGAGCGCGCGTTTGAGTTCGGCCTTGTCCATGGACGAGCGTCCCTTGATGTTCCGCTGCTTGGCCTCGTTGTAGAGCTGCTCCTTGGTGGGCCCCTGCGCGCCGCTGTGGGAGTGCAGTCCGCCGCGCCGGGAGGAGGAGATGTCCTGGAGCGAGGACCGGCTCGCGGTCCTGGACTCGCCCGCGCGGGCCCGTTCCTTGTTGACGGTGCGCGCCGCGATCTCCTTGGCCCGCCCGGGGCTCTCCCCGCGCTCCTCGGCGCTCTCCTTGATGTGCTCGTACTGCCGTTCACGCTTGGGGCTGGAACCGCGCGGCATGGTGACTCCTCGGTTCGGTCGCGGGCAGGTGCGTGCTGCGCCTACCCGAACGTGCTGCGCCTACCCGACGCGCACGGCCGCATTCGTGCCCGCGCCGGGCCGGTCAGGCCCCTTCGTCGTAGGTGCCCGCCTGGACTTCGAGGGCGAGTTGTTGCAGCACCTCGATCGAGGAGACGTCCGTGCGGCCCGCGTCGTGTGCGATGGCGAGGCTGGTGAAGGCCAGGCTGAACCCGGACACCATCGTGTGCAGGGCCGGACCGAGCGCCTCCGCGACCACCCGTGCCACCTCCCGGGGGGAGGCGTCGGCGGGCACCTTGATCGACGGGAGCATCTCGTTCAGCAGCTGCGAGGCGACCCCGGCGGTCGGTCCCGGGTCGTCGTCCTCTTCGCCGGCCTCGACCGCCCTGCGGATGTCCTGGGCCTCGGTCAGGATGCCGATCACTCGCTTGAGGACTTCAGCGCGTTCCATTCCCGCAGGGTAGCCCCGGGACGGCCGCCGGGGCAGGCCGCGTCCGGACGGTCGCGTGAGCTTCCCCGTGGAGATCGGGGCCCGGGCGTTGTCAGTGGGCTCGTGGATGATCGGCGCGTCGATTCTTCGAAGGGGACGGTGGCGCCATGCCGATCACGAACGAGCAGGTCACGAAGCACGCATTCCTGCGGTTGCTCTACACGGACTCGTACTACCCCGATCACGTCGTCGACAAGGGCAGGGCGATCCTGCTGCGGCTGTGCGAGCGCATCGAGTCCGCACCGCCCTCGGACCTGTCGGCCCTGTACGTGCTCACTCATGCCGCGACGGAGGAGTTCAACCTGCTGGAAGCGGATTTCGAGGAGGCCGGGAGCTGCATCGAGACGGTGGCGCGGGAGGAGATAGCCGAGGACTTCTGGCGCATCGCCGCGGCCTACGGGTTCCAGGACGCGGACATCGAGGAGCTGATCGCGACCCGCGACTGGTGAGGCTCGAGGCGTCCACCGCGTCGTCGACGGACGGAACGTGCGGCGTCAGCTGTGGGCCTGGCCGTAGTGGCGGGCGAATTCCTCCCGCTGGCCCGGGTCACCGTCGTACTTCGCGCGGTCGTACTCCGGCGCGTCCTTGATCTGCTCCTTGGTGCGGGCGACGTACACCACCTGCTCGGTGGTGTCGATCCGCCGGATCGTGCCCGCCGGCAACAGGACGTGCTTACCGAAGATCCACACCCCGGTGTCGACGACGAGGTACGAGGCCCCGACGTCCTCGGAGTGCTTGTCGATCTTCCCGATCGAGCCGTCGGTGGCCTCGACCTTGTAGCCGATCAGGTCGAGGCCCTGCTCGTGGCCCGCGTCCCGGTGGTAGCCCCAGATGTCCTGCGCGGTCATGGCTCCCGCCTCACTTCGCCTGCGTTCCCGGTCCGTCGCCCTTGCCCCGCCGGGGTCCCACCCAGCGCTTGCGGCCCGAGCCCGCGTCCTGTCCGGGCTGCGGCCGGTCGAGCCGGCTCGCCTCGTCCGTGTCGGCGGCGCGCGTGCGCTCGTCCTCGGGGGCGCGCGAGGGCTCGCCATCGGGGCGCCCGGAGCGCGGTGGGCGCGGGGCGTGGTGACCGTCGTGCGGTGGGACGCCTCCGGCGCCGCCCTGCTCTTCCATGGCTGCCTCCTGTGGTGTCCCCCCAGGTCTGCGGGCCCGCCTGAGGGGCGGCTGCCCGCCCGGCCCCCGGCGAAACCCCGCGACCTCATCGAGGGCCATGGCGTTACGGAACGCGACCGACGGGGTAGGTGCGGCGTACGGGGTGCGGCTCGGCCACCCAGGCTGCGACGGGGTCGCACCCCGGCCCCACCCTCCCCGAGTGATCCCCGACGGGTTACGGGCGCGCCGGGTAGTCCGTGTAGCCGCGGGCGTCGCCGCCGAAGAAGGTGGCCGGGTCCGGGGTGTTGTACGGGCCCTCCGTGCGCAGCCGGTCCGGCAGGTCCGGGTTGGCGAGGAAGAGGGCGCCGAAGGCCAGCAGGTCCGCGGTGCCGTCCTCGATCAGCCCGAGCGCACGGTGGTCGGTGGGCCCCTCGGTGGCAGGGTTCAGGACGAGCGGACCGCTGAACTGCTTGCGCAGCGCGAGGGTCGCCTCCCGGGCGTCGGGGCCGAACTCCATCACGTGCAGGTAGGCCAGGCCCAGCCCGTCGATCTCCTTGACCAGCGCTTCGTAGACCGGCTGCGGGTCGGGCTCGGAGATGTCGTTGTACGGGTTCCCGGGGGAGACGCGCAGCGCGGTGCGGTCGGCGCCGATCGCCGCGGCGACCGCCTTGACCACCTCGACGGCGAAGCGGACGCGGTTCTCGGTCGTGCCGCCCCACTCGTCCGTCCGCCGGTTCGATCCCGGGGCCAGGAACTGGTGGATCAGGTATCCGTTGGCCCCGTGCAGCTCGACGCCGTCGAATCCGGCCTCCACGGCGTTGCGGGCGGCCTCGGCGTAGTCGGCGATCGTCTCCCGCACCTCGGCGCCGGTCAGCTCGCGCGGCGTGACGAAGTCCTTGAGGCCCTCACCGGTGAACACCTGCCCCTGGGGTGCGATCGCGGAGGGTGCGACCGGTACCAGGCCGTCGGGCAGCAGGGACGGGTGGCCGATCCGGCCGGAGTGCATCAGCTGGGCGAAGATCCGGCCGCCGGCCGCGTGCACCGAGTCGGTGACCCGGCGCCAGGCGGCGATCTGCTCGGCATTGTGCAGGCCGGGGGTGAAGGGGTAGCCCTGCCCGACGACGGAGGGCTGGATCCCCTCCGAGATGAGCAGTCCGGCCGAGGCCCGCTGGGTGTAGTACTCGGCGAGGAGATCGGTCGCGAGGCCGCCCTGCGCCGCGCGGCTGCGGGTCATGGGAGCCAGGGCGATCCGGTTGGGAAGGGTGTCGCCCGCGATGCGTACCGAGTCGAAAGCGCTGGTCATGTTCGCCTCACATAATGATTGGTCGGCCAATAATCGGCTGTGGAAGCAGCGTACCGCATTACTTGGCCGGCCAAGGTAAAACTTCCGGGCCGGGTAAAGTTCATGGCGAAGGCCATGGACCGGACCCGCCGGTCCCGACCGAGGAGGAGCGCCGCCATGACCGCGGAAGCCGCTCAGGAACCGCGCGCCACCCCCGAGTGTTCGGTGCCCGGCGCCGTACTGGAGGGGCCGGTGAGTCACGCGATCAGCCGGGTGGCCCGCCTCCACCGGATCGCGGCGGGCCGGGTGCTGCGCGACCTGGGATTGCACCCGGGGCAGGAGTTCCTGATGATGCATCTGTGGGACAACGGCGCCGTCCGCCAGTCCGAGCTGATCAAGACGGTCGGCCTGGACCCGTCCACCGTGACCAAGATGCTCCAACGTCTGGAGCACGCCGGGCACGTACGCCGCCGCCCCGACCCCTCGGACCGGCGGGCCTCGCTGGTGGAGGCGACGGACAGCAGCTGTGGGCTGCTCGTCGAGGTCCGCCGGGCCTGGGGCGAGCTGGAACGCCAGACGCTGGACGGCCTCGACGGGGCCGAGCGCACCGAACTGGCCCGTCTGCTCGGCAAGGTGGAGACGACCCTGTGGGCGGAGGTCGCCCGCGGCGGCGGCGCCGAATGCGGCGCGGCGGGCGGAGAACCGGGCCTGTGCTGAGGTCCGTCCGGACCGACGGGCGGGCCGGGTGAGGCCGTTCAGCCGGCGTTCACGCCGTGGCCGCAACGCCTCCCTGGGCTCCCGGGGTCCGTCACACGCAGTGGAAGGGAATCCGGTGTCCTTCACCGTCTCCGTCCGTTCGGCTCTCCTACCCGCCGCCGCCCTCGCGGCCCTGGTCCTGGCGTCCGCGCCCGCGCAGGCGGCGTCCGTCTCCGTCACCGCGACCGTCGAGACCGCCCCGGTCGCGCACGGCGGCGACGCGGCCGACGACCCGGCCGTCTGGGTCCATCCCACCGATCCGGCCGGATCCGTGGTCGTGGCCACGGACAAGAAGGGCGCCCTGGAGGTCTACGACCTGTCCGGGACCCGGATTCAACGGATCAACGGCGACCACGGCAACAACGTCGACCTGCGCGGCAACATCGTCGTCTCGGCCGACGACGAGGCCGCGGGCGGCGACGGCGCCATGCACGTCTACCGCATCGACCCGGCGACGCGGCAACTGCGGCACCTCAAGGACGTCCCCACCGAGGTCACCGCCCACGGCATCTGCCTCTACACCTCCCCGACCTCCGGCAAGCTGTACGCCTTCCCGAACTCGACCTCCGGCCGCGTCGAGCAGTGGGAGCTCGCCGTGACCGGCGACGCGGTGACCGCGACCTCCGTTCGGCTGTGGGACGCGGGCTCCGCCGTCGAGGGCTGCTACGCGGACGAGAGCACCGGCAAGCTCTACCTGGGCGAGGAGGACGTCGGCGTCTGGGTGTACGGAGCCGAGCCCACCGCCGGAACCTCCCGCACCAAGCTCGACTCCACCGGCTCAGGCGGTCACATCACCGCCGACGCCGAGGGCATCACCGCCGCCGGCAACCGGATCTACGTGTCCTCCCAGGGCAGCAACGACTTCACCGTCTACGACCGCACCAGCCGTGCTTACCTCGGCCGTTTCTCGGTCGCCAACGGAACCGCGGCCGACGACTGCGAGGACACGGACGGCATCGACGCGACCGCCGCCAACCTCGGCCCGGCCTTCCCGCAGGGCGTGTTCATCTGCCAGGACGGCTCCAACGGCGCCCCCGGCAGCAGCGGCAACCAGAACTTCAAGTTCGTCCCGCTCCAGCGCGTCACCGCGCTCTTCGGCTGACCGCCGCCGGCTTCCCGAACGGGAGCGGCGGCCACGGCCCCGGCACCGGCTTCCCGCCGGTGCCGGTACCGCCGAAACGCCGGTGCGGGTAGCGCCGAAACGCCGGTGCGGGTGCCGCCGTCACGGACCGGTCAGCCCGGCCTCGTACGCGGCGATCGCCGCCTCCACCCGGTTGCGGGCGCCGAGCTTGCCGAGGATGGCGCTGACGTGGGCCTTCACCGTTCCCTCGACCAGCCCCAGCCGGGCGCCGATCTCGGCGTTGGAGAGCCCGGCCCCGACCAGGGTCAGGACGTCGTGCTCCCGCTCCGTGAGCCGTTCCACCGGCCGCCGGGGCGGCAGCCCGCCCCGCGACCGGCCGCTGCGCAGCCCGGCCACGACCCGCGCGGCGACCCGTGGCGACAGGTACGCCCCGCCCGCGGCGACCGCGTGCACCCCCGACAGCAGTTCCCTGGGATCGTCGGCCTTCAGCAGGAAGCCGCTCGCGCCTTCGCGCAGGGCGCGGTCGATGAACTCGTCCTCGCCGAAGGTCGTCAGCATGACGACGGCCGTCCCGGGCAGCTCGCGATGGATCCGGGCGCACGCCGCGATCCCGTCGAGCCCCGGCATCTGGATGTCGACCAACGCGACGGCCGGCCGGTGCCTGCGCACCGCCTCGACGGCCTCGTGCCCGTCGGCCGCCTCGGCGACGACCTCGATCGCGGTGTCCCGCGCCAGGATCGCCCGTATGCCCGCCCGGACCATCGCTTCGTCGTCCGCGATCAGCACCTGAACCATCGACGCAGTCTAACGACGTGCCGCGGACCGCCCGTTCGACGGGGGACCCCCGACGAAAGTCGGGGGAGAGGCCGCCGCCTCCGGGCCGATGCGCACCCACCACGCCGCTTCCTACCGTCGTTCCGTACCGCGAACGGACGAAGGGAACACCGTGATCACCCTGAGAGGGCTCACCAAACGCTACGGCGACACCGTCGCCGTCGACGGCCTGACGCTGGACATCGAGGAAGGCCGGGTGACCGGCTTCCTCGGCCCCAACGGGGCCGGCAAGTCCACCACCCTGCGGATGGTCCTCGGCCTCGACCACCCCACCGCGGGCGAAGCGCTCATCGGCGGCCGGCCGTACGCGGCGCTGCGCCGGCCGCTGCGCGAAGTGGGCGCGCTCCTCGACGCGAAGGCCCTGCACCCCGCCCGCTCCGCGCGCAGCCACCTGATCGCGCAAGCCCGCAGCAACGGCATCCCCCTCCGCAGGGTGGACGAGGTGCTCGAAACGGTCGGGCTCGCCAAGGTCGCCCGGCGTCGCGCGGGGGCGTTCTCGCTCGGCATGCACCAGCGACTCGGTATCGCGGGGGCGCTGCTCGGGGATCCGCAGGTCCTCGTCCTCGACGAGCCGGTCAACGGCCTGGACCCCGACGGCGTCCGCTGGGTGCGCGAACTCGTGCGCGCACAGGCCGCGCAGGGCAGGACCGTCCTCCTGTCCAGCCACCTGATGAGCGAGATGCAGCTGACGGCCGATCAACTCGTCATCATCGGGAGGGGCCGCCTCCTCGCCGACACCACCATGGCCGACTTCCTCGCCCGGAGCGCCTCGGCCTCGGTACGGGTACGGGTGCCGGACCCCGCCGACCGGCGGACCCTGACCGGCCGACTGGACTCGTACGACGGCGTGAGCGCCGAGCCGGCCGGCGGCGAGGAGGACGAGATCGCCGTCCGCGGCCGGACCGCCGAGGAGATCGGGGACCTGGCCCACCGGCTCGGCATCCGGCTGCACCGGCTGAACGGCGTACCGGCCTCCCTGGAGCAGGCGTACATGGAACTGACCGCGCACAGCGTGGAGTACGGGGTCGCCGGCGGTGCCGCCGCGACCGGGGAACCGAACCGGAAGGCCGGGGTGTGAACCGCATGCCGCAGGTCGAGAACGCCGTCGAGGACGGGGTCGTCGTGGGTACGGTCCCGGGGGAGAGGATCCCCGTCGGCCGCTCCGGCGGGGGCTTCGCCGGAGCGGTCGGAGCCGAGTGGGCCAAGCTGTGGTCCCTGCGGACCCCGTGCGTCTGCCTGCTCGCGGGCGCCCTGCTGACGGCGGTGTTCACCTTCTACTACGGCTCGATCGCCCGCATCAACGACAAACCGGTCCAGCCCCTCGGCAACGCCCCGGTCGCGTCGGTGATGCTCGGCCAGTTCGCCGTGATCGTCCTGGCGATGGTCGTCGTGACGAGCGAGTACGGGACGGGCAGCATCCGCACCTCGCTGCTCTGGGTCCCCGTCAGGCACCGGGTGCAGCTCGCGAAGGCGCTCGTCGCCGCCGGCGTGGCCTTCGCCGCCGGGAGTGCGTTCTCGGTGCTGGGCATGGCCGTCGCCCGGGTCCCGTTCCGGGGGCACGCCTCCTTCGAGGTCGCGGAGGCGGCCGGTCAGACCCTGGCGACCGGCCTCTACTGCGCCTTGGTCGCCGTACTGACCGTGGGCGCGGCGTTCGCCCTGCGGACCGCCGCCGGAACCCTCTGCGCCGTCTTCGTCCTGATCTCCGCCCTGCCGACCGTGTGCACCGGCCTGGGCGGGCCGTTCCTGCTCGCGGTCAACGACCACCTTCCGCAGACCTCCGGCGGCCACTTCATGCTCGGTGCGGACGGCGGGCCCTACCCGCGCCCCGTCGGGCTTCTGATCCTGGTTGCCTGGACGGTGGCCGCCCATCTGATCGGCCGGTTCGTCCTGCGGCGCCGCGACGCGTAGCCGGCGGCCGTGACGCCCCGTCCGGGCGGGGCGTCACGGCCGCCGCCGGTAGCCTCGGCCGCAGGGGTGGGGCGAACACGCGACGAACGAGGGGGCGAACAGGTGACGAGGTGGGGACCGCGCACGGCGTGGGCACGGGCTGCGGGGGACCTCGCCCTGTGGGCGGTGCTGGCAGGGGCCGGTGTCCACGCCTACCGGCAGCAGGCGGACCCCGCGCCGGTGCTCACCGTCGTACTGCCGCTGCTGGTCCTCGCGGCAGTGGTTCCCGGCAGTCGGAAACGGCCCGGCACGGCGGTGTTCGTCGCCAACGCCCTCGTCGCGCTGGGCCTCGCCCACACCACGCCGGTGGCCAGCCCCTACCTGGCGGCGCTCGCCGCGATGGCGTACCTGCTCGGCAGCAGGCGGGAAGCCGGCCCCGGACCGCTCGCCCTCTTCGGCGCCTGCGCGGTCCTCGACCTCGCGGTCTGCGCCGTCCTGGACGTCGACGTCGTGTACTGGTTCTACACGCTGTCGATGGTGCCCGTGACGCTGGTCCTGCCCTGGCTCGCCGGCCGGTACCGGCGGGCCCGGCGGGACCTGGTGCGCGGGGGCTGGCAACGGGCGCGCAGCCTGGAGCAGCGGCAACGGTTCGTCGCGGAGCGGGCCGGCCTCCGGGAGCGGGCGCGGATCGCGGCGGACATGCACGACTCGCTCGGCCACGAGCTGAGCCTCATCGCCCTGCGCGCGGGGGCGCTGGAACTGTCGCCGACGCTCACCGGCCAGGACCGGGAGGACCTCGCCGCCCTGCGGAACGCCGTCGCGGACGCGGTCGGCCACCTGCGCGACACCATCGGCGTCCTGCGGGCCGGCCCCGCGGGTGCGGACGACGCCGAGGCCGCCGGTCGGAAAACGGCCCCGGCGTCGTCTGTTCCCTCGTCGGTTTCCTCGTCGGCCGAGTCGGTGGAGGGCCTCGTCCGCCGGATCCGGGAATCGGGCGTGGCCGTGGAGCTGCACCGCGAAGGCGTTGCTCCCGCCCTGCCGCCACTGGTGGACCGCACCCTGTACCGGGTGGTCCAGGAATCGGTGACCAACGCCGTCAAACACGCCCCCGGGGCCGCGATCCGGATAGCCGTCACGCACCGGGACGGCAGGACCCTCGTCCGGGTGCGCAACGCGGCCCCCGCCACCTCGCCGGCCGGACCCCCGGCGGGCGGCGGCCACGGGCTGACGGGCCTGCGCGAACGGGTCCGGCTGATCGGCGGCACCCTGCGCACAGCGCCGCGCGACGGCGGCTACGAGCTGCTCGCCACCCTGCCGGACCTGATCGCCCCGCCCCACCCGACACCGCCCACCGGGCCCCGCTCCGACCCCGGCGGCGTGGCGTCCCGGCACGCCGAGGCCCGCCGCAATGCCCAGCGGCGGTTCGCCGTCGCCGCCGCCGTCCCGGCGGGCTTCGCCGCCCTGACCCTCGTCTGCGTGGCGTACCTCGCCCAGCAGCTCACCGCCTGCGTCCTGAGGCCGAGCGACTTCGCGTCCCTGCGTCCGGGGCAGGAGCGTACGGAGTTCGCCCGCGCCCTGCCCGCCCAGGAGTTCCGCTTCGTCCCCGACGAGGTGAAGGCCCGACCCGCGCCCGAGGGCACGGTGTGCGCGTTCTACCGCTCGAACGGCAACCTCCTGGACCCGGTGGACGTGTACCGGCTCTGCTACGCGGGATCCCGTCTGGTGGCCGCGGACACCCTGCCCGGGTGAGCGACCGCCTCCGGAGCGCACCCGGTGGTTTCCGAGGACGGTGGCGGGTAGGCGCCCCAGCGGAGACCGCTGACCTCCCCGCTCCGGACGAGACGCGGGTCCCACAGCACCCGCGACGGCGGCCGGGGCGGTCCTCTCCCCGATCGGAGGCCCCACCATGGGCCGTACGCCGTCCTCGACCGCACCCCGACGCTCGGGACCCCGCACCGGATCCGGCGCCTCACGCGTCCGCGACTCCCGTCACGCGACCCCGTACGGCCCCGCGCCCCGGGGCCCACGGCGGGCGACCCGGGCGGCGTGGGCCCCGCCCGTCGCCGCCACCCGGTGAGGCCGCCATGTCACCGCGCCTGCTCCTCGCCGCCGGGGCCGCCTGCACCGCACTGCTCGCCCCCGCCACGGTTCCGGTCGCCGCCGGCGCGGACCAGGCCGGGGCCCGGGCCCGCAGCACCGGGACGGTCGTGATGTCCATCCCCGCCATCGGCCTGGAGGACCTGTCCGTCGTCCCGTACCAGGGCAGCCCCGACGACGCCCCGGGCACCCGGATCCAGGACCGCGGCCTCGCCGCCAGCCCGCACGGCCCCAACGGCGGAGCCGGCCCCGGCGAGGTCGGCAACTACATCGTCACCGGCCATCGCGTCGCCGCGGGGGGACCGCTGCGGGACCTGCCGTCGCTGCCATCGGGCTCCTCCGTTTTCATCACCGCCGACGGGGTGACCTACCAGTACACGATCACCACCACCCGGACGACTTCCTTCCGGCAACCGGCGTCCATGGCGGCTCAGCGCGCCGCGGTGCCCGGTTCGCCCGGCGCCGTACCCGTCCGGGCGATGATCACCGTCACCACCTGCCTCACCCCCGAGGACGACGCGGCGGGCAACTTCTGGCGCGACGCGCAGAACAACCCCGAACACCGCCTCGACAAGATCGGCGTCCTCACCTCCACCAAGTCCTGACCCATGCTCGGGCGGGGCCGGTTTCAGCCGTCCCAGGCGGGCAGGTAGGCGCCGAGGAGGGCGAGCACCAGCACCCACGCGGCGAGCGTCACCGCGGCGGCCCCCACGCGCGGCAGCAGCCGACCGTCGTCCTCGGCTGCCGCGGCGGATCTCCTCGGGGTCGGAACCCGGGCGCCGGACAGGGCGGTGGCGTACGCCGTTACCGGGGGCGCCGGCTGCGGGCGCTCCGGCTCCCCGGAAATCCCCTCCGCCGGGCGGGAGGACTCCATGGATCCCCGCTCCGGCGCGCCGCACCCGGGTGCGCTGCGGGTGGGCGGGGCGGTCGGACGGGGTCGGCCGTCGGCGTGCTGGGCGAGGCCCTGGAGGAAGCGCCGGTAGGCCTCGCGGCGCTTGCCCGTCGGTGTGGTGCGTCCCGACTCCCAGGAGCGGACGGTGGCCGGCCGGACTCCGAAGGCGAGGGCCACCTGGTGGGGCGTCAGGCCCCATGCCTCACGGAGCCTGCGGCGTTCCACGGGCTCGGGGAGGAGAGGGCGGCGGGTCGTGGGGCGGGCCGACGGCCGGGACAGGGTGTGCGAAGTCTTCATACCCGTAGGACAATCCGCCCGGTCGTCCGTGACGAGGACGGTCGCGGATTCACCCGTATGCGCAAACGCCGCTGGTGCGGGCCCTGCGGCGGCCCGGCGGTTCACGGCCGGGGCGCCGCCCGCGACGTCCCCGGCGCCGGCCCGGCCGGCCGAAGGGGGCCCGGGGCGCCCCGCCCCGGTTCAGGCGGGGTGATGCGGTGGGGGCTTCGCGGGTGGCGGGTCGTGTTCGGGCAGCAGGCCCAGGATGTCGAGGAGGGTGTGGAGGTCGGCGCGGTCGGTGGCGTGGGCGGCGACGGCCCTGCGGGCCGCCGCGCGGTCGCCCTTTCCGAACGGGGCGAGCAGGGACGGGTCGTCACAGGCGAAGGGGTCCTTCATTCCGCTGATGCGACCAGGCTCCCGGCCGATCCGCAGCCCGGCTTGCTCCACTTGGCCGCCGGTGCCGCCCCGCGCTCGGGTCAGGCCGCGCCGTCGGCAGGTGCGGCAACGCTGAAGATCCGGTCCAGGTGGTGGTTCAGTACGCCGACGGCCGATGCCGGTTCGCGTTGGCCGACGAGGATGCTGGTGCCCATCGTCGCGGTCATGGCGAGCAGGCTGACCGCCTCCGTACGGGCGTCGGCGCCGGGATCGGCCAGGCCCGCGGCCTGCGCCTTTTCGATCAGGCCGGTCAGGGCGTTCTCGGCGGCGTCGGGGTTCGCGATGAACGGCTGGGCGGCCAGCGCCTCGTCGGTCACCGAGAGGATCGCGTAGGAGGTGTAGAGGAGGTGGAACGTGCGGCTCTCGTCGTCCGTGGGGAGCGAGGCCAGCAGGAGTGCTTCCACGGTCGTCCGGGGGCCCGGGTCGGGGCCGACGGCGGCGAGTCGGGCGCCGACGCGTGCGGTGAACCGCTCGGTCAGGTGCTGGAGCCCGTAGAAGAGCAGGTTCTCCTTGGTCTGGAAGTAGTACTGCACGAGTCGGAGGGAGACGCCCGCCTCGGCTGCCACGTCACGCATGCCGACGGCGTGCAGACCCTGACGGCCGGCGACCCGGATGAGCGCCTCGGCGAGCTGGGTGCGGCGTTCCTCGTGGTCCACGCGCTTCGGCATGTGCAGGGTCTCCGCCCGTCGGTGGTGACCGGACCACGGCCGGCCCGGAATCTTCATGGTACCGCCGTACCATCAATATGGTACGTTCGTATCACGAAGAACGGATCTTCCCGGAGGTGCCCCGTGCCCGAGACCACGACGACCACGACCTCGACCCGACCGCGTCGCGACGTCGGCCGCTACGTGAACGACACCTTGCGCGACCGGTACTTCGCCGCCTGCGACGCGCTCTACGCACTCGGAGCCCCGGCCCGCTCCGAGACGGACGTGGAGACCGCCTTCGGCACCACGCGCGTGTACCGGTACGGGCCCGCCGACCCCGCCGCCGAGTCCCGTACGCCGGTCGTCCTGATCCACGGCGCGGGCTACTGCAGTGCCATGTGGTACCCCAACACCCCCGGGCTCAGCGCCGAACGCCCCGTCTACGCGCTCGACACTCCCGGCGACGCGGGCCGCAGCCTCCACCGCGAGCCGATGTGGCAGCCGGAGCGCGCCGCGCAATGGCTCGACGAGGCCCTCGACGCGCTCGGTCTCGACCGCGTCCACCTCGTCGGCTCCTCCTACGGCGGCTGGCTGGTCCTCAACCAGGCCCATCGCAGGCCCGGCCGGATCGCCTCCGTCACCGCCCTCGACCCCGGCGGCCTGGAGCGGGTGGGGCTGCGCTTCTTCGCCTGGGTCTTCGTGAGCCTCTTCGCCAGCTTCGCGCCCAAGGCTCTCCGGCCCCGCCTGGCCGCCTGGTTGGAGCAGCCGGTACTCGTCGTCCCCGAGCTCCGTAAGTTCGTGCAGACCGGCGCCCGGGCGTTTCGGATACGCCGCCCGGCGCCGCTCCCGCTGGCCGAGGACGCGCTGCGTTCCATCCGCACCCCGCTCTACCTGATCATGGGCAAGCGCAGCCTGCTCGTGCACCCGCAGCGCCAGTTGGAGCGGGTGCCGCGGCTGGTCCCGGGTGCCCGGGCCGAGATCATCGCCGCGACCGGACACGGGCCCCAGATCGACCACCCCGACGTGGTCAACGCCCGGATGCTGGCCTTCATGGAGGGCGTCGACACCCTCGACCCGCACCACGGCCGCGTCGAGGGCTGACCCGGCGCGGCGGACGCCCGACGACGTGCGCCTCGGGAGCCGGTCGGGCCCCTGGAGCACCCTCAGATGATGTGGATGCGCTCCAGGGCGCCGGCCGTGTCCCGGATCATCAGGTCGTTGCCCTTGGCCCGCTCGCGCTCGATGAAGCCGAGGAGCAGGACCGCCCGGTTGATGACGTCGGACTTGCTGACGCCGCTCTCCGCCGTGAGCTCGGAGACGATGGTGACCGCCGGCGGGCAGAGGGTCACCGAGTAGCGCTCGCTGTCGGGATGGGAGGGGAGCTGGTCCATGGGATTGCCTTCCGATCGAGGGACGTGCGCACCAATGCTGCACCAAAGGCGTGCGCATCCGCACCGGATTTACGGCAGATCCGCGCGCTGCTGCACCAAGGCCGAGGAAGAGGACAGAAGCTGACCGCTTCCCTCGGCAGCATGGCGGCATGCAGAAGACCTCAGCGCGCTTGCTGTCCCTGCTCTCCCTCCTCCAGGCACGCCGGGACTGGCCGGGCGCCCTCCTGGCGCAACGGCTGGACATCAGCCCGCGCACCGTGCGCCGCGACGTCGACCGGCTGCGCGAACTCGGCTATCCCGTGGTCGCCTTCAAGGGCCCCGACGGCGGCTACCGGCTCGACGCCGGCGCCGAACTGCCGCCGCTGCTGTTCGACGACGAGCAGGCCGTCGCCCTCGCGGTCGCCCTCCAGAGCGCCGCGGGCAGCGGCGCGGGCACCGAGGAGGCCGCGGCGCGTGCGCTGACCACCGTCCGCCAGGTCATGCCCGCCCGACTGCGCCACCGCATCGACGCGCTCCGGATCACCGCCGTGCAACAGCCCGACGCCGGTACGGACGCCGTCGCCGGGGGCGTGCTCGTGACGCTCGGCGCAGCCGTCCACGCCCAGGAGGTCCTCCGCTTCGACTACGCGACGCCGGGCCTGACGGAGGAGGGACCCGGACGGCCCCCGGCCGCGAATCCGCCGCGCCGCGCGGAGCCGCACCACCTCGTGACCCGAGCGGGCCGCTGGTACCTCGTCGCCTGGGACCTCGACCGCGAGGACTGGCGCACCTTCCGCGTGGACCGGATCACCCCGCGCATCCCCACGGGGCCCCGCTTCGCCCGGCGGGAGCTACCCGGCGGCGCCGACGTGGCCGCGTTCGTCGCGGGCCGCTTCAGGGGGGCGGGCGACTCGGGGGAGTGGCCCTGCCGCGGCGAAGTGATCCTCGACCTGCCCGCTTCCGTGGTTTCCCGCCACGTCCGCGACGGCCTCGTCGAGGCGCTCGGCCCCGACCGCTGCCGGCTCGCCCTCGGGTCCTGGTCGTGGTCCGGCCTGGCGTCCCTCATCGGCAGGTTCGACGCCGACATCGAGGTGATCGCGCCACCGGAACTGCGAGAGGCCTTCGCCCGCCTGGCCCGCCGCTACGCCGCCGCCGCAGGACCCGTAGCGGCCGCCCACGTGGCGCGTGGAGGCGAAGGGGAGTCAGCCCGCTGATCGGCGGGTAGTCGTCTTTCGAACGGATTCGGAACGGCGGCGGTCAGGGGGTCGCGCACATGTCCCGGAGCAAGGTTCCCGACTACGTGACCGGCAGGCACGGGCCGCACTGGACGCATTCCCTGCGCGCGGCCCAGCGGGCGGGGGCCGTGATCATCGCCGACGATTCCGGCGAGCCCGTCCGCTACGCCCGGGCGGATGGCGGCCCGGGCCGCTTCCGCCCCTGGGTCGACGCCCACGGCACCCGCTACGACAGCCACGACGTCCACCCCGAGTGGTGACGCCCCGCGCGCGGCCACCGAGCACGACCCTCCGCCGGGGTCAGCGGTCCTGCGAGCGGTACGCGCGCATCGCCAGGGGCATGAACACCACCGCGATGCCCACGGCCCAGACCAGGGACCACATGATCGGCCGGCCCGCCGGGGTCCCCAGCAGGAGCCCGCGAACGGCGTCCGACAACTGCGTGACGGGGTTGACCTCCACCCATGCCTGGAGCCAACCGGGCATGGTGTCGACCCGGGCGAAGGCGCTGCTGGTGAACGTGATCGGGAAGATGAAGGTGAACGCGTAGACCTGCACCTTCTCCGGGTCGCCCGCCAGCATCCCGATGAGCACCGCCGTCCACGAGACGGCGGCGGCGAACACCAACAGCAGCGCGGCCGCACCGAGGAACCCGGCGAAACCCCCGGTGACGTGGAAGCCCAGCAGCACCCCCAGGGCGATCATCAGGACCATCGCCCACAACTGCTTGACCAGGTCGGCCGCTATGCGCCCGAACAACGGCGCCGACCGGGCGATCGGCAGACTGCGCAGCCGGTCGAAGACGCCCTTCGTGAGGTCCGTGTTCAGGGACATGGCCGTGTACGTGCTCATGAAGAGGGTGTTCTGGACGATGATCCCCGCGAGCGCGTACTGGAGGTAGTCCTGCGGGGACCCCGCCATCTGCCCGCCGAAGACATAGGTGAACAGGAACACGAACATGATCGGCGTGATGCTGTAGTCGACGAGCTCCAACGGGTTGTGCTTGACCGATACGAGGCTGCGCCACGCCATGGTGGCGGTCTGCCGCACGGCGGCCGGCGGGCGCACCCGGCCGCCGCGGCCGATGCTCCGATCGATCGGCGTACTGGTCATGACGGGTTCACCGTCCTCACGGGCGTGCCGTCGGCGTCCGTGGTGGCTTCCTCCGTGCGGACGGAACCCGGGCCGCCGTCACCGGGCTCCGTGTCCCGCGCCGAACCGCCGGGCTGCGCGCGGTGGCCGGTCAGTGCCATGAACACCTCGTCGAGCGAGGACCGTCGAAGGGTGAGCTCGCCGACCTCGATACCGGCCCGGTCCAACCGGCGCACGACCGCCGGCATCAGCGCCGGGTCGGTGACGGGCACCGTGATCCCGTCGCCCTCGATCTTGGTCTGGGGCCCCGCCTGCTCCGCGATCAGGGCGTGCGCCGCATCCAGATCGGCGGCCCGGGCCGGCCGCAGCTCCAGCACCTGACCACCGACCTGCGACTTCAGCTCGTCCGGGGTGCCGTCGGCGATCACCGTTCCCTTGTCGATCACCACGATGTGGTCGGCGAGTCGGTCGGCCTCGTCCAGGTACTGGGTGGTCAACAGCGTCGTCATGCCCTCGGCGACCAGGATCCGCAGCATGTCCCACACCTCGCCGCGGCTGTGCGGGTCGAGGCCGGTGGTCGGCTCGTCGAGGAAGAGGACCTGCGGTCTCCCGACGAGGCTGGCCGCGAGGTCCAGGCGCCGCCGCATCCCTCCCGAATAGGTTTTGGCGGCCCGTCCCGCCGCGTCGGTCAGGTGGAACCGGTCGAGGAGTTCGGCGGCCCGGGCGCGGGCGTCACCGCGCGGCATGCCGAGCAACCGGCCGATCATGAGGAGGTTCTCCGTGCCGGTCAGGTTCTCGTCCACCGCCGCGTACTGGCCGGTGAGCCCGATCAGGGACCGGACCCGGCCCGCCTCCCGCACCACGTCGTACCCGCCGACCTCGGCGCGTCCCGCGTCGGGCAGGAGCAGCGTGGCGAAGACGCGGACCGCGGTCGTCTTGCCGGCGCCGTTGGGACCCAACAGTCCGCACACCGTCCCGGCCGGGACCTCCAGGTCGATGCCGGTGAGCGCGCGCGTCTCCTTGAACCGCTTGGCCAGTCCCTGGGCCCGGATCGCGTGCCTCATGAGATCACCTGATTTCCCCGCGGGAAGGGCGGACGGTTCCTCCCACTGTGACCCATGCCACCGACAGCGCGCCTCCCGCCGGGTGGGCCCCGGACTTCAGGCCCGCGGACGCCGCCGGCGCAACGCGGTGTGCGCGAGGCAGCCGACCGCCGCGCCGACCACGTACCAGAACAGATCGGGGGCGTTGAAGGTGGAACCGAGTACGAGGCGGGCGATGACGCTGCGCCGGGACAACTCCGCCGGCACCGGGCCGAGTTGCAGGAACTCGACCGCACAACTCGCGGCCAGGGCCACCGCGGCCGCCCGCAGGGGCGTCACCCGCGGGGCGACCAGGACGACGAGCGTGAGCAGGAGGACGGTGTACAGCGCGTCCCCGCCGTACTTCGCGACGTCCCCGCCGGCCACCGCCCTGAGCCCCAGACCCGCACCGACGGTCGCCGACGCGGCCAGGGCCGCTGCCGCACGGGTCCACGCCGGGTCGGCGACGGCGGGGAGGTCGGGGCTGATGGACGTGGAGATCACGGGCCCATCCTGCCGGACGCCCGCCTTCGTACGTCTCCCGGATGGGCGGCCCCGCCTCAGTGACGGCCCCTCCACCGGGCGAGGAGCTCGGCGGGAGTCCGCGGCGAGGGGTTGCGTTCGGCGGGCCACTCCTCCTGCGGCGTGAGCGGGACGTTCGGCATGAGGTAACGCATGCCGTCCTTCTCCAACACGCACAAGGGCTCGCCGCCCGGGACGTCGGGACGTTCGAGACGGATCAGGAACGGCTGCGGGCCGGCGCCCGCGATCTCACCCCGCAGGAGGGTGGCCTCCGTGCGGCTCGTCCGCCCCGAGCACACGGTCTTCCCGTCGACGAGGACCTCGGCGTATCGGTGTCGGAGGTCCCGGACGACGGTGATCGAGTGTCCGTCCTGGTCCAGGTGGAAACGGTGACGGTCCACCACGACGACCTCCCGGGGGATGTGACTGCCACCAGCCTAGAACGCCCCGGGTCGCCCCACCCGCCGGTCAGCCGCCCCCGGCGCCGCTCGGCCCCCGGCGGCGACCTCTGCGCCCGCTACCGAGCGGGACAAAAGCCGCGGGCGGCGCGGGCTGCCTCCGGATCAGTAGCGCACTGCCCTGGCGGTCTCGGCCTTCGCCGTGCCCGCCAGCTTGTGCGTGCTGCGGGCGCTGCCCTGCCCCGTGCCGTTGCCCGCGACATCGGAGACGGTCACCACGACCGTGTCGAGCCGGTTGCCGCTCTCGTCCTTGTAGTCGACCTGCACCGCGAACGACTTCGTCGAGGCGTCGGTGTTCTTCACGGTCACCGGGACGACCGTGTACCCCTCGCCGTCGGTCGACACCGTGCCCAGCGT
Source organism: Streptomyces sp. NPDC001568 (assembly GCF_042893755.1). Lineage (NCBI taxonomy): Bacteria > Bacillati > Actinomycetota > Actinomycetes > Kitasatosporales > Streptomycetaceae > Streptomyces > Streptomyces sp. NPDC001568. The sequence continues at coordinate 163,234 of NZ_JBIAVF010000002.1, read as the reverse complement.
CACCTCGTCCTTGGCGTCCACACCGTTCTTGATCTCGGCGAACTTGTCCTGGGCCACCGCCGCCGCCGACGACGCGGCGTCCGCGGCGGCGGACGCCGCGGAGGACACCTTGGCCCCGGCCGATTGCACGGCCGACGCCGCCTTCGACGCGGCGTCCGACGCCGAGCCCGACCCGTCGGAACAGCCCGCCGTGCCGCAGATCGCCATCACGACCACCGTACCCGCCGCCAGACCACGCCTCACCACGACCACCAGCCTCTCCACGACACTCTGCTTGCCGCCCATCCAACGTCCCCCCGTGCCCGGACCCGGGCCGACCCGGCGGCGCAACCGGGTGAACGCCGCACCGCCGGCCGCGACGGACGGTGTCGTACGGGTGGCTCAGCCGCCGTGCCGGGGCCGGGCTCCGGGCACGGGACGGGTGGCCGGGTCCGGGTCGCGCCACATGGGCCAGAGGGTCGGCCCGTTGCCCGGTAGCCGGATCTCACCCGTGACGCGGAATCCGAGCCCCTCGTAGAAGGGGACGTTGGCGGGCTTGCTCGACTCCAGGTACGCCGGTTGCCCGAGCCGGTCGCAGTCGGCGAGCTGCTGGCGGACCAGGGCGGATCCGACGCCCGCCCCTTGGACCACCGGGTCGCATCCCAGCGTCGGCAGGTACCAGTGCGGGACGTCGGGATGCGCCTCGTGCATCGTGTTCTGCACCTGCGCGGCGCGCCCCAGCCCACCCGGGCCGAAAACGCGTACGTACGAGGGCATGGCGGCCAGCTCCCGTACCGAGGTGGTCCTCCACCGCCCCGGCGCCGACCACAGCGCGGCCCCCAACAACCGCCCGTCGCCGGTCGCGGCCACCCGGACCCCGCCCGCACGCGGCCGCTGCTGCCGCTGGGCGCACCTGAACCAGCGGGCGACCCTCTCCTCCCGGTCGGCCGGTCCGGGGATCAGCCACGCCATGACGGGATCCTCGTCGAAGGCTCGGGCGAGCAGCGTGGCGACCGCGCCCGCCTCGGACCGTCCCGCGCACCGGATCCCGTACCCGGCGGACAGCAGTGCTGCGCGTGCGTTCATGGGGCCACGGTAGGGAGTGCGCCCGCTCGCCCCCGCCGTGCGCGCAGGGACACGCCGGACCGCCACCCGAGGTGGCGTTCGGGCGGGTCCGGTGGCAGCGGCCGTCGAAGGCGGCGCTGTTCGGCACGGAAGATCGGATGGGGAGGTACCCGTCGGGCCCGCGGTCGGGGCAGAATCCGCGGTGTGATCATCACCGCGCGCGAACTGAACCGGGCGACCCTCGGCCGCCAATTGCTGCTCGGCCGCGAGCCGCTGTCCGTGCCTGAGGGGGTGCGGCGGGTGGTCGCGCTCCAGGCGCAGGAACCGGCCTCGCCGTACCTGGCCCTGTGGAACCGGCTCACCGACTTCACGCCGACCGAGCTCGACGGCGCGTTCACCGGACGGTCGGTGGTCAAGGCGACCCTGATGCGGATCACCCTGCACGCCGTGCACGCCGAGGACTACCCGGCGTTCCGCGCGGCGATGCAGCCCACCTTGTACGCGTCCCGGCTCGGCTCCCGCTTCGCGGGCGCGGGCCTCACCCCGGCGGACGCCGACGAACTCCTACCGGAGCTGCTGGACTTCGCGCGTCGGCCGCGGACCTCGGCGCAGATGCAGGCCTGGGCCGAGGAGCGGCTCGGTGCGGGGAAGCGGGACGGGGCGTGGTGGGGGCTGAAGGGGTACGCGCCGCTGCACCACGCACCGACGGGAGCCACCTGGTCCTTCGGCCCCCGCCCGTCGTTCGTCGCGGCCGGACCCGCGTCGCAACCACCGACCGGACCCGCCCCCGTACCCGTACCGGCGAGCCGGGAGGCGGAGTCCGGGGCGCTGCGCGCCCTGATCCTGCGCTACCTGGGCGGGTTCGGGCCCGCGTCGATCGCTGACGTGGCGCAGTTCGCCATGGTGCGGCGCACGGCCGTCCGCGCGGCGCTCCGAGACCTGGACGGTCTGGTCGAGCCGCTTCAAGGGCCGGGCGGAGCAGCACTGTTCGACCTCCCGGGCGCCTCCAGGCCGCCCGCCGACACCCCTGCGCCGCCCCGGCTGATGGCGATGTGGGACAGCGTCCTGCTGGCCTACGCCGACCGCGGCCGGGTCATACCCCCGGCCTACCGCCCGCTGGTGATCCGGCGCAACGGCGACGTACTGCCGACCCTGCTGGTGGACGGTCACGTCGCCGGGGTGTGGCGCCCGGTGGACGGCGGCGTCGAGGCCACGGCCTTCCACCCCCTGTCATCCGCCGACTGGGAAGGCCTGGCCGAGGAGGCCCGCTCGCTGACGACCCTGCTCGCCGCCCGCGAGACGACCGTCTACCGCCGCTACCACCACTGGTGGTCGAAGCTGCCCGAAGCCGAGACGCGCCTTTTGCGGGCGTAGCCCGGGCCCGCCACGGGGTGTGCGGCCGGCCGACGGGACCGTACGGGCGCCGTGGCGCACCAGGGCGTCCACCGATCAGCGGCGTACGGGCTATCGGCTCGTGCGGCCGCATCCGCGCAATCCAGGGGTGAACCACCGACCATGACCGGAGCCTTCCCCGACATCGAGGAACTGGCCGCGACCGTGCGCGCCGCCGCCGCCGAGCAGGGCCGAGCCGTCCTGGTCGGCATCGACGGCCCCGGAGCCGCCGGCAAGAGCACCCTTGCCGCACTTCTGGCGGACCGGCTCGGTCCGGCGACCGTCGTCCACATCGACGACTTCTACCTCACCTCGGCCGATCGACACCTCGTCGACGCCGGCGCCATCGCCGCCCACTTCGACCTGCGGCGGCTTCACGAACAGGTACTGCGCCCCGCCGCCGCCGGCGCGGGGGTGAGCTACCAGCGCTACGACTGGGACCGGGACCGCCTCGCCGAGTGGACCGCACTGCCGCCCGGAACGCCCCTCGTGGTGGAAGGCGTCCACGCCCTCCACGCGGACCTGCGCCACCTCTACACCTACCGGGTGTTCTGCGACGCGCCCCGGGACCTGCGGCTGAGCAGGGGGCTCGAACGGGACGGGGAGGAGGCCCGTTCCTTGTGGGTCGACGAGTGGATGCCGGCCGAGGACCGCTACCTCGCCGCCCACACCCCGCACCACTGCGCGGACGTCGTCCTCGGCGGTTGAGGCGGCTCCCGACGGTCGGTCCCGGGCGCCGGGGCAGCGCATCGGGGGATGTGGAACTCCTACGCCGCAGGGGCGGCCGACCCGGTGGTCGACCGCCCCTGCCCGCCGTTCCCCCGCGACGGCCCCGAGGCACCGGCCTTGCGCCGCCGGCGAGGCGTCGGTTTCCGGCGCGGGACCGGTTTCGGGCGCGGCGTCAGCCGGCGGCGAGGCGACCGAACTCCGCCCACTGCGACTCGCCCTCGCTCGCGCAGGTCGAGGTGTAGACGGGACCGAACGAGGCCGGCACGGCGGCGACCGACGAGCAGGTGGACGCGAAGCTCTTGTGCCCGCCCGAGAAGTACTCGCCCTCGACGCCGTCGTGCGCCAGGGCGGCGCCGGCGCCGGCCAGCAGGATGCCCGCGGCCAGGACGGAGGCGGTGAGGGCAGAGCGCATGCGCATGGTTTCTCCCAGGAGGATCATCGGGTGACGCGCCAGGAATGGTGCGCGTCGGGCGGCTCAACGTCACGGAAAGGTCACGGGCAACGCCGCGTCACTCCAATGGCCCGCAGCGTTCCCGACCGCGCCCGCGCCGTCCCTGTCCGCGCGGTTCCCGACGGGCGGTGGGCCCGCGGCTCAGTCCCGCAGCAGCAGCACCAGGGCCGCCAGCACGACGGCCAGGGCCAGCGCGAGGATGCCGTAGGACACCCGGTGGTGTCGGAGGACCGGCAGGAACCGGTCCAGGGCGAAGCGACCCGGTCCGGTGAGGGCGAGGGTGACGGCGGCCGCGGTGATCAGGGACTCGAACTCGACGCCCTCCATGCCGACCACGTCGCCGGTCCACTTGATGGTGATGGCGTTGATCATGATGCCGACGACGGCGGCGGCGGACAGGGGAGTGAGGAGGCCGAAGACGAGTCCCAGGCCGCCCAACGTCTCGGTCAGGCCCGCGATCGCGGCCATGGTTTCGCCGGCCGGGTAGCCGGCCTTGCCGAAGAACATGCCCGTGCCCTTGACGCCGGGGCCGTCGAACCACCGGAACAGCTTCTGGGTTCCGTGGACGAACATGATCGCGCCGAGTACGAGGCGCAGGACGGGCAGGCCGACGTCGTACGGGGTGGTGGTGTTGCCGGTTCCGGCGAGGGGAGCGGCGGGGTAGGCGGTCGTGGCCATCGTGGCCCTTTCTGTCGGGGGAGTGGTGCCAGCCGTGCCCACACTGACGAAGGATCGCCCGAAATGCCCGCTATCCGGATGTGCGAGTCGCCGTCCGTCCTGCCGGACGGCGACCACCGGCCGCCCCGCGGGAGGTCCCCCGGACCCGCCCCGACCACCTCACCCCCGACCACCTCACCCCCGAGGCGTCACACCGATGGCCGCGAACCGCCCCGGCGGCGTCGGATGCTCACCGTGGCCGCGGCTGCCAACAGCATGCCGAGCGCGACGGGGAGGAGCAGGGCGTGCAGCGCCCCGGTGAAGGAGACCAGGGCGACGAGGGGCAGGCCCGCGACCAGGACCGCGGGCGCCGTGCGGAGCCGGGCGAACGCCGGCCGGCCGGCCAGCAGCAGCCCGGCCGCCACCGGTGCCGCCACGCGCAGCCCGTCGAGCGGGTACGGCAACTGCCACCATGTCGACGCGAGGGCCGCCACTGCCACGACGGCCGTCGCGCCGACCGTCACGGCCGCGGTCTTTGGGCGCAGGGCCGGTCGCAGGTCGGGCGGGCAGAGCGCCGGCATCAGTGCCAGCAGGAGCAGTGGCCCGCTGGTGACGGCCGCGAACTCCAGGCCCATCCCGAGCCGCAACGCCATCGCGGCGAACGTGGCGACGGTACCCGCCAGCGCGACCCACGCGCCGGCGCCCCAGCGACCGGTCAGGGCCAACACGGCGCCCACGAGCGTCACGACGGCGCCGGACCCGTGCAGGAACGCGAGGCCGAGCTGTCCGGTCACCCCGACCACCTGGAAGGCGGCGATCACCAGTCGGGTGGAGGACAGGGCGTGCACGCCGACCGCGAGCACCGCGAACGGCGCCACGGCCGCCAGGAACCGTCCGGCGCGTCCCGCCGAGCCCAGTCCGAGCCGCATGCGCAGCGCGTGTCCGGCCACGTCACCGGCCTCGCGCAGCCGCGCCGCGCGGCCCGCGCCCTCGGTGGCCTCGCGGTACGCGTCGGCGATCTCCTCGCCGAACTCCCGGCGGTAGGCCGCCGGGTACAGCTTCATCAGCGCGCTCATGCCGTCACCGCCGAACCGAAGCCGTCGCGCCCGCCCGGTGCGCCGAGCCCCAGGCGGCGGGTCGCCTCCTCGGCGGTCCGCGCGATCCGAGCCGCCTCCGCGGTCAGGACCTGGCGCCCGCGCGGCGCCAACGCGTAGCTGCGCCGCCTGCGCCCGTCGACCACCTCCTCCTCGTGGACGGCGATGAGTTCCTGTTCCAGGAGCCGCTCCAGAGCCCCGTACAGGGTTCCGGTGCGCATCTTCGTGCGGCCTTCCGAGATCTTCTCGACCTCTTGGGCGATGGCGTATCCGTGGCGTGGCGCGTCGGCGATCGCGGTGAGGATCAGCAGGGTCGGCTCGCGCAGTGGTTGTTCGGTCACGATGATCACGATAGCTCGGTCACCGATATATGTCGATGGCCGAGCTATCGCGATTCCCGGCCGGCGGTCCTAGCGGCGGGTGTCCACCACCGCGAGGAGCTTGCCGCTCGTCGGGCTGCGGTCCAGGCGGGCGCCGTCGACCGTCTCGACCAGGAGGTCCAACAACCCCTCCGCCACGGCCGATCGGAGCTCCGGATACCCCGCCAGGAACACCTCCCGCAGCCGGACCGGATCCGTGGCCCCGGTCCGCTCCGCCCGTACGGTCAGCCGCTCGCGCGCGGCGCCGCCGTCGAGGCGGACCTGCAACTCGCCCCGGTGACCGCCCTGCTCCTCCGCCAGCGTGAGGAAGCGGCGGTGGTTGAGGAAGTGCGTCGCCACCCGCATCACGTCACCGGTGCGCCCCCTCAGCTCGAAGCGCGGCGCGTGCCGGCCGCAGGGGCAGCGGCCCGGAACCTCCCGGCCGAGGTCGCCTATCAGGTACCGGCCCAGGTGCTGGCCGCGCCGGGCGTGCGTGGTGAACACCAACCGGCCCGTCTCGCCCGGGGCGACCGGTCGGTCCTCCGTGAGGTCCAGGACCTCCATCGTATGGAGGTCGGCGTGCAGGTGGTGGACGCCACCGGAGCTCTCCGTGCACTGGTACCCCAACGGGCCGAGGTCGGTGCTCCCGTAGGTGATCGAGCGGACGCACTCGATCCCGAACTTCGCCTTCAACGTCCGTTGTTGCTCCGGCGTGAAGTGCTCGCCACCGTAGAAGACCTTGCGCAGGCCCCCGTACGCGCGCAGCGCCTCCTCCTCGGCGTGCAGCAACTGCCACAGGTAGGAGGGCATGCCGAAGAGGGTGTCGGCCCGGTACTCGACGATCGCCCGCGCCGTCGCCCGGTGATCGAGCCCTGCGGACAGCGGCAGTTGGACTCCGCCGAGGCGCTCCAGGACGGAGAAGAAGCTGATGAAGCCGCCGTACATGCCGCCGCAGTAGAACAGGTTGGCCGTACGGTCCCCGACCGGGTCGTAGCCGGCGGCGAGCAGGCCGCGGGCCGCGGCGTGCATCTGGGTGTCGTAGTCGTCGTAGCTGAACACCGACAGGGCCGGCGCGCCGGTGCTGCCGCCGCTGCGGAAGTACAGCTCGGCGTCGGCCCGTGCCGGCTCCCGCACGTCCTCCTTGCCCTGCAACGGGCCCGTGGGCCGCGGCAGGGCGACCGGCCCGGCCAGGTCGTCCAGGCAGGCGGTCGTGGCGAAGCGGACCGGGTCGGTCCGCACGGCCACGCGGCGGCTGTAGCGCTGCAGGGCGTACACGCCGTCGTGCGGCTCGCCCGCGTAGCTCGCCGGCATGGAGCCGACCGGCGTGACGCGGGTGACGCCCGCGGCCAGGACGGTACGGGACAGCTCGGCGATGTCGGACCCGCTGCCCGCGAGGCCCGCGGTCTGAAGGAAGCGCCGCATCGGGCGCAGCGTGGCGATGATCCGTTCGCGGGGCAGCGGCTTGACCCACACGCTGCGGTGCAGCGGTGAGGCGGTGAGCGGGGACCGGGTGTCGGCCATGACCCGCCACGAGCCGTCGGGGGCGGCGAACACCTTGGTCAGCCCGATGTGTTCCTCCAGCCGGGCCACCAGTTCGGTCGTGGTCGTCTCGGCCTCCGCGGCATGGTCCGGCCCGCCTGCCGCCGGAGCGGTCACGGCGGGCGGCCGGGCCGCGAGCGCCCCGGCGAACCGCTCGGCGAACGCGAACACCTCGCCCGCGTCGGCCGTGTCCAGGTAGACCACCTGCGGGCTGGAACAGGCCTGCTGCTCGTGCAGGCACACGTCCCGCGCGAGGGCGTCGAGCGTGCCGGCGTCGGACCAGGCGGCGTCCGTCAGGTAGGCGAACGAGATCCGGTGCCCCCATTCCACCAGCCGACAACCGGCCGGTACGTGCGCCGCCACCCCCTCGACGGCGCCCTCCCCGCCCCACACGGCGACCGCATCCGCGGGCGCGCACATCAGGCGCAACCACTCCTGCCGAGAGGAGGGGAAGCGCAGGACGACGATCCGCGCGGCCACCGCGCCGCTGGGGTCCAAGGCGGCCAGCTCGGCCATCAGGTGTTGGGTCAGCAGGGTGTCGTCGCCGCTGGTCTTGAGGACGTTGACGTTTCCGGCGAGCAGGCCCTCGACGATGCTCAGCGGCGCCACCGTCAGCGCGTTGCCCGGGGCGATGTGGGCGACCATGCCGACCGGCGCCCAGGCCTCGTACACCGTCTCGCGCGGATCGGCCCGGTTCAGCCGGCCCGGAGAGGCGCCGCCCAGTTCGCGGCGCAGCTTGCGGGTCAGCTCGCGCCGGTCGAGGAGGCCGCCGAGTTCGGCCCACAGCGACGGGTCCTCCCCCTCGGGCAGGTGCGCGGCGAGCCGGGCGCGCACCGGGTGGTCCGGGTCGCGCAGGGCGGTGGAGAGGGCGTCGCAGGCGGCCAGCACGGTTCCGGTGTCCAGCACCGAGGCCAGCGCCGACTCGACGGCGGCCGGCAGGCCGTCGAGCAGGCGCCGGGCCTTCTCGTCGTCCACGAAGGCGCCCTGCCAGAAGTGCGGCGCGGACACGGCTTCGTTCAGGGTTCCGGTCCCGGTCCCGGTTCCGGTCCCGGTCTCGTTCGTCTTGGTCATGGTCACACCATTGCCTTCATCAGTTCCGCCGCGGCCACCGCGCAGCTCCGGTTACGGCTCACCCCGGCACGGCCGTGGACGGTGAACCAGGGGGTCGCCAGCTCGCAACCGCAGTCCTCGCCGGGCCGAAGGGAGGCGAGATCGCCCATGACCACGCTCTGCGCCGGCACCGAGGTGATGTACGGCGACACCAGGTGCAGGTAGCCGGGCTCCCCGTACGGCAGCGGCTCCAGCGTGCGGGTGGAACGGATCGTCACCCGGGACCAGACCGGGGCGTGCAGCCGGTGGTGGTCGCACTCGACGTACGGGACGCAGTGCTCCACCGACCCGAACGTGTCCCGGATCCGCTCCCCGGGGATGCCGAGCTGCTCCGTGACGCGGGCGTACAGCTCCTCCTTGCCGATGCGCCGGTCGGCGTGCCCCTTCCAGCCGCCGCCGAGGACCACCAGGGAACCCTCGGGCAGGCGCAGCGGGGGCAGCCCCATGGCCCGCATCCGCTCCAGGGTGAAGAACAGGAAGGCGGGGAAGCCGAGGATGCGCACCGGGGCGTCCTCCCGTTCGAAGCGCCGCAGCGCGGCGACGCAGCCGAACGGGTCGAACTCGTGGTCGCCGCCGGTGTCCCGCAGGGCGTACGCGACACCACGCGCCGGGGCGAAGTCGCACAGGTAGTTGTCGGTGAAGGCGGTGCCCAGGTTCAGCGAGGGCGCCGGCTCGTAGCTGTACAGCAGGTAGTTGACCTCCTGCTCGGGGGTGATCCAGCCGTTGCGCTCGAAGATCCGGGCGACCATGCGCTGCGCGGAGCGGATGGTCCAGCGGTCGAAGAACATCTGCGACTTCTGGCCGGTGGTCCCGGAGGAGGTCAGGTGGAGCTCGACGTCCTCGCGCGGGACGGAGAGCACCTCGTGCCGCTTGAAGAAGTTCGCGTGGACGAGCGGCGCGCGGTACGGCTCCGCCGGGGGAGTGGCCTCGTACACGGAGCGGAAGAAGGGGGAGCGCTCGGCGTGCCAGGCGTTGGTCTCGGCCATGGCGGCGGCGAACAGCTCGTCCTCCGCGGGCCCGTGGGCGTACGGATCGGTCAGGTCGCACAGCCGTTGCACATGCGGCAGGAGGGCCGGGTCGGGTACGGAGACCGGCAAGAGATGGGGGTTCACGGGGCAACCTCGGATGGTGTGGGCAGGTGTGCCGACGCCCAGGCCGACACGTAGCAGTCCAGATAGGGCTGGAGGGGTGGTTCCACGGCGACGCCGCGGAAGTCGATCCGTTCCCCGGAGCGGGACAGGACGGCGTAGTCGTGGAAGCCGTCGCCGTCCGCCCGCATCGCCGGATAGAGGGCCCCGGCGACGAACCCCTGGGACAGGAAGGCCGAGAGGGCCTCTCGGTGCGCGAGTGGCACGAGGGCCTCGATGTAGCCGGCGCCCGCGCGGGCCAGGGCCCGGGTGACGGGTTCGAGGTACCCGGCCGCGGCGGCCGGGTCGGGGTGGACGGTCAACAGGGAGCAGTAGCCGCCGGCTCGGTTGAGGTAGGCGTACACCTCGAACCGGCCGTCCTCGGGGGTGAGCAGTACGTTCGGGGTGTGCAGCGGGTAGAACCAGCCCTCGGAGCCGGGGAACCGCTCGCGGAACCGGCGGCGTACGAAGGCCGGCGCTTCGACCAACTCCAGCCTTTCGAGCGGACCTTGCGGCGCGGTCGCCGGAGCCGGGCCCGCGGCGGCCCGCACGCCCGGGTAGCGGATGCCGAGCGCGCCCTCTGCGGTACGGAGCAACGGCAGCAGCGGAGCCGGTACTTCGGTGACCGGGATCCGGCGCTCCAGCACCCCGGCGGAGTGACGCGCGTAGAGCGCGAGGCTCTCACGGCTGCGCAGATCCACCGCGTTGGGCAGGATGCCGAGAGGGCGGAACCCGTTGCGTGCGACGACGCGCTGCGGACCGGCGCTGACGGTGCGCACGGTCGCGTACACCGAGTCCAGTCGCCCGGTGTCCAGCATCCCGGCGCACAGGGCGTCGGTGAGGGCGGCGGCCAACCCCGTCGAGCGGTGGCCGGGATGGACCGCGATGCCCTCCAGGCGGCCGATGCGACTGCCCGCCTCGCCGTGGACGGCGGCGGACGCGGTCAGGGCCCCGCTACCGGCGCACCGGCCGACGAGCCACAGGGAGTGCGGGTCGGCCATGAGCCGGGCCATTTCCGCCGGGTCCGTACCGAGTGCGACGGGATAGTGCGGACCGTAGACGGCGTAGTAGAGCTGGCGCAGTTCGGCGATGTCCGCCGGACCGGCCCGGGCGATGAGGGGATTCACCGGGCGCCCACGCCGGCGAAGGGGAGGGCGCGCGGGACCGGCGGCCGGCGTCGTACGGGCGGGGCGCTCACGTGGTCGGCCTCTCGTCCAGGACCCGGACGAGCTTGCCCGAGCGCGGATTGACGACGAGGTCGCGGTGACGTGCCCACTCCACGGACAGGGGGTGCACGAACCCGGCGCGCACGCTGTCCGGATACAGCGGCCGTGCGGCCTCCAGCTCCCTGACGACTGCCTCGGCCAGGTCGTCCCGGCCGGTGGACGCCTCGTCGCACGCCACGCCCGGGGCCGTGGCCAACCGCAGGACGAGTCCGTCGCGGCCCTCCCAGCGGCGGACGACGAGCTGCATGCCGACCACACGTCCCGCGGTGTCGGCCGCGGCGACGGCGTCCTGGGCGTCCTGGGTGTGGAGCGACACGGGCCCGACCCGTACGCCCTCCTCGGCGCGGCCGAGGATCCGGAAGTGGCCGGGACCGGTGCCGGTCCACTCGGCGCGGTCACCCGCGGGGTAGCGGATGATCGGCATGAGCCGGCGGAACAGGCTGGTGACGACCACCCGGCCGGGCCGGCCCGGTTCGGTGACGGGCTCACCGGTGCAGTCGTCGAGGATCTCCACGGTCGCGTACGGGGTGAACGCCCGGTGCACCCGGGCGTCGGAGCCGGGGACGGGACGGCCGAGCAGTCCGGCGTCGACGCTCGCGTACCCGAGGGAACGGACCTCGGCGCCGGGGAACGCGGCGCTCAGCAGACGGCGTTGGTCGTCGAAGAGGGCCTCACCACCGAAGAGCAGCAGCTCCACCGCGCCGAGCCGGACGCCGGTCGAGACGACCTGTTCGGCCAACCGGCACAGGGTGGTGGGCGTGCCGGTCAGTACCTGGGCGGCGAGGTCCCGCAGGGTGGGGATCGTCGATTCCAGGGGCGCGCCGCCCCCGATGGGCAGGCGCACGTTGTCCACGGGCGCGTGGGCCAGCGAGTCGAGGACGAAGAGGAAGCTCGCGTACAGCTCCCCCGCGTAGAACAGGTCGGCGACGCGGTGCCCGGGGCGCACGCCCGCGTCGACGAGTCCCTGACCGAAGGAGGTGACGAACGTGCGCCACTCGTCGCGCGTGTAGACGGAGAACTTGGGTGACCCGGTGGTGCCGCCGGTCCGGAAGACCGTGGCCTCACCGAGCGGTCCGGTCAGCACCCGGCTCTTCGGGAGGGTGTTGGCCGCCCAGAACTCCCGCTGGTCGATGACCGGCAGATCACCGAGGCGGTCGACGCGGGGCGGGAGGGACGCGTAGAGGTCCCGGTAGAACGGTGAGTTGTGACGGGCGAAACGTATGAGGTCCGAGAGGTGCAGGGCGGACATGGGCCTTTGCCTGGGTGACGTGGATGGTGGTGATGACGGGAGCGGGAATCCCCCGACGCCCCCGCCGCCTCGACGCACGTCGGGAACTGACGTGCGGTCACGATGATGAAACATCGTCACTCTTGTCACCAAATCGACCAAAGATTTCCGGCCATTGTGGCTAAGGCCCTCAATATTTCCGGAATTGATCGACGGGTCGATCGACCTCGGCCGGCTTCCCGAGTGCCGCCCCGGCCTCCGGGGCCAGGGGAGCGGAGCGGCCGCGGCGCCCATTGCCTCCTGCGAACGGGCCGCGTCCTGACCGGGCGGGGCGCCGAACAGGCGGCGGTACTCGTGGCTGAACCGGGACGGGCTGTCGGACCCCACGGTGTGGCCGATGCTCGCGACGTCCTTGGGACGCGAGGCCGGCGGGAGCCGGGCCTCCTGGAGCCGGATCTGCTTCTGGAACCGGATCGGGCTCATGGCCGTGACGGCCTGGAAGCGACGGTAGGAGGCGGGCGGACTCATCCCGACGAGCCGCGCGACGTCCTCCACCCGGAACGACCTCGCGCGGTTCTCGCGGATCCACTTCACCGCACGGGAGACGGAGACGAGGTCCCTGTCGGCCATGTCGGGCCGACCGGACCCGTGGAACCATGAACGCATGTGGTCACGAACGGTGTTCGGGGACGAGTTGCGGGCCGAGCTGGGAACTCCCAGGCACCCCCGCAGACTGGGCAGCAGCCCTCGCTCGCGCGTGTGGCGCGTCGAGCTGCCGGGGGCGAGGGCGGTGGTCAAGCAGCTCGTCGACGGCCCGGAGGCCGACGACCGCTACGCCCGCGAGGTCACCGGGCTGCGGCTCGCCGCCCGGGCGGCGACTCCCGTGGCGCCCGCGCTCCTGGCCACCGATCCGGCCGCCCGCGTACTCGTACTCGAACACCTGGAGCACCGGCCGCCGCCCGAGGACTGGACCGTCGCCTACGCGGCGGCACTGGCCCGCCTGCACGCCACCACCGGCCCGGCGGACGCCGGGGTTTTGCCCCGTTGGATCGGGCCGGACCGCGCCGACGTCGACTCCTTCCTCGCCCTGGCCGCGACCCTGCGCGTACGGGTCGCCGCCGGCGTCGCGGAAGAGCTCGACGCGCTGGTGGCGCGGCTCGGTCGGGCGTCCGGACACGCCCTGCTGCACGGCGACCCCTGTCCCGGGAACGACCTCCACACCTCCATCGGCACCCGGTTCGTCGACTTCGAACAGGCCTCGCTGGGCAGCGGCTTGATGGAGTTGGCCTACCTCCGCATCGGATTCCCCACCTGCTGGTGCGTCACCGCGGCGCCGGCGCCGCTGCTGGAACGTGCGGAGAACGCCTACCTCGGGGCATGGCACGCCGCGACCGGTGCGGAGTTCGGGGACGCCGAGCTCCGGGACGGCCTCGCCGACGCCTGCGTCGGGTGGCTGCTGCGCGGCGACGCGCTCGTGGAGCGGGCACGCCGCGAGGGCGCCGACCACCTGGCCCGGGTACCGCACCGGGACTGGAAGTGGGGCACGGTGACGGCCCGCCAACGGCTCGTCCACCGGCTCGGGGTGGTCGCCCGGACGACCGCCGGTCACCCCGCGCTCGGCGGTGTCGGCGGCTTGACCAGCGCCATGCGGGACCAGGCCCTCGCCCGGTGGCCCGCGCTGCGGCCGGTGCCGACAAAACGGCCGTAGCGGTCGCGGCCACGGCAGTCCATGATCCCCCGTCCGAAATTCCGTGCTCGTTGCTCTCTGGTGATGGGCGGTTCCGGCGTGTAGCTTCAGCTCAGCTGTCGTGGTTCGCAGTTCCTGCCCGCGCCCTGGCGTGGGCGTTTTGCTGTGCAGTGCCGGACCAGGGCGATCACCTCCGGGTCCGCGCGGTGCGGATCCGACATCGACTGAGAGGCATGAACATGGCCAGCGGAACCGTGAAGTGGTTCAACTCCGAAAAGGGCTTCGGCTTCATCGCGCAGGACGGCGGCGGTCCCGACGTCTTCGCGCACTACTCCAACATCAACTCCACCGGCTACCGCGAGCTCCAGGAAGGTCAGGCCGTGACCTTCGAGATCACCCAGGGCCAGAAGGGCCCGCAGGCGGAGAACATCACCGCCGCCTGATCCGACTCGCAGGTGTCCACCCGCCCCGGAGCCCATGGCTCCGGGGCGGTCCTGGATCCGCCGCCGGATCCGTCACGAGTCACCGGATCCGCCGAGAGCGGCCGGATACGTCAAGGCCGCCGGGGCCGGCGAGGCCGCCGCCCGGGCCGGTGGACACCGGCTCGAATCCCGCTCGGGCACCGCTCGCGATCCGTCTCTGAGTGAACCCGCTGCGCCGGGCGGACCGTGGATGGCACCATCCGTGCCATGGCAGATGACAGCGGCGACGTGTTCGAGGCGGGTCAGACGGGACTCATCATCCTGACCCCGGAGGCGGAACCGACCCTCCGGGGGTGGCGTGAGCGGCTCGATCCGTCGGCCCGGGCCGGAGTACCGGCGCACGTCACCGTGCTCTTCCCCTTTCTCGACGCGAGCCGGCTCGATGCGGGCGTCGACGCCGCACTCGCGGACCTTGTGGGACGCCACCGGCCGTTCGACCTGCGGTTCGCGAGCAGCGGACGGTTCCCGGACGTGCTGTACCTGGTGCCCGAACCCGACGCACCCCTGCGCCGGCTCACCCGGTCGATCGCCGAACGATGGCCGGAAGCTCCGCCGTACGGGGGCCGGTTCACCGACATCGTGCCGCACCTGACCGTCGCCCAGGGCCAGGACGACACCGTCCTGGACGCGATCGAGGCCGACCTCGCCGGCACGCTCCCGTTCACGTCGCACGTGTCCGCGGTCGAGCTGATGGTGTACGACGGCTCGCAATGGCAGGAACGGTCGTCGTACGGGCTGGGCGGCTGAGCGACTCGCCCGCGGTGGTGTGCTCAGTCGGCGAAGCGGCCGCAGAGCCAGTTACCCGGCTCCGCCGGGTCGTCGCTGGTCCAGAACTGGAGCCAGAGCTGTGCGAACTCCTCGCGGCTGAGGTGGCCGTCGCCGTTGAGGTCGAGGAGTTCGAAAACGCCCGTGAGGTCCGTCGGTTGCCCGTTCCAGGTCTCGACGAGACCACGGTGCTCCTCCGGGGAGATGCGGCCGTCCCCGTTGGCGTCCACGGCGTCGAATACGGTGTCGGCCGTCGCGGTGACGTCCGAGACCATCGCGGGGAGCTGGTCGACGAGGGACAGCAATTCCCCCATGTCGACCGCACCGTCCCCGTTGGCGTCCCCCGCTTCCAGCAGCGCCGCCCACCAGCCCATCAGCAGGGCCTCCACCCGCCTGCGCAGATCCGTCCCCGGCCCCACGGCCGGCAGTCGGCTCCAGCGGGTGACCAATGCGGTGAAGTCCTCTTCGCGTAGGTAGCCGTCACCGTCCGCGTCGAACGCGGCGAACATCCCCCTGAGCTTGCGCTCCTGAAACGCACTGGCCACGAGCGGCCTCCCTCGACGCCGAACCGAACCATGAACGCCGCTCCACCAAAAGCGAGTTGGTGGGCGGCGCGCGTAACTATAGGTCGGGACGCGGGCCCGCCCCCACGGGCACATGCGGACGAACGTTCACCCCGTCGGTCGGGAGCCGTCGCCGCGGAACGACGCGGAGGGTCGGGGCGGGCCGGAGCGGGGGCGCCCCCGAAGGCCCGGCCCGGGTTGTGTATCGGGCGGGTATCGGCGAGCGCTTGGTCGTGCATCGATCCGGCGCGGACAGGCGGCGCGGACGGGGCTCCCGGGGCCGGATTCCCGGGGCGCTGCCTGCGCCCGCCCGACCGGCGCCGTCCGTCCCACCAGGGCGGGAAGCGGCGGACACCGCTGTCCCGGGGGTGTGGGGCGTGTCCACACGCGGGCCGCGGTCACCATCCCGGCGCCTGCCCTATGGTTCCAGACAGATCACCGTCCGCCACCCGAACAGGAGCCGTCCCCCGTGTCCTCGTCCGCCCACCCTCCGGCCGTTTCCCCGCGCCCCGTGCGCGTGCTGCTGGTGGAGGACGACGATCTGATGCGCCGGTCCTTCACCGTCGCCCTGGAGCGGTACGGCTACCTGATGCGGACCGCGGCCGACGGGCTGACCGGGCTGGAGCTCTTCCGCGACGAGGACTTCGACCTACTGATCCTGGACGTGATGCTGCCCGGCCTCGACGGCATCGGCCTGTGCCGCAAGGTCCGGGAAACCAGCCTGGTGCCCGTCCTGATGATGTCCGCGCGCGGCGACGGGCTCGACGTCGTCGCGGGTCTGGAGGCCGGCGCCGACGACTACGTCGTCAAACCCGTGGACACCTTCGTGCTCGTGGCGCGCATCCGTTCGCTGCTGCGCCGGGCGACGTACGCACCCACCCCGACGCCCGGGCCGCCCGCGGCGGACGGGTCGCCGGCATCCGCCGGCGAGCTGCTGGTCTTCGGGGACCTGACCATCGACACGGGTGGTCTGGAGGTGCGGGTTGCCGGCAGCCCGGTGGCGTTGACCCCGACCGAACTGAAGCTGCTGCTGGAGTTCGCGGCCCGTCCCGGGATCGTTCTGGAGCGGCACACCCTGCTCCGGGACGTGTGGGAGTACGGCTGGGACGGCGACAGCCGGGTCGTGGACCTGTGCGTGCAGCGGCTGCGCGGCAAGCTGGGCCGCGACCGGATCGAGACGGTCCGCGGCTTCGGCTACAAGCTCAGGCGTTGAGAGCGGTGCCCTCCTCCGAGCAGCCCGGGCAGCGCCGGGTTCCGCTGCGCTGGAAGATCGCCGCACTGGCCGCGGCCACCGCATGCCTGGTCGTGGCGGCCGTGGGCGTACTGGTCCACCTGTGGACCGTGCAGGACATCCACCAACGGGCCCGGGCACAAGCCCTCAACACCCTTTACTCCGCCATGGACGTCCACCGGCGCACCGGAGCGCTCACGGACGGCGCCGAACTCGACCCGCCCGCGCTGCCCGCGCCCCTGCGGCACCTGGCGGACGGCGCCCGGCACACGGCCCAGGACGACCGCGTCGACGGGAACCTGGGGCCGAGCGTCTGGGCCGCCCAACGGGTCGACGGACCGGACAGCCCCGTGCTGGCCTTCCAGGTCAACATGAGCCCCGAACTGCACGAACTGCGACGCCTCGACGTCGCCATGGCCCTGGCCTCGCTGCTCGCACTCGCGGCGGCCACCCCCGTGGCCGTGTACGGGGCCGGGCTGCTGGCCCGCCGGCTGCGGGAGGTCTCCGCGACCGCGCGGCGGATCTCCGCGGGCGACCTGGACGCCCGGACCGGGCCGACCGGGGGCCGCGACGAGGTGGCCGACATCGCCGCCACCGTCGACCTCATGGCCGACGACCTCAGTCGACGCCTGCGCACCGAACGCCGGTTCACCGCGGACGTGGCCCACGAACTGCGCACCCCCGTGGGTGGCCTCCTGGCCACCGTCGACCTGCTGCCCGCCGGGGAGACGGAGGACCTGCTCCGGGCCCGGGTACGAGACCTGCGCGCACTGGTGGAGGACCTGCTGGAGATCTCCCGGCTGGACGGCGGAGCCGAGCGGCCGGTCACTGCCAGGGTCCCGCTCGGAGCGGTCGTCACCGAAGCGGTGGCCCGGGCCGGTCCGCAGACGGAGGTCGTCGTGACCACGTCCGGGACCGTGGCGGTCGTGGAGACCGACCCGCGTCGCCTCGAACGGATCGTCGGCAACCTCGTCGTCAACGCCCACCGGCACGGGGCGACCCCGGTGCGGGTCACCGTCGACGGCCGGACCGTCGTCGTACGCGACCACGGGCCCGGCTTCCCCCCTGACCTGCTGCGCGACGGCCCCCGCCGGTTCCACACGGGCGCGGCGGAACGCGGCTCGGGCCACGGGCTCGGCCTGACCATCGCCCTGGGCCAGGCCCGGGTCCTCGGCGCCGACCTGCGCCTGGACAACGCCCCGGACGGCGGGGCCGTCGCCACGCTGAACCTCCCTGCCTGACGGGTCCCCACGCGAGAGCTGCACGAAAGCCACGCAGCCGAGCGGCAGCCGATACGCGGCGGCTCAGGCGCCGATACATCCCCCGGACACCCTTCGAAGTGCACGTCGCGCACCTCGCGCCTCACGCGTCCTTGCGCGCCTCCCGCACTCGAAGTGGAGTCCTCCGTGACCGTCGACCCCCTTGCCCCGCAATCCCCGTACGTCCCCTACATCCCGCAGGGGGCGGCCGGCGGCGCCGCTGCCGCCGGCACCACCGACCTGTCGAAGGTGTACGGCAGCGGCGACACCCGTGTCGTCGCCCTGGACCGGGTCAGCGTCTCCTTCCGGGAGGGCGCGTTCACCGCGATCATGGGCCCCTCCGGCTGCGGCAAGTCGACCCTGATGCACTGCGCCGCCGGGCTCGACTCGTTCACGTCCGGTTCCGTCCGCATCGGCACGACCGAGCTCGGCACGCTCGGCGACCGGCAGCTCACCCAACTGCGCCGCGACCGCATCGGGTTCATCTTCCAGGCGTTCAACCTGCTGCCGACCCTGACCGCGCTGGAGAACATCACGCTGCCGCTGACCATCGCCGGGCGCCGCCCCGACCGGCAGTGGCTGGACCGAGTGGTGTCCATGGTCGGCCTCTCCCAGCGCCTCGCACACCGGCCCGGACAGCTTTCGGGCGGGCAGCAGCAGCGGGTCGCGGTGGCCCGCGCCCTGGTCTCCCGTCCCGCGATCGTCTTCGGCGACGAGCCCACCGGAAACCTCGACTCCCGTGCCGGGGCCGAGGTACTCGGCTTCCTGCGCGATTCGGTGCGCGAGCTGGGTCAGAGCGTGGTCATGGTCACCCACGACCCCGTCGCCGCCGCCTACGCCGACCACGTGCTGTTCCTCTCCGACGGCCGGCTGGTCGACGAGATGACCCAGCCGACCGCGGACCGGGTGCTGGACCGGATGAAGGCGTTCGACGCCGGCACGCGCTCGCGCACCAGCTGAGACCGGTCGACGTTGATCGAGACCGGTTGACGTCGTTCGGTCCGGCCGTCACAGGCCGGGACCTGCGTCTTCGACCGACATCACCGGGACCGATCGACACGACCCGGGACCGACCGCCATCAGCCGGGACCGCCGAATCATCCGCCCGGTCCACTCGGCCCCGCCCCCCCCGGACAGCCACCCGCTCGCAGTTGCCGAGCCCGTATCCCAGGATCCGCACCCATGTTCCGTACCGCCCTGCGCAACGTGTTCGCGCACAAGGCCCGCCTGTTGATGACCGCGTTCGCGGTCATGCTCGGCGTCACCTTCGTCACCGGCAGCCTCGTCTTCGGCGACAGCCTGAACCGGGCCGCCGCCGCCCGCGCGACCGATGGCTACGAGCGCCTCGCCGTCAGCGTCTTCCCCGAAGGCTCACCCGCCGGTGGGGCGCCGCCCGGCATCGACGCCGCCACCGTCGCCACCCTCGCCCGGGTCCCGGGTGTGGCCGTCGCCGCGGGCCGGGTCGACGGCTTCGCCGCCGTGGCCGGCCGCGACGGCCGCCCGATCGCCGGCGGCACGTCCCACCGGGGCGCCAACTTTGCTCCGGGAACGGGCGGCATCGACCCCGCCTACCGCTTCACCCGGGGTGCCGGCCCGACCGGTACCGACACGATCGCCCTCGACGAATCCACCGCCGCCAAGGGCGGGTACCGCGTCGGCGACACCGTGCGCGTCGGCACCCACCAGGGCGCCGCCTCCTACACCCTCAGCGGAGTCTTCCGCACGGACGGGACCAAACTGCCCTCCGGCGGCAGTCTGACGCTGTTTCACGAGGCCACCGCGCAGCGACTCTTCCTCGAGCCCGGCCGCTACGGGACCGTCGAGGTGACGGCCGCGCCCGGCACCGACGCCGCGCGACTGCTCAGCCGCGTCGAAGCGGTGCTCCCCCCGAACACCGGCGCCGCCACCGGGGCCCAACTCGCCCGGATCCAGGAGAACCTCGCCACCGGCGACGGCGACACGATGAGCCAGATCCTGCTGGGGTTCGCGGCGGTCGCCCTGTTCGTCGCCACCTTCCTCATCTCCAACACCTTCACCATGCTCGTGGCCCGACGGACCAGGGAACTGGCCCTCATGCGGGCCGTCGGAGCGTCCCGCGCGCAAGTGCGGCGCATCCTGCTGACCGAGTCCCTCCTCGTCGGCGCCCTCGCCTCCGCGGCCGGCCTCGCCGCAGGCACCGGGGTCGCCGCCCTCCTCCGTACGCTGTACGCGCCGGCCGACGGCCCGTCCGGCCCGCTGGTCCTCGCCCCGGGCACCGTAGTGACGTCGCTGCTCGTCGGCACCGCGTTGCCCACTATCGCCGCATGGCTTCCGATCCGCCGCGCCATGGCCATCGCGCCCGTCGCCGCGCTCGGCGCGGCCGAGCCGCAGGCGCCCGCCCGCACCGGGTCCCCGCGCACCGGCCTCAGCGCCGCCCTGCTGCTCACCGGCACGGCCGGCTGCCTGTACGGGGCCCTCGGCGCGGGCAAGGACGCCCGGATCGTCATCGGCCTCGGCGCGGCCCTCACCTTGAGCGGGGCGATCGGCTTCATCCCGCTGCTGTCCAGGCCGTTCGTCGCCCTGCTCCGACCGCTGTTGACCCGCCTCCACCCGGTGCACGGCGACCTCGCCGCACGCAACACCGTGCGCGATCCGCGTCGGACCGGCGCAACCGCCGCGGCCCTCGCCATCGCCCTCGCCCTCGCCTCGGGCCTCTCGGTCCTCGGGGCCTCGGCGGCCCAGTACCTCGACCGCGCGACCACGCACGACTTCACCGCGGACTACCTGATCAAGCCCGCCGAGGGCGGCATGCGGATGACGCCGGCCACCGCCGAACCCCTGAAGAAGCTGTCGGGTGCCAGGTTCAGCCCGCTCAACCAGTCCACCGGGTACCAACTGGCGGGCGTCCCGTCCGTACTGACCGGGGTCGACCCCGCCACCATCGGCCGACTGCTCCGCTACGACGTGACCGAGGGCTCGCTCGACTCCCTCGCCCAGGGCCGGATCGCCGTCGCCGACTTCAAGGCGGAGAAGGCGGGTTGGCGCGTCGGCCAGACCCTTCCCCTGCGGCGCGAGGACGGCGGGCAGGGCCAGGTCGGCAACGTCACGATCGGAGCCGTCTACCGGGCGGACGAGCAGAGCAACCTGCTGCCCAGCATCACCGCTCCCGACGCGCTCGTCGCCCGCTACGACCCCGATCCCAGCACCGCCGGGATCCTGCTCGCCACGGATGCCGGGCCGGGTCCGGCCGCGCTCGGCGCCGTCAGTCGCGCCCTCGGCGACAACCCCGCCCTCGCCGTCCTGGACGAGTCCGCCATCCGGGAGCAGGAGAGCGGCTCCATCGGTGACCAACTCAACATCTTCTACGCCCTGTTGAGCATGGCCATGGTGATCGCCGCGCTGGGGATCACCAACACCCTCGCGATGTCCGTCCTCGAACGGCGCAAGGAGATCGGGACCCTGCGGGCCCTCGGCATGGACCGCGCCGGCGTGACCCGGATGATCCGGCTGGAGGCCCTGCTCCTCGGCGGACTCGGCGCCGCCCTCGGTACGGTCCTGGGCGTCTTCCTGGGCTGGGCCCTCGGGCGCACCCTCCAGGAAAGCGTCGTCGGCTACGCGTTGGTGATTCCGTGGGGCCGCCTCGCCCTCGGCGCACTCATCGCCCTGGCCGGCGCACTCCTCGCCTCGCTCTGGCCGGCCCGCAGGGCCGCCCGCGTCGACATTTCCGCGGCGACGGCGGCGCAATGACGACGCTCCACCCGCGCGGACGCGAAAGGTTCGGACAGCGCGGACTCCCGGTGGACGGAGGTCACCGGCGGTCGCCGACGGAAGCGGTCGCCGGACCGGGGTGCGGGGTCGTCAGGGAGCGGCCGTGCCGGTTCTGTGAGCCGTGAGGAGGAGGTACTCCCACTCCATGACTCCGTCGCGGGTGTTCTCCTCGGCCAGCGCGTCCAGTGCGCCGTCCAGCTCCGCCGCCCGGTCGGCGTCGTCGCCGAGGGCGCGGTAGACCGCGATCGTCGGGCCGTAGCAGGCCTTGAAGAAGGTACGGAAGGCTCCTGGCTGGGGGAAGGCGTCGACCCGCGCGGTCCGCCGCTGGGCGTCGACGTCCGTGACGCGGTCGCCGAGGAGCTCGTACACGTGCTCCGCGTCCCCCCAGAGGGGCGGCGGCTGGGCTCCCGGCGGCGGGGGCGGCGCGTACGGCTTCATCGTCGCGAACATCCGGCCTACGAACCCCTGTGGTGTCCAGTTCGCCAGGCCCACCGTTCCTCCCGGGCGGCAGACGCGCACCAGCTCGTCGGCGGCGGCCTGATGGTGCGGGGCGAACATGATCCCGAACGAGGACATCACGACGTCGAACTCCCCGTCGGCGAAGGGCAAATGTTCCGCGTCCGCCTCGCGCCATTCCAGACGGGCGCCGCGCACCCCGGCCAGGTTCCGGCCGACTTCGAGCAGCTCGGGGGTGAGGTCGCTCGCCACGACGTCCGCCCCCGCGAGGGCGGCGGGGATGGCGGCGTTGCCCGCGCCGGCCGCGACGTCCAGCACCCGGTCCCCCTGCCGCACGCCGCACGCCCCGACGAGCTCGGCACCCACCTCCGGAATGACGTGGGAAGCCACGGACGGATAGTCGCCCCAGGCCCACATGGCCCGGTGCCGGGCCTTCAGCGCGCGATCGGCCCCGACCGCGTCGGTCCCCTCGGACATGACCCACCTCCAGGGCTCGGATCGACCCTCCATCCGAGCGTATGCGCCATGCGCCGCCCGCGCAGTCCGGCCGCCGCGGTCGGACCGCGGCGGGCGGCGGTGGTGACGGCGCCACCCTGCGAGCGGGGACGGTGCGGTCCGCCGTCCGGACCGGGCGGGCGCCACCGCGTGCGCCGTCCTGCGACTCCGGGTTTCGGTCAATCCCGCGCCGGTTTGGCTGGTTTGGCCCAACTGATGCCCTTTCAGGCAAATCTGACCGAAGATCATCCCACTTCTCGCGCTCCGTCCCTCCATGATTCTCACGGGAGCCGGCGGCGCCGTCGGCGGTGCCGTCACGAGCGCGGCACGCAGCCGTCGGCAGCAGTGTGGGAGGGCGGAAGTGACGCAGGTGCTGGTCGAACGCGACGACGTACTCCGGGCCGCGGCCGCCGCCCTGGCGCGGGCACGCACCGGTAGGGGAAGCTGGCTGATGCTGGCCGCACCGCCCGGCCGGGGCCGGACCGCGGTCCTCGACGCCGTCACCCGTGGCGCGCGCGCCGACGACGGCGTGTGCGTACGGTCGGCGCGGTGCGCACCCGAGGAGACGGCCTTCCCGTTCGCCCTCGTACGCCAGGTCTTCCCCGCCGTCGGCGGGATCCCCTTCAGCGACCCGGCCGGCGGGGAGGAGCAGCAGGTCTTCCACCGACTGCTGGACCTGCTCGCCCGAAGCGCCGTCGACCGGCCCGTCCTGCTCGCCGTCGACGACCTGCACTGCGCGGACCCGGTGTCCCGCCGCTGGACCGGGTACCTGGCCCGCCGGATCGCCGGGCTGCCGGTCCTGCTCCTGGCCACCGCCGAATGCCGTGAGCACGCCGACGCCGGTTGGCTGCCCCGGGCCACCGGCGTGTGCCACGCGCTGCCCCCGCTCGGGCCGGAAGCCGCGGCGCGGCTGGCACGCGAGCGAGGGTTGCCACCCGAACGGCACGCGATGTGCTGGGACGCGACCGGAGGCAACCCGGCCCTCCTCCAGGCGCTCCTCGCCGACCTGGCCCGTCCGCCGGGCCCGGGCCGCCCGGTCGGCGGCACGCCGGACTCGGAGGGCCCTGCCGGAGACCCCTTCGATCCGGTCGGTCCTGCCGCCGGTCCTGCCGACCCGGTGCGCCGTCCCGCCGGTCCGGGCGACCCGGTCCGTCCCGACGACCCCGGGCCCGAGGCCCCCCTGTCCGACCCCGACCCCGACGCCGCCCCCGGCGCCGACCCCGCCGACCCCGACCCCGGCCGTCACCGGCGCCAGGCGAGCACCGGCCGACACCAGCGGGACCCGGACGTCGCCAACGGGCCCCGGCCCATCCGGTACCGGGAAGCGATCGCCCGCTGGATCCGCCACCGCGCCGACGACGAAACCCGGCGCACGGTCCTCGCGCTCGCCGTGACCGCCCAGTGCTCTCCCGCCACCGGCCCGGCCCTGCTCCGGGAAGCCCGGCCGTTGCTGCCGACCCGGCAGGCGGCGTCGAGCGGACCGAGTGCCTCGCCGCTGGCCCGGATGCTCTCCCACCCGCTCGCCCTGGAAGCCGTACTGGACGCGGCCGAACCCGCCGAACTGGCAGCCCTGCACACCCGCGCCGCCCGGCTGCTCCACGACGGCGGAGCCCCCGCCCCGCAGGTCGCCGCCCGGCTGCTGCGCCTGGACCACCCCCGCGAGGCGTGGATGGGCCGCTGTCTGGAGGACGCCGCCGACGCCGCCGTCCGCGCCGGGCACACCGAAGAGGCCGCCGCGCTGCTGCGCCACGCCCTGCGGGCAGCGCCACCGCTCGCCCGGGAACGGCATGCCGACCTCACCCTGCGCCTGGGATCGCTGGAGTTCCCGTACAGCGCCGAGGCGGGCATCCGCAGGCTCCGCGCGGGCCTCGACCTGCACCCCGACCGTCAGGAACGCGCCGCCGCCGCGCCCACCCTCGGTGCGGCCCTCGCCGCCACCGGCCGCACGGACCGTGCGCTGAGAGTGCTGCACCGGGCGAGCAGCGGCGCCGGCGACGAACTGGTGCACATCCTGCGCACCGTCACCGCCCTCATCTCCTCGCACGACGCGGTCGCCTGGCGCCACGCCGTGGCGGGCCTGCGCGCCTTCGCGCCCACGGCCCCGATCACCGTCGAACCGTTGGTCTGCTCGCTGATCACCGAGTACGAGACCGGTGCCGGGCTCCTCTCGTCGGCCGAGGTGCTGGCACGGATCCGGCCCCGGCTCGCCGCTGCGGCCGTCCACCCCCTGCTGCGCACCGCCTGGCTGGGCAGCGCGGCCACCCTGTTGCAGTGGGCGGACCGGTTGGAGGACGCCCGGGCACTCGCCGAGCGGGGACTTCCCGTACCGCCCGCACCACCGGACCTCACCGACGCCGGCCTGCAGTGCCTGCTGAGCGCCCGGGCGGAAGCCGCGCTCTGGGCCGGGGACTTCCGGCGGGTGATCGCCGAGAACACCCACCTGGCCCACACCTGTACCGGTCGCGGTATCCGCGCGCCCCACCTGGTCTCCATGGTGGCGCTCGCCCGGTACGAACTCGGGCAGCGCGACCAGGCCTGGCAGCTCCTCTCCACCCCCGACACGACCACCGCCGACAGCTCCTGGGAGTGGAACGAACTGCGCTACGCCCGCGCCCTGCTCCACGGCATCGAAGGACGCGGCGAGGCGGCCCTCGCCGAGTACCTCGCCTGCGGCACGGGCCAGAGCGCCCGCGACTTCGTCAGCCCCGTGGCCACACCGTGGCGGTCAGGCGCAGCCCTCGTCCTGGCCCGCCTCGGCCGCGCGGCCGAAGCCCGAGAGCTGGCGGAGGAGGAACTGCACCACGCGCGTCGCTGGGGCACCCCCCGTACGGTCGGCAGGGCGCTGCGGGCCCACGCGGCGGCCGTCGGCGGTCGCCGGGGCCTGGACTCGCTCGTCGAGGCGACCGCCCTGCTGGACGGGGCGCCGGCGCCCGTGGAACGCATCGAGGCGCTGATCGACCTGGGACGGGCCCGCATCGCGGCCGGGTTCGGCCGCCGGGGCCGTGACGACCTGCGCACCGCCGACGCCGAGGCCGTGCGCCTGCTGTCCCCGGGGCCGGATGCCGGTGACGCCCCGTACGGCCTCCTCGGCGAGGAACGCGACCCTCGGGTCGGGGACGGACGACTCGGCGCGGGCCCGGAGCCCGCGCCGACCGGCCGACTGCTGCGGGCGACGCGCGCCGCGCTGCGCGCCGCGAACGCCCGTGGCACGACCCGCGCCACGACCGGACCGAGCGCCCTCACCGGCGCGGAACGCCGGGTCGTGGACCTCGCCGCCCTGGGGCACACGAACGCGCAGATCGGCGAAGCGCTGCACCTGACGCGGCGCACGGTGGAATCCCACCTGACCAGCGCGTTCCGCAAGCTCAAGGTGACCCGCCGGACCCAGCTCGCGGTCGGCTTGGCCGGAGCGGACACCGCCGGGGGACCGTGAGGGGCCGGGGCGTCGACCACGAGAGCGGGTCGGGCGCCGTGTTCGTGGTCTTCCACGATGTGCGGGTCGGGTGCCGGCGGACAGAGTGAGCACCGCGCCGGCCCGCCCCCACCGGTCCGGCGCCACCTAAGCCACCTACGCCACCTACGGCACCTCCGGCGCCGACGCATCCGCGGCGGGGCCGCGTACGAAAGGTACTCGGGATGAACTTCACGAAGCGTACGTCCGCGCGCTCGGCGCTGGTCGCCCTCATCGCGGTCGCCGGGACGTCCCTCCTCCCCGCGACCGCCGCCGAGGCCCGACCCGTCGCGCCTCCCACGGCACCGACCGCCTCGGACATGGGCGCGAGCCTGGCCCCCAACCAGCTGTGGCAGCTGCGCAAGCGGGGCAGCCGGTTCGAGATCGTCAACAACCACAGCGGCATGTGTCTGAAGGTCAAGAGCGGCTCGAACGACAACGGCGCCCCGGTGGTCCAGGCCGAATGCGGTACGCCGAGCGAGGGGTTGTGGAAGTCGGAGGTCACCGACGGCGGCAACTTCATCCAGCTGCGCAACGCCAACTCCGGCAAGTGCATGGACATTTCCGGGGGCAGGGCCATCAGGGGCGCCAAGATCGTCCAGTGGGACTGCAACGGCGGTCTGAACCAGAAGTGGTGGGACACGGACAACATCGACGGCAACAACGGCTATTGGATCAGTGGCACCACCCCGAGCGGCGCCCCCACCTGGATGTGCCTGGACATGCCCGGCCTGAGCACCAGCCCCGGCACGCAGGCCGCGATGTGGGAGTGCTCCTAGACAACCGGCGCCCCACCTGCCCGGCAGGGGAGGGCAGGATCGCGGGCGGGCGCCGATGAGGGCGCGGGCCGGCGGGGGAGACGGGCGCGGATCGCCGCCCCCTCCGCCGGCCGGGCTCGCCGCATCCGCCGGCTGCCCCAGGTCCCGTCGTCAACCTCCCGTCCGCCTCGCGACGGCGGGAGTCCGACGACAGGCCCGAGCGGAGCCCGCTCAGGCCTCGGGCCGGTGCGGGGCCCCGGTGCAGCGGCGTACGAGGGGCTCCAGGTAGTCCACGTGCGGTCCCGCAAGGGCGGCCAACTCGGCCGGTGAGCGCACGAAGGCGATCGCGTCGAGTTCGGCATCGCGGCCCGCCGCGCGCTCCGCCGCCACCAACGCGGCGAACCGCTCGCGCACATCCGCTTCCGGGCGGCTCGGGGCGAAGTGGGTCAGCCCGACGCTGCCGTGCGCGCCGCGGGTGGCCGCCCACAGCCGTAGCCGCGTCGGCTCGACGTCGACCCCGATCTCCTCGACCAGTTCGCGCGCCGCGTGTCCGCGCAGCGAGGCCTCGTCCAGTACCTCACCGGCCCCGGGCGGCTCGACGGACCCGCCGGGAAACTGCCACCGTCCCGGAGTGGCCGTCCAGGCAGCCATCCGCACCACGAGGACCCGCCCGTCGGGCGTCGGTTGGACCGCGTTCACGAACAGCGACGGCAACGCCTCCGCACCGGGAACACGACGCAACGCCCGGTGCCGGTACGTCACCGCGGCCCAGCGCAGGAACAACGTGTCCGGATCGACCCGTCGGAGTTCCACGCACGCGACCGCGGGCCCGTCGAACAGGGTCGGGTTGCCCCGCACGGCGTTCTCCCACGCCCGGTCCCGCGCGGCTTCGAGGGCGGGGGACAGTGCGGGCGCCGCGCCCTCGGCGAGCCGAAGGCGGCTGACATCGAAGAGTTCCGGACCGGGATGCGGAGTATCGATCACCCGCCTCATCCTAGGGGCGACGTGGGCGACGTGGGTGGCGTGGCGGCGGCGTCGGACGTGCCGGTGCGCAGTGGACGGATCCCGTGGGGTCGTGGTCATCCCGCCGGCAGCAGGGGGTACCTGACGCCGGTGGATGAGCATCGGTACGCACGGCGACGCCACCGGGGCCGGTGCCTTGGTCGCCCCGTTCTCGAGGGTCGCGCGAGCCGGCACAGGCGTGCCCCCAACTTCCTTGATTGTGACGCCCCTTGGCGGCGGCGCGCCTACGATCAAGCGCATGAGACCAGTGATCGCCCCCCTGCCGGGCGGCGCGCCCGCGGAGCTCGGGGGGTACCGGATCCTGGGCGTGCTCGGATCCGGCGGCATGGGGACGGTCTACCTCGCGCGCCGCCGCGGCCGTCCCGCGGCCCTCAAGACCATCCGGCCCGAACTCTTGCGGGACGCGGACCTTCGCGCACGGTTCGGGCGCGAGGCCGCGGCGGCGGCGGCGGTGCGCAGCCCCTTCGTCGCCGCGGTGCTCGGATCCTCGGCCACTGATCAAGTTCCCTGGCTCGCAGCCGAGTTCGTGCCCGGACCAACCCTCGCGGAGGGCGTGCTGCGGCACGGGCCCCTGCCGGCGCCGGCCGTGTGCGTGCTCGCCTCCGCCCTCGGCAGGGCGCTGACCGCCCTGGGTGGGGCCGGTGTCGTGCACCGCGACCTCAAGCCGTCGAACGTCATCCTCGGCGCCGACCGGCCCCGCGTCGTCGACTTCGGGATCGCCCGGGTGGCCGGCGACGCGACCTTGACCGCGACCGGCCAACGTCCCGGAACTCCCGGTTACATGTCGCCCGAGCAGGTCGTGAAAGGGTTGCTCGGCCCGCCGAGCGACGTCTTCTGCCTCGGCACGCTGCTCGTGTTCGCGCTGACCGGTCGGCACGCCTTCTTCGAAGGCGACCCGGTCCGCGCGGACTTCCGGATCGCCTACGAGGAACCCGACCTCACCGCGGTGCCGCCCGCACTGCTCCCCGTGATCCGCGGCTGCCTGGAGAAGAGACCGGCCGACCGCCCCACCGCCGCCGAGGTGGCCGGGGAGCTGGACCCGCGGGGCGCGGCCCTGCGTCCCGCGAGCCGCTGGCTCCCGGCCGCCGTGACCGCCGACGCCGCCGAGATGGGACGGGCCGCCGCCGCGCTGGGCGCCGGACCCCGGTTCCCCACCCGGCGTCGACTCCTCATCGGCGCCGGCGCGCTCCTCACCGCGACCGGCTCCGGCGCCCTGCTGAGCCGCCTGGACGGCAACGGCTCCGACGG
This sequence comes from Streptomyces sp. NPDC001568, assembly GCF_042893755.1. NCBI lineage: Bacteria > Bacillati > Actinomycetota > Actinomycetes > Kitasatosporales > Streptomycetaceae > Streptomyces > Streptomyces sp. NPDC001568. The sequence continues at coordinate 134,113 of NZ_JBIAVF010000002.1, read as the reverse complement.
GCCCCCCGCCCCCCGCTGGAGCGGCCCGCCCGGCACGGTCGCGCAGCCGCTGTGGGCCTACGACGGCGCCGCGGTCGAGCCGGCCTTCGGACCGGTCGGCGCCGGTGGGACGGTGTGGTTCGCGGACGGCGACGATGCAACGGCCCTGCACGATCCGGTCTCCGGAGCACGCCGCGGCCGCGGCCCGACGGCCGGCGCCCTCGTCGGCGGACGCCGACCGGTCGCCCTGACCCCGGACGGCGCCCTGCTCTTCCTGGACCCCCTCACCGGCGCGGTCCGCCACCGCTCGTCCGACGGGGTGGGGGCCCTGCTCGCCGCCGACGAGGACCAGGCGTACGTCCTCGACGACGCCGGACGCGTCGCCGCGGTGAAGCCCGGGGGCCGGGGCACGCGCTGGCGGGTCCCCGTTCCCGTGCCCGGCCCGGCGCTGGTCCCGGCCATCGGGCACGGGCTGCTGCTCCTCGCCTCCGCCACCGGCGGAGTGGCGGCCCTGTCGGTCTCCGACGGCCGCCTCGCGTGGCGACGCCCCGCCGGGAGCGACGGCCGGTGGACGGCCCTGTCCGCGCGCGCCGTGGTCGTGGGCGGCGGCGGTCACCGCGCCCTGAACTGCCTGAGCAGAGCCAACGGCGAACAGCTGTGGACCCTCCCCGCCGACGACACGACCGGCTTCGGCGCGCCCGCCCTGGCCGGCGACACCGTGTACGTGGCCGACGGCCGGCAACTGCGCAGCGTCGACGCGAGGACCGGAGTCCCGGCCTGGACCGTGCTCGCCCCCGACGAACTGGCGCAGGACCAGGCCCCGTTGATCTCCGGATCCGGCGTCTTCGTACCGTTGCGCAAGCCCGAACTCGGCATCCTGGTGGTGGACACCGCGCGGGTGGCCGAACAGTACGTCTTCGCACCGACCCCGGCGCAGGGCGTCCGCGCCGAGACGCCCTGGCGGGGAGCGGTCGTCCGGGGCGGCGTCATCTGGCAACGCGGCAGCACCGTCCGCGCCCTGCCGGGCATGTGAGCGGTTCCGACCCGGGACCACGAGGGGGAGGGGAACGCATGGGACGCGGACAGCTGGGGGCGGGGCTCTTGCCCGAGGACCCGACGGCCACCGGGCCGTACCGGTTGTTGGCCCGCTGGCCCGGCCCCAGGCCGGCCCCGCCGCACCACGGCATGTACGTCGGCCGCGACCGGGCCCACGGGCACGCCGTGGTCTGTCTCCTGCCCCCGGCCGCGCACGCGGCGGCCGAGGAATTGCACCGCGCTTCCGTGCCGGGAGTTCCGGCCGTACTGGACCTGCGGACGGAGACCCTCCCCTCCTGGGCGGCCCTCGCCTACACCCCTGCCGTCTCCCTGGCCGACGTGGCGGGCCGGCCGGGGCCGGCTGCCGGAGTCCTGTCCCTGGAGCGGTCGGTGGAGATCGCCGGGGAGGTCGCCGCCACGCTGGCCGCCCTGCACGCCCGGGGCGTCGGGTACGGCGCCGTGGCACCCGAGGGGGTGTGGCTCACCACGGGCCGCCCCCTGCTGATGGCCCTGCACGCCTGCCGCACGCTCCCCGCACCCGGACCCGCCCCGGGCGACGGCGACGGCGGCGGCGACGGGCCGGACCGGGACGGTCGGCCGCCACGCCGGCCCGCCGGGCCCGCGCGGCTGGAACCGCAGAGCCGGGTATCGACCGTGCCCGCCGCCTTCATGGCCCCGGAGGTGGCCGCGGGCCGCCCCTCCTCCGCGACCGCCGACGTGTACGCCCTCGCGATCCTGCTGATCCACACGGCCACCGGACGACTGCCCTTCGGGGACGGCCCGCCGCCCGTCCTCGCCTACCGCGCCGTCCACGACCGCCCCGAACTCCCCGCGCTGCCCGCAGAACTGCACCGGGCCGTGGCGGCGGCACTGGCCCCCGCCCCGGCCGACCGCCCCACGGCCGCCGAACTGCACCGGGCGCTGGCGCTCCGGAGGCCCGAGCCGACAGGGCCGGGTGCCCCGCCGCCCGCGGGCCCGCTGCCCGGCCGGGTCGTGGCGGCCCTGGCCGTACGCGCCCAGGAGATCGCCGACCTGGAGGCGGAAGCCCCGGCCGCCGACAGCCCGCACGCGCATCCCGATCACACGGACGACACCCCCGACTCGGACGACCGGCGCCCGGCGGACAGCCCCGCCTCCACCGACGAGGCCTCGCCACGGGCCCACGTACCGCGCCCCGTCGGTGCCCCTCGCACGGCAACGCACGGTGATCCGGACGCCGATCCGCCGGAACCGCCACAGGCTCCGCCGCACCGCGATCCGCACGGACACTCCGCCCCGCCGAGGGGCACCCGGCCGCACGCCCCCGCCACCCGGCCCCCCACCCGCCGCCGTCTCCTGACCCACCTGCTCGCCGGCGCGGCCCTCGGAGCGTCCGGAACGCTCGCCTGGTCCGCGCTCACCCGGGACGACGGCCGCCCCGAGCCGACCGCCGGGGCCGGCGCCGCGACGGGCACGGGTCCCCGGGTGCGCGGCATGCCGCCGCCCGCGCTGTGGCGCTTCGACGACAACACGGCCCGTACGCGGCTCCTCCCGGTCAGCGGCGCCGACCGGTTCCTGACGCTGCGCGGCGAGGTCCTGTACGGGCACGACCTGCGCACCGGCAAGGAGGTGTGGCAGATGCCCGGAGTGAGCGAAGGCACCCCACCCGTCCAAGCGCCCGGCGACCGCGTCCTCGTGGTCACGCGCGAGGGCCTCTCGCTCTGCTCGCTGAGCGAGGGCCGGACCCAGTGGCTGCAACGCGTGGAGAACCTCTCGACGGTGCTCGCCGTCGAGGGCTCCACCGCGTGGCTGGTGGTGGGCGACGGCAACCCGTCCGGTGGACACCTGCTGGCGGCCTTCGACCTGGACCAGCGCAAGGAGCTGTGGCGCACGCCCATGCCGAGGGGGTTCGACTACCGGTTGGGTTCCTTCGTCGGTCCGCGGATCGTCGTCGTGGAGGTGCAGGTGCCCCGGCAACCGTTCCAGGACGTGTCGGCCGTCCGAACGCTGGAGATCGCCGGCTTCGACCGGAGCGACGGGCGCATGCTCTGGAACCGCACCTTCGCCGACGTCCACTCCGGGCCCGCCTCCACGGTGGATCCGGCGGGCGGCGGGCGGCTGTTCCTCCTCGCCAAGGGCCACGCGCAGGCCTACGACCTGGAGTCCGGCGCCCGGCTGTGGGAATCGCAGGCCGTGGTCGCCGGCACCAACGCCCCGCCGCTCCTCGCCGGCGGCACGCTGTACCTGACGGACGACGGCCGCGGCCCGCTCGTCGCCGTCGCACCGGACACGGGACGGACGCTGTGGGAGCAGAGCCTCGACGAGAACCTGGAATGGTTCATGCTCGGCGCGATGGCGGCGAGCGCGTCCGGGCGCACCCTGTACCTGTCGACCCTGAACCAGATCACCGCGACCTCCCTCCCCTCGGGCAAACGCCTGTGGCAGGCGGGACTTGCCGGGGTGGAGGCCCGCGAGCCGTTCCAACTCGTCACGACTGCGGACGCGTTGCTCATCGCCCGCCCGTCGGTGGTGGTGGCCCTCCCGGTGGACTGACCGTGCCCCGTGCTGTGTGCCCCGTGCCGCCCGTACGCCCCGCCCGTTCGTACGCCCGCCCGAACACCCCCGTTCCCGCCCAGCGGGCCCCGTCGCGAAGGATCCCACCGGCCATGTCCACGCTGCTGCCCCTCCTGCCCGACGACCCCGAACGGCTCGGGGGGTACACGCTCCTCGGGCGGTTGGGCGGCGGCGGCATGGGAACCGTCTTCCTGGCCCGCACCACCGGCGGCCGGCTGACCGCCGTGAAGACCGTACGGGCCGACCTGCGCGACCGGCCCGGCTACCGGGAGCGGCTGATCCTGGAGGCCGAGGCCGCGCGGTCCCTGGGAGCGGAGCACACCGCCGCGTTCCTCGGAGCCGATCCGGACACGGCGACGCCGTGGCTGGCCACGGCCTACCTCGTCGGTCCCTCGCTGGCCGAGGCGGTGGCGGCCGCGGGGCCGCTGCCCGAGGAGGCCGTCCGTGGACTCGGCTCCGCGCTCGCCACCGCCCTCGCGGCCCTGCACCGCGCCGGACTCGTCCACCGGGACCTCAAGCCGTCCAACGTGCTGGTCACCGCCCAGGGCCCCCGGCTCATCGACTTCGGGCTCGCCCAGGCCCCCGGCAGCCCCCGCCTCACCGCGGCGGGAGCCGTGGCCGGCACCCCGGCCTACATGTCCCCCGAGCAGGCGCGCGGGGGGCCGCCCGGCCCCGAGGGCGACGTGTTCGCCCTCGCCGCCGTCCTGGTGTTCGCCGCCACCGGGCACGGACCCTACGACGCCCGCGGCCGGCAGAGCACCCTGCAACTGCTGCGCGACGGCGCCGCCCCCGACCTTACCGGCGCCCCCGACGGGCTGCGCGACACGCTCACCGCCTGTCTGTCACCGGAGCCGGGGGAGCGGCCGAGTCCGGACCAACTGTGCGCGCAGTGGGGGCCGTTCGACGACGGCGAGTTCGCCGACCTGCTGCCGCAGCGGTTGCTCACCGACCTGTCGCGCCGGATCGAGGAGGTCGCCGCCGTCACCACCGCCCCACTGCGGGCCCCCGCCCCGCCGCCCGGCATCTCCCGCCGCACGGTGATCGCGGGTACGACGGCCGCGGCGCTCACCGCCGTCGGCGGCGTCTCGGCGCTGTGGCTCACCGGCAACCTCCCCGGCATCGGGTCGGGCCCGGACGCCGCTGTGGGGGGCCCGAAGGCGAGCCCCGGCCCGAGCCGCGGCACCCGCCCGCCCGGCACCCCGCCGGCGCCGCTGTGGTCGGTCGCCACACCGTTCACCGCCTCCCCGGCGGTGGCGATCGACAAGGTCCTGATCCAGGTGGGCGACGTCATGCGCGGGATCTCGACGGCCGACGGCCGGATCCTGTGGGAGGCCCAGAAGACGAAGGCCGACACGGCCGTGGCCGGTGACCGCCTCGCGGGGCTCGTCTTCGACGAGGACGGCGACGCGAGCGCGGGCTGGATGGATCCGCTGACGGGCCGGCTCGCCCCCGACGCGTCCGGCCCGGCCGTCCTCGGTGAACTCACCTTCACCACGGGGCTGCTGGCCGCAGACGCCGAATGCCTCTACCTGAAGGCGTACTACCGCTCCGGCGAGCCGGAGGACCAGCCCTGGCTGGTCGCGTACGACCTGGGCGCCCGGAAGGTGCGCTGGCGTCAACGCATCGAGGGTGCGGTCCTGGACCGGGACGATGCCCTCATGATGTCCGCGATCGTCTCCGGCGGCCGGCTGATCGCCTCCGATCCCGGCCGCGTCCTGGCCTTCGACCTGCGCGACGGCCGGCTGCTGTGGGCGACCAGGGTACGGACCGACCAGCAGGCGAAGTCACCGAACGAGTCGGGCGGGTTCAACCGCCCGGTCGCCTCGGACCGTCACGTCCTCGACTTCGAGGAGAGGATCACGGCGGTGGACCTGGCGACGGGGGCTCTGGCCTGGACACTGGAGCCGGAGGACGCGAAGTTGCTGAGCGCGCCCGTCTGCGTGAACGGCGCGGTGTACCTGGCGGACGGCTCGTTCCAGGCCTTCGACGAGGCGACCGGGAAGAAGTTGTGGACCCACGACCCGGGCGGGTACGTCTCCATGCTGGCGCCGCCCGCCCCCTTCGCCGGCGAGCTCTACGCGGCGATCGGGAGCGGCGATCAGGCCGTCGTCGCCGTGGACGTCGAAAAGCGCCGGACCGCGTGGACCGTGTCCGCGGGAGCCGTGAACATGCCGAGCGGACCCAGCATGATCGTCCAGTACGGCAACCGGCTCTACCCCCAGGACACCGACCGCATCGCGGCCATCCCTCTGGACTGAACCCGCCGTGCCCGGCCACGACAGGGCGTGCCGGCCGTGAACCGCCGGCCGGCGGCGCTCCCGCGCCCGCCCGGTTGAGGCGCGTGCGGCAGGGCAGGCGCAGGGGAGCACGGACGTGCCCGCACCCCGCGCGGAAGGAACTCCCAGGTGAACGCGATGGACAGGACCGTGGAACCCCGATCCGAAGGACCCGGGCGCCCCGGTGGACCCGAACGCCCGGGACCCACACCGAGCGGTCCCGATCCGACCCCCAGGGAGCCGGCGACGCCGAGCCCCGGCGGGACACCGCGGGACCCGGGACCTTCACCCGCCGGGCCCGCGCCCGGCCCCGGTGAGCAGCCGGCGGTTCCGGAACCCCCCGACTGAGTCCGAGCCGACGTGACGCGGCACGTCCGAAGGCCCGTTGAAATCGAGGGAACCCCGTAGAAGTCCGGAGACCCCCACAGAGGTACGAGAGAAGGAGGTGGCCCTGGTGCGCATCGCTTTTCTGACCGCGCTCGAAGGCGTCGAGGAGATCGAACTCACCGAACCGTGGAAGGCGGTCGAAAAGGCCGACTGGAACCCGCAACTGGTCTCGACGGGACCCGGCAGGGTGCAGGCGTTCCGTCATCTCGACAAGGCGGGCACGTATCCCGTCGACCACGTGCTCGCCGGCGGCAGTTCGGACGGCTACGACGCCCTGGTGCTGCCCGGTGGCGTCGCCAATCCCGACGCCCTGCGCATGGACGAGAAGGCAGTCGGTTTCGTCCGGGACTTCTTCACGGCCGGCAAGCCGGTGGCGGCGATCTGTCACGCCCCCTGGACGCTCGTGGAGGCGGACGTCCTGCGCGGTCGCACGCTGACCTCCTGGCCGAGCCTCGCCACCGACATCCGCAACGCCGGCGGCACCTGGGTCGACGAGCAGGTGAAGGTCTGTCGGGCGACGCCCGCGACGCTGGTCACCAGCCGGAAACCGGACGACCTGGAGGCCTTCTGCACGGCCTTCGTCAAGGAGTTCGGCAACCACGGTTCCTGACGGGAGCCCGCCCCACCTGCCCCCGCACAGCAACGGAGAAATCATGGGAACCCCTCCCAACGACCCCGTCCCCCCGTCTCCCACCCCCTCACCGGGCCCCGGCCCCGGCCCCCGGCCGGGGCCGCTCCCCGGCCCGGTGCCCGCCCCCGGCGGGCCGGACCCGGTGCCTCCGGCGCCACCGCAGCCCGGGCCCGATCCGCAGCCCTCGCCCGCCCCGGGCCCCGACCCCTTCCCCCGGCCGGGCCCGCTTCCCGGACCGGGACCGGCTCCGGAGCCCGTCACCTGAGCGGGTCCCCGGGCCCTCGGGGCGCCGCGCCGCGAGTGGTCGACGTCCGCCCGGGTAGGCGCCCCTTGACCGGAGTCCCACCAGTGGCCCCGGCCCGACGAAACGGAGTGATCGGTATGCGCACCGCAGCGGCCAGGGCGATGGGCGTGGCCACCCTCGGGTACGGGGTGGCGGTCGCCTGCAGCCCCCGCGTGTTGGCCCGCCCCTGCGGCCTGTCGGACAAGGGCTCCTCCGCCCTGCTGATCCGGGCCCTGGGAGTCCGGGACGCGGTGATCGGCGCCGCGATGGTCGCGCTCCCCGAGGGCGCCGCCCTGCGCACGGCCGTCCTGTGCCGGGTCACGGTCGACGCCGGGGACGCCCTGCTGTTCGGCACGTTCCTGGCCGGACGGCGGGAACGCTCCGTCGCGGCCGCCGCCGCCCTGGGTTGGGCGGCCCTGTGCGGATGGACGCTGACCGGCGACGGCCGGCCGACGGCGCCGCTCCTCGAGGACGCGGCCAATGTCGCGGTGCGCGCCGCCCAGTCGGTGGCCCGCGCCGAACTCTGACCGTACGGACTCGCCGTGCGCGGTGGGTTTGTACGACTGCAAGGCGGGCAGCCGCGTCATCAAATGGTAGGCCCCAGGACGGAGGCCGGAGATGTCAACAAGCATGCTGATCGTCATCATCGTCGTCGCTGTGATCGTGGTGGCGGCAGTCGCCGCCCTGGTATCGATGCAGGCCCGACGACGCCATCTGCAAAGCCGGTTCGGACCCGAGTACGAGCGCGCGGTCGAGGAGCAGGGCGGTCGGATGGCCGCCGAGCGCGACCTGCGCGCCCGTGAGGAACGGCACGACAAGCTCGACATCAAGGAACTGCCCGCCGAGCGGCGGCAGCAGTACGCGCAGGAGTGGAGCGGCGTCCAGGAGCACTTCGTGGACCGCCCCGAAGGCTCGCTGTCCGAGGCCGACGACCTGGTGTCGCGGCTGATGAAGGAGCGCGGCTACCCCACCGAGGGGTACAGCGGTGCCGTACGCGACCTGTCGGTCGAACACGGCCGCACGCTGGAGCACTACCGGGCCGCGCACGGCGTCAAGGAGCGCAGCGGGAACGGACAGGCCACGACCGAGGAGCTCCGAGGGGCGATGGTCCACTACCGCGCCCTGTTCGAGGAACTGCTCACCGACCAGAGGAGCAGGTGACATGCGGATCCAGGACGAGAACGCAGGCGAAGGTCGGGGCGGCGAGCCCGGTCTGACCACCGAGGACCTCGCCCATCCGGGCGGGGCGGAACGCGGCCAGGCGCCCGTCTACCCGGGCGAGGCGACCACGGCCTTCGGCGACGGGGGCACCCGCACCGACGAGTACGACCGCTCCCGGACGGACCGGACCGACCGTGCGGCCGAACCCGTCACCGCGGACGCGGACGTCGACGCGACCGCGGACGTGGACGCGACCACGGACGCGTACGGGACCGGGAACCGCGACGCGGCCACGGGCACGACCCATGACGTGGCCGAGGCCGACGACACCGACCCGCTGCTCCCCGGCGCCGAGGCGGAGGGGTTCCGCAAGAACTGGAGCGACATCCAGAGCCGCTTCGTGGACGACCCGCAGGAGGCCGTCAGGTCGGCGGACACCCTGGTCGCCGAGGTCATGCAGACGCTGGCCGGTTCCTTCGCGGCACACAAGCAGGGGCTGGAAGGCCGCTGGGACCGAGGCGAGCAGGTGGCGACCGAGGACCTGCGGTTGGCCCTGCAACACTACCGATCGTTCTTCAACCGGCTGCTCAAGACCTGAGCCGGCGCACCACCGGAGCAGAACCGAACACGGCCTCGGGGGGGCGGGGGCGGCCCGCCCCCCGGGGGCGGGGGGGGGGGGGGCCCCGCGGGGCCCCCCCCCCCCCCCCCGGGGGGGGGGCGCCCGCCCAAAACG
>NZ_JBIAVF010000002.1:0-125065 GCF_042893755.1 Streptomyces sp. NPDC001568 | reverse complement strand
CCACCCGGCGCCAAACCCCCGGCCCCGCCCCCCCCCCGCCCCGCCCCCCCCCCCGCCCCCGGGGGGCGGGCCCCGCCCGCCCCCCCGAGGCCGTGTCGTGCGCGGACCCGGCGTTCCCGCAGCGCCCCGGCAGGGTCGTTCACGCCCTGACGATCCGGTCCGCGACACCGTCCAGGCGCTGGTGGAGCGTCCGGTCCGCAGCGAGCGGCGCGGTGTCCGCGCCCGCTCCGGCCCGCAGCCCGGCGAGGAACTCACCGACCGCCTCCACAGAGGTGTGGAGGGGCTCCCAGGAGAGTTCCTCCCTCGCCCGGCCGGTGTCCATCAGCGGCAGGTGCAGCACCGCGTCCAGCAGGTCGGGGGAGGCGGGGACCAGGTGCAGCCGCCACGCCGCCGCGAGGGCGGCCCGGACCGGACCGGCCGGCATCGACAGGCTCCGCGCCTCGAACAACCCCGCCAACACCTCGGAATCCAGGGGCGGTTCGGCCGCCAGGTTGAAGGCCCCCCGAACCGGAAGGGCCACGGCCGCCCGGTACGCGCTCGCCGCGTCGTCGGTGTGCAGGGCCTGGAAACGCAGCCCCGGCAGACCGGGCACGACGGGCACCAGCCCCGGCCGCACCAGACGACCGGGGAGCAGCCGTCCCGCGAAGATCCGTCGCTGCTCCGAGGCGGCCTCCCGCTTGAAGAGGAACCCCGGCCGCATCCGCACCACCCGGATCTCCGGATGCTTGATCTCGAAGGTGTCGAGGACCCGTTCGAGGTACGCCTTCTCCCGCGTGTACGCGGCCTGTGGCCAGCCGTGCGTGGGCCAGGACTCGTCCACCGCACGGTCCTTGGGGCCCGGGGAGTACGCGCCGACCGAGGAGGCGTGCACGAGCGCCGGCACGCCCGCGGCCGCGACGGCGTCGAAGACGCGCAGGCTCCCGAGGACGTTGGTGCGCCAGGTCTCGGCCGGGTGGTGGGTGGGCTGGAACTTCCAGGCGAGGTGGACGACGGCGTCCGCACCGATGAACAGCGGAACGAGGTCCTCGCCGCCCGGTTCGATGTCCACGGCCTCCCACCGCGACTTCGGCGGTCGCCAGCCGGGGACCCGGCGGGCCAGGCCCAGCACGGATTCCACGGCGCGATCCTCCGTGAGCGCCCGCACGACACTCGTTCCGACGTTCCCGGTCGCGCCGACGACCACGACGCGCAGACCGGCTCCGCCGGTCCCTCCGGGGCCTTCCTCCACTGTCCGACGCATGGCGGGTGCCTCCCTTCCGGGGACGGCGTCCGCGGCCCGCCACGGGGCGCTCCGTGCCGTCGGACACGGCGCGGACACACGCCGGGCGCCTACCCGTGCCGTCCGACGGCACTCCACCCGTCCGGGTCACTCCGGGCGCGCCGGGCGATTCCGCCGCGGCGGGACGGGTACGCGCTCCCCATGACGACCACGAAGCCGCCGCCGCCCGCCCCCACCGGGCACGCGGCACCCCAGGCCCTGAGCCCACCCGTGCCCGCCGAGGGCCCCCTGCCCAAGGACCACACCCAGGCGATCCTGGAGACCACCAAACTGGTCGCCGCCCTCCTCAAACGGTCGGGACTCCCCTTCGCGCTGGCCGGCAGCGTGGCCGCGTTCGCCCACGGTCTGCCGGCCATGTTCCAGCACGACACCGATTTCTGCGTCCGGCCCGAGGACGCCGACGCGGTCATCAAGGCCTTGGAGGAGGGAGGCATCGAGATGCGCCGCGCCCCTGAGGACTGGCTGGTCAAGGGTCGCTCCGGCGGGGAGGAGATCGACCTGATCTTCGAGCTGGAACGGCGCCCGGTGAGTACGGAACTCCTGGAGCGGGCCGACGTGAAGGCGGTCGACTCGGTGTGGATGCCCGTCCTCGCGCCCACGGACCTCATGGGCAGTCGGCTCGCCGCGCTCTGCGAGCACTACTGCGACTTCGGTGACCTGCTGCCCATGGCCCGCATGCTGCGGGAGCAGATCGACTGGGGCCGACTGGAACGGGACCACGGGTCCGAGCCGTTGCCCGACTCGTTCCTGTACCTGCTGGAGCGGCTGCGCGTCATCGACGCCAGGAACACCATTTCCGGATCCGGGCCGGCCGGACCGGCACGGGAGGAGAGCTGATGACGTCCCACGACATGGTGGAGTACCGGATCGAGCACCTGCGCGACCGGCTGGCCCGCGAGGACATCGCGGAGCTGGGCGTACGCGTCGAGGCGCGCGGGTCGGGCGCGGTGATCTCGGGCAGCGTCACCAGCCCGGAGTGCCGGGCCGAGGTGTTGAGGCTCGTCGCCGAAGAACTGGCCGGCCTGGACTGGCAGGAGGACTTGATGGTGAGCCGACCCGCGCCGCCCGGAAGGGCGGAGGAGCTGTCGTGATCCGTGTGGCGGCCGTCGGGGACATCCACCTGGGCCCCGGCAGCGCCGGATTCCTACGGCCCGCCTTCGACACCCTGGGCGACTGCGCGGACCTGCTGCTCCTGGCCGGTGACCTGACGCGGCACGGCACCAGGGAGGAGGCCAGGGTGGTCGCCGGCGAGGTGGCCGGGCTGGCCGTCCCCGTCGTCGCGGTGCTCGGCAACCACGACTACCAGAGCGACGAGGAGGAAGCCGTCGCCGAGGAACTCACGGCCGCCGGGGTGCACGTCCTGGAGGGCACCGGAGTCGTGCTCGACCTGGACGGCACGCGGGTCGGGGTGGCGGGGACCAAGGGCTTCGGCGGCGGCTTCGCCGGCCGCAGCGGCAGCGACTTCGGGGAACCGGAGATGAAGGCCTTCATCCAGTACACCCGCACCTGCGCGGGAGGGCTGGAGAAGGCGCTGCGAGGCCTCCAGGAGGCCGGGAGCGACCTGCGCATCGCCCTCACCCACTACGCGCCCGTCCCCGACACGCTCGCCGGGGAACCCCTGGAGATCTACCCGTTCCTGGGCAGCTACCTCCTCGCGGAGGCCATGGACGGCGCCGGGGCCGACCTCGCCGTCCACGGCCACGCCCACTCGGGCACCGAGCACGGCATCACGGCCGGCGGGGTGCGGGTGCGCAACGTGGCGATGCCCGTCATCGACCGGGCCTTCGCGATCTACCACCTGTCGCCCCACGCACCCCTGCCGACCGGATCCCCGGACCGCTCCGCACCCTGACGGCGGGCTGCTAGGTGAGCCCCTGCGGCCTTTCCTCCGGCCGCGGGGGCTCCTCGTCGTGCGCGCGCACCTCTGCGCCGTCGGCGGGGAGGGCCGCCCCCTCCTCGTCGGGGCCCTGCCCTACGGGGTCGGGACCATCGCCCCGCTCCGCGTCCTCGTCGGCCGCGTAGGCGCGCAGGTGCACGATCACCGTATTGGCGACGGCCACCAGCGGGACGGCGACGACCGCGCCGCCGATCCCGGCGACCAGCCCGCCCGTGGCCACGGCCAGGAGCACCGCCAACGGGTGCAGGCGGACCGCCCGCCCGAGGATGAACGGCTGCAGGATGTGGCCCTCGATCTGCTGGACGACGAGCACCACCACCAGGGCCATCAACGCCGTGAAGACGCCCTGGGTGACCAGGGCGACGATCACCGCGAGGGCGCCGGAGGCCACGGCGCCGACGAGCGGCACGAACGAGGCCAGGAAGATCACGACACCGATGGGCACGGCCAGGGGCACGCCGAGGAAATAGATGCCCACGCCGATGAAGAGGGCGTCGATCAGGGCGACGATCATCGTTCCGCGTACGTAGGCGGTCAGCGTCCGCCAGGCCCGGGGACCCGCGTCGGCCACGCCGGGACGGGCGGCGGACGGGATCAGCTTGAGCGTCCACTGCCACACGCGCGGGCCGTCGTAGAGCAGACACAGCGTGCAGAACATCGCCAGGAGCATGCCGGTGATGATCTCGACCAGGACGGTCACGCCCTGCAGACCGGTCGAGGTGATCTCGCTGGTACTGGTGCCGATCGCGTCGGTCAGCTTCTCGGCGACATCGTTGATCTGCTGTTCGGTCACGTGCAGCGGGCTGTCGATGAGCCACCGCTTGAGTTCGGCGATGCCCTCCTGGAGGCGGCCGGACAGGGTGTCGAGGTTGTCGAGCACCTGCCATACGACGAACCAGCCGACCAGACCGAGTACGAGGAACCCGCATATCGCGGTCACCGCGGTGGCGAGCCCCTGCGGCAGCCCCCTGCGGTGCAGCCGGGCCACGGTCGGCTGGAGCAGGGCGGTGACCAGCAGCGAGACGACGAAGGCGAGCGCGACCAGCCGGACCGCGCCGATCACCCTCATCACGACCCACAGCGCGGCGGCCAGGACCAGGAACCGCCAGGCCGCCTCCGCGGCCACGCGGACGCCCCAGGGCACCGCACGGGCCGGGTCCGGGGCCCGCGTACGAGCCCTGCGGAGCTGGGCCATCCGCTCGGCCTGCTCCGCGTATTCGGCCTCGTACTCGGCGTTGCGGCGCGCCAGGGCCCGCGAGCGCCGTTCGCCGACCGCGTTGGCACCGTTCTTCACGCGGTCGAGCCATGTGTGGGTTCCGGGCATCCGGACCATCCCTTCTCGTCGCTGGCCTTCTGCCCCCATTTCCCGAGATCAGCCGAACCGATTCCGCAGCCGTTCCGAGCGGGGTCCGGGGTGGTCGCGGGCGGGGTTTCGCGGTCGCCGAGGGCGGTCCGGGACGGCGGCGCGAGCGTGCGGTGGGACGGCCGGGCGAGGGCGGGTAGGCGCCGTGCATGAACACACACGCCCTCGACACCGCCGCGCCCCCGCACGCCGGGCGGCCATCGGCGCTGCACACCGTCGCGACCTCATGGCTGAAGGGCCTCGACCGGCTCGAACGGACCACGGTGGCCGACCCGGCAGTCCGGACCCTCCAACGGGCGATCCGCTCGCTCCCGCTGGGCGGCGTGCGCGACGTGCTGCGCGGCAGGCCGCTGGGCCATCCCCTGCATCCGGTGCTGGTCCAGGTCCCCATCGGCTGCTGGCTGTCGGCCGGTGTACTGGACGCCGTACCGGGGGCGGGCCGCGCCGCGACGACCCTGACGGCCGTGGGCCTGGCCGGCGTCGCCCCGGCCGCGGTGGCGGGTTGGGTCGACTGGGCGGACCTGCCGCCCCGACAGGCCCGGGTCGGACTGGCCCACGCGGCCGCCAACGCCGCCGCGGTCACCTGCTACACGGTGTCCCTGGTGGCACGCCTGCGCGGCCGTTCGGTGAAGGGCCGTCTGTGGTCACTGGCCGGCCTGGGTGCCGTCTGCGTGACGGGCGCGCTCGGCGGGCACGTCGCGTACCGGCAGGCCGTGGGGGCCGACCCGACCGCCTGAGGGAGCGCCTCCCGACACGGGTGCCGCCGGGCCAACGGCCCCCGGAACGGGCCCGTTTGCCCCTGGGGGACGGGGGCAGACGTGCGGCATGTCGGAGACCTCACAGACGGTGAACACGGAAACCGTCACCACCAAGGTGCCCGCGCGGCTGGACCGGTTGCCCTGGTCCCGGTGGCACTGGATGATCGTGATCGGGCTGGGCACCGTCTGGATCCTGGACGGCCTCGAAGTCACCGTCGTGGGCAGCATCGCCAGCCGCCTCTCCGAGGACGGCAGCGGCCTGTCCATCACCGACGCGCAGGTCACGGGTCTGGCTGCCGCGCTCTACGTGGCGGGAGCCTGTTCCGGCGCCCTGTTCTTCGGCCGCCTCACGGACCTGTTCGGTCGCAAGAAGCTCTTCCTGATCACGCTCGCCGTCTACCTGGCCGCGACCGCCCTGACCGCCCTGTCCTTCTCCTCCTGGTGGTTCTTCCTCTTCCGGTTCCTGACCGGATTCGGCATCGGGGGCGAGTACGCGGCCATCAACTCCGCCGTCGACGAACTGATCCCCAGCAAGTACCGCGGCCGCGTCGACCTCATCATCAACGGCAGCTTCTGGCTGGGCGCGGTCGCCGGCGCGCTGCTGTCCGTCGTCGCCCTGAACACCGAGATCTTCGCCCCGTCGGTGGGCTGGCGGCTGACGTTCGCCCTCGGCGTCGTCCTCGGTCTGGTCATCCTGCTCGTACGCCGGCACGTCCCGGAGAGCCCCCGCTGGATGGTCATGCACGGCCGGGCACAGGAGGCCGAGGACCTGGTCGCCGACGTCGAACGACAAGTGGAGGCGGAAACCGGGAAACGGCTGCCGGAGCCCGGCGCGGCCATCACCGTCACCGTGGGCCGCCACATCGGTTTCGGGGAGATCGCGAAGACCGTGTTCCGCACGTACCCGAAGCGGGCCGTGCTGGGCCTCTCCCTCTTCGTCGGTCAGGCCTTCCTGTACAACGCGATCACCTTCGGCTTCGGTTCCATCCTGGTGACCTTCTTCGACGTGTCCAGTTCGGTGACCGGCTACTATTTCGCCGTCATCGCCGTCGGAAACTTCCTCGGCCCGCTGCTGCTGGGCCGGTTGTTCGACACGTTCGGCCGCCGCCCCATGATCTCCGGGACGTACATCCTGTCCGGTCTGCTGCTGTTCGGGACGGCCTGGCTCTTCGGCGCCGGCCAACTCACCGCGCTGACCATGACCGCCTGCTGGTGCGTCGTGCTCTTCTTCGCCTCCGCCGGGGCGAGTTCGGCGTACCTGACCGTCAGCGAGATCTTCCCGATGGAAACCCGCGCGATGGCGATCGCCTTCTTCTACGCCATCGGCACCGCGGCGGGCGGCATCTCCGGACCCCTGATCTTCGCCGGCCTCACCTCCAGCGGCGTGGTGTCGGACGCGGCCCTCGCCTTCTGCATCGGGGCCGCGCTGATGGTGGCCGCGGGGCTGGTCGCCGTGTTCTACGCGGTCGCCGCCGAGGGCCGCTCCCTGGAGGACATCGCCACCCCCCTCTCGGCCCGGACCCCGGAGCCGTCCGGCGCGGTGAAGGACCCCGCGTGACGCCGCACCCGTAGGGACGTACGCCGGCGGGCGGCCGTCGCGTGGATGACCGCCCGCCCGGGCGGGCTCCGTCGGCGACCGCCGGACCTCATGCCAATGTGACGTAGGTCACGGTGGGCGGCCCGATGAGTTCTCCCCGCGGGCCGGGTCAACCCTCGGACCGCACCGGCAGCGCGAGCGAAGGACACGAAGCCATGACCGACACCGTGAAGGGCCCCGCCTCCTACTTCCCCTCGATCGAGAAGAAGTACGGCCGCCCGGTCGCCGAATGGAAGGCGCTCATCAGCGCCTCCCCGCTCACCAAGCACATGGAACTCGTCTCCTGGCTCAAGACGGAGCACGGCCTGGGCCACGGCCACGCCAACGCCCTCGTCGCGCACACCCTGGCCGAAGCCGGCGGAAAGTGAGCCGGAGCCGGCGGCGGAACGGGCGCGGCGCTCCCCGGACCGCGTCCGCCCGTGCCGGCTCATCGAGCCGCTCCACCACCGGTGGGACGTGGGACCCTGCGTCCGGGCGCTGCGCGGCTCTGCGCGAGCCCATGGGCCCGTCCCTTCCCGACGCCCTGCCGGTGGCATTGGAGTGGCCCCGTACGGGCCGATGGCGTGGCTTCCGCGCATACCGGTACGCCTTCCTAAGGTCGGCGGGTGACGGGGGACCGGTCGCAACAGGTGGGTGAGTCGTGGAACGCATGACGGCACGAGCACGAGTGGGCACGCGCGAGCGGCTCCCGGCCGGTACCGGCCGTACGACGACGTGGACGCGGACCCGGCGGCTGGCGGCCGTGACGGGCCTGCTGATGCTCTGCGCACTGCCGACCGCGCCCGCGGGCGCGACGGACGCCGCCGACGTTCGCTCACCGGCCGGCCCGCCCCTGTACGTCAGCGACTACGGCAACAACCGGGTCGTCACGCTGCCTGCGGACGGGGGCGAGCAGATGACCGTGCCCCTGGACGGACTGGTGCGTCCGACCGGCCTCGCCTGGGACCCGGCCGGCGCCCTCTACGTCTCCGACACCGGTAACAACCGGGTCGTGACGCTGCCCCCGAACGGCGGGGAACAGGCCACCGTGCCCACCGTCGACCTGTCCCGCCCGCTCGGCCTCGCCGTCGACGCCGCCGGGAGCCTCTACATCGCGGACAGTTTCAACGACCGGGTGGTGAAGGTGCCCGCCGGCGGCGGCCCCCAGACGGTCGTCCCCACCAGCGGCCTGCTCCACCCCTGGGGCCTGGCGCTGGAGCCCGACGGCGACCTGTACGTCTCCGACTTCGTCAACGACCGCGTCGTCAAGGTCGCGGCGGACGGGAGCGGCCAGACCACCGTGCCCACGGTCGGCCTGTCCCAGCCGACCGGCCTCGCGCTCAACGCCGCGGGCGACCTCTACGTCTCCGACAGCGGCAACAACCGCGTCGTGAAGGTGTCCGCGGCCGACGGGCAGCAGAGCACGGTTCCCGTCACCGGCCTGAGCGATCCGTTGGGCCTGGCACTCGACGGTTCCGGCGGCCTCTACGTGGCCGACGGCTTCAACAACCGGGTGGTACGCGTACGGGAGACGGGCGGCGGACAGGTCACCCTCGCTTCCACCGGGCTCAACACGCCGACCGGCCTCGCCTTCCCGCCGAGGAAGGCCCGCCCCGGCCCGCTGGGTGCGATGGGAACGGCCGATGCCACGGACGCCACGGATTCTCCGAACGTCGTGAACAAGGGCCTCTCGAAGCTCCGCTGACCCCCTCGCGCCACGAGGCACCCGGGCCCGTAGCGGACTTCCGGTCAACGGGCCGGGTGGCGACCCTCGGGTGAGGGGTCCACCGGGGCCCCGGGAAGCCGAACCGTGACGAGGAGACCGCCGGCCGGACGGGGGACGAGGTCGAGGGTGCCGCCATGGGCGCGGACGACGCTGTGCACGATGGCCAGGCCGAGGCCGACGCCGGCGTGCTCGTCGGTGCGTACGCGTTCCGTTCCGCGCTGGAAGGCTTCGGTGAGGATCGGGACCAGGTCCGCCGGCACCGGATGGCCCGTGTTCTCGACCCGCAGCACGCTCGTGTCGTGCTCCGTCCCGGTGTGGACCGTCACGGAGCCGCCGGCGGGCAGGTTGTGGACGACGGCGTTCTGCACGAGGTTCGTCACCATCCGCAGGAGGAGCTCCGCGGAACCGGGAGTACGGGTCGCCCCGCCGGTGACGTCGAGCGTGATCCCGCGCTGCTCGGCGAGGTGGAGCAGGCTTTCGGCGGCCTCCTCGGCGAGGAGGGAAAGGTCGACGTTCTCACGGGTGAAGCCGCCGCGGTCGCTGCGAGCGAGCAGCAGCAGGGCCTCGGTGAGGTCGATCGCGCGGGTGTTGACCACCTGCATGCGCTCCAGGAGCGCGTCCCGGTCCCGGTCGGGATCGCGGCGGGCGACGTCGAGCAGCGTCCGTGAGATGGCCAGCGGGGTGCGCAGTTCGTGCGAGGCGTTCGCGGCGAACCTCCGCTGTTCGGCGACATGCGACTCCAGTTGTTCGAGCATCGCGTCGAACGCGTCGGCGAGTTCACGGAACTCGTCCCGGCGGCCCTCCATGCGGACCCGGTGGGAGAGCGATCCGGCGCCGGCCCGCCGGGCCGCGTCCGTGATCCGGGTGAGCGGTGCGAGCATCCGTCCGGCGAGGACCCAGCCGCCGACGAGGCCGAAGACGAGCAGGAAGGCCATCGCCACGGCCGCCGCGGGGGCGAAGGTGCGCACGAGGAGGTAGCGGTTGGGCGAGATGCCCAGGAGCCCCTTGGTGTTGTCCGGCACGTAGCGCAGCAGGAACACCCACACCACCGCCAACAGGAGGGCCCCGGCGACGGCGAGGAACCCGGCATAGCTGAGGGCGAGCTTCAGCCGGGCACTGGGCCCCGGTCGTCTAGGCACGCGTGCGGCCGGGGCCGGCGGTGTCGGCCGCGTCGGGGCCGGTGGCGATGCGGTAGCCGACACCCGGAGCCGTGGCGATGACCCATGGCTCGCCGAGCCTTTTGCGCAACGCGGAGACGGTGATGCGGACGGCGTTGGTGAAGGGGTCGGCGTTCTCGTCCCAGGCCCGCTCCAGCAGCTCCTCGGTACTGACGACACCGCCCTCGGCGGCGACGAGCACGTCCAGGACGGCGAACTGCTTGCGGGTGAGCGCGACGTACCGTCCGTCGCGGAAGACCTCCCGGCGGAACGGGTCGAGCCGCAGACCCGCGATCTCCCGCACCGGGGGACGGGTGTGCGCGCGCCTGCGGTCGAGCGCCCGCAGCCGCAGGACGAGCTCCCGCAGCTCGAAGGGTTTGGTGAGGTAGTCGTCCGCGCCGAGCCCGAACCCGGACGCCTTGTCGTCGATGCGGTCGGCAGCGGTGAGCATGAGGATCGGGATGCCGCTGCCGGAGGCGACGATGTGCCGCGCGACCTCGTCACCGGAGGGGCCGGGGATGTCGCGGTCGAGGACCGCGAGGTCGTAGGCGTTGACGCCGAGCAGTTCCAGGGCGGAGTCGCCGTCGCCGGCGATGTCGGCGGCGATCGCCTCCAGCCGCAGACCGTCACGGACGGCCTCGGCCAGGTACGGCTCGTCCTCCACGATCAGTACGCGCATGCCCGAAGCCTAAGCGGCACGGCATATCGCCGACGTATGCGACGTATGCGACGTGTGCACCGGACCGCCTGCTCAGCCGCCCGACGCCGAGGCAGACGCGGGAACGGGTGCGGGCCGGTCCGCCGGCGCTTGCCCCGCGGTACGCCACCAGCGGCGCGACGCCAGTCCGGCGAGCGCGGCGCCGACGGCGTTGACCAGTACGTCGTCCACGGAGGACACCCGGTCCAACCGCAGGACGTACTGCGCGGTTTCGACCACGACCGAGCAGCCCGCCCCGAGGGCCAGGAGGCGCGGTGCGGACGCCACCGCGGCGAACCTCATCGGGGCGAAGAACCCCAGGGCCGCGAAGACCAGCAGGTTCCCCGCGATGCCGAGCGGCCCCATCGTGACCAGGTCCAGCAGCGGTACCAGGCTCACCCGCCCGGGGACGACGCCCGCACCGGCGCCCGGCATCAGGATCATCCAGACGAACGGCACCGTCCCGTGGACCATGCCCACCTCGGCCAGCGACATCCGCCACGCCGCGGTGACCCCGGCTGCGCGCCGCCGGTGCGCCAGCGCCCACACCACGAGTAGGGAAAGCGGCAGCGTGGCCAAGGTCATGAACACGACACCGTTGAAGGTGTCGAAGCAGCCGTGCCACCGACCGGCCAGGCACCTCGGAGCGGACATCAGGAGCATCCGCCGCATCAGGAACGCGGCGCCGGCCACGCCGAGGACCGCCAGGCCGAGGAGCACGATCCCGCGCCGGCGGCGGGGAGGCGCGGACAGGGACACGTCTTGGGTCATGGCCCCATGGGACACGCGCGGCCGTTGCGGGGGCGTATGCGATTTTCGATACGCCCGCGATACACACCCGCGATACACGCCCGCGGTATCAGCGGGGCCGCACGGGACGACCTTCAGCCGCCCGGTCGGAACGACCACCGGGTGTGGCTGTAGACCCCGTCGTCCCGGCCGAACCCGTACGCCGTGGCCGGGGCCACCGCGAACACCACGGCGTTCCCCGTGCGGAACGCGTCCCCGATGCCGTGGAAGGTGCCCTCGGGGGAGGTGATGTGCGCACCGTACTTCGCCTCGTACGCCGTGATCACCTCCTCCAGCGCCGCCGGATCGGAAACCTGCTCCGCCGTGCCCTCGATGACCAGGTCGAGCCCCTCGGTGAGGGAGTTCCCTCCGGTGGTCACCGCGCAGTGACCGTCGTGGGCGAGGTTCTTCGCCTTCTGTTCCCCCGGGCCCGTCGAGAAGTACAGCACCCCGTCGTGCCAGGCGGCGATGACGGGTGTGACGTGCAGTCGGCCGTCCGGCCGCACCGTGGACACCCAGAAGATCTCGGCGGCGGCCAACTGCCGCCGCGCCTGGGACCACTCGGTGGCGGTGACGTCCTCGGCACCCGGGCGGGGATTGAGCGCCGAGCTGTAACGTGCGTCGAGCTCGGTCGTGTGGGGAGCGGTGGGTCCTTGATCCGGCATGGCAGGTCTCCTTCCTCACTCCATGGTCGACCGGCCGCCCCCCGTGGCCACTGTCGACACGCCCGCGCCCACCTCCCTCTCGATCCGTCCGTCGCACCGATCCGACGGCCCGTGCCGACGGACCCGCGGGTAGGTAGGTTGGTCGCGTGATCGATTTTCTGCGGGACGCCCCGGTCGAAGGCAGCCTCGACGTCGTATGGCACGCGGGTTGGCCGTCCCCCAAGCACGACCCGGCTCCGGAGATCCAGATCCACGCGTACACCGAGCACACGGTGATCCTGCGCCAGAACAAGTCCGTGCACTACGAGGCCCCGTTCGTTTTCCTCCTCTTCGGCAATGACCGCGCCCTGCTGCTCGACACGGGAGCCTCCGCCGAGGTCGCCCACTTTCCGCTGCGGGCGACGGTCGACGCCCTCGTGGAGGACTGGCTGGCACGCCACCCGCGGCCCGGGTACGGCCTACTGGTCGCCCACACCCACGGGCACGGCGACCACACCGCGGCGGACGGCCAGTTCGCGGACCGGCCGCTCACCACGGTCATCGGCGCGGGCCTGGACGCGGTCACGTCCTCCTTCGGACTGGAGGACTGGCCGCACCGGACCGGGGAGCTCGACCTGGGCGGTCGGATCCTCGACCTGGTGCCCGGCCCCGGGCACCAGGAGGCCGGGCTGGTCTTCCACGACCGGCACACCGGGCTGCTGCTGACCGGCGACTCCGTCTATCCCGGCCGGCTCTACATCGCGGACCGGGCGGCGTACTCGGCCACCGTCGACCGGCTGCTGGACTTCTGCGCGACCCGCCCCGTCCGTCACGTCCTCGGCTGCCACATCGAGATGACCACCAGGGCCGGCGAGGACTACCCGCGCGGCACCACGCACCAGCCGGACGAGCCACCGCTCCAGCTCACCACCGGCCACTTGCACGACCTGCGCCGAGCCCTCGACGAGACGGCGGCCGGCCGGGGCGCCCACCCGTACGACGCGTTCGTCCTCGTCTACCGCGACTGACCGGAACGGCCGGCGGGCCGGGCGGCGACGCGGTTCCCCTCCGGTTCCGCGTCCCCCTCCGGTTCCGGTTCCCCCGCGCCCTTCCCGTCCTGGCGCCCGTCGGTCGCTGCGGGCGCGTCCGGGCCCCCGTGAACACCGGGGCGCTCCGTCCAGAACGTGCCGGACACCGCGCGCCGGGCCAGCATCACCACGATCCCGACGAGGCTCAGGCCGAGCGCGATGACCAGGGGCGGGCCGAGGCCGAACCAGGTCGTACCACCCGCCGAGTTGGTCGGGTCGGCCATGTCCGCGACCGCCTCGACGAGCAGCCAGGTCAGCATGGCCGCGCCGATGACGGGCCCGGCGCCGATGAACAAGAACGCGCGTACTCCCGCGGTGAGCCGGCGCCGGTGGTAGACCGCGCAGGCGATGCCGGTGAGGGCGTAGTAGAAGGCGATGAGCAGGGAGAGCGCCGTCAGGGAGTCGGCGAGGGCGTTCTCGCTGATCCGATGGATGAGCAGGTACCAGACGGTGGCCGTGCCGGCGACCCACCACGTGCTGACGGCGGGGGTCCGGTACCGGCCGTGGATCCGGCCGAATCGGCTGGGGAGGGCGTGCCGGCGCGCCATGGACAGCGCGGTACGGGACGCCGGGATGATCGTCGTCTGGGTGGAGGCGAGCGCCGAGGTCGCCACGGCGAGGAGGACGATCCAGTCCCAGCCGCCGAGGACCTCGCGGGCCAGCGAGGCGAACACGGCCTCCTCTTCGTCGGCGTGCGCGCCGAGGTAGCCGGTGCCGGCGAAGGCGACGACCGCGAAGGCCACCGAGACGTACGTGGCCAGCAGGACGACCGTCGACCAGATTCCGGCCTTCCCCGGGGTGGAGGAGGGGTCCGTCGTCTCCTCGGAGAGATTGACGGCCGACTCCCAACCCCAGTACACGAACACGCCGAGCAGCAGCCCGCCGGTCAGCGCCGTGCCCCCGGCCCCGAAGGGGTTGAGCCAGCCGGCCTCCGGACGCACCGAGTCGAGGGACCCGGTACCGGAGAGGACCTTGTGGAGGGCCACCGCCGCGAAGACGAACAGGCAGACGGTCTGCAACAGGACGAGGACGTTCTGCAGGCGGGCCGCCGCCCGGGTGTCCCGTACGCACAGCGCGGCCATCGCCACGATCAGCAGCACGGTCAGCGACTGACGGACCAGGGTGTTCGCGGCCCAATCGTCGAGGCCGACGGCCAACAGGCCGAAGTTGACGGCCACATCGGCCAGTGAGCCCACCACCAGGACGCCGGTCATCGTGATCGCCCACCCGCCGAGCCAACCGGCCGTCGGCCCCAGGGCGCGGGTCACCCACGAGAAGGTGGTGCCGCAGTCAGGATCGGCCCGGTTCAGGTAGTAGAAGGCGGAAGCGATGAGCACCATCGGCACGAAGGACGCGAGCATCACCCCGGGAGCGTGGACGCCGACCAGGGCGACGATCGGCCCGATCACGGCGGCCAGGGAATACGCCGGCGAGGTGGCGTTGAGCCCGATGGCGAGGGCGTCGACGAACCCGATCGCGTTCGGTTTGAGCGTGGCGGCCGGCGTCCGCGGGGTGTCTTCGACCATGGTCCCTCACTGGTGCGGTGTGAACGGGGCGTGAATGCGACGAGGAAACCCGTGTGCCGTACAGGGGGTCAATGGTGTTGGCATAAGCCAGGCCCGACTCAGTGGCCGGCCAGGTCGCCCAGTTCGCGTTCGGCGCTGTCCAGGAGCATCTCCAGCGCGACGGGGTAGGCGCTGTGCGGCATCCGGGCGGCCAGTAGCCCGACGGTGGCCGCGATGTTCGGGTACTCGTCGGCGGGCAGCCGGGCGTACGTCGACTCCCACCGCTCCTCGTCCGCCTCGCGGGCTTTCGCCGTCAGCGCGAACGGGCCCGCGTCGAGCGCCGCGAAGGCCAGGCACTGGTCGATGTAGGCGTGGTAGATCCGCACGGCGTCATCGTCGGGGAACCCCGCGCCGCGCAGGCCGCCGAGGATCGCCTCGTCCGCGGCGATCTCCCGCGGCCGCCCCGTCACCCGGCTCGCGGTCAGCAGCGCGGCCTGCGGATGCGCGAGGTACGCACCGTGGATGCGGAGCCCGAGGGAGCGCAGGTCATCACGCCACCGCCCGGTCGATGCCCAACCGGAGAGCGCCCGGCCGATCAGCTCCTCGCCCATGGCCAGGGTGAGGCCGTCCATGCCGTCGAAGTACCGGTACAGCGTGCTGGGGTCCGCGCCCAGGGCGGCGCCGAGCCGCCGGGCCGAGAGTCCCGCGCTGCCGTGCTCGCGCACCATCCGCAGGGCCGTCTCGACGATCAACCGCTCGGACAGCACCGTCCCCTGCCGGGTCGGACGCCGTCGCCTGCGCGCGTCCTCCGGGACCACGTCCTTCGCCATCGCCCGCCCCTCTCCGTCGTCCTCCGTACGGCCGCGCCGTCCTCCGGCGCCGGCCGACCTTATGCCAACACCATTGACCTTAGCTCGTGGCGGCGGGTTCCATCAGGCCCCGAGGCGCAGGCCTCACAGAAACCCGAGGCGCAGGCCTCACAGAGACCCGAGGCGCACGCCTCGCAGAGAAGGGACCTCGCCATGCGTGTTCTGCTTGTGGGCGCCGGCGGCGTCGGCAGTGCGATCACCCGGATCGCCGCCCGCCGTGACTTCTTCGACCACTTCGTCGTCGCCGACTACGACCTGGGCCGCGCCCAGGCCGCGGTCGCGGCCCTGGGGGACGCGGAGCAGCGCTTCAGCGCCTGCCGCGTCGACGCCTCCGACGAGGCGGCGGTCACCCGGCTGCTGTCCGAGCGCGGGTGCGACGTCCTGATGAACGCGACCGACCCGCGCTTCGTGATGCCCCTGTTCAACGCGGCGTTGGCGGCGGGCAGTCACTACCTCGACATGGCCATGTCCCTCTCCCGCCCGCACCCCGAACACCCGCACAGCGAGTGCGGGGTGAAGCTCGGGGACGAACAGTTCGAGCGGGCCGAGGAGTGGGAGAAGTCGGGCCGGCTGGCGCTCGTCGGCATGGGTGTCGAGCCCGGACTCTCGGACGTCTTCGCCCGTTACGCGGCCGACGAACTCTTCGACGAGATCGAGGAGATCGGCATCCGCGACGGGGCGAACCTGGCCGTCGAGGGCTACGACTTCGCCCCGTCCTTCAACATCTGGACGACGATCGAGGAGTGCCTGAACCCGCCCGTGGTGTACGAGCGCGAGCGCGGCTGGTTCACCACCGAGCCGTTCAGCGAGCCCGAGGTCTTCGACTTCCCGGAGGGCATCGGTCCCGTCGAGTGCGTCAACGTCGAGCACGAGGAGGTCCTCCTCATCCCGCGCTGGGTGGGGGCCCGTCGGGTCACCTTCAAGTACGGCCTCGGTGACGACTTCATCGGCAAGCTGAAGACGCTCCACGCCTTGGGCCTTGATTCCACCGAGCCGGTCACGGT
Organism: Streptomyces sp. NPDC001568; assembly: GCF_042893755.1. Classification (NCBI taxonomy): domain Bacteria; kingdom Bacillati; phylum Actinomycetota; class Actinomycetes; order Kitasatosporales; family Streptomycetaceae; genus Streptomyces; species Streptomyces sp. NPDC001568. Next base: position 108,713 of record NZ_JBIAVF010000002.1, on the reverse strand, counting down.
CCGCGGCGGGGACGGCCCGGTCCGGGTCTCGCCGCGCGACGTGGTCGCGGCCTGCCTGCCCGACCCGGCCGGCCTCGGCGACCGGATGACCGGCAAGACCTGCGCCGGCACCTGGGTCAAGGGCGTCAAGGACGGCCTGCCCCGTGAGGTCTACCTCTACCACGTGGTCGACAACCAGTGGTCCATGCGCGAGTACGGCTCCCAGGCCGTCGTCTGGCAGACCGCCGTCAACCCGGTGGTGGCCCTGGAACTGCTGGCGACCGGCGTGTGGTCCCGGCCGGGCGTCCTGGGCCCCGAGGCGTTGCCGCCCCTGCCCTTCCTCGACCTGCTCACCGCGTACGGCTCGCCCTGGGGCATGCGCGATCAGGCCGCCACCATCCCGACGACGCCGGGTCGGTGAGGCGCGCGTAAGGATTTCGTCATCGTTGTCCGGTGGCCGTGCCGTCCGCCCACCCCGTTGAATGGGGGAAACGATCAGCGGGTTCGGCAGGGGAGCGGCAGTGGTGAACGGCAAGCGGCGCGGACGGTTCTTCATCGGAGGCCTGGTGACGGCCCTGGTACTCCTGGGCGTGGGCGTGTACTGGTTCCAACCGTGGAAGCTCTGGCAGGACGACCGCGTCGACGAGGCCCTGCCGACGGCTCCGAAGCCCGCACCGTCCGCGTCCGCCCCGCCGTCGGGCGGCGCCGCCCCTGCCGCCCCGACGCTGCGGACCGTGGCCCGGGGGGACCTGATCAGTCACGAGCACGCCACCACGGGCACCGCGAAGCTCATCCGTCTCGCGGACGGCTCGCACACGCTCCGGCTGGAGGACCTCGACACCAGCAACGGGCCGGACCTGCGGGTGTGGCTGACGGACGCCCCGGTGAAGGAGGGCACGGCCGGCTGGCGGGTCTTCGACGACGGCAGGCACGTCAGCCTCGGCAAACTGAAGGGGAACAAGGGCGACCAGAACTACGAGGTACCGGCCGACCTCGACCTTTCCGAGTACAGCAGCGTCACCATCTGGTGCGACCGCTTCGACGTCTCCTTCGGCGCCGCCGAACTGACCAGGGCCTGAGGCCTCCGAGCCGGAGCCGGTCGGTCAGGGGCCCGCAGGCGCGTCCTACAGGGCGAAGCGCACCCCGGTGAGTTCCTCCGAAAGCGTCCACAGCCGACGCGCGGTGGCTCCGTCGTGGACGGCCCGGTCCCGGGTTCGCAGGGCGGGCCGGCCGCGGAGCTGGAACGGTCCGTCCGGTGCGACGTAGCTGCCGCCCGGCAGGTCGGGGACGGTCGCCGCGTACAGGGAGGTCATGGATCCCTCCGCCGTGGGGCGGAAAGCGATCTTCAGGAGGATGCGGGTGAGGCGGTCGTAGGCGCGGCCTCGGGCGCGGTGGGCGCCGCCGGTGAGCACGTTCGTCCGGGTCAGGCCGGGGGCGACGACCATGGACCGCAGGTCCGATCCGGCCGCTTCGCAACGGCGTTGGAGTTCCATGGCGAAGTAGAGGTTGGCGCGCTTGGACTGGACGTAGGCGAAGGCGGACCGGTAGCGGCGTTCGGCGTTCAGGTTGGTCAGGTCGAAGCGGGCGAAGCGCTGGCCCTCGCTGCTGACGGTGACCACGCGGGGGTCGCTCGAAGCCAGCAGGTGCGGCATCAGGAGGCCGGTCAGCGCGAACGTGCCGAGGTGGTTGACGCCGAACTGGGACTCGAAGCCGTCGGCGGTTCGGGAGAACGGCACCATGGCGACGCCGGCGTTGTTGATCAGCAGGTCGATGCGCGGCGGGTTCCACCTCTCGACGAAGTCCCGTACGGACCGCAGGTCGGCGAGGTCGAGCACGCGCAATTCGGCCCGGGCGCCGGGCACTTCGGCACGCAGTCGGGCCACGGCGTCGCAGCCGCGTTCGCGGTCCCGGCAGGCGAGGACGACGTGGGCTCCGCGGCGGGCGAGTTCGCGCGCGGTGACGTAGCCGATGCCGCTGTTGGCGCCGGTGACGACGGTCAGCCGGCCGCTCTGGTCGGGGATGGCGTCGTGGGACCAGTTCGGGGCGGTGCGGCGCGGACGCCGCCGGGCCGGGGACAGGAGGGTGAAGGAGGTCGCTGCGCGTACGACACGGGTCACGGCGGTCTCGTTTCGTTGAGGTTCGGGTGCCGGGCGGCAAGAGCGACAGGGCCGTATCGCAACCATTCGTTGCGATAGGCTCAGGGTGTCGCACATTCGGCCCTCAAAGCAACCAGGAGTTGCAATGGATTCCGCAGGATCCTCCCGACGCCGGACTCCCGCTGTCGGACGGGGCAGCAGGATGCGTGCCGCGGTGCTGGCGGCGACCGTCGACGAACTCGCGGACTCCGGTTACGCGGCACTGACCGTCGAGCGCGTCGCCCAGCGCGCCGGCGTCCACAAGACGACGATCTACCGCAACTGGCAGCACCAGGACCGCCTGGTGGTCGACGCGTTGGCCGGTCACTTCGCCGACGACGTCGCGATCCCCGACACCGGATCGGTCGAAGCCGACCTGCGCGAGCTCGCCCTGTCGCTTGTCGCCACCCTGAACTCCGCCGTTGGACGTGCCCTGTTGGGCGCTGTCCTGACTGACGCCGCACGCGTTCCACAGCTCGCCGAGATCAAGAAGACGCTCTTCGAGGACCGTTTCCGTCGAGCGGAGCCCGTCGTCACTCGGGCCGTCGACCGCGGCGAACTTCCCGCGGACACCGATCCCGTCGAACTCCTCAAGACCCTTGCCGCGCCGGTCTACTTCCGGCTCGCGTTCATCGGTGAAACGGTCGACGAGGCAACCGCCGAGCGTGCGGTGCGGGTCGTACTGGCCGCCGCTCGGGCCCGCGCCCTGTCGCCGATGGACTGAACGCGTCCGCGGATCCGCTCCGCGAGGAGCGGGGGACGTCCAGGAGGGCCCCGACGGCACCACCCGCACCCCGAGCTCCGACGACGCGTTCCGCGCCGCCGGCGTTCCCCCCCCCAGCGCTCCTGGCGGTCGTCGTCCTCCCGTGGTGGGCCCGGAGGCGCACCTACCCGCAGGCCCGATCGGCCGCCATCCTGCCCGCCCGACCACCGGGGTCTGCCCGACCCGCGGACCTCGGGGACATCGTCCGTCACCGCCGGTCCAGCGGTTGCGGAGGGGGCCGGGGGGCGACAGCGTGGAGCCGCAGGGACCCCATCCCATCCTTCACGAGGGAGTCGCCGTCATGGGCGGTATGCAGGACAAGCGCCAGGAGCCGGGCAAGGGCCGCGAGGAGCAGGAGCAGGAGCGCACCGGCCGCCCCGGGCAGGAGCGCACGCGCCGCCCCGAGCAGGACCCCGTCCACCCCGGTACGAGCGCGGTGAAGGCCCGGGGCAAGAGCCCCGAGGAGCTCAAGTACCCCCGCCAGGACGAGAACCCGCGCGAGCGCGACGAGGACGAGAGGCGCGACGGGGAATCCTGACCCGGCACCACACGCCCCACCGTCACCCCGTACGCGGGACCCGGGACCCGGCCGGGTCCCGCGTCCCGCGTACGGGCTCCGGGACGGCTACCCGGTCGCCGGTTCGCCGGGGGTGAAGGTCACCGGCAGGCTCTGCGGGCCGCGCAGTCCGCCCGGGCGCCAGGGGATCTCGTCCGCCGGTACGGCGAGCGCCAGGTCGGGGAGCCGGCGCAGGACGGTACCGATCGCGATCTGGCCCTCCAGCCGGGCCAGCGGGGCGCCCAGGCAGTAGTGGATGCCGTGCCCGAACGCGAGGTGGGCGTTGTCCTGCCGGGTGATGTCCAGGCGCTCGGGATCCGGGAAGCGCGCCGGGTCGCGGTCGGCGAGGGCCGAGCCGATCAGTACGGTCGCGCCGCGCGGCACGGTCACGCCCGCGATCTCGACGTCCTCCCGCGCGAACCGGGCGATGCCGGGGCTGACCGGACCGTCGTAGCGCAGGAACTCCTCGATCGCGCCCGGCAGCAGCGACGGATCGGAGCGCAGCAGCTCGAACTGGTCGGGGTGGGCGAGCAGGGTGGAGATGCCGCCACCGATCAGGTTGACCGTGGTGATGTAGCCCGCCGCCAGCAGCAGGAACACCATGGCGACCAGCTCGTCCTCGGTGAGCCGCTGTTCCTCGTCCCGGGCCGCGACGAGGTCGCTGAGCAGGTCGTCCGCGGGGCGGTCCCGCTTGTCCCGGATGAGCTCGGTGACGTAGGCGCGCATGTGCAGCCACGCCTCGTTCACCACGGCGGGATCCGGCGGCCCCGCGCCCCGCATGATCATGCGGTCGGTCCAGTGCTGGAAGTCGTGACGGTCGTCCACCGGCACCCCCAGCAGCTCGCTGATCACCGTGACCGGGAGCGGCAGCGCGAAGTCCGCGACGAGGTCGGCGCGGCCGGTCGGGACGACCGCGTCCAGCAGCCGGTCGGTGATCTCCTGGATCCGGGGCCGCATCCCGGCCACGCGACGGGCCGTGAACGCCTTGGACACCAGGCGGCGCAGGCGGGTGTGGTCCGGCGGGTCGCTGCGGAGCATGTTGCTCAGCATCGACTCGCGCTCCGTGCCGGGCAGCTGCCGCAGCAGCCGGGTGTCGGCGGCGTCGCGCACGTCGCTGCTGAGACGGGAGTCGGACAGGGCCGCGAGGCCGTCCTCGTAGCGGGTGACGAGCCACGCTTCCAGGCCGCCCGCGATGACGGCGCGGCGCACGGGGCCGTCCTCGCGCAGGTGCCGGTACAGCGGGAACGGATCCGCGAGGAAAGCCGGGTCGGCATAGGGCAGAGGGACCGGCTGCTCAGTCATGTTGCCTCCCGAGGTCAGTCATGTTGCCTCCCGAAGGGTGTCTTCCGGTTCAGCGGGCGCATCGGTGGGGGCGCCCGGGCCGTGGGCGCGGCGGCTCAGCGGAGCGACTCCTTCGGGGGTCGCTCGCGCAGGGCCCCGTAGGCGAGGAAGTACGCCGGGACCCGGTTCAACCACCGGGAGTCGGTGATCAGCTCGGTCATGCGCTTCGCCCGCCGGGGATCGCCGAACGCGGTGCGGCCCGCCAGCAGCGGTTCGATGACCTGGCGGTGGGCGAGGCGCTGGAGCCCCTGGGTGGCGACCGTGGTGGGCATCCGGCGCTGCTGGACGCGGCGCACGTCCCGGAGTCCCACGGCGCCCTCACGCAGCGGCCGTACCAGGTGGCGGGCGGCGGCCACCGCGTCCTGCACGGCGAGGTTGATGCCGATGCCGAAGACCGGCGACATGGCATGGGCGGCGTCACCGATGCACAGCAACCCGGGTCGGTGCCAGCGGCGCAGCCGTTCGAGCCGTACGTCGAGCAGTTTGACCTCGTCCCAGGAGGTGAGGGCGTCGGCCCGGTCGGCGAGCCAGGGGGCGGCCTGCGCGAACCGGGCGTTGAAACGCTCCAGGCCCTCGGCCCGTCGTTCGACATCGGTCCCCTTGGGGATGAGCGCCGCGCACTGCCAGTAGTCGCCGCGATCGATGAGCGCGGTGAAGAACCGGTCTCCCACGCCGCCCACCAGCCCGCTGGGATCGTCCTCGCGGCGCGGCAGGCGGAACCACCAGGCGTCCATGGGACACGGGAAGCCCTCCAGCCCGAGCTCGGGCAGCGCCCTGGCCAGCGAACCGCGACCGTCGCAGGCAACCGTCAGGTGGGCCCGGATCTCGCCCGCCTCGCCGTCAGCGGTCCGGTACCGCACGCCCGTGACCCGTCCGCCCTCGATCAGGAAGGACGTCGCCCCGGTGTTCATGCGCAGGTGGAAGGAGGGCTCGCGGCGCGCCTCGTCGGCGAGGAGGTCGAGCAGGTCCCACTGCGGCACCATCGCGATGTAGTTGTACGGGCCGGGCAGCGCCCCGATGTTCCCGACCATGACGAGCGAGCGGTCCGGTCCGAGGGGCAGCTGGACGGAGGTCACCCGGCGCTGCGGCAGCCGGGCGAACCGTTCCGCGAGCCCGATGTCGGCCAGCAGGGACAGGGTGGACGGGTGCACGGTGTCCCCGCGGAAGTCGCGCAGGAAATCGCCGTGCTTCTCCAGCACGGTCACCTCCACCCCGGCCCGGGCCAGCAGCAGCGCCAGCACCATCCCGGCCGGCCCGCCTCCCACCACGCAGCACGTCGTGCGCTCCACGGCCACCACTCCCTTCGCGGGGACCGGGCTGGCCCCAGAGGACATATACCGCAATTGGGGCTGCGGGACCCGTAAGCCGGAGAGTCCGACCGGCCCGGCCCGGGCCCGACCACATGGGGGCCGCGGGCCTCCCGCCGCGGGTACGCAGTCCAGGCGTGCCGGGGTGCGGCGTGGGTAGGCGCCGGGCATCCCGGGCCCTCGGGACCGCCTGCGTCAGCGCGGGCCGTGCCGCCGAGGGCGTGGGGAACGGACGTGGCCGTCGAGACGAGGAGGACCCATGTCCGCACACATCCCGGACCCGGAGCCGTCGGACCCTGCCCCGCGACCCGCGGCGCCGCCGCCCACCGCCGGCGGGGTGCCGCCGGGTGAGACCCCGCCGGGGGAGTCGAGCACCGGCTCGGGGGCGGGGCCGTACCGGCCGCTCACCCGCGGCTGGGGCATGGGGCCGCTCGTGGTGATATGCCTGCTCGCGTTCGCCTGCGCCCTCTTCTTCCTGGCCTACGCGGTCTTCCTGGACCTCTGAACAGCGTCGTCCGTCAGGTCAGGGCCCGAGCCCCCGGACCGGCAATCGGTCCGGGGACGGCCGAAGGCCGTGCCGCGTGCCCGATCCCGGCGGACACCGGCATATGTTTCACGAGCACCCCCGCATCAGCCTCGACACGCTCAGCCGGACCCCCCCCGCTGCCGCCTCGCAACGAAAGGGCGACGAATGTCCGAGCCCGGTCTTCGGACCCAGCAACCTGCCCCTGCGGCGACCCGGTCGGCGAAGCCGTCCCCGGGACACCACGCGGTCGCGCGGGCCCTGGGCCTGCTGATGGCGTCGACGCCGTGCACGGCCCGGCACGCGCGCCTGATCCTCGCGACGGCCGCCGACCTCGCCCAGGTCTCCGTCCCCGAGCTGGCGGGCGCGATGGCGACGGCGCCCGGCGACGGCCCCGCCCCCGCACCGGGACGCGTCGTGCGCGCCCTCCACCGCGCGGTGGAGGCCGCCCGCACCCCCGCCACGCCGACGACGCCGGACACCGGACCGCCGCCCAGCCGGACCCGGACCGAAGAGGTCCTCTCCCGGTTGCGGGGCTGCCAGGCCCGCCTCACGAACGCCCCGCACGACCCGGGCGCCGTGCGGGCCATGGACGACGCCGCCCACACCCTGTGCGTCCTGATGGGCCGCCCCAGCGCCCACGAAGCGGTGCTGGCGGCGGAGCGCCGGCTGGCCGGAACGACCTGAGGCCGCCCCCCGTGCCTGCCTCGGGCCGCGCTCAGAACGTCAGCCGGAACAACGCGCCCCCGCCCGGAGCGGGCTCCGCCGTCAGCTCCGCGGCGTGGGCCCGCGCGATCTGCCGGGCCATCGCCAGGCCCAGCCCCGAGCCCGGCAGGGCGCGAGCCGCCCCGGCCCGGTAGAAGCGGTCGAAGACGTACGGCAGGTCCTGCGCCGAAATCCCCGGCCCGTGGTCGCGGACGGTCAGCTCCGCGCCCCGGCCCGGACCGCCCGCCACCAGCTCCACCTCCACGGGCAGACCGCCCCGGCTGAACTTGGCCGCGTTGTCGAGCAGGTTCCCCAACAGCCGGCTCAACCGCGCCGGCACCCCCGGCACCACGACCGGCCCCTCGGGCACCCGTACCCGGAACGGGACGTCCGGCCAGTGCGCCCGTGCGGCCTGCGCGCAGTACTCCACCAGCGCGCCGAGACGGACCTGCTCCACCAGAGGCTGCGGCTCCTCGTCGCGCGCCAGCTCGATCAGGTCGTTCACCAGCCCCGTCACCTCCCGCAGCTGCCGGCCCAGCGCGGCCGACGCCCGCTCGCGCTGGTCCGGCGTGAGCCGGTCGCCCCGCGCCAACAGCTCCGCGTTGGTGCGCAGCGCCGTCAACGGGGTGCGCAGCTCGTGCGAGGCGTCCGCGACCAGTCGACGCTGGGCGGTGACCGACTGCTCCAACTCACCCAGCATGGTGTTGAAGCTCCCGGCCAGCCGGGTGATCTCGTCCTCCCGTCCCGGTGGCGGCAGCTCGATCCGGTGCCGCGGGTCCCGGGTCGCGGCGATCCGCTCGGCCGTCGCGGTGAGCCGGGTCACCGGCGCCAGCCCGGTCCGCGACACCCAGTGGCCGAGGAACGCGGCCAGCAGCACCCCGGCCGCCGCCGTCGCCACGAGCCACCGTGCGGCGTCCTCGATGCCGTCCTCCACCGTGTCCGCCCGCAGCGCCACCTGGAGCGCCCGCCCCTTGGCGTAGTCGGTGGTGAGCATCCGGGCGGGATACCCGGACACCGTGATGTTCGTGTAGAACGGGGCCCGCCGACCGGCGGCGACCTCCCGCGCGGCCGCAGCCACGGGCAACAGTCCCGGCGTACGCGGGTCGCCGGCGGGGGTGGCGGCCACCACCTCCGCGCACGCCGGGGCCGCCAGGAAGCGGCACTCCCCGGCCAGGGTGCCCGGCGCCGCCCCCGGTTCGCGCTGGGCGGCCAACCGCGCCGCCTGGGTCAGGCTGAGGTCGAGCTGCTGGTACAGCGCCGACCGGACCACGACGAACGCCGCCGCGCACACCCCGACGGCCACGAAGGCCACGGCGGCGGTGACGGCCAGCGCGAGCCGGGTCCGCAGGGGACGCCGCCTGCGCCAGGCCCCACCGAGCCGCCGCCGGCCCGCGCCGCTCACGCCGCGTCCAGCCGGTAGCCGACCCCGTGGACGGTGTGGACAAGCCGGGGCTCCCCGCCGGCCTCCAACTTCCGGCGCAGGTAGCCGACGTAGACGGCCAGCGAGTTGGAGTCGGGCCCGAAGTCCCGCCCCCACACCAGCTCCAGGATCGACTCGCGCGGAAGCACCTGGCCCGGGTGGCGCAACAGCAGCTCCAGCAGGGCCGCCTCGGTACGGCTGAACTCCAACGGCCGCCCGCCCCGCCGCCCGGTCCGGGTCGCCGGATCCAGTACGAGGTCGGCGAAGCCGAGCGGGGCGTCGCCCGCCGGCCCGGGCGAGGCCCGCCGCAGCAGCGCCCGTACCCGGGCGACCAGCTCGTCCAGCGCGAACGGCTTGACGAGGTAGTCGTCGGCGCCGGCCTCCAGCCCGTCGACCCGTTCGCTGACGGAGTCGAGCGCGGTCAGCACCAGGACGGGCGTACGGTCACCCAGCGCCCGCAACCGCCGGCAGACGGCCAGGCCGTCGAGCACCGGCATCATCACGTCGAGGACGACCGCGTCGGGCTCCCACACCGCCACCTGCGAGAGGGCCGCGAGGCCGTCGCCCGCGCCCCGGACCTCGTACCCCTCGACGCGAAGGCCGTCCTCGACGGCCGCCCGGACCTCGGGCTCGTCGTCGACGACGAGGATCCGCGGCCCGGGGGCGCCGCCCACGCCGCCCGCATCGCCGGTGGTGCCGGGGTGGCCCGTGTTGTCCGAACTGTTCATGGGGAACAGCCTGCCAAAGCCGTCTGAGAGAACCTCTTAGAACGTTCTTAGGGCGCACCGGGAGTGTGCGGCCATGACCACACCACACACATCCGCGGCACTCTCCGTCGTGATCGGTGCGGGCGGCACCGGCGGCCACATCTACCCCGGCCTCGCCCTCGCCGAGGCACTGCGCGCCGCCGTGCCGGGCGCGGTGGTCTCGTTCATCGGGACCGAGCGGGGCCTGGAGACCGAGCTGATCCCCGGCGCCGGATACCGCCTGCACACCGTCGACATGATCCCCTTCGACCCGGCCCTGGGGGCCAAGCGCTACCTGCTGCCGGCCGCCCTGCTGCGCTCCGCGCACCAGGCCCGCGCCGTGATCCGCGGCCAGGGAGCCCAGGTCGTCGTGGGCATGGGCGGCTACCCCAGCGCGCCCGCCGTCCTCGGGGCCCGCCTGGCGGGGCTGCCGGCCGTGATCCACGAGTCCAACGCCGTCCCCGGCCGCGCCAACCAGTTCGCGGCCCGCCTCACCCCGCACGTCGCCGTGGCCTTCGACCGCAGCCGCGGCCACCTGTCGGGCGGCGCCCGGGCGCTCACCACCGGCATGCCGATCTCCGCGGCCCTCGCCGGCCTCGCCGAGCTCCCCGGAGCGCACCGGACGGCCCTGCGGGCCGATGCCCGGCGCGCGCTCGGCGTCCCCGAGGGGCGGCGGCTCGTCGTCTTCAACGGCGGCAGCCTCGGCGCCGTCCGCCTCACCCGCGCCGCGATCGCGCTCGCCGGGCTGTGGCAATACCGGGACGACGTACAACTCCTGGTCAAGACCGGCCCGGCCGCGCTCCCCGACACGGTCGCCGACCTCGCCGCCTCCGGCGGGCAGCGCATCGCCCGGGCCGTGCCGTACCTGGACCGGATGGACCTCGTCTACGCGGCCGCCGACCTCGTGGTGTGCCGCGCCGGCTCGGCGACCGTCGCCGAACTGGCGGCCACCGGCGTCCCCGCCGTCCTGGTGCCCTACCCGTACGCCCCCGGCGACCACCAGACCCACAACGCGCGGGTCCTGACCGACGCGGGCGCCGGACTGCTGCTGCCCGACGCCGAAACCACCGCCGAACGCCTCGCCGGCCTGATCGGCCCGCTGTTGGCCGACCCGGCCCGACTGACGGCCATGGCCGGCGCCGCCGACCCCGGCCCGCACGCGCGGGCCGCCGAACTGCTGGCCGCGGAAGTCCTCCGCGTCGCCGGCTTCGTCCCCACCCCTCACCTGGAGCGCATATGAACCCGAACAGCTGGACCGGCCGCACCGTCCTCGTCACCGGAGCCGAAGGCTTCATCGGATCGACGTTGGTCGACCTGCTGGTGGCCCGGGGCGCGCGCGTACGGGCCTTCGTGCACTACAAGCCGTACGCCGAGAAGGGCCACCTGGCGCGCCACCTCGCCGACCCGGACGGCCCCGTCGAGATGTGGGCCGGTGACGTCCGGGACGCGGGCCGGGTCAGCGACGCCGTCGCCGGCTGCGACACCGTCCTCCACCTGGCGGCGCTGATCGGGATCCCGTACAGCTACGCCTCACCGGGTGCGTACGTGCAGACCAACGTCACCGGCACCCAGAACATGGCCGAGGCCTGCCGCCGCCACGGCGTACGCCGCCTCGTGCACACCTCGACCAGCGAGGTCTACGGGACGGCGCTGACCGCCCCGATCTCCGAGAGCCACCCGCTGCAACCGCAGTCCCCGTACTCCGCGTCGAAGATCGGCGCGGACATGATGGCGCTCTCCTTCCACCACGCCTTCGAACTTCCGGTGACGGTGGTGCGCCCGTTCAACACGTACGGACCGCGCCAGTCGGCGCGCGCGGTCATCCCCACGATCCTCGCCCAACTCCACGCGGGCTCCCGCGAGATCCGGCTCGGGTCGCTCACCCCGACCCGGGACTTCACGTACGTCACGGACACGGCCGAGGGTTTCCTCGCGGTGGCCGAGTGCGACCGGGCACTGGGCGAGGTCGTCAACCTCGGCACCGGCGAGGAGATCTCCGTCGGTGATCTGGCCCAGGCCCTGATCAAGGCCTCCGGCCGGGACGCCGAGGTGGTCGTCGACCCGGCCCGACTGCGGCCCTCGGGCAGCGAGGTCCAGCGCCTGCTGTCGGACAACCGCCGGGCCCGCGACTGGGCCGGCTGGCGCCCCCGGGTCGGCCTGGAGGAGGGCCTGCGCCGCACCTCGGACTGGGTCGCGGCGAACCCCACCCTCTTCGCCCCGAACCGCTACGCGGTGTAGCTCGGCGACGGGGCGGGCGCCGGCGGCCGCCCGCTGCCCGAACCCGGGCGGCCCGAGCCGTGCGTCGTGCCGTGCTCAGAGGGGCTTGAGGCGGGTGCGCAGGAGGCAGAACTCGTTGCCTTCCGGGTCGGTCAGGACGTGCCAGCCCTCGGAGCCGCTCTGGCCGACGTCGGCGGGCCGGGCCCCGAGGGCCAGCAGCCGTTCCAACTCGGCGTCCTGGTCCCGGTCGGTGGGATTGACGTCGATGTGCAGAGGGAGTTTCCCGGACCGGGGATCGGTGCTGGGGCTGAGGACGAGCGTGGGCTGCGGTCCGCCGAAGCCGATGCCGGGCGGCCCGATCTCGATGCTTCCGTCGTCCTCCCGATTGAGTTCGACGTAGCCGAGGACCTCGCTCCAGAACGCGGCGAGCCGCTCCGGGTCGGCAGCGTCGATGACCAGCTCACTGATGCGGGATGCCATGCCCGTCAGTCTAGGTGGGCGGCGCCGACGCGCACGGTGGGGTTCCTACGACCGCGCAACCGTCGGAGGGACCCACACCGTGCCGCGGGCCTCGTACTCGAGCATCGTCTCGACCCCCGTCGCCGCATCGGCGCCCAGCTCCCGGCGTACCAGCCACAGGGCGAGGTCCAGGCCCGAGGTGATGCCGCCCGCCGTGACCAGGTCGCCGTCGTCCACCACGCGCGCGTTCTTCAACAGGCCGCCCTGCCGCTCCAGATCGGGGCGCGCCTTGTGATGGGTGGTGCAGGGGCGGTTCCTCGTCAGGCCGGCGGCGGACAGCAGCATGACGCCCGTGCAGATCCCGCTGATGGTGAGGCCGCGCCGGGCCGCCGAGGCCAGGCTCCGCGGGAGCGTGCCCTTGGCGATCTCGGCGGGAACGCCGGGGCCGCCGGGGCGTGCGTATCCGCCACCGGGTACCACGATGACGTCCGCCGAGCGGGGAGCCCAGGCGTGCTCGACCTCGACCCGTGTGCCGTACGCGGCCCGGACGGTGCCCGGGCCGGAGACCGTCACGTAGCGGACGTCGATCGTGCGGTCCGTGAAGAACCGGGCTGCGGCGAAGACCTCGTAGGGGGCGGCGAAGTCCAGTTCCTCCACGCCGTCGAACATGACGACGTGCACGCGCAGCGGGCCGCCCGCCTCGGCGGCGGAACGCGGTGCGGCGCTCGCCGCCGCGGCCGTGGCCGGCCCGGTGGCCGCGCCGACCGCCGCGGCCGTGGCGCCGATCGCGGTCGAGGCTCGGAGTAGGTCCCTGCGGTTCATCCGGTCGTCCCGTTCCGATCGCGGTTGCCCCGGCCGCCCGCGTGGCGGAGGGGGCCGGGCGGGCGCGAAAGCCCACCCGGCGCGGGTCAGAAGTCGGACCGCGGGGCGGGGGAGTTCCCCGCGCCCGTCGTGTCGTACGCCACATCCGCCCGGGGAGTCATCACGGCCCCGCCCTGCGGTCGGACGTCGGTCAGTCGTCCAGGGCGTCCAACACCTGACCCAGGTCCACGAACTTGAAGCCGGTGGCGGTGCGCGGACCGTCCTCGGGGCTGTCGTGGCCGTCCTGGACCACGAGGAGGCCGCGGGGGAACGCACGGCCGAGGGGCTGGTTCAGGGCCGCGGCGCCGTCGCACTCCTCCGATCCGTCGAGGGTGCGGGAGCGTGCGGTGATCCGTACGCCGCCCTCGTACTCGTGCCCGTCCTCGCGCTCGCGGTCGTAGAAGGCGAAGGTGTCGTCGCCCTGGCTCGACGCCATGAGGTAGCCGTCACCGTCGCCCTCGTCGACGATGGTCAGCCCCTCCACGTCCGCGGACAGGCGACGGCCGCCGAAGCCCGGGTCGGCGCCCGCCGTGCACTCCTCGGTCTCCTCGTCGAATGCGGCGGGGACGCCGTACTCGCGGACCCGGTCCACCAGTACCGGCGCCGAGGTCAGATCGGCGGGCATCCGCCAGATGCCGACGTCCTCCTGGCCGGCGTAGAGCGTGCCGCTCGCCGGGTCGACGACCATGCCCTCCACCTGCGGGCGTTCGCCCGGCTCGCCGCAGGGGGTCCAGGACGTCCCGTTCGGCAGCCGGAAGGAGGAGGGCAGGTCCAGGGTCCGTACCAGGCGGTACCCGACCGTGCCGCCGGCGGAGGCCGCCAGTTCGAGGAGGGCGACGCGGGTCTCGTGGCGGCGGCTGACCAGGGCGTAGTCACGGCCGGTGGCCCGGTCCGTCCAGGTCGCCAGGCCATAGGCGGTGCGCTGGTCGTTGATCTCCTCCTGCGAGCCGGAGAAGACCGGGGGGACGGTCGGCGCGGTGACGTCGGTCAGCGGGCCTCCGGGCCGGTCGCGGTCGATGCGGTAGAAGCGGAGCCGGTCGTTTCCGCGGTCGGTGACGACGGCGAGGTCCGCCCGCCCCGTTGACAGGCGCATCCGGTGGATCAGGTCGACGTTGTTGAACCGCCCCGGCGCGTCATCGGGGCCCGGCCCGCTCGGCGCGGGCAGTGCCTGCACCTGGCGCGCGCCGAGGTCGTAGACGCGCAACCCGCCCTCCTTGGCCGTGGCGACGACCAGGCTGCGGCCGGGGTCGGCGCTGTTGCGCCAGATGGCGGGGTCGTCGGCGTTGGCGTTGCCGCCCTCCTCGTCGTCGAACAGCGTGGCGGTCTCCGCCACCGCGGTGACCGCGGGCAGCGAGCCGCTCCCGCGGCCCTGCGCCGCGGCCGGAGCGGCCGAGGTGAGACCGGCGAGGACGGCGAACGCCGCGGTCAGCGCGAAGGCGGCCGTGACGGGGCGGGCGGGACGAGTACGACGAGGGCGATCAAGGCGGTGAAGTTCCACCGGGCGTCTCCAGCGGTTGGTCGGACACGTACGGGCCATGGCGGCTGAAGACTGGAGCCCTCGCGTTACGGGCGCGTTGTCACCGGGCGACGGACAGCCATGCACGACATGAACATGACGTGCGGCCGAACCGCCCCGACCGGCCGGGTCGCCCGAGCCCGCGTACGAACCACGGAGGCTCCGCGCCCCCGTGGTTGCCGTCCGTCCGTCCTCAGTACGTGTGTCCGACGTGGGCGAGGGCCTGCTTCAGCAGCACTCCGTGGCCGCCGGGCATCTCGCTCTGCACGGCCGGGGAGGCCGCCTCCTGGGGGCTGAACCACACCAGGTCGAGCGCGTCCTGACGGGGGCGGCAGTCGCCGGTCACCGGGACGATGTAGGCGAGGGACACGGCGTGCTGGCGCGGGTCGTGGTACGAGGTGATGCCGGCGGTGGGGAAGTACTCGGCAACGGTGAAGGGCTGGAGGGACGAAGGGATCCGGGGCAGGGCGACCGGGCCGAGGTCCTTCTCCAAGTGCCGCAGCAGCGCGTCCCGGACCCGCTCGTGGTGCAGGACGCGGCCGGACACCAGGGTCCGGCTGACCGTCCCGGCCGGACCCATGCGCAGCAGCAGCCCGATGCTGGTGACTTCGCCGCTGTCGTCCACGCGTACGGGCACGGCCTCCACGTACAGGATCGGCATCCGGGTCCGGGCTGTTTCCAGTTCGTCGGTGGTCAGCCAGCCGGGCGTGGTTTCGGTCGTGTCAGACATTGCTTGAGCATACGTTCCTGGTGGGGCGCCCGCAGTAATCGGGGCCGGTTCGCACAAGGCAGTTCGAGCGGCGTTCGGTCGCCGCCGAGTTCGGTCCTGACGGAGCGGCAGCCGCCCGCGCCATTGGTCGCGGGCGGGCCGACCGGCGCCCGTGGACGGGCGACCCGGCCCGGCGTCAGCGCGCCGCACTCCTCGCGATCACCAGCAGACCGGAGCGGGCCAACGCCAGCAGCGCCGCGCCGCCCTCCTGGGGGCCGGCGCCGGCCGCCGCTGCCGCCCGTGCCCCGGTGCGGGTGCCGTCGCACATCCGGAGCAACTCCCTGGTGCCGGAGTCGAGTCGGAACGCCCGGACCGGCTCCTGCCACGTCCGTTGGAGGGCCACCGGGACCGCTGTGGCGGGCACCACCGCGGGTGCGTCCGGCGCGGTCACGTCGTGGTCGAGATCGAGGACGACGACGGTCGCCGGCACCACCGGCACCCCGTGTTCGACTGCGTCGGCGTCGAGGGCGGCGACCTGCCGCGGCCCGGTCTCGTACCAGTGCCGTGCGGCCCGCACCGCCACCTCGTCCCGGCCGAGCCGGTACCGCTCCAGTTCGAACCGGCCGAACGCCAGCAGGCCCGACGGGAGCCGTCCGGCGGCGAAGTCCAGGAACGCCGTCGCGGACCGCACGGCCCCGACCGGGTCGTCCGGGTGGGCGGGACGGACGGAGCCGGTGACGTACTCCCGCAGCACCGAACGGTGTCGGGCGATGACCTCGGCGACCGTCCCGGGCAGGGCGAGCCCGATCACCACCCGGTGCTTCTCGGCGACGTCCCCGGCCACCATGGCGTACACCGTGTCCGGGACGCCGCTGATCAGCGCGAGGTCCTCCTCGCCGAGGCCGTACCGCCGGCGCACCGCCTCGGGGTCCGCCCGCAGTTCGGCGACGGTGAGCGCGGGGCCGGTCAGCAGGGCCGCCAGCGCGTCGACGAGGGTCATCGGCCGGCCACCCGTCCGGCAGGGAGCACGGCCGCGAGCCCGGGCGCCCGCCGCGGCGCTCCGAACCCGACGATCCGCCGGGCGCGGGCGAGTTCGGCGGTGAGTTCCGTGAAGTCGTCGGGAAAGTCCTGGTCCCGTTCCACCAGGGTGGCCCTGAGCTCGGTCCGGCCGGCGAGTTCGGCCAGGAGCTGCCACACCCGCTCCGGAACGGGCGCGCTGTGGCTGTCCCGAGCCGTGCCGTCCGCGCTCTCGATGCCACCCGCGAGGTGCACCTGTACGACCCGCTCCAGCGGGATCGTGTCGAGGAACTCCCCGACGTCGTAATGGTGGTTGCGGGAGTTGATGTCGAGGTTCGTCAGGTCGAGGAGCAGCCCGCAGTCGCAGTGTTCCATCAGCTCCGTGAGGAACTCGGCCTCGGTCAGCGGGTGCGGCAGGTCGAGGTGGTAGGTGATGTTCTCCAGGATCAACGGCGCGCCCACGGCGGCCTGGACCGCCTGCGCGCGACGGGCGAAGTTGCGGGCGACGCCCCGACTGCGCGGCAGGGGTGTCAGCGTGCCGACGGAGACCCCGCCGGCGCGGGTGAAGCACACGTGGTCGCTGAACCACGGGGCGTCGATCTCCTCGACGAGGGCGGCGAGCGCCTGTACGTAGTGCGGATCGGGTTCCTCCGGCGACCCCAGCGACAACTCCAGTCCGTGCGGCACGAGGGGGCGGTCGCGTCGCAGTGCGCCCAGCGACTCGCGCACGTCCGGCGGAGCGAACAGGTAGTGCTCGGTGATCACTTCGAGCCAGTCGACGGCCTCGCCGGCGGTGGCGACATCCGAGGCGAGCTCCTTGCGGTATCCGAGTCCGGAACCGAGACGGGGCAGGTGTGCGGGCATGGTCACTCCTCAGGCGTGGCGGCGGTCTGCCGGTGCTCCTGGTCCCGAGGCTAGGCAGCCCGGCCCGCCGGCTCCGTCCTGCGAACGGTGGAGCGGGGGGACGGTGGAGCGGGGGGATGCAGGAGAGGGGGGACGCAGGAGCGGCGCCGACGCGGGGCCGGTCGATCCCGGGCCCCACGGATCGCGGTGCGCCCGCGTTCGTCCCCCCGGGTCGTCCCATGGGAGGACAGCGGGCCGTCCCCGTGGTTCCTAGCGTGGGGGACGCCGCTGCTGGTGAGCCACCGGGTCGCCGGGCGGGGGCGCGGGTTCCGGCGGACCGCCCTGCCGGAACCCGGAGCCGGAACGAAGACACCCATTCCGATCGGAGCACACCATGACCACCATGACCGCAGGAGCCCGCCCCACCACCACCGGCGCGACGGAGTTCGGATTCGCCCTGCTGCCGGCCGCGGCCGGAGCACCCTCCCAGGCCTGCCAGAGCTGCGAGGACTGCCTGACCGTCGTTCCGGCCGAGACCCCCGCCCACTCGGCGGCCGCCCGGCCGCGCCGCTGAGAACACGCGCCCCGCAGGGCGGTGGGACCCGCGTCCCGCCGCCCTCGCGCCATGCCCGCGGCCGCTTCCGCGCCCCCTCGTACGGGACGTCGTCCCCCGGCTCGTCCAGCCGGACGACGGGGGCGCCGCGGGCCCCCGCCTACCGTCGAGGTGAGCCCCCGCGGCCACCGGAGCCGACCGGGTACCGGCCCCCGCACCGGTCGCCCCGCACCACGCGGCCCCCTCCAGACACCGCCCCCACCAGGTACCACCCGGCATCGAGGACCCGAGGAGCCACGTCGTGATCACCGCATCGCCGTTCCGCCCGACGAAGGCAGGCGCCGCCCCCCGGCGCACCACAGCTCCCGCTACCACCTCCGTACCGGATCCCGTGCCGGCCGTCGAGGCGAGGGGCCTGACCAAGACGTACGGGGACCTCACCGCGGTCCGCGGCGTCGACCTTCGGGTGCACGCCGGCGAGATCTTCGGATTCCTCGGGCCCAACGGAGCCGGCAAGTCGACCACCATCGGCATGTTGTGCACGCTCGTCGAGCCCACGGGCGGCACCGCCACCGTCGCCGGACACGACGTCGTCCGCGAGCGGGCGGCGACCCGCCGGCAGATCGGCCTGGTGTTCCAGGAGTCCACCCTCGACGGGCAACTCACCGTGGAACGCAACCTCCGCTTCCACGCCCAGATGTACGGGGTCGCCCGTACGGCCATCGACCCGCGCGTCGAGAGGGTGTTGGGCCTCGTGGGCCTGACCGACCGGCGGGGCAGCAAGGTCAAGACCCTCTCCGGCGGCATGCAGCGCCGACTGGAGATCGCCCGCGGGCTGCTCCACGCGCCGCGCGTGCTGTTCCTCGACGAACCCACCGTCGGCCTCGATCCGCAGACCCGCCGCCGACTGTGGACCTGCATCCGCGACCTGCGGCGCACCGAAGGCGTCACGATCTTCATGACCACGCACTACCTGGACGAGGCCGAGGTCTGCGACCGCATCGCGATCATGGACCACGGACGGGTCGCCGCCATCGGCAGCCCGGCGGAGCTGAAGGCCGAACGCGGTGCGGACCGGGTCCGGTTCACCACGTCCGACCCCGAGGCGGCGCTGGCCGCGCTCGGGGAGCGGTTCGGGCTGCGCGGGCGCACCGAGGAGGACGGCGCGGTCGTGGTCCTGGTACCGGACGGGCCGGGCTTCCTGCCCGGACTCGCCCGCGGGCTCGGTGTCCCGGTCCGCTCCATGGAGGTCTCCCGGCCCTCGCTCGACGACGTGTTCCTCGCCTGGACCGATCGCGACGGGCCGCCGGAGAACGGCTCCGACCCCGATGGCGACGCGGGGCCGCGACGCGGACCCGGGGCCGCCCGGCTCGCGCAGGCCGAGCGCCGCCGGAGGACCCGATGACCGCCGTCGGGTACGTCGCCGCCCCCCTCAGCCTCGCCACGCCCGGCCTGGGCCTGCGCGGCCACCTGCGGACGGTCCGCGTCGTCTGGCACCGCGACATGCTCCGCCTGGTCGCCGAACCGGTCCGGATCGCCACCGCCCTGCTCCAGCCGATGCTCTTCCTCTTCGCCCTCGGCGCCGGCCTGGGAGCGCTGACCCGGCCCGTGTACGGGATGCCCTACCAGACCTTCCTCTACCCGGGCGCCCTCGCCATGCCGGTGGTCTTCGCCTCGATCGGGGCGGCCGCGTCCATCGTGTGGGACCGGGAGTTCGGGTTCCTGCGCGAGATGTTGGTGGCGCCGGTGAGCCGGACGGCCATCGTCACCGGAAAATGCCTCGGCGGGATGACCACCGCCCTGCTCCAGGGCACGATCGTGCTGGCCCTCGCCGGCGCGGTCGGCGTTCCGTACGGCCCGAAGCTGATGCTGACGCTGTTGGGCGAGATGGCGCTGCTCGGCTTCACGTTCTCCTGCTTCGGTGTGCTCGTGGCGGCCCGCATGCGCTCCGTCCAGTCCTTCATGGCGTTCACGCAGATGGTGGTGCAACCCCTGTTCTTCCTCTCCGGCGCGCTCTTCCCGCTGTCGCGACTGCCCGGCTGGCTGTCCGTCATCACCCGCTTCGACCCGCTCGCGTACGGGGTGGACCCGCTGCGCCGGGCGGTGTTCGCCGCCGCGGGCGCCACGGCCGCCGCACCCGGAGTCACCTGGGGCGGCTACCGGGTGCCGGTCTGGATGGAACTCCTGCTCGTCCTCGGCGCGGGCCTGCTCATGCTGTGGGCCGCGGCCCGGCTGTTCCGGCGCGGGTGACGGGCGCGGTGGACCGGCGCGGTGGACCGGCTTGGTCCACCGGCCGGGGTGGCCGGCCGGGGTGGCCGGCCCGGTCGACCGGCCCGGGGGTGACGGGCCGGGCGGTTCGCCACGACCTGATCGACGCGACCCGAATCGCCCCGCCTCGCCCCGACAAGGCCCGAACGGACGACGGCCGTTCGGGCCAATGCACGCTCCACTCGAAGGGGGCCGGGGCAACCGCCCCGGCGCACACCGGCCTTCGGGCCCGACCGCGGAGGTCGCACCATGTCCACCCTCCCCACCACCCGCCCCGACGACGCGCGGCCGCTCGCCTGCCTGCGACCGCGCCGCCACGGCCCCCCGCCCGACGCCGGTGAACGGACCGCCGACGTCGTACAGGCCGAGGCCCGCGGCCTGCGCTGCGCCCATCTCCTCGGGCTCCACGCCGACATGCTCGGCTTCGGCGGCGATCCCACCGTCTTCGCCTGCACCCTGCGCCACGCCGACGGCAGCGTGGCCGGCCGGGGTCTGGGCGCCGGGAGCACGGGGACCGCGCGGACCGGCGCGCTGCTGGAAGCCCTGGAGGGCCACGCGGCGCGACGCCGGCAACCGGGCAGACGAGCCGGCGTGCCAAGCCGGGCTCCCGCTCGGGGCCCGGCCGTCGGAGCCGTCGGCGGCACCGGGATCGGTTGCACCGACGCCGAGGCGCTCCTGCACGCGGTGAACGAGGCCGTGGAACGGATGGCGGTGGCCCGCTTCCTGGCCGCCGCCGTCCCCTACGGCCCGAACGCGGGCCCGGCGACGGTGCCGGTGCTGGACCGGGCGACGCTGCCTCCCGGCCTGGCCGACGTCGTGGACCGGACGGAGCACCGGATCGGCGCCCGGGTGGACATCGCGGCGATCGAAGCCCCGGTACCCGTCTTCCTGGCGTACGCGGTGACCACTGCGGGGGAGCCGCCGCGCCTCGGGCTCGGCACCTCCCTGTCGCCGGCGTTCGCCGTGCGGAGGGCCTGCCGGGGACTGCTGGAGGACACCCTGCCCGCGGGTACGGCCTGGGGACGCCATCCGACGGTGGTCTCGGCCGACGCCGCGCACATGACGACCGTACCCGCCGGGGCCCTGCCGCCCTGGGCGGCCGTCCTGCCCCTCGGCGAGCGGGACGGATCGCGGTACGGCTGCACGGGACGGGGCGACGGCGGGCGCGCGGAACCGATGCCTTTCGTCGCCGACGGCGCACCCGCCTCCCCGGCGGCGCACCTGCGACGGATCGTGGACCTGCTCGCCGACCGGGGCATGTCGCTCCGCGTGGCGACGCTCACCGACCTGCCCGCGGGACTGGAACTCGCCCACACCCTGCTCGTCGCACCCCGCACCCCGATCCGATCGGTACCCCGGCCCGCCCCGCCACCCCCGACCGGCGCGCCACCGGCCACCCGCCGCGTGCGCACCGGTCGCGAATCCGTCGGGTGAGGCCTGACGCCCCACGCGCCCCTGCCCCCTTGGAAGCCGCGGCCCGACGGGCCGGTTTTCCAAGGGGGCGGGCAGCGCTTCAGCCGCTTGTGCGGGCGGCCGAACCCAGCCGGCGGACCTCCGCGGTGACCACGTCCACGATCTGCTCGGCCTGAGCGTCGGTGAGCACCAGCGGCGGGGTCAGTCGGATCATCCCGGCGGCGTGCGGGATCAGGACCCCGGCCTCGGCGGCCCGGCCGGGCAGGGCCCGTGCCCGTTCCACCACGGCGGGGTCGGCGCCGAAGTCCACGGCGAGCATCAGGCCGCAGCCGCGCACCTCCCGTACCCAGGGCAACTCCTCCAGCGGGCGCAGGGCCGCGAGCATCCGGCCGCCCGTCCCGGCGGCCCGCCGCGCGAGCCCCTCGCGTTCGATGACGTCCAGGTTGGCCAGCGCCACGGCGGCGCCGGTGGCGTGCCCGCTCGCGGTGAAACCGTGCCGCAGGGGGAACCCGTCCAGCATGTCGAGGACCCGTCGGCCCACGAGTACGGCGCCCATCGGGAGGTAGCCGCTGGTCAGGGCCTTGGCCGTGACGACGATGTCGGGGTTGATCCCGTGGCGGGGAGAGGCGAACCAGTCGCCGGTCCGGCCGTACCCGGTGGCGACCTCGTCCGCGATGAGCAGGATGCCGTGCGCTTCCAGCACCCGGCGGACCGCCGGCCAGTAGCCGGGCGGCGGGACGACGTTGCCGGCCACCCCCATGACGGGTTCGCCGATGAAGGCGCTGATCAGGCCGGGCCCGACCCGTTCGATCGCCCGCTCCAGCTCGCACACCAACATCGGGACCGCGTCCGGACCCAGCGCGTGCGGGTCCGGCCGGGTCAGTCGTACGGTGTGCCGTGACGGCGGGCCGAGCCCCTGGTGCACCTCCGCTCGGGCGGTGACGGCCAGCGCCCCGGCCGTGGCGCCGTGGTAGGAGCCCTCCAGGGCCAGGACGAACGGCCGGTGCTGCCCGCTGTGGTGGAAGTGCGCGAGCCGCGCGAGCTTCAGCGCCGTCTCGACGCCCTCGCTGCCCGAGCTGGTGTAACTGACGCGGCTGCCGGGCGCGGGGGACAGGTCGGCCAGCCGCCGGGCCAGCAGCAGGGCCGGCTCGTTGACCGGGCCGGCGTGCAGCGGGTACGAGGACAGCTCCCGCATCTGGGCGGCGGCGGCCTCGGCCAGTTCCTCCCGGCCGTAGCCGACGGCGCACTGTCCGAGGCCGGCGAGCGTGTCGATCAGGGCCCGCCCCGCGCTGTCCCACAGCACGGCCCCCTTGCCCCGCACCAGGCACAGCCGGGCCGCGGGGGAGCGGCCGACGACGGCGTTGGGAAGAAGGATCGGGTACCCGGTGGCGCGCACCGGGGCCGGGACGCTCACGACCCGGCTCCGGACGCTGGTGCGGGTGCGCAGGCGCAGACGTGGGAGGACGAGCGCGGGTACGGGGCCGGCGTGGACGATCCGGACGGGCCGCGGTGGGCCGTGGGTCCGGGAGTGGCGTGCGGCAGCATGGGGGCCTCCTCGCGTGGCGCTGTGCGGAACGCCTTCACGGTAGGCACCCGCCCCACGACGCCAGGTCATGCGTTCGAGCGATCCGACGGACGACGCGAGCGGCGTACCGCTCGGCAGGCGGATCCGTCACACGACTGCGTCACCCGCCTGCGTCACCCGCCTGTGTCACACGACTCCGTCAGACGAATCCGTCATGCGGACCCGGAAGCAGGACCTCCACCCCGCGCCCCCAGGGGTCCGCGACCACGACCAGCCCCGCCGCGGCCAGGGTGCCCAGCGCCTCGGCGCCCGCGTCCCGCGACACCTCCGCCGCCTCGAGGACCTCCTCGCCGGTCCGGCTGCCGTCGCACAGCCGCATCAACAGGGCCGTGCCCGCCCCCACGCGGTACGTCAGGACCGGCGCGCTCCACCGGCGGTGCAGCAGTACCACCGTCCGCCCGGCGGGGATCTCCGCCGGCGCCCCCACGGCCGTCACGTCGTGCTCGAACACCTCGACGCGCACCGTCGCCGGCGCCATCGGGTACCCCCGCAGAACCCGCTCCGGAGTCCGTCGCAGGGCCGCGGCCTCCCCGGGGGCGATCTCCTCCCAGCGCCGCGCGGCCGAGGCCGCCACCCGGTCCTGGAGGAGTTCGTACTGGCGGAGTTCCAGGCGGGCGAAGTCCCGCAGGTCCGCCGGGAAACGTGCGTCGGGGGAGGCGAGGAAAAGCCGGCCCTCCCGGGCCGCGTCCAGCGGATGGTCGCCGTCCGCCGTCCGCACCGTGCCGGACAGGTAGGACTCCAGGGCGGCCGCGTGGTGGCGCTCCGCCTCCCGGACGGTCTGCGGCATCGCCACCCCCAGGACGACGCGCGCCTTCGCGCTCACCTCGCGCGCCATGGCCTCGTACGCCGCCTGCGGAACGGCCGCGAGGATGCCCAGCTCCTGCTCGGACAGGCCGTAACGGGCGGCCAGCCGGTCCGGGTGCCGGCGCAACTCCGGGCACAGCCGGCCGGGGGCGGCGAGCAGCGCCGCGAACGCGGCCTGCACGCTCATGTCGCCGTCCCCGTCCGTGCGCCTGCCCCCGCTGCCGCGGGACCGGCTCCGCCCACGGGCGCGCTGCCGAGGGGGAGTCCCACGACCGGTCGCGGGGGTGTCAGGGGCTGCTGCTCGTACGCCGGTGCGCACAGGGGACGTTCGGTCATGGGAGTGCCGCCTTTCGGGGATTCGGCGTGGGCCACTGCCGCGCGTACCGCGGTACGGAACCCGCACGGAGCGCCGTACGGGCCGCGCTCGCGGCACCGGACCAGCTCAGCACGCCCCCACCCCCGTCCGGTGTCCTGCGAACGGTCGATCCGCCGGCCCGTCGGGAGATCGCGGGGGCCGCCCCGAACCGGGAGCGGCGCCGGGCCGGCTCGTCCGGATCCCGCCCGACCGGCGAGGTCCGAAAGGGACGGCCCAGGTGTCGTCCCGCGACGGACCGTCCGGAGGACAGGACGCCCGGAGCCACCCTCCTAGCGTGAGAACAGGCGTCCCACCGGACGTCGACCTTCCTACGAAGGAGCCCGCGATGAACGCGTCCGCCCCCACCCCGCACCGGTCGTACGCACCGGCCGCCACCCTGCCCCTCACCCTCGAACTGTGCCCCGGCCGGCGCGCCGACAGCGGTGACAAGCGGCTCTGCTACAGCCCCAACTGCGGCTGCGCCGCCAAGAACAGCGCCGAAGGCCCGCGCCGCGCCGCCTGAACCAGGAGCCCCGTCGGGCCGCTCCGCGCCGTGCGCGGCGCGGCCCCGGCGCGGACGCGTTCCCCACCGAAGGGCGGCATCCCCGTGAGCCAGAACCTCCTGCACCGCATCCTCGACTACGAGAACCGTGCCGACCCGTACCCGCTCTACGAACTCCTGCGGCCCACCCCCGTCCACCAGGAGGCCGACGGCCCGTACGTGATCAGCGCCTTCCGGGACATCCAGGACCTGCTCCACGACCCCCGGGTCAGCTCGGAAGCCCGGAACCTCGCCACCACGGCCGGTGATCCGCTGTCCGAGGCGGAGGCCGCGACCGGATCCGCGGACGCCGGTGAAAACCCCGCCGGAGCCGGGTCCGGACAGCTCCCGCCGAGCTTCCTGCGACTGGACCCGCCGGAGCACGACCGGCTGCGCCGCGCCACGATGAGGCAGTTCGGGCCGCCGCACACCCCGCACCGGGTGAACGACATGCGCCCCGAGCTGGAGGCCGCGGTCGACGACCTCATCGACCGGATCGGCGCCCGGGGGGACCCGGGACACATCGACGTGGTGAGCCAGTTCGCCTACCCGTTCCCGGTGACCGTGATCTGCCGTCTGTTGGGAGTGCCCCGCGAGGACGAGGCGCGCTTCCACACCTGGGCGGACGCCATCGCCGCGAGCCTGGACCCCGACCCGGACGAGCCCGACCCCGCGCGGCGTCAGCACGCTTCCCGCGACGCGCGGCTCGCACTCGGCGGATACCTCGCCGAACTCATCGAGGAACGCCGGCGCCGACCCGGCGACGACATGCTCTCGCAGCTGGCCTCCGCCACCGGCCCGGACGGCCCCCTGAGCACCATCGAACTCCTCACCACCGCCGCTCTGTTGCTCATCGCCGGACACGAGACGACGGTCAACCTCATCGCCAACGGCACCCTCACCCTGCTCCGCCACCCCGAGGCGCTCGACCGGCTGCGGAAGAACCCCGGCTACGCGGCGCCCCTGGTCGAGGAACTGCTCCGCTACGAGCCTCCGGTCCAACTGCTCCCGCAGCGCACCCCGCTCACCGACATCGAGGTACGCGGCACCACCATTCCCCGCGGCGCGTCGATCTGGCTCGTCCTCGCCGCCGGCAACCGGGACCCGGAACGGTTCGCCCGACCGGAGCGCTTCGACCCCGACCGCAAGGACCTGTGCCACCTGGGCCTGGGCAGCGGCATCCACAGCTGCTTCGGCGCCCCGCTGGCCCGGCTGGAGGCACAGATCGCGCTGACCCGCCTCGCCACGCGCCTGGAGCGCCCCCGCCTGCTCGCCGATCCGCCGCCGTACCGCCACAACGCCGTACTGCGCGGCCCGCGCCGGCTCGACATCGCTTGCGACGGCGTCTGCCCCTGACGACACCGGCCGGTCGTACGTCCTCCGCTCACGGGGCCACGGCTGCTGCGAGGTCACGTGTCCCGGATCGGCCCGGCCCCCGCGGCCGGGCCGATCGGGCGAGGCGGCGTTCATCCTGCCGGAGGACCTCCTGGAGGAAGCCGCCGGGCCGCGTCCGTTCCTAAGGTCGAAGAAGTCCGCGGCAAGCAGGCCCGCCACAGGTACGGGGCCACCCGGCTCCGCGGACGGCGTCGCCACCGGCGGAAACCGCCCGCACCCGCAGCCCGGGAAGCGCGCGAGCCGCCGCCGCGGAAGCCACGAACCCACCCCGCCCAGGAGCGTCCGTGCCATGTGCACCGTCCGCAGCACCCTCCGCAGCCCGCTCGCCGCGCTGACCGGCCCCACCCGGGCCCTGCGCACCGCCGCCGCCGGGAAGGGAGCCCTCGCCTCCCGCGATTTCCGACGGTTCCTCCTCTCCCAGTCCGCGGCCGGCGTCGGGACGTGGGTGCAGCGCACCGCGCAGGACTGGCTCGTGCTCCAGCTCACCGGCAGCGTCGCCGCCGTCGGACTGGTCGTGACCGTGCAGTGCCTGCCGGCGCTGCTCTGCGGCCTGGGAGGCGGCGCGATCGCCGACCGCTACCGGCGCCGCCCGCTCATGCTCCTGTGCAACGCGGTCAGCGCGACGCTGGCGCTCGTCATGACCGCACTGGTACTGACCGGCACCGCCCGGATGTGGTCGGTCTGCGTACTGGCCGGACTGCTCGGACTGGTATCGGCCCTCGAGGGCCCCACGCGGCAGGCGCTGATTCCCCAGCTCGTGGCCCCCGAAGCCCGCCGGAGCGCCACGGGCCTGGCGTCGGCGGGCTTCCAGCTCGCCCGGATCGTCGGCCCCGCCCTCGCCGGCCTCGTCATCGCCTGCCTGGGGGTCGGCTGGACGTTCCTGTTCTGCACGGGCCTGACGCTCCTGTGCGCCGTCACCCTGCTCACCGTCCGGCCCGCCGAGAGCCGGAACCACGCACCTGCCGGCGCCCGCACCCCGTCCGCGAGGGCAACCCACCGGCACGGGTCCACCGGGGCAGGGCGCCCCGCGCCGGGCGGCATCCGTGAGGTGGTGGCCCACCCGAAGCTGCGCTGCGTCCTCGTGCTGAGCGGACTCATGGGGCTGGTCGGGCTGAACTTCGCGGTCCTCCTGCCGGCTCTGGCGACCACCGGCTTCGGCGCCGCACCGGAATCGTTCGGCATGCTGAGCACGATGCTGGCCGTCGGCGCGCTCGGCGGCGCCCTGCTCGCCTCACGACTGCGTACTTGTCCGCTCAGGACGCTGGCGGTCAGCGCCCTGGCGCTGGCGGTCCTCCAGACGGTCGCCGGGTTCTCCCCGTCGCTGCCGGCCTTCGGCCTCGTACTGGTGCCGATCGGCGCCGCCGCCCTGTGCTTCACCACGACGGCCAGTACCGCCCTCCAGTTGGGCGCCGGCCCCGCCCTCCAGGGCCGGGTGGCCGGACTGGGCATGCTGTTCACCCTCGGCTCGGCCGCCATCGGCGCACCCCTGACCGGCGCCCTCGCGCAGACCCTGGGCCCCCGGACGGCGTTCTGGCTGGCCGGAGCGGGCTGCGCGGCCCTCGCCGGCACGGCCTTCGCCGCCGCAGCCCGCCACGGCCGTCGGCCCCTGCTCCCGTCCGCCCCCACCCCCACCCCGCCCCCGGCGTTCCCCGTGTTCGCGCGCCCGACCCCCGGACCCGTCCGGTCCCGGCGCGCGGTCGCCGGGGCCTGAACCGCCGACGGACGGGGCGGCGCTCCACCGGGCGCCGCCGAGGGACCGGACGGAGAGCGCTCAGGGGGTCGGGGGATGCGCGGTGAGCCAGTGCCGTGCGATCTGTTCGCGCGTGGCGATCCACGCCCCGCCGCGCGACGCGACGTGGTCCAGGAAGCCGTCGAGCGCCCGGATGCGGCCGGGCCGGCCGATGATCCGACCGTGCAGGCCGACGCTCATCATCCGCGGGCGGTCGGCGCCCTCCGCGTGGAGCGCGTCGAACGTGTCGATGAGGTAGGTGAGCATGTCGTCGGCGGTCGTGAAGCCGTGGACGATCAGGAACTTGAAGTCGTTCGCGTCAAGGCTGTACGGCACCACCAGGTGCGGACGCCCGGCCGCCTCGACGTAGAACGGCAGGTCGTCCGAGTAGTCGTCGGAGTCGTAGAGGAACCCGCCCTCCTCGACGACGAGCCTTCGCGTGTGGGGGCTCGTCCGGCCGGTGTACCAGCCGACGGGCCGGCGGCCGACGAGCCGCTCGATGGTCGCGATCGAGCGGGCGATGTCGGCGCGCTCGACGTCCTCGGGCACGTGCCGGTAGTCGATCCAACGCCGACTGTGGCTCGCCACCTCCCAGCCGGCGGCGGCCATCGCCCGCGCCGCGTCCGGGTTTCGTTCCAGTGCCTGCGCCACGGCGTACACGGTGAGCGGCACCCCGTGCGCGGCGAGCGTGCGGTGGACGCGCCAGAAGCCGGCGCGCGAGCCGTAGGCGAACAGCGACTCCACGTTCAGCTCGCGCCCGCCGACCACGGGCGGCGCGCCCACGAGTTCGTGGAGGAAGCCCTCGGAGGTCGGATCCCCCTCCAGGACGTTCTGTTCGCCGCCCTCCTCGTAGTTGAGGACGAGACTGACGGCGACGCGGGCGCCACCGGGCCAGGCCGCGTGCGGCGGCTCGGCACCGTAACCGACGAGGTCGCGCGGGTAGTCGGACACAGGCGGCAATGTACCGCCGACGACCGGGCGGACGGCGAGTGGCCACGCCGCTGCCGGCCCTGGCGACAGCCCTGCGCCCGGCCCGGCAGGCGGGGACGCGCGGGGCTGCCGGGTCCCGACCGGCCCCGGGGTCGCGACGGCGCGTGCGCGTGGCGTGCAGGGTGCGGCGGAGCCGGCCCCGGCGGATACTGGGCACGGCGGGAGCATCCCGTTATCCCCGGCACTTGGAGGTTGCCATGCTCCGTCGGCCGATCGCCCGCCGTGTCGGGCTCTGTCTCGCGGCGGGAAGTGCCCTGATGCTCGCCGTGACCCTACCGACCGCGGCCACGGCCGCCGTCGGCGACGTGCAGGTCTCCCTGAGCAGTCCCGGGGACGACGGACAGCTCATCACCGCCCCGCGCAAGCTCATCAAGTCTCCGGAGGACGGCCGCTGTTACACCGTCAAGGAACTCTTCCCGGACGCTCCCGCGGGCAGCACCTTCGGCTCGGTCGGCAACCACAGCTCTGCGGCCGTGTTCGTCTACCAGGGCGAGAACTGTTCGGGCGCCCCGTGGGACCCGACGCCGCTCAGCGCCGGAATGGTCACCATCGGCGCCCCGATCCAATCGCTCAAGATCAAGCCGGGGCCATCCCTGGAAACGCCGCCGGTCAGTCCCCCGCCCGCCCGGCCCTGATCGCTGCCCCTCGGCGATGACACGGTTGCCCCTTTTGGCTATCGGGATTCCGTCGATACCGGGTCGAGGAAGAAGAGACACTGGTTCGCTTTGAATTCGCCCACCTCGGCGACAAAGCGGAACGCATCGCCGGCGCGGACGCCGGCGGGGGTGTTCCGGCCGGTCAGCTTCAGTTCGAGGATGTTGACGTCCTCGTACTTGAACGCCGGGCCGATCACCGTCTGCGGGCCCTGGTCGCCCGGGCCCAGGAGGAAGTCGTAGCGGGTGTCGTAGTCACCGTGGGGCGCCATGTGCACGATCGAGCCGTCGAAGGCGACCGTCCTGCCCTTGTACTTGGTCGCGAAGGCCGCGTTCGCGCCGTCGCAGGAGTCCGACGTCTTCAGCAGCGCCGCGAACTCCGGGTTGTTCTGAGTGGTGATCACCTCGGCGGCAGCCGACCCGGCCGCGATCGGAGTCGACGTGGCCGAGGGTTTCGCGCTCGCGGTGGCCGCCGTCGGCTTGTTCGACTCGCCCTTCTTGTCGCCTCCGTCCTCGAGTGCCGCGCCCACGCCGATGATGACGGCCAGGAGCGCGAAGCCGCCGATCGCGGCGCCGATCAAGAGCCGCGGCAGGGGCTTCTTCGGCCGCCGGAATTCGAGCGTGGAGCGCAGCACGCCCGGGGTCTGGTCCACGAGCTCCCAGCCGTCCTCCCGCAGCTTCGAGATCACCGAACTGTCGGTGCCGCGAACTGCCCGCACGGTCTTGTGCTCGTACTTGATCTCGTCGGCCATGCGGCTCCGCGCCCCCTGAAATGAACTGTCCGTACCAACTGCTGCGCGAGCATAAGGGACCGCGCGAGGAATGTGGGTCGCTGTCAGGCCTGCCGGGACGCTGCGGGTGTGGTGAGCTCGGCGTTGGCCCTGGCCGTGACGTGGGCCAGGGCGCGGGCGGCGACCTCTCGTTCGGACGTCGGGAGGTCGCCGTACAACCGCTCGGTCAGTCGGGCCACGGCGTCGGTGAGGGTCTGCTGGACCTCGGCGCCCTTGTCGGTGAGGGACGCTCGGGCGCCGTCGAGCAGTGCGGCATCGGCGAGTTCGTCGAGCAGGGTGCGGGCCTGCGCCGTGTCGACCTTGAGTGTCGAAGACACGTGGTCGATGGCGCCGGCGCGGTCGTGCCCGTCGGCGATCGCCTTGAGGGCCACGGACTGGTGGAAGGTCAGGCCGGAGGAGGCGAGGAGTCGGTCCCGGACGGCTGCGATCGCGTGGTAGGCGATGCCGATGGTCTGACCGACGAGGAGGGGAGCGGGGGAGGAAGGCGTGGTGCTCATGGGTGAATCTCCTTGCGGATTCGGCGCGTTGAAGCTCCGGCCATCAAGCGGAGAGCTCTCCGGTTGGTTGGGTGCAACCTTAAGTGGAGAGCTCTCCGATTCTCAAGGGGTAAACCGGAGAGCTCTCCGCTACGTCCGTTACGCTGCACCACATGACCGCCCCCACCGAGCGCGCCGATGCCGCCCGCAATCGCCTCCGCATCCTCGACGCCGCCCGGCGCCTGCTCGCTGCGGACGGCTTCGCCGAGCTGTCCCTGGACGCGGTGGCCAAGGAAGCCGGGGTGGGGGTCGGCACGGTCTACCGGCGGTTCCACAACCGGGCGGGGCTCGTCTACGCGCTGATCGAGGACAACGAGGTCGGCTTCCAGGAAGGGTTCGCGCGGCGCTGCGCCGACGGGTCCGCCCCGTCGGCCGCCGACCGCCTGCGCGCCTTCCTGCACGGCATGGTCGAACTCGTCGACACGAACCGTGAATTGTTGCTCCTGGCCGAGGCGAGCGCGCCGGCGGGGCGCTATCGCAGCGCCCCGTTCCGTCGGCACCACGAGCAGGTCGTGGGCATGGTCGCGGAGCTCGCCCCCGGTGTGGACGCCGCCTATCTGGCGGACCTGCTGCTCATGGCCTACACGCCGGGCCTCTTCGACCATCAGCGCAGCGAGCGCGGTTGGGACGTGGACCGCGTCAAGCGCGGCCTCGACGTGCTGATCGCCGGCATCGAGGCCGTCGGAGCGGCCGATCCCGATCGGCCGCGGTAGCGCCGTTGGGTCTCGACGCCTGGGATCGCGGACGCCTCCGTTCGGGGGCTCCGTGGTGCACGCTGGAACCAACGGCGGCCCGGGAAGGGTGGTGGTCCACCCCTCCCGGGCCGCGTGCCGCGACGGGTCAGCAGGTGATGGTGCCCTTGCGGAGGGCGTGGCCGCTCGTGTTGCTGTCGTCGGACCAGTAGACGGGTTTGGTCCCGGCGACGCATTCGCCGGCCGGGGCGATCGCGAAGCCCTCGTTGTTCAGGTTCGACATGCCGGTGGGCCGGTTGTGGACGGCCGTCGTCGCGAAGGCGCCCGAGGCGTCGACCCGCAGGGTGTGGTGCCGGCCGGAGCAGGTGTCGTCGCAGACGGCCCACAGGCGGGACGCCTGCGGCTCCCACTGGAGTTCCATCACCGCGGGCATGCCGCTGCCGAGGGCCGCGACGCGGGTGTACGCGCCCGAGTCGGCGAGGACGTAGCCGTAGATCATGCCGGTGCCCTCGACGCCGACGAAGAACACGCCGCCGGTGTGGGCGCCGTAGCGGGCGGGATCGTAGCCGGCCCCGGTCGAGGAGTCCTTGAAGCCCGCGCCGGTCAGGTAGCCGTCCGGGACCCAGGTGACCGCTTCGAGACCGAGGTTGGGGCCGACCGCGGGCAGGTCGGAGGTCAGGTTCCACTCCCGGGTGGCGGTCAGGGTGCCGGCCGAGCCGCTCACGTCGTAGCGCAGGACGGACAGTCGGCTGGTGCCGGAGGCGTCGCCGTTGCGCTCGGAGGCGACGTACACCCCGGCGGCGGCGCCCGAGCCGGTGACGGTGACGCCCTCACTGTCCGGCGCCCCCGAGCCACCGGGGAAGCGCAGGGTCTTGCCGGAGGACCAGCCGCCGGTGGTGTCGGGGGTCCAGCCGCCCGAGCCGTTCGGGACCAGGCGCCACAGCTTGCCGGAGTTCTGGGCGCCCCACATCACGGCGCCGTCCTGCTGGAGCCCGCTCAGGTCCTGGCCGAACACGTTGGAGGCGTCGGCGTTCGCCACCGAGGAACCGCCGGGCCATGCCACGGGGGTGGTGCCGCCGCCGGTGCCGCAGGAGTTGGCGGCGCCGAGGGTCGGTGCGCCGGCCTCGAACGCTCCGGTGCCGTCGGGGCAGCGCGACCACGACGGGTCCGAGTGCTTGCTCCAGATGAAGCTGTCGACGAGCGTGCTGCCGTCCGGCAGGTACAGGCGCGCCTTGTCGGAGGAGCCGAGACCGAAGGAGGAGTGGACGTCGAAGGAACGGAAGGCCCCGGGAGCCAGGGTGGTACCGGAGGCGATCTTGTACTTCGAACTGTTGCTGTCGTCCTTGAGGATCCAGCCCGAGACGTCGACGGCGGCGGCGCCCTTGTTGTACAGCTCGATCGAGTCGTCGACGTCGCCGGTCGTCACCACCTCGTTGATGCGGATGTCATCGGCGGGCGCGGCCTGGGCGGGGGCGCCCGACAGGGCGACGGCCAACGCCGTGGCGGCGACGGCCGGCCAGAGGGCAAGGGTGCGGCGCCGACGGGGTGCGCGCGATTCGGTCACGGTGTACTTCCCGAGGATCGTGGAGCTCGTTCGTGAGCTCAGGACCGCCCGAGGTTCGCGGCCCGGCCCGAACAACCGCCCCCCGCGACATGGGCGGATCATGAACGCCGACGGAACGCGTCGTGCGCCGCCCCCCCGGGCCGCAGCGGCGGCACCCGCGGCAACACCCGCGCGGCAAGGCTCGGGTGTGGGCGGCCCGCATGCCCCGTCGACGTGAAGGCAGCGGCCGGCGCCGTGCGCCCTGACGTGCGCCCGCGCGCCTCCGCACGCCCCCACGGGAGGGATGGCCGCCGTGCGCAACCCCCCTGACGATGAACTGCCGTCGCGTTCCGGCCGGCCGGAACGCGACGGTACGCCGTCCGGCGGTTCGCGCGGCACGGTGCGATCCGGCCGCCGGGCATCGCGGCGCACGACTCCATCAGGCACCACGAACACGACGGGGGAACGATGGGACGACGCTGGCTGATCACGGGATGCTCATCAGGACTCGGGCACGCGCTGGCCACCGCCGCGGCCCGGGCCGGGGACGAACTCGCGGTCACCGCACGCAAGACCGCCGACCTGGAGGAACTCGTGGCGGCCTGGCCCGGCCGCATCGTCGCGGTCCCGCTGGAACTGCGTGACGCCGCCTCCTGCCAGGACGCCGTCCGTACGGCGCTGGACCGTCTCGGGGGCATCGACATCCTCGTGAACAACGCAGGCGTCGGACTGTTCGGCGCGGTCGAGGAGGTGTCGGACGCCGAACTGCACGATCAACTGGAGACCCTCGTCGTGGGCCCGTGGCGGCTCACCCGTCTCGTCCTGCCCCTGATGCGGGCGCAGGGACACGGCCACATCGTCAACGTCTCCTCCGTGGTCGGCCGGATGGCCTTCCCGGGCCTGGCCGCCTACGTCGCCGGGAAGCACGCCCTCGAAGGCATGAGTCAGGCCCTCGCCGTCGAGGCCGCCCCGCACAACATCCGCGTCACCGTAGTGGAACCGGGCATGTTCGCCACGCGCTACGGAACCTCCATGGCCGAAGCCCGCCACAGGGTCCCCGCCTACGACGTGACCAACCGCGAGATGCTCGAAGGAGCGCGCGCCCTCGCGGACAACCCGGAGACGGGGCGGCCCGAGGACTTCGCCGCGCGGGTCCTCGACATCGTCGCCGCCGACACGCCCACACCCCTGCGGATCCCGGTCGGCGACGACGCGTTCGGCTACCTGGACCTGGCGGAGCAGGCCTCCCGCGAGGAATTCGCCGCCGCCCGTGTCCTCATACAGGGGCCGGGGGCCGCCACCGGCGTGACCCCCACCGCGGTGGCGTGAGCCGGTCAGTCCGCGGCGCCGTCGGGGTCCCCGCCCGGTCCCCGGTCCCGCTTCCCGCCCGCGGCGCCCCGCCGCTCGGCCTCACGCGCCGCCCAGGCCGCCGGGTCGATCCGGGAGCGGGAGCCGCCCCTCACCTCCGTCGCGTCCAGGTTGACCGTCCACACCCACAGGACGACGGCCGCAAACAGGAAGGAGCCCGCCAACCCGAGCGTCGAGTCGATGTTCTCGGACACGGACTGCGGGTCGTCCCCGAGGAAGGCGGGAGGACCGTCGACGATCATGCTCACCCACCAGGCGAGGGCCGCGTTGAAGACGAGGAGGGCGATCCAGTACAGGATTCGTGCGGCCTTCGCCGGGCGGCCGTGCAGGGGACGCAGCAGGAGCAGGCGCCGCACCCTGCCCGGTCCGCCCCGGTGGCGCCGGGACGCGGCCTCGAAGCTGCGTACCGACGCGTAGCACTCGTCGAGCCAGTGGCCCGGCTCCGGGTTCGGGACCGAGGTCGGGGCCAGCTTCTTGGCCTCGATCCAGCTGGTGATGAACCGGACCTCCATCTGCGCCCGCTCCAGCCTCCTGCGGTAGTGGTGGTCGGCGCTCCGCGATTCGCGGCGATCCCTGATCAGGAGGCTGATCCCGCCCACCAGGCCGGTGACCACGGGTACGAGGAAGGGCGCGAACGAGGCCAGGGACTCCAGGCCGGCCACCGGCCTCACCTCCTCACCCGGTCGGGCGCCCGTGGGTCACCCTCAGGACCGGCTCCCTCCAGCCTGCATCCCCCGCGGCGGCCCCACCGCTCCGTACGGCCGATCGGGTGGGTCCCCGCCCCGAACTCCGGCTCCGCCGTTCGCGGGACCGGTCCTGCCGGCCCCGGTCCCGGCCATCCCGACCGTCACGACGAGAAGCGAAGGACCGCCGGGACGGCGATCAGGTCGCCGGGTACGGGGCGGCCTTGAGGCGGCGCGCGAGGTGGGCCGTGTTCGCCGCGAGGGTGGCCGTGGTGCCCGCGGTGGCTTCCGGGGTCTTGTCGAGGTCCTGGTAGTCGGTGCCCTGCATGGCTTCGCCGACCCAGTAGGTGACGGCGTTCGGGGCGAGGGAGAAACCGACGTCGTTGAGCCCCTGGAACAGGTCGGCGCTGACCTTGTGGGCGCCGTCCTCGTTGCCGACGACGCAGACCGCCGCGACCTTCCCGTAGGTGAGCATGCGGCCCTCGTCATCGGTTTCGGAGATCTCCGCGTCCAGGCGCTCCAGCACCCGCTGCGCGATGCTGGAGGCGTGCCCCAGCCAGATCGGCGTCGACAGGATCAGGATGTCGGCGCCCAGGATCGTGTCCCGGATCTCCGGCCAGGCGTCACCGTCACCCATGTCCGTCTTCACTCCGGGCCTCACGTCGTGATCCGCGATCCGGATGGTCTTGCCCGTCACCCCGTGCTCGGACAGGGCCGCCATGGTCTGCTCGGCCAGCAACTGGGAACTGGACGGGGCCGGGGAGGGGGACAGGGTGCAGACGAGGGCGACAGCGCGCAGGGGGGTGGTTCCAGTGGTGTCCATGGGGTCCGGCTACCCGCGCACCGGGCAAAGATGTCAGGCGGTGGGGGAGTGTCCCATGAAGGTCAGACGTACCTGGCGCCGCGGATTGTCCCCGTTGGTGTCGACCAGGGTGACCGACTGCCAGGTGCCCAGCTGCAGGACCCCGCCGATCACCGGAAGCGTCGCGTGGGGCGGGACGATCGCCGGCAGGACGTGGTCCCGCCCGTGCCCGGGCGACCCGTGCCGGTGCCGCCACCTGTCATCGGTCGGCAGGAGGGAACCCAGTGCGTCCAGGAGGTCCTCGTCGCTGCCCGCGCCCGTCTCGATGACGGCGAGACCGGCCGTCGCGTGGGGCGTGAAGACGTTGAGGAGACCGTCGCGCCCCCGCGCGGCCTCCTGGAGGAAGGAGTCGATGACCTCGGTCAGGTCGAGGACGGTTTCCCGGCCCCCGGTGGTCACGTCGACCGTGCGCGAAACGAAGGTGTCGAAACTGTCGGCCATGGCCCCATCCTCGTGCCGCGGGCCCGTACGCGTACGGAGCCCGCGGCCTGTGTCGGCAACCTAGCGAGTGCGGGTCTCCCACGGGGGAGGTGCGGTCTGGTCCGTCCAGGCGGTCAGCGCGTCCGCGTCGACGCAGAGGATGTCGCAGGCGGCGGCGTACTCCGTGGCGGGCGCGGTGAACGAGCTGGTCGTGACGACGATCGCGACGTCCGCCTCGTGAACGGCGAAGCAGGTCCCGCCGAAGCGCTGGAGGTCCTGCGAGCCGACCCGGTTGTTCTCGGCGTAGTGCTTGCACTGGAGCACGATCCGCAGCCCGTCCGCGGTCGTCGCGATGACGTCGGCGCCCAGGTCACCCGCGCCGCCGACCACCTCCACCGGGGAGCAGCCGTCGCGCGCGCAGAGCGCGGCCACCGTGTGCTCGAAACCGTCGGCGTCGACCGCGGCGTGGTCCAGCGCCTCGCCCCCGACATCCGGGATGTCCGCGAGCGGTGCGACGTACGGGTCGGGGCCGCTCGGGAGCAACCGGCGGGGGCGGCGGCGGACGGGTGCCACGCTCCACTTCGCCAGGGCCAGGCCGATCACCAGGACGACGACCGTCGCGACGGGAACCAACGGCAACCCCGTCCCGGCTGTCGCCGCGGTCTTCAGGAAGACGGCCAGTCCGCCGGCGCATATGCCCAGCAAACCCACCGCCAGCACCATGTCACGGCCCACGGACGCGGATCCCCGCGCGGACGCCCTCGCGTCCTCCTCGGGTGTCGTCATACGGAAGTCCCCCCATCTCGGTCCCGCGCACCAGGAGGGCGCACTTCCTCATGTGACCGGGAAGCCGCCGCTGAAACGCGGAGGGGAGGAATCAGTGCAGGTCGGGGAGGTCCGTGGGACGGTCCGCCACGTCCAGGGGCATGACGACCTCGATGCGCTTGCCGCCCTGAGGCGTCGGCTTGATCGCCACGCTCCGCGTCAGTCGACGGACCAGGGGCCAGCCGAACCCGCCCGCGCCGACGGTACCGGGCGGTCGGGGCAGGGTCACGGGGTGGTCGCTGTTGGCGTCCGTGATCGCGAGCAGGAGACCGGCGGGCGACACGGAGGCACTGAAATCGACGATCCCGCCCCCGTGCCGGATCGCGTTCGTCACCAGCTCCGACGTGACGAGCAGCGCGTCGGTCAGGGTGTCGCCGCCCGCCCCGCCGTCATCCGTGATCCCGGAGGCCTCGATGAGCGACCGCACACGGTCCCGAGCCTGCATGGCGTTGATCGGTACCGGGTGCGGCGGCGTGCCGTTGTCGGACAGCACCGTTCACCTCCTCGTCGGGCTCGTCACGGGCGGACCGTGTCCGTCTGCCCCGCACGGGCCCCGGCAATCGCAGAGGCAAACGTCCTGCCCGCCCTGTTCGCCGGAAACACGGCTCAGCTCCGCCGGGGCGGGAGCGTCAGGACCGTCGCTTCGGCCACGCTGGGAGCGGTGGCGAACGCCCGGCCCGCGCCCGTGACCTCCAGCAGCCGAGCGAGGCGGCTCGGCACCGTCCCGGCCAGTACCACCGGTCGGTTCAGGGCGGGTTGCAGCATGATGCTGAGGGCGGTCGAATCCACGAACGTCACACCGGAGACGTCCAGGACGAACCGTTCGATGCCGACGACCTCGGGATCCATCGCCGTCCGCAGTTCACCCACCGTGTCCATGTCGAACTCGCCGGCCATCACGACGATCCGTACGTTCCCGTCGGCCCGCGTCTCGACGTAGTTGCGGGCGTCGCCGCTCTGCGTGTCCATGTTCCCCACTTCCTCTTCTGCGCTTTCAGATGGCACGGGGCAACTTCACCACGGTGACGAAGAAATCGTCGATCTGCTGGATCGCCCGGATGAACTGGTCGAGGTCCACCGGCTTCGTCACGTACGCGTTCGCGTGCAGCTTGTAGCTCCGCAGGATGTCCTCCTCGGCCGCCGAGGTGGTGAGCACGACCACCGGGATGTGGCTCAGCTCCGGGTCCGTCTTGATCTGTTCGAGGACCTGCCTGCCGTCGTACTTCGGCAGGTTCAGGTCCAGCAGGATCAGGTCCGGGCGGGGCGCGCCGGCGTGTGCGCCGCGGCGGTAGAGGAAGTCCAGCGCCTCCAGCCCGTCGCGTACGACGTGCAGGACGTTGCCGATCCTGTTGTCCTCGAACGCCTCTCGGGTCATGAGTTCGTCGCCGGCGTCGTCCTCGACGAGCAGGATCTCCGCGGGCGCCGTCGACGGCTTGGAGGGGGGCGTGGTCATCGGTTGGTTCCTTCGTCGACTGCGGATTCGGGTGCGGAGGCCGGTCCGGCCACGGCGGTGTCCGTGGCGAGCACGGGCAGGGTGAACAGGATCCGGGTGCCCGGGGTGTGGGCCGTGTCGATCCAGATGCGCCCCCCGGAGTGCTCGACGATCTTCTTGCAGAGCGAGAGACCGATTCCGGTGCCACCGTACGTCTCCCGGGCGTGCAGCCGTTGGAAGATGACGAACACCTTCTCGGCGAACTCGGCGGGAATGCCGATGCCGTTGTCCGTGACGGCGAAGGTGTGGAACCCGGGTTCCGTCGCGCCGTCGAGCAGCGAGACCTCCACGTGCGGAGCGAGCCCGGGGGAGTGGAACTTGACGGCGTTGGCGACCAGGTTCTGCCAGAGCATCGTGAGGAGGGTCGGGTCGCCGAGGACTTCGGGGAGCCGCTCCGGCCGCTCGACCTCGGCGGAGTGCTCCTCCACGGCGGCGGCCAGGTTGCGCATGGCCCGGTCCAGGGTGGAGTCCAGGGCGACCGTCTCGCGCGCGTCCTGCACCCGGCCCACCCGGGAGAAGGCCAGCAGGTCGTTGATCAGCACCTGCATCCGCTTGGCGCCGTCGACGGCGAACGCGATGTACTGGGTTCCGCGCTCGTCCAACTGCTCCCCGTAGCGCTTCTCCAGCAACTGGCAGAACGAGGCGACCTTGCGCAGCGGCTCCTGGAGGTCGTGGGAGGCGACGTACGCGAACTGCTCCAACTCGGCGTTCGAGCGCCGCAGTTCGCCCGCCTGCGCATCGAGTTCCGCGGCCGTTCGGTTCAGTTCCCGCTCGTTGAGCTGCGAAGCCGTCAGCTCCGCGACGGTCCGCCGGCGCATGGCCTCCACCGCCTCGGCGAGCGAGCGCAGGTCGGCCGGGCCGCGGACGGGGATCCTCTCGTCGAAGGAGCCGTCCGCCACCCGCTGGGACGCCGTCCGCACCAAGGAGAGCGGACGCAGGACGCCCACGTGGAGCAGGATCCCGAGACAGGCACCCGCCAGCAGGAACGCCACCACCATCACCAGGAGCACGCGGTCGCGTTCCGAGCGGGCCTCCCCGAAGGTGGTGCGGGCGTCCGTCTGGACCCGGTCCAGTCGGGCCTGCTGCTCCGCGAGCCGCACCCGTACCTCGTCGAACTTTTCCTTGCCCACCTGGACGGAGGGCGGCTCGCCGCCGCCGCGGACCGCGGCTATGGCGGGGGTAGCGAACTCGTCCTGCCAGACGCGCGCGGCGTCCTTCACGGCGACCAGGTCGTCCTGCACCCCGTCGTCGTCGCCCAGGACCAGTGCCAGCCTGCCGCCCGCCGCGCGCCCGCTCTCCAGGCCGCGGTCGTACGGTTCCAGCAGGGCCGGATCCCGGGCCAGGAGGTAGCCGCGGACCCCGGTCTCCTGGTCCAGCAGGGCCGCCTCCAGTCGGAGCGCGTCCCGCTGGGCCGGGAGGATCCCGTCGACGAGCCGGTCGCCCGTCTCGGTGGTGTTCGCCAGCAGGGCCGCCCCCACCATGCCCGTGCCGACGACCATCAGGGTCAGTACGGCCAGGACGGTCGTGAGCCAGGCCCGCAGACTCGGACCGCCGTGACCGGACCCGGCGGGCTCGGCCTTCGCGGGCTCGGCCGCGGGCTCGGGCTCGGCCGCGGGCTCGGCCTCGGCTTCGGTGGAGGGGACCTCGTCCGGCGTGACCCCCACAGGGGGGAGCTCGCCGGCAGGGGTCTCGGTTCGTTCTCGGGCGTTCACGAGGGGGTGTTCCATTCGAGGTGGAGTACGGCGACGTCGTCGGCCAGCCCGCCCCAGTCCGCGGCCCGGCTCTGCGCCGCGTGGATGACGGTGTCGACGAAGGTCTCGGCGGGCAGCCCGGCGTGCCGGCGGGCGATCTCGAGCAGGCCCGTCTCGTCGAGGCGTTCGGACCCGGGGCCGACGCGCCCCTCGATCAGGCCGTCGGTGAAGAGCATCACGGCGCCGTCCGGGTCCATGGGGACCTCGGTCACGGGCCAGTCCGCGCCCCAGCCGGGCATGATGCCGAGGGCGGGTCCCCCGGGCACCTCCATCAGGTCCACCCCCGCCGCCGACCGGACCAGGAAACCGGGGTGACCGGCGCGCTGCACGGAGATGCCGTCGGCGCCCGGAGAGCGGGTGACGGCGATGAGTGTGGCAAAGATCTCGGGCCCGGACCGCTCCGCGAGGAGGATCTCCTCCAGGAGCTCGAGCAGCTGCTCGCCCCGCGCGCCCGCCATCACGAAGGCCCGCCACGCCACGCGCAGGCACACCCCGAGGGCGGCCTCGCCCGGCCCGTGCCCCGACACGTCGCCGACCACGGCGTGCGTGGCCCCGTCGCGGGTCTGCACGACGTCGTAGAAGTCCCCGCCGAGCAGTGCCTGGGCGCGGCCGGGCCGGTAGCGGGCGCAGACCGTGACGCCGTCGTCCAGGAGGAGCGGCGTCGGCAGCAGGCCCCGCTCCAGGCGGGCGTTCTCCTCGGCGCGCAGCTTGCTCGCCTGCAAGGAGACGGCGGCGAGCTCGGTCCGCTTGCGCTGGATCGCGTACCTGATGGCCCGGACGAAGACGTCGGCCTCCAGGCGGCCCTTGACCAGGTAGTCCTGGGCCCCCGCCGCCACGGCGGCGAGTCCCGCCTGCTCCTCGGAGAGGCCGGTGAGCACGACCACGGCGGCCTCGGCGGACGCGGCCAGCACCTTGGTGAGGCCGTCGAGTCCCTGGGCGTCGGGCAGGTGCAGGTCGAGCAGGACGCACTGGGGCGGCTCGTTCTCCAGCAGCGACAGGGCGTCCGCGAGGGAGCGGGCCCGGCCGAGGCGCAGGTCGACCCCGCTGTCCTCCACCAGTTCCTCGACGAGGAGGGCGTCGCCCTCGTCGTCCTCGATCAGCAGGACGTACGGCGGAAGCCCGCTCCACAGGGCGAGGGAGCGGTCCTCCTCCACGGAGGTGGCGGGCCGGGGTGCGTTCGCCGCGGGTGGTGTCCGGTCGGCGGACTGCGGTGACCCCAGGCCGATCGTGCTCCCCATGGCGCGCCTTCCCCTCTCGCCACGGAGCGCGTGCGCCCGGGGGACGCCCGGTTGCGTCGGGGGTGAGCTTAGAATGATCATTTGCCGTTAGGCAATATTTGAACCGGTCAATTACCCTGTGCGCTGCTCCCGCGCGTCTGCGCGCCGGGCCGGCCGTGCCAGTCGAGGCAGACGACCATGGCGTCGTCCGAGGCCTGGACCTCGCCCCGGTGCCGGGTCAGCTCGTCCAGGATCGCCTGCGGCACCTGGGAGGGCGGAAGCAGCCTGGTGTTCATGACGGCCCGGCCCAGCGCCCGCACACCGTACGCCTCCCCACTCGGGGAAGCGACGTCGTAGACCCCGTCGCTCAGCAGGAAGAGCCGGTCCCCGGGCAGCACCCGCAAGCGCTGGCAGGTGTAGACGGTGTCCTCGAACATGCCGAGCGGAAGCTGAGCCTCCAGCTCGATCCTCTCCACCGTCCCCTGCCGGAGCCGCCAGATCCGGGGTGAGCCGGCGTCGATGACCTCGACCTCACCCGTGTCCAGCTCGAAGCGGAGCAGGAGCATGGCCAGGTGCAGGCGCCCCTGGTACTGGCCGTGGACGGCCTGGTCGGCCAGGGAGGCCTGGTCGACGAGGTCGAGACCGCTCCGGCGGGCATTGCGCAGGGCGCTGACGGCGAGGCTGGTCAGCAGCGCCGCGTCGATCCCGTCGCCCATGCCGTTGTTGACGGTCAACGTCAGGTGCTCGGCGGACGCCGACCAGTCGAAGCAGTCCCCGAAGATCGCGTAGGCGGGCTCCAGCTGGCCCCCCAGCGCGTATTCGGGTCGGGAAGCGGACCGGCCGGGCAGCAGCTCCCACTGCATCTCCGCGGCGAGGGTGAGCCGGGTGGCCCGTCTCGCCCGCAGGAAGAGGTCCGTGTCGCGGTCGGCGACGAGGATCTCGTGGCCCAGGGCGTCGGCCACGTCCCGCAGCCCCCCGAGCAGCCCGGGCGCGTACGCGTCCGCGGGGAAGTCCACGCTCAGCACCGCGAGGCGGTCGCCCCGTACGCTCACCGGCAGGTGGACGGTCACCTCGGACCCCCGGGAGACCACGTGGGCCTCCTGCGAGCCGAAGGCCCGCCCCGGCGCACTCGTACGCACCGACACGGATCCGGCGCCTTCCGGCCCGTCCGTGACGGGCCGCAGGCGGGCCAGGGCGTAGTCCGCCATCAGCAGTTCGGCGCCGGCCGCACGGTAGTCGCGGGCCAGCAGATCACGGACCTCCGCGACCAGCGCGTGCGGCGCGGCACGCCGCAAAATCCCCGCGACTTCCTCGGGTCGTGCCACCGTCATGGATCCTGCCTCTCCGGCGAACTGTTTAGATGGGGGAGCCACGAAGCCGCCGGGTCCGCCCGTGAGGGGCAGCCAGTACGTCCGGTAGGGAGTGTCACATGAGTCCGGGGCCGATCCACTCCCCCCGCGCCCCGTCGGCGGTCGTGGGGATGAGCGATCTGATCGAACTGCTGGAGATCGTCTGGGAACGGGGCCGCGACTCGGTCTCCGCGCCTCCCGTCTCCTCCTCCCAGGCCAGGGTCCTCTTCCTGATCGAGCGGAACGAGGAGATCAACCTGCGCATGCTCGGAGAACTGCTGGGCGCCGCTCCGCCGTCGGTGACCCGGCTGTGCGACCGGCTCCAGGCCGCCGGGTTCCTGGAACGCCGCACGCGGCCCGACGACCGTCGCGAGCTGCGACTGGAGCTGACGCCCGCGGGGCGGAGGTACCTGGACGAGCTGCGGGCCCGCAGGGAAGCGGCCCTGACGGAGGCGATGGCCACCATGCCGGCCGCCTCCCGCGCCGCCCTGGCCCTCGGCCTCGCCGACTTCCATGCCGCCGTCGCCGGACCGCTGCGGCTC
Organism: Streptomyces sp. NPDC001568; assembly: GCF_042893755.1. Lineage (NCBI taxonomy): Bacteria > Bacillati > Actinomycetota > Actinomycetes > Kitasatosporales > Streptomycetaceae > Streptomyces > Streptomyces sp. NPDC001568. The sequence goes on along the minus strand of NZ_JBIAVF010000002.1, from coordinate 65,259 downwards.
GCGCCCCCGCAGAGCCCGGCGGCCCGGAGCGCCTGACGGCGCGGACCGGGCCGCTCATCGCGCAGTACCGACGGGTGCTCAGTCGGCGGTGCGCAGGCCCTGGGTGTGCTCCCGTACCTGCGCGGGCGTGAGGTAGCGGTCGGTCCGCTCGAACTCCCGCAGCGTGGGCGGCCGCCCCGACTGGAAACCGGTGCGCACGAAGTCGTCCCCGGCGACCGCGTTGAGCAACCAGTTGGTCATGACCCGGGTCTTGGCCACGTTCGTGCGCAGCGCCGACCAGTGGTACCCCCGCGCCACCGCCTGGGCGGCGATGCCGCGCAGCGGGATCCCGAGCGGCTTGGACACGGCGTCGGTGCCCCCGAGGTCGACCACCAGGCCGAGGTCCTTGTGCACGTACGGACGCAGCGGTCGGCCTCGCAGCGAGGCGATCACGTTGTCGGCCAGCGTGCGGCCCTGCCGCAGGGCGTGCTGGGCCGTGGGCGGGCAGATCGTGCCGCTCCCGCCCTTGGCGAGGTCGGGTACGGCCGCCGCGTCGCCCAGGGCGAAGGCCCCCGGGGCGTCCGGCACGGTCATTTCGGGGGTCACCACCAGGCGCCCCCGCTCGGTCTCCGCGTCCATGGTGCCGATCAGCGGGCTCGCGGCCACGCCGGCCGTCCAGATCAGGGTCCGGCTGGGCAGGACGCGCCCGTCGGTCAGCGTCAACTCCTCGGGGCCCGCCTTGGCGACGCTCACCCCCAGCGACACCTCGATGCCCCGGCGCCGCAGGATGTCCAGGGCCGCCTGCCCCAACGATTCGCCGAGTTCGGGCATCAGCCGGGGCGCCATGTCCAGCAGGTGCCAGCTGATCTGTCGCCGGTCCAGCCGCGGGTAGCGCTTGACCGCGTGGTCGGTCAGCCGCTGGAGGCAGGCCGCCGTCTCGGTGCCCGCGTACCCGCCGCCGACCACGACGAAGCACAGCCTGGCGGCCCGCTCCGCCTCGTCCTGGCTGGCGTCCGCCAGGTCGAGCTGCGCGATCACGTGGTCGCGCAGGTAGGCGGCCTCCGCGAGGGTCTTCATGCCCCGCGCGTGTTCCAGCAGCCCGGGGATGTCGAAGGTGCGGGTGACGCTGCCGGGCGCCAGCACGAGGTGGTCGTACGCGTGATCGGTCACCTCACCGGTGATCTTGCGGACGACGCAGACCTTGGCCTTGGTGTCGATGCCGATGGCCGTGCCGGGGACGATCCGGGTCCGGTGCCGGCTGCTGCGGCGCAGCGAGACGGCGATGGACTGCGGCGTCAGGACACCGGAGGCCACCTGGGGGAGCAGCGGGAGGTACAGCTGGTAGGAGTTCGGCGTGACCACGGAGATGTCGGCCTCGCCGGGGGACAGCCTGCGCTCGAGCCGGCGTACGCACTCCACCCCCGCGAAGCCTGCGCCCACCACGAGGATCCTCGGTCGTGTCACGGTTCGCGTCCTTTCTCGGGGCAGCCGGGTCACCTGTCCCCCTGCCCAGTCCGACGGGGTTCAGCTGTCCGACGGCACCACGAATGCCGTGGCGGCCACCGCACCGCTGCGCCGGAAGTGCAGGACGAACGGAACGGTGTCCCCCTCCCGCAGCCGGGTCCGCACCTTCACCGCCAGGTCCAGGGAGGTCGGCGTCATGGTCAGGGTGCCGCGCGCCGGGACGGTCACCGAAGCCACCGGGCGCGTCGCGCCGGCCCGCTCGCCCGTCCCCGCGCCGGCCCGCTCGTGGCGGTTCAGCACGGCCTCCTCGGCGGCCGGGGAGGTCACGGAGAGCAACTGGTCGTCGGCATCACCGGTGTTCGTGATCCTGAACACCGCGGTGGTGCGTTCCTCGTCGGCCCGGGGGAGCAGCAGGTGTCCGACGCCGGGCTCGATCCGTGGCGGGCCGCCCGCGGCCCCCGCCGTGGTCCACACCGTCAGGCCGACCAGGGCCGTCAGACAGGCCGTCACGGGGACGACGGCCGCGATCAGACCCTCGCGCACGCGTCGCCGTCCGCTCGGCCGCCCGTCCGTCGCCGGGGTCGAGCCGGGGGAGTCGGTCATCGTCCCAAGACCTTTCGTACGGGGGCCACCCAGCGGTTCGGCGCGGGCCGCCAGGCCCGCAGGCGCAGGCTGTTGGCCACGACGAGCAGCGAACTGGCGGACATGGCGGCGGCCGCCACCATCGGACCCAGCCACCCCACGGCCGCCAGCGGGAGGGTGACCGCGTTGTAGCCGAACGCCCAGACGAGGTTGAGGCGGATCGTCGCCAGCGTGCTGCGGGCCAACCGGACCGCGGTGGCGACCACCTCGACGTCGCCCCGTACGAGCGTCACGTCGGCCGCCCCGATGGCGGCGTCCGTGCCGGTGCCCATCGCGATCCCCAGATCGGCCTCCGCCAGCGCCGCGGCGTCGTTGACGCCGTCCCCGAGCACGGCGACCCGGCGGCCCCGCCCCTTCAACTCCCGCACCAGCGCCGCCTTGCCCTCCGGGGAGCAGCCGGCGTGCACCTGCGTGATGCCGAGCGCCGCGGCGACGGCGCGCGCGGCGGCCTCGCGGTCGCCGGTGGCCAGGACCGGTTCCACACCGAGCGCCCGCAGCCCGTCGACGGCCCGGCGGCTGCCGGGGCGCAGGACGTCGCCCAACGCGATGAGGGCCTCGTCGACGCCGTCCACCCGGACCAGGACGGGGGTCAGCGCGGCGGCCTCCGCCTCGGCCAGAGCCGCCGCCAGGGCGTCGGGCAGGCCGTCGCCCGGGGCGCACACCTCGACCCGGCGGCCCTCCACGACTCCGGTGACTCCGGCGCCGGGGGTGGCCAGGAAGCCGGTGACCTCCGGCAGTCGGCCCCCGGGCAGCACACGCCGCGCGTACGAGAGCACCGCGCGGCCCAGCGGATGCTCGGACCCCTGCTCCACCGCCCCGGCCAGCCGGACGATCTCGTCCCGATCGGCACCGCCGGCGGCCGGCGTCACTCGTACGACGGAGAGCCGGCCTGAGGTCAGGGTGCCCGTCTTGTCCAGGACGATCACGTCGACGTGCCGCAGGGCCTCCAGTGCCCGCGGTCCCCTGACCAGGATGCCGAGCCGGGCGCCCCGACCGGTGGCGGCCATCAGCGCGGTCGGCGTGGCCAGGCCCAGCGCGCACGGGCAGGCGACGACGAGGACCGCCACCGCCGCGGTGACGGCCGCCTGCGGATCGGCGCCCGCACCGAGCCAGAACCCGAGGACCGTGGCGGCCAGGGCGAGCACGGCCGGGACGAAGACGCCCGCCACCGTGTCGGCCAGGCGCTGGGCGCGCGCCTTGCCCGCCTGCGCTTCGGTGACCAACCGCGTGATCCGGGCGAGCCGGGTGTCGGCGCCGACCGCGGTGGCGCGGACGAGGAGCAACCCGCCCGCGTTGACGGCGCCACCGACCACCGCCCGGCCCGGGCCCACCTCGACGGGGTCGCTCTCCCCGGTCACCAGCGAGAGGTCCAGGGCGGAGTTCCCCGACACCACCACCCCGTCGGTGGCGACCCGTTCACCGGGCCGGACGACGAACTCCTGGCCGCGCAGGAGCGCTTCGATCGGCCGCCTGTGCTCCGCGCCGCCCTCACGGACGATCACGTCCTTGGCGGCGAGCCCCGCCAGGGCCCGCAGGGCCGCACTCGTGCCGTGCCGGGCGCGCGCCTCGAGGTGGCGACCGAGGAGGACGAAGAGGGGGACGCCGACCGCCGCTTCGAGGTAGACGTGGGCGACCTCGGACCCCGCCGAGGGAAGGAGGGTGAACGGCATGCGCATGTCCGGATCGCCCGCACCGCCCAGGAACAGCGCGTACAGGGACCAGCCGAACGACGCGAGGACGCCGAGGGAGACCAGCGTGTCCATGGTGGCCGCGGAGTGCCGCAACCCGCGCGCCGCCCGCCGGTGGAAGGGCCAGGAACTCCACACCGCCACCGGGGCGGCCAGCACCAGACACAGCCACTGCCAGGAACGGAACTGGAGGGCGGGCACCATCGACAGGACGAGTACGGGCAGGCAGAGCGCGGCGGTGATCAGCAGCCGCTCGCGCTCGGCGCGCGCGGGGTCGTCGGTGCTGTCGCCGTCGCTGCCGGTGTCGGTGCTCGCGCGGCTGTCGGGCGGCGCTACGGGCGCCACCGGCTCCGCCGTGTACCCGGCACGCTCCACGGCGGCCACCAGCTCCTCGACGGTGACGTGCGCGGGGTGCCGCAAACGGCCCCTCCCCGTGGCGAGGTTGACCGTAGCGGTCACGCCGTCGAGCCGGGCCAGCCTCTTCTCCACCCGACTCACGCAGGCGGCGCAGGTCATGCCCCCGATGACCAGGTCGGTGGTCAACGGGGCGGTGCTCGTCGCTTCCGCGGACTCCGCGCCCGGCGCCGCCTCCGCCGTACGTGCCGGTTTCGCCGTCACCGCGCACCGCCGCCGGAGCCCGTACCGGCCGCGCCCTCGGCGCCCATGTCGCCTTCGTGCGGGACGGAGCTCCCGGGGGTGCCGGTGCGGTCCGGTCGGATGCCCGGCGCCACGGGGCCGGCGGCCGTCCCGACCCCGTAGGACAGGGCGAAGACGGCGAGCAGCAGCAGGACGAACCCGGTCAACGCCGCTGGTGGCGCCCACCGTCGGAGGTAGGCGGACACCCGGGCTCCGGCTGCGGACAGTTGCTCTTCGGCCATCGACGTTCCCTGCTTCGAGGATACGAACGCGGAGCCCCCACCCGATGGGCTCCGGGGAGGTGGTCGTCCTACGCCGGCGAGGAGTTCCCGCGGATGTTCAGCCGGTGATGCGGCCGTCGACGGCCGCGGCGGCGGGATCGGCGTTGAACCAGTAGTCGCCGGCGGCGAGCGGCCGCCCGTCGCGGCCCGCCTCGCGGGGCAGCCGGAGGGTGACGGCACGGGTGTCGCCGGGCAGGACGACGGTGATGGCGGTGGGGTGCTCGTACTGCTGTCGTTCCGGCACGCTGTGCTCCTTGGGGAGGCGGGGAGGCCCGAGTGTCACTCCGGGTGTCGTCCCAGTGTGCGCCCTGTGACTTTCCGTGTCAGCTTGGAGGTCTGGACCACCGGCGCACCAAGGAGAGTCCGATGGGCGGCACGCACGACGCGCTCACCGACGACGTCATCGACGACGCCCGACGTCGCGACGACGACGATCTTCCCCTCGACGATCCCGAGGACGGCGCGGAGGATCCCTACGACGCCTCGTGAGGCGTCCCGAACCGGGTGCCCGGCCGGCGTCGACCACCCGGCCGGGCATCCGCTCCGCCACGCGCACCGCGGCGGGTGTGACGAAGGTGTCGCAGGACGGCCCGAAAAGGGTGACATGAACTGTCACCTTTGGCGTGCACGGTGAAGACATGCAGCATCACACGGAAACCCAGCACACCAACGGCCCGGGCCCGCTCACCGGGCGGATCGCGCTCGTCGCCGGCGCCACCCGCGGAGCGGGACGGGCGCTCGCCATAGAACTCGGCCGCGCCGGCGCCACCGTCTACGTCACCGGCCGCACCACCCGCGAGCACGTCAGCGAGGTCGGCCGGACCACCGAGACCATCGAGGAGACCGCGGAACTGGTCACGGCGGCGGGCGGTGCGGGCATCGCCGTCCCCACCGACCACCTGGACGTGGACCGGGTGCGCGCCCTCGTCGAACGGATCGACCGCGAACAGGGACGGCTCGACATCCTCGTCAATGACCTTTGGGGCGGCGAACACCTCCTGTCCGAGTCGGTCTTCGGCAAGAAGAGCTGGGAGACGCCGCTCGCCGACGGGCTGCGGATCCTCGAACTCGGTGTCCGCTCGCACGTGATCACCGCGGCGCTCCTGCTGCCGCTCCTGATCCGCTCGGACGCACCGCTGCACGTGGAGGTCACCGACGGCACCGCGGTGTCCAACCGTCGTTACCGCGAGAACCTCTACTACGACCTCGCCAAGAACGCCCCGATCCGCATCGCCTTCGGGCTGGGCGAGGAAATCGCGGAGTACGGGGGCACGGCGGTCGCCGTCACTCCCGGCTTCCTGCGCTCCGAGCAGATGCTCACCCACTTCGGCGTGACCGAGGAGAACTGGCGCGACGCCGTCGCCCGGGAGCCTGCCTTCGGCATCGCCGAATCACCGCACTACCTCGCGCGCGCCGTCGCCGCGCTCGCCGCCGACCCGGACCGGGCCGCCCGCTGGAACGGGAAGTCCACCTCCAGCGCGGAGCTCGCCAGGACCTACGGCGTGCACGACGTGGACGGCAGCCGGCCCGATGCCTGGGGGTACTTCGAGGACGTCGTGTACGGCGGCAAGAACGGCTCGCCCGACGACTACCGCTGAGCCTCGGGGCCTTCGGGGCCTTCGGGATCCGCTGGATCCGCCGCGTACAGGTCGCCGAGGGCCCGCGCGCGCTCGCGGAAGCGGGCCCGTAGGCCCTCCGGGGCCAGTACCTCCGCCTCCGCGCCCAGTTCGGCCAGCGTGGCGAAGGCGACGTCCTCGGACTCCACCGGCAGGTCGAGCGTGACGCGCCCGGCCGGGTCGGGTGCGCCCGCGGAGCCGAGGGCCTCGCAGATGCCCGCCGGGTCCGCCACCGCGGGCAGCCGGCGCAGCCCGCGTTCGCTCAGACGCAGGGTGACGGTCGCGCGCAACAGTGCCCGGGCGAACCCGGCGGAGTGGGCCTGCCAGTGCGCGGCCAGGTCGAAGGACGGGTCGCGGACGAAGGGCGCCCCCGGATCGTCGTCGCCGGCGGTTCGGGAGGGCGCGGCGAGCGCCGTGACGCGGTCGACGCGGTAGGTGCGCCAGGCGCCGCCGCTCCGACCCGCGCCGAAGCCGTCGCCCTCGTCCGGGACGCGGCCCACGACGTACCAGACCCCCGCCTTCAGGACGAGCCCGTACGGCTCCAGCAGGCGGGTCACCCTACGGGGCGGTGCGTCGTCCCGGCCCGGCCGGGCGTAGGTCAGCTCGACGGGGCGGTCGGACCACACGGCGCGGGCCAGCTCCGGGAGCAGTTCCGGTGCGGACGGCTCGCGGAACCAGGCGGGCGCGTCGAGGTGGAAGCGGTGCGCCGAGGACTCGGCCGCCGCGCGCAGGGACGGCAGCATGGTGGCCGACAGCTTCAACCGTGCGGTGTCCGCGGCGTCGGACAGCCCGAGATCGCGCAGGGCCGAAGGCAGGCCGGAGAGGTAGAGGGTCTCCGCCTCGGTGGGGTGGAGCGTGGTGAGCCGGGTCCGGTGGCCCGGCGCCAGGTGGTAGCCACCCGACCGGCCGCGCTCGGAGCGGATGGGGACACCCGCCTCCTGCAGGGCCTGGGCGTCGCGGATCACGGTGCGTTCGGAGACCTCCAGCTCCCGGGCGAGGGCGGCGGCGGTCAGGCCGGGACTCGACTGGACGAGCAGGGCCATGCGGATGAGGCGGGCGGCGCGCATGCCCCCATGATCGACGACCCGGGGTCCCGGGGGACCGTCGACCCGTGGGCTCGGCGCGACCGCCTGCCGGATGACCGCCGCCGCGGCATGACGGGATGCGCGAGAGCCGAGCGCGTGTGCGCGGCAGGGCGCATGGGTCGGGCGGGCGAGGGCAAACGGGCGGTAGTGACGGTCGGTTGCTGAGGAGGTGGCGGCGGTGCGCCGTGCGAAGGTGTTGGAGTCCTTTCCCGCCGGTGATCCGTACGGCAGCTGGCCGGCGGAGGAGTACGCGGCCCGCTGCCGGTCGCGGGGCGAGCGGGCGAGCGTCGTGATGGACCTGGAGCGGGACGCCTTCCTCGTCGTCGCCGACACGGACGCGGCGGAGGCGGCAGCGGCGTAGCGAACGGGTCCCGTCCCGGCCATCGCCCGGGCGGGACCTGAAGCCGTCAGCCCTCCCAGTGCACGCGCCCGTTGTGGATCAGCCGGAGCTGACTGCGGGCGGTGCCGGTGACGGTCGCCCAGTCCTCGCCGCGCAGTGACGCGGTCAGGCACGCCGAGGCCGTCATGAACATGTGGTCCACCAGCAGCCTGGACAGCATCGTCAGGTCGTCGGCATCCCAGCCCGCGCTGACCGGGTCGGTCGCGAGCGCGGAGCCGATCTCGCCGGCGAAGGCGTCCAGTTGCCCCGCGATGGCTTCCCGTACGGTCGTGACCCCACCGTGCCTCTCGCGCACGAGGAAGCGCACGTGCGCCGGCCGAGTGCGGACCAACTCGGCGATCAGGCGCACCGCGGCGTCGCCGCGCTCGTCCGCGTCCCCCGTCGAGTCGAGGATGTCCCGCACCGTCTCGTGCAGGCTGGCCAACGCCTCCTCGACGAGCGCGATCCCGAGCTCGTCCATCCCCCGGAAGTGGCGGTAGAAGGCGGTGGGGGTGACTCCGGCGGCCCTCGTCACCTCCCTGAGCCCGAGGCTGCTGAGGCTCTGCTCCTCCAACTGCGACAACGCCGCGTCGAGCAGGGCGCGTCGGGTGCGGCGGCGTTGGGCCTCGCGGACACCGGTGTTCTGGCTCATGGCATCAGTCAACCGCGTCACACTCGCGGTCCGCCGGCATGAGTCGTACTGTACTGGGTAGTCAGTTGACAACTGTTACCTCAAAGTAGGAGGAACTCTCGTGCTCTTCCTCGTAGCCGCACTGCTCGTCATGGGTGTCGCCCTGGGAGCCGTGGCCCACGTGCCGGTGCCGGTCAGCCTGGCCGCGGGCCTCGCGATCGCCGCCTGGCTCGCCCTCTTCGCCGCACGCGAACGCCTGTCGGGCCGCCGGCACGGACGCGCCGACCACGGTCGAGGAGGCCTGTGATGGACACGGACACGCGATCCGCGGTCGAGGCCCCGGCCCGTACCCGCACCCGTAAGCGCCCCGGCACGCGTGACGCCGACGCGATGGCCGTCACCGCGTTCGTCCTCGGCCTGGCCGGGCTCCTCGTCCTGAACCTCGTCCTCGGGCCGACCGCCGTCGTCCTCGGCTCCCTCGCGCTGTGGCGGAAGACCGCGCGGCCCGGCCGTGCCCGGCTGGGCATCGCCCTGGGCGTCGCCGACCTCGTGATTCTGGCCTGCCTCGTCACCGCCGACGGCACCTGGTCCTGGAGCCTGACCTGAGCCGCCGCGCCCGGTGTGCGTCAGGCGCCGTTCCTGAGCCGGTCGCGCTGGACCTGACGCGCGAGCGCCCGCCGCACCGGGGCGGCTCCGGGGGAAGCGGACCGTGAGGGGACGTCGAGGCCGCGGGCGATCTCGTCGTACGCGGCCTGGTGCGCGCCGGAGGATCGCGGCCGGTGGAGCGCCAGGTCCGCTTCGAGGAGGCGTCGCAACTCGTCCACGCTCTCGGGCGTGAAGCGCTTCCTGCCGCGGGCGATGGCGTGGACGTGCCGGGCGCAGCGCGCCGCTTCGAAGGTCTCCGCGATGTCCTCGGCGAGTCCCCACAGGCGGCCTTCCAGCCACGGGGCGTCGTGCTGGTCGAGGTCGAGGTCCATGGTGGGACGCGGCTCGTCCGCCGCGTACTTGGTCACCTGCTTGGACACCGCCGGCTGACTCATGTCCGTGAGGCGGGCGATCTTGTCCTGGGTCCAGCCGAAGTCGACGAACAGTTTGATCATCTCGGAGCGCAGTTTGCGCATGTCCTCTCCGGCGCGGATGACCTCGTTCATCTCGGCGAGCATGCTCTCGGCCTGCTGCTCGGTCAGGGCCTCGGGGCGGGGAGCCGGCCGCGGGGGCCGGTGAGGGTGCGTTTCGCCTTCCATGGGTCGGTTATACACCCCGGCACCGCCGCTCCATAACCTGGTTGTACAACCTGGTTATGGCCGGCAGTATCCAAGGCCATGCCCACCTTCACCGCTCCTGACGGAACCCGCCTCGCCTACCGCACGCACGGCGAAGGGGAGCCGCTCCTCTGCCTCCCGGGAGGCCCGGCGGACTCCCGCTACCTCGGCGAGCTCGGCGGCCTGTCCGCCCGGCGCCTGCTGATCCTGCCGGACCTTCGCGGCACCGGCCGATCCGCCGTCCCCGACGACACGTCCTCCTACCGCTGCGACCGCCTGGTCGACGACGTGGAGGCCCTGCGCGACCACCTGGGCCTGCGCCGGACGGATCTCCTCGGCCACTCCGCCGGCGCGAACCTGGCGGTTCAGTACGCGGTCCGGTACCCGACGGGCGTCGGCAGGCTCGCCCTGATCACCCCCGGCACCCGGGCGGTCGACATCCCCGTCACCGGGGAGATGCGCCGGGAACTGGCCCGGCGCCGGACGAACGAGCCCTGGTTTCCCGCCGCCTTCGCCGCCCTGGAGGCGATCACCCGTGGCGCCGACGGCGACTGGGAGGCCGTCGCCCCCTTCTTCCACGGTCGCTGGGACGCCGAGGCGCGCGAGCACCATGAGGCCGCCCGGCCGGGCAACGCGGAGGCCGTCGCCGGCTTCGGCGCCGACGGGGCCTTCACCCCGAAGGAGACGCGCGAGGCCCTCGCCGGCTGCGCGATTCCCACGTTGGTGCTCGCGGGGGAGTACGACCTGAACAGCCCGCCTGCGGCAATGGCCGCATTCGCGGCGCTCTTTCCCGACGTCGAACTCGTCGAGCAACCCGGAGCGGGCCACTACCCCTGGATCGACGACCCCGACCGATTCGCCGCGACCGTGTCGAAGTTCCTCGGCTGACGCCCCACCGGCGCCGAACTCCGTGGCCGCAGCCGCGGTGCGCGGTGCGCGGGCTTTCGCACCGACACCATCAGGCGTCGGCCGCTCGGCTGCGCGCGCGGAAGGTGCGGCGGTAGGTGTCCGGAGGGACGCCGACCGTACGGTTGAAGTGCCGGCGCAGCGTCGTGGCGGTGCCCATGCCGGTCGACTCCGCGATGGCGTCGACGCTCTCGTCGGTGGTCTCCAACAACTCCTGGGCGCGACGGATGCGTTGGGTCAACAACCACTGGAGCGGGGTCGTCCCGGTCGCCACCCTGAAGTGGCGGCCCAGGTTGCGCGAGCTCATCCGGGCCCGGCGGGCGAGGTCCTCCACCGTCAGGGGACGGTCGAGCCGTTCGACCGCCCACGGGAGCAGCTCGGTCAGCGGGTGATCCTCCTGAGCGGGTACCGGGGCGGTGACGAACTGGGCCTGACCGCCGGCCCGGTGAGGGGGTACGACCAGCCGCCGGGCGACCTTGTTGGCGACCGCCGAACCGTGGTCGAGGCGGATCAGATGGAGGCACAGGTCCATCGCGGCGGCCTTGCCGGCGGAGGTGAGGACCCTACCGCTGTCCACGTAGAGCACGTCCGGATCGACCTCGACGCGGGGATGGCGGGATGCCAGGACCCGGGTGTGCGCCCAGTGCGTGGTCGCGCGGCGTCCGTCCAGCAGCCCCGCGGCGGCCAGGACGAACGCTCCCGTGCACAGGGAGGCCACCCGCGCACCCGCCTCGTGGGCGGCGCGGACCGCGTCGACCAGGTCGGCGGGCGGATCCACGTCGACGTCGGCCCAGCCGGGGACGATCACCGTGTCCGCGCGGGCGAGTCGGTCGAGTCCGTGGTCCGGCTCCAGCCGGAACCTGCCGAACCGGACCGGGCCCGGTCCGCACACCAGGACGTCGTACGCGGGGTCGGCCGCGCCGGCGGCGTCGGCGCCGAAGACCTCGTAGGCCACGGAGAGTTCGAAGTGCAGCATCCCGTCGGTGACGGCCAGCGCGACAGTGTCCATGTCCGAAAGTGTACGGCCCATGGCGTTCCGGACACTGGCGGCGGATCATCGGCGGAGAGAGGATGTTGACGGTTGAACAAGCGGTATCGGGTGAGCGAGACAGTGGGAGAACGCGATGGGATCGAGTCACACGGTTGCGGTGTTCGGCGCCTACGGGCACACCGGACGCTTCGTGGTGGCGGAGTTGCTGGACCGGGGATTCGTCCCGATCCTCACCGGACGTGACGCGGACAAGCTGCGCGCCCTCGCGGCGTCCACCCCCGGGCCGGACGTCGACGTCCGGCCGGCAGCGGTCGACGACCCGGCCGCCCTCGACCGGGCGCTGGCCGGAGCCGCCGCCGTGATCAACTGCGCGGGGCCCTTCGCCACGACCGCCGCCCCGCTGATCGAGGCAGCGCTGCGCGCCGGGATCCCGTACGTGGACGTGGCCGCCGAGATCGAGGCCAACCTCGACACGTTCGCGCACTTCGCGGACCGGGCCACCGCCGCGGGAATCGCCGTCGTCCCCGCGATGGCCTTCTTCGGCGGCCTCGGCGACCTGCTCGTCACCGCGGCGATGGGCGATTGGGCGACGGCCGACGAGGCGCACGTCGCGTACGGGCTCAGTGGTTGGCACCCCACCGCCGGGACCCGCACCGCGGGCACGGTGTCCCGCGAGCGCCGGGACGGCCGGCGCGTCGTGTTCGGCAACGGGCGGTTGGAGTACCGCGACGACACCGCGCCGAGCCTGGAGTGGGCCTTCCCCGAGCCGATGGGCGTCCGGCCCGTGATCGGGGAGTTCACCATGGCGGACGTCGTCACCGTCCCCAGTCACCTGGCCATCCCCGAGGTGCGCACCTACATGACGGTCGAGGCGGCGCGGGACCTGGCGGCTCCGGGAACACCGGCGCCGGCCGCGGTCGACGCGCACGGGCGATCCGCGCAGACGTTCCTCGTCGACGCCGTCGTCCGCTCGGGCGGCGAGGAACGACGTGCCGTCGCGACGGGCCGGGACATCTACGCCGTCAGCGCGCCCCTCGCGGTGGAAGCGCTCCACCGGGTCCTCACGGGCCGGACCAGGACGGTCGGCGTCGCCTCCGCCGGCGCGATCTTCGACGCACCCGCCTTCCTCCGCGCCCTGGCCCCGCACATCACGTTCGAACTGCTCGGGGACGAGCGGGCGGTCGCGCACGAGCCGCGTTGATCGTCTACTTCCCGCCCTGCGAGACGCCCGAGGCACCCTGAATCTCGCTGGTGGGGCCCGGCCCGCCCGGCTAGCATCCGACGATGATCACGCCGGCGGACGAACCCCTCCACGACGCGGTGCGCCGAGCCGACTTCAGTCGGCCGACCGGCGACCTCGACCCGCGACTCTGCCCGCCGGCCGCCTTCGGGCCCCTCGTACGGCACGAGGATCCGCACCTGCGGCACCTGGGGCTGGTACTGCTCGCCGAGCGCGTCACCTCCGGCGGGACGGGCGGCGGACCCGAGGCGGCCGAGCTCGCGGAGCTGCTGCCCGTGGAGGTCGACGGACCGCCGGAGGCCGCCCTCGTCCTGGCGCGGCTCCACGAACGACTGTGGCCGCACCTCCCGGCGACCCGGCGGCCGTCATGGCGTACGGCTGAGCTGCCGGCGCGGGTACGGATCGCCTGGCTGCGCGCCGAACTGCTGAACGAACCGACCGTGCTCCGCCATGAGCCGCCGAGCGAGCTGCTCCACCAGGCCGTTCGGGACACGACGGCCACCGCAGCCCGCCGGCCGGAGCACCTCGTCGGCGAGCTGCTGGCCACCCGCGACCCCGAACTGCACGCCGCGGCGCTGCGGCTGGCCCGGGAGGGACTGCACGCCGGACTGTTGGCTCCCGCCCTGGTCCGCGAGCACGTGATCGGCTTGCTCGGCTCCGGCAGCGCGACCGTCGTCGTCGCGGCACTGGACGAACTCGCCCAGCCCTGGGCGCTGTCGCAGAGCCTGCCCGCCGGCCTCCTGTCCTCCTTCCTCGCCGCCGAACCGATGGCCGCACGACCCGAGGCGGCCGCCGCCGCGCTCGTGGTCGCGGCCCACCACGGACACAGCGACCTGCTGTGGCGGGTCATCGAGGACGCGCAGTCGCCGCCGGTGCTTCGCCGGCGCGGGATGGAACTGCTCGGAGACCTGGCGGACCGCGGTGACATCGGCGCGTTGACGGCCGTCGCCGCACGCGATCCGCTCCTGTTCGGCGGCCCCGCGCTGACCTGCCTGCGCGGGCTCCACCGGCGCGGGCACTTCCCCGACGTGCCGCACGTCCCGTCCATCATCGACCTGGCGCTGGCCGACCACTCGATCCCGCCCCAACAGGTGGCGACGATCCTGTTCACCTGCCGACAGGCGATGTGCCGGGCACTCGTGGACGCGGCTCCCGACGACCAGAACTGGCCCCGCCGGCTAGCCCTGTTGGTGGCACTGGCGGGACAGGGGACGGCCGAGCTTCCGATCGGGGACGCCATCACCCGGCTCCTCGCCTCGGCGCCCGCACCCGAACCCTTCCTCCACGCGATCCGTGCCGTGCGCCACACCGACGCCGAGGCCGCCGTGATCGCCCTCCTGCCGACCTCGCCCGCAGCGGCCCTGCACGCACTGGAGGCCATCGGCGGCCACCGTACGGTGACGGCGCTGCGCGAAGGGCTCGGTCTGAGCGCGCAGGACGGCGCGGGCGTGATCGCGCCGCACCTGCGCACCGTCCGCAACCGCGCCCTCGAAGTGCTGTGGCACCTCACCCACGAACCGGCGCAGCGGCGCGCCCTCCTCGTCCGCCTCGATCCCACCGATCTCCCGGCACGCGTCGCGGCGGACCTCGGAGGCCCGGACGAGCAGGAGCTGGCGCTCCTGAGCTCCCATTTGGACCCGGACGAGCCGGTGGCCTCGCTGTGTCGACTGGCCGCCCACGGCAGCGCCGCCACCCTGCCCGCCCTCGCCGACCTGCTCCTGCGCATCGTGACCGAACTGGCGGCCTCCGCGGAACCCGGAGCGAGCGAAGTCCCGCGCCCCGAGCACGGTGAGCGGGCCGGAGAACCGGTCGTACCCCAGGAGATCCTGGACGCCGTCCACGGCCTGGGCCACCGCCTGCACGACCGGGGACGGATCAGGCCGTCCTGCCTCCTCGACGCGGCGAACGCCCGGGAGGCCGGACACGCACTCGTCGCGACGATGGCACTGGACCTGCTGGACCGGCCCGGACTGGCGGGCGCCGAGCAGGCCATCCTGTGCGAACTCCTGCTCCGCGCCCCCTACGCGGGCACCCGGGCGCGGGTGCACCACCTGCTGCGCCACCGGGACCGCCACGTACGCAAGCACGTCATCGCCCTCCTCGCCCGCGATGCCGACGGGCACGACGCGCAGGCGTTGTCGGCGTCCCTGATCGCGCTGACCGCCGCCCGGGACATCCAGACCGTCCGGCAGGCCCTGTGCGCCCTCGGGCACGCGCGGGCCCGATGGGCCTCCACCGCGATCGCCGCATGCCTCGACCACCCGAACATGAACGTCAGGAAGACCGCCGCCGAGGTCCTGGTGCGCACGGGAACAGCCGACGCGGTGCCCGCACTGCTCCGTACGCTCGGACGCCACGACAATCCGGGCCTGCGCCGCGCGCTCGTGGAGGCGCTGCGCGCCATCCTCGGCGCCGCGTACCCGGCGACCGTCCTCGCCGCCGCCGAACAGGGCGAGGGCGCCCGCGGTCGCGAACGGCTTTTGGAAGCACTCGAGGGCGACCTGTCGGCACGCTCGGTCCTTGCCCTGCACGACCAGGTGTCACCGCTCGCACCTTCCCTGCTCGCCCTGGTCGCGGACGGCCGGCTCACCCTCGCGTCCGGCACGGTCGAGGAACTTTCGACGGCCATGACCCAGCACGGGATCAGCAGGCCCGCCGCACCGAGGACGGCCTCGGGCCGGCGGGTGGACCCCGACATCGACCGGTTGCGGAGTGAGGGGTGGGATCCGTTCGTCGCGCTCGACATCGCGGGCAGGAGCGAGCTGCCGCACCCCACCCGGTTGTGGGGGCTGCGGCCCATGCTGGCGGACTTGCTCCGCCTCGCCGGATCCGAACCCACGAACCGGGTCGGCGTACTGCGGCTCACGCTCCGGCTCTGCCCCGCACCGTGGACGCCGGACGAGCTGGCGGCCTTCACCCGGTGCGTCGGCGTCCTCCTCGACGCTCTGGCCGAGGCCGGTCCCGCGGACCGGGACGGCCTCATCGCGGTGGTGGAAGCGGTCGCGCCGTTCCTGCCGGCGCTCGACAGGCCGGCCGTCGTCGAAGCCGTCCGCGCACTGTCCGTCGTACCCGGGGCGAGCCGGTCCACCCTGCCGCTCCTGCGCGGCCTCGGCGCCGTACTGGTCCGCGCCGACCTCGATCGGGCCCTCGCCTCGGCCCGGTCGGCAGCCGACCCCTTGCGGGCCGAGACCGCCGTGCTGCGGGACGCGTTCACCACCGCGCGGCGCGCCGCGGACGCCGGGCCCACCACCGCCGATGCGGAGGCCGATGCCGCAGCCGCCTCCCGGACCCGGGCGTGGCACGCCGCGCTGGCCGTCGCCGCGCGCACACCCGCCGGCCTGGAGGAATTCCGAGGCTCCGGCCGCCCGCGGGAACAGGACGACGTCCCGGGCTCCGGGGACCGCCTGACCGCACTGATCGACATGCACGGCTCCGCCGGCCCCGAAACCCGCGCCGCCCTCATCGACTGGATGACGGCCCTCCAGCCCCTCGACGCACCACCCTGGACCATCACCGAGACCGTTCACGCTCCGGCCCCGAGACCCCGCACCGTGCACATCGACGACCTCGACCAGCCCCGGTCGACCGCCCTGCGGGAGCGACTGTTGGCCATGCTCCGGGCACCCGCCCCGGACCGCCGGAGCGCCGCGGCCTCGGCGCTCCTGGACTGGCCCGAGCCCGAAGCCGGGCGGGCCGTGCTCCGGGCGTTCCTGCGCGGCGACATCGACGTACCCGTCGGCGCCGACCTCGCCCGCACCCTGCACAGCATCGACGAAACCGAACTCCGCGCGGACGGCATCCTGCACGACAGGGTTGCCCTCGCGGCGGGCCGGCTCGATCCGGAGCACCTCGAACCGCTGGTCCCGCTGCTGCTCGAATGGTGGGAGTCCGACCCACCGGCCGGCAGCGCCGCCGCCGGCCTGGCCCTGCGCCGGGTCCCCGCCGACGCACTGGCCGAACGCCTCCGGGCCCGCATCGACGCCGGTGCCCGGGGACACCTCGACCTGCTCGTCGGACGCCCCCTGCTGCGCACCCCCGCGCTGACGCGGACCTGCCTACGCCTGCGCGCCGAGGGCCGGGACGAGCTCGCGGACGGACTGCTCCTCGTCGACGGTCCGCTGCGCCCCCCGGACTGCGCACGCCAGGACCTCGCCACGTCGGCCGCGCTCCGCGACCGGGGCGCCGCCGGGGCCATGTCGACCGGGAGGCCCCAACCCCCGTCCCGACAGGAGCTGTTGGCCCTGGCCCGCACCGGGGACCCGGTACGCATTCGTCGAGCGCTCACGCGACTGGCCGAGGAACACAGCGGTCCGGACGCCGACCAGGACCCCGAACTGCGCGATCTGATCGGTGAGTTGCTGCGTCATCCCAAGCCCGGGGTCCGGATCCGCGCGCACCGGACCTCGCGGGCCCTGCTGGACCGACCGACCCACCTCCACCACACCTCGATCCTGTTGGACGACCCCCAACCGGACCTGGTGCGCACCGCGATCCGCGCGCTCTGCCACGCGAGGTGGGTACCCGCGATCCCCACCGTGACCAGGTTGCTGGAGCACGCCCATCCCCTCGTGCGCAAGGCCGCGGCCGACGGGCTGGTCGCCATGGGTGGGCCGGCGGTCCCCGCCCTGCGGCACGCGGTCGTCCATGTCCGGCCCGACAAACGGCCCCGCTACGCGCGGGTGCTCGACCGGATCACGACCGCCGGGGATCAGACGCCGGGAGCCATGTCGTAGGTGACCCACATGGTCCGGGTGGCGACCTGGTCGTACTTCGACCGCGCCCGGTGGTTGTCGTCGGCGGTGATCCACCGCACCACGCTCCAGCCGCGCTCGGCGGCGATCTCGCGGAGGGCGCCGAGCAGCAGGTCGACGGCGCCCGAACCGCGGTGCTCGGGCGCCACGAAAAGATCGTCGAGGAAGCCGCCCACGGTCGCCGACAACGGCCGGGCGTACGGACGGAAGTGGGCGAGGCCGAGCAGTCGTCCCTCGGCGTCCTCGGCGACGAGCGCCTCGACCTCGTGGCCCGGGTCGTTCACCCACGCCCAGACCGTCCGGGCCGCCCCATCGGTCTGCTCCACCCGGTAGAAGTCCGCGTACCCGCGGTACAGGGCACGCCACTGCGCGAAATCCTCGGGTCGGACGGCTCGGACGGTGATCTGCGGCATCTGCGGGACTCCATGGTCGGACGACGCGGGGCACGTGCTCCGCTTTCGGTACGGGCAATCGATCATCCTGCAACCGGTGCGCCGCCGGATGCGCCGCGGTGTCGAAAGGCGGCCCGCAGAGGCACCCGCATGGACAGGTGACGGCTCCGCCACGGGGTGCCTTCGGCCCTACCGGGCGGTCAGGGGCTCGGGCGACGCCGCGGCAACCGGATGACAGGATGTGGGGATGCCGTCGAACCAACCCTGGACAGGGCTTCATGATGACCTGGCGCAGACGAAGTCACGGGTGTACGACCCCGGCGGCTTCACCTGCTCGCAGCCGATCACCGAACCGGAAGGCACCGAGTACGCGGCCCACGCGTTCACCCTCGACGGGCTGGCGGTCAGGTTCCGCGTGGCCAGGACCACCCCGACGAAGGTCGGCCAGTTCGTCACCGTGTGGCAGCGGTCCCTCGAAGGCCCGATCCGCCCCTTCGACGCCGACGACGGGGTCGACCTCTTCGTCATCAGCAGCCGGGAGGGTGCCCGCTTCGGACAGTTCGTCTTCCCCCGCGAGGTGCTGTGCGAGCGGGGCGTCATGTCGCGGAACGGCGCCGGCGGGAAGCGCGGGTTCCGCGTCTACCCGCCGTGGGTGACGACGGCCAACCGCCAGGCCGGAAACACCCGGAGCTGGCAGGTCGACCACTTCCTGGATCTCGGGGAGCCCGGCTCCGTCGACACGGCACGCGCCCGGAGCCTCTACCACCCGTAGCCGTGTGCCCGGCCGCCTCTCACACCGCCGGGGTTCGGCGGCGATGAGCGGGGTAGGCGTCGCCCGGCGGGGGCGGAGCGGACGAAGGGATCGATCATGGCGGAGACGCGACTCGACGCGTTCGCCGAGGTCCTGGACGGCCCCGTGTACGTGGTCACCGTCGCCTCGGCGGGCGAGCGGTCCGGGTGCCTGGTGGGCTTCGCCTCGCAGTGCTCGATCCGGCCACCGAGGTTCATGGTGTGGCTGTCCACGCTCAACCACACGTACCGCGTGGCCCGCGGCGCCTCCCACCTGGCGGTGCACGTCCTGGACCACGACCAGCGGTCGCTCGCGGAGCTGTTCGCCGGCGAGACGGGCGACGCGGTCGACAAGTTCGCCCGGGTCGACTGGCGACCCAGCGCCGACGGGAGCCCCCTCCTGGCCGGCGCGTGCGGTTGGTTCGTCGGCCGCATCGAGTCACGACACGACGGGGGAGACCACGTCGGGTTCCTCCTGTCGCCCACCGAGGTGTCCGCACCGGCCCCGACCGCGCCGGCCCTGCTGCGCCACGGCGACGTGAAGGACATCGACCCCGGCCACCCCGCCTGACCGGATCCCGGCCCCGCCCTCGGGCACCGCCGCCCCGCCGGCTACATGGGCCCCGTCGACCTCTTCGACCTCGCGGGGCGCTTCAACTCGTCGTGGAGCAGCCGACCGAGGAGCGCGCCGCCGAAGACGACGACGCCGATGCCGACGAGCCAGGACTGGATGACGAGGACGGTGCCGAACGGGCCGTACGTCACGGCGCCGGACGCGATCAGCGGTGAGAAGACGAGCCGGGAGAAGACCCGCAGCCCGAACAGGCCGAACATGGTGGCCACCGCGCCGGGCAGCAGAGCCCTCCAGGGAACCCGACCGGCCAGCAGCAGCCGCTGGGACCACCAGAAGAACAGGGTGCCGATCAGGACGCCGGCGAAGCCGCGGGCGGGGGAGTCGAGCCACGACGGGGTGAACGCCGACAGGTAGAGCACCCCGATCAGCGCCGCCAGCCACAGGACGTGCCGCCACCGGGCCCACCACCGCGCCGGCGGCAGGTCCCAGATCGTTTCGTAGCCGCTCTGCAGCACCGTGCCGAAGGACAGGCCGAAGACCGCGAGCAGGGCGAGACCGAACGCCGTGGTGGTCCGCCACGCCTGACCGGGGAGGGCGAAGAGCCGCTCGATCTCCAGGGTGGCGGGCTCGGAGACCCCGAGTCCGTCCCCGAGCCACTGGGCGAACCCCCGCCCGCCGGCGGTGTCCGCCGCCGACACGACGATCAGCAGCGGTACCAGCGTCAGGAACCCGAGTGCGGCGAACCCCAGCGAGCGCTGCCACAGGTCCAGCTCCCGGACCCGCCCCCAATGGCGTCCGGCCCGCGTCCGGCGGACCGCACTGCGGATCCGGCCGACGAGGGACGGCTGCCGGGGCCCCTCACCCCTGATCATGTCGGTCGGGGGCGCCCCGGGACCCCGGTGCGAGGGACCCGACGGCTCGGCGCCGGCAGGTCGGCGTGAGGTGCATGGCCGCTCCAGCTGCTGCTGCTCCCACGGTAGGACTTCCCGGTGGGGAACTCCACCGCCCCGAGCGCTGGGGGCGGGTTCCGCGTCCGGGCCCGGGGACAGCGGCACCCGAGGGCCGGTCGCGGCGCCGGCCGCGATGCTCAGATGCCGATGTTGGCCAGACTGACGCCGAGGTTGCGCAGGGCGGCCGACAGTGAGGGGTGCTTCACCTCGAACCGCTCGGCGCTCTCGTTCAGCGACTCGCCCACACCCGTGTGGGCCGCCTCCCGGTCCGCTTCCCGGTCCGCCTCCAGCTTGTCGAGCAGGGCCTCCAGGTGATCACGCTCCCGCGGGGGGAGGTGGGGCCCCGTGGCCAGGAGTTCCGCGCGCAGGGCCTTCAGTCGCTCGTCCGTCGTCATCACGTGGTCCGACACGGTGTCTCCCTCGTCACTCGCCGCCCGTACGACGGGGGCTGTCCCCGGGGCGGCTACGGCTCGCATGCCCCGTCGCGGGGTCCGCACGCGCGCCCGACCCCGTACGGATCAGCCGCCGGACAGGGTCGGTCCAGGGGGTCGGACCACCGTCAATGCCTGGGCGTACGCCGTCGGTGGCACGCCGATCCGGGTGGTGAAGTCGCGGACGAGGTGGGCCTGGTCGCTGTAGCCCAGTTCCACGGCGAGCGCCGCCCAGTCGATCGCCCCACCGGCTCCCGCGCGCTCCAGTGCTTCGTGGATGCGATAGCGCAGGATAGCCCACTTCGGGCTGACGCCCAGGTACCCGGAGAACAGCCGCTGGAGCGAGCGTACGGAGAGTCCGACGGCCTCGGCGAGTTCGTCGACGCGGCGTACCGACCGGTCCCGCCGCACCAGGTCGGCCACGGCCATGGCGCGCTCCGCCTGCGGGTCCGGGGCGGGGGACAGGGAGAGGAGGAAGGTGTCGAAAGCGGCGACCCGGGCATCCTCCGAGGCGGGCCCGAGGACGGCGCCGGACGCCGTCGTGGAGCCGGGGTACACCGTCGGCAGGGGCAACCGCCGCCCGGTCAACTCCGAAACCGAGCGGCCCGGAAGGAACGGGCGGAAGCCGCCGGGCCGGAACTGCGCTCCGCACACCCGCCCGCGCCCGCGGAGCTTGCGGGTGAAGAGACCCAGCCCCACCCCCGCGACCTCGCCGCCGTCACGGCTCTCCTCGTCCCGCAGGAAGACGACGTTCACGCAGGGGTGCGGGACGACGTGCGCGGCGTACGGCTCCGTCAGGTCCCAGTCGATCAGCCAGTAGTGCTCCACGTACGGGCGCAGCGGTTCGGCGGGTTCCCGGCGCCGGAACCGGACCCGCGCGAACAGGTCGGGCGCGGCGATGATGCCACGGCTGTCGGTGCGCGGAGGAGCCATGAACCGATCGTATGTCGCGTTCCTTCAAGCCGTGGTTCCACTGCCGTGCCTAGCCTCGCCCCATGAACGAAAAGATCAGTGACCTGCTCGAAGCGGCCGCCGGCGGGGCCTCGCGCGTGGTCCGGGGCGTGGACGACCGGCAGCTGGGCGCGCGGACGCCGTGCGAGACGTACGACGTGGGCGCCCTGCTCGACCACCTCTTCCACGTGGTGATCGGCTTCCGAGCGCTCGCGGCCCGCGAGGAGGCCGACTTCACGCACACCCCGCACTACTTGGACGAGGGCTGGCGCGACCGCTTCGACGTGGAGACGGCGCGGCTCGTCGAGGCGTGGGCGGTGCCGGGCGCCGACACGGGAACCACGGGCGCCATGAACCTGCCGGCCCGGACGGTCGGGTCGATGGTGCTCCTCGATCTGACCGTGCACGTGTGGGACCTGGCCCGCGCGACGGATCAGGAGTTCACGCCCGACGAGGACGGCGTCCGCGCGCTGGACGCGCTGGTGACGGAGATGGGTCCCACCGCCCGGCAGATGAAGATGTTCGCGGACCCCGTCCCGGCGCCGCCCGGGTCGAGCCCCTTCGTGCGGCTGCTGGCGGCGACGGGACGGGACCCGCACTGGACGTCCGACCGGGAAGCCCGCGCGAAGACCGGCGAGGCGGCCGGCCGGGGGAGCGGGCCCACCGCCTGACCGGCCCGCCGCCGGGGAGCGGGCCCAGCGCCTCACCGGCGGCCGGACGACGTTCGGGGCCGGAAACGGCTGGGCGCCGGGCCGCCGGCAGGATGCGCCTGGTGCGCGTGTCCCCGCCTGCGCCCCGGCGCCCCGCGCCGCAGCGGGTCAGCCCGGCCAGGTTCCCGTCACGCGCCTCGTCGCGACCGCGCCCGACCGGTCGACGGCGGCCTTGACCACCGCGAAGATCGCACCCTGGATCGCGGCGGCGGTCAGGATCTCCTGCCAGCTGCGGTCCTCGTCGATGGCGTCGGGGGCGTCGCCCTCCCCTTCGATCAGCTTCCAGGCCTGCTTGAAGGCCATGCCGGCGATCATGCCGCTGACGGCGCCCAGGGCAAGCCCGACCGGACGGTAAGCGATCTTGGCTGCGTTCACTTGCGACCCCGGCCGCGGCGGATCAGCAGGAACACCACGAGCACCGCACCGACGGCGAGCAGCGGGTTCCGATTGGCCCGCACCGCGGTCGCGGCCTGACCGGCTCGTTCGAGGATCGGGTCGGGCGTCTTCTCGGACGCCAGCTGCCCCGCCCGCGCCGTGGTCTCGCGGACCTGCGCGGCAGCCCGGGAGGCCTTGTCCAGGATCGGGTCGGGCGTCTTCTCCCGCACGAGCTCCGCGGCGTGTTCGGCCTTCTCCCGGATCTGCTCCGTGACGAGTGCCGCCTTCTCCGCCGCTTCGTGCTTCACGGCCGCGGTCTTCTCCTTCGCCTGAGCCTTCACGTCCGCCTTGGCCGCGAGCGCCTCGACGGTCTGCCCCAGTTCGTCGCGCGTGTGCGCGATCTGCTCCCGCAGTTCGGCGGGGGTGGGCGCGGCGGTGGGCTCGACGTGGGGCTGCGCCCGGTCGTACTCGTTCGTCATCGGTGTGCCTTCTCCCTGATCACGGCCACATCGGCCTTGACGCTGTCTATGGTCTGCTCGGGCGTGGCCGGTACGGCCCGCGCGATCTGCTTCTTGCCGGCCATGGCCAGAACGGCCGCCGTCGCGGCCAGCACCACGGCGACGATCAGGGCGGAGAGCCACCAGGGCACCACCAGGGCCAACGCGGCGATACCCGCCGCCACCAACGCCTGCGCCGCCAGGACGCCGAGGAGGCCGGCCCCGCCGAACAGGCCGCCGCCCGTCCCGAACCGCTTGCCCTTCTCCGTCATCTCCGCCCGGGCCAGGCGCATTTCCTCCCGGACCAGTTCCGAGATCTGTTGCGAAGCCCGTGAGACCAACACGCTCACCGACGGATCGGCGGCGTGTGCCCGCTGTTCGGTCGTAGTCACGATTCGTCCACCTCGTCCTCGACTTGTTCCGGCCCCGCTCGTGCCGCCGGACGGATACCGGCTCGCGGGGCGCGGGGTCGTGCGTTCCGTCATGTGCCCGTCCATCACGCGGCTACCCGGTAACGGGGCGGCCATCCGCTCGCCGGCCGGCAGGTCTGGGTGCGATGGCCGGCCGGCTCGCCGATCACTCCATGCGGCGGCGCTGCTCGTCGCTCCACGCTGCGGTGTCGCGCGGCCTTACGTAGGGCTCCTCGTCCTCGGGCAGGCCGCCCGCGATGGCGCGCTGGCGGGCGAGTTCCGCGTCGAATTCGAGACCCAGGAGGATGGCCAGGTTGGTGATCCACAACCACACGAGGAAGACGATGATGCCCGCGACCGTGCCGTACGTCTTGTTGTAGGAGGCGAAGTTCGCGACGTAGAACGCGAAGCCCGCCGAGGCGAGCATCCAGATCGCCAGCGCCAGGAAACTGCCGGGGGTCACCCACCGGAAGCCCCGGCCCTTGGCGTTCGGCGCGGCCCAGTACAGGAGCGCGATCATGATCGTGACGAGCAGCACCAGGACCGGCCACTTCGCGATCGACCACACCGTCAACGCGGTGTCGCCGATGCCCAACGCGGAGCCCGCCCGCCGGGCCAGACCACCGGTGAAGACCACGATCAGCGCGGCGGCGCAGGCCAGGACCATCAGCGTCACCGTCAGCGCGAGGCGCAGCGGAAGGACCTTCCACACCGGGCGCCCCTCGGGCACGTCGTAAACGGCGTTCGAGGAGCGGATGAACGCGGCGATGTAACCGGACGCCGACCACAGCGCGACGACCAGACCCACCACTGCCATGAGGGATCCGACGCCGCTTCGACCCTGCAACTGCCGCACCGCGTCGCTGAGCACGTCGTTGACCGAACCGGGGGCCAGCTGCTGCACGTTGTCGAGCACCTGCTGGGTCGTCGACTCGCCGGCGATGCCCAGCAGGGACACCAGGACCAGCAGGGCCGGGAAGAGCGCCAGCACCCCGTAGTACGTCAGCGCCGCGGCGCGGTCGGCCAGCTCGTCCTCGGTGAACTCCTTGATCGTCCCCCGCAGCACCGCCCCCCACGATCGTTTCGGCAGTGAGGTCGGCTCGTCGGGGGCCCGCCGCTCGATCTCCTCGCCGGGCCCGGCGCCGTCACTTCCAGGGGTGTCCCGGTCCGCGTGTCCGCCACCGCGACCTGTCTGCGAGATGCGTGTCATACCTTGCGGCTGTCCACCATCACGCCACTCATGCCGCTCCGAGGCGCGCCGAACGTGGCGCGGCGCGCGGGCGCCGTCATGCACCCGTACGGGGAGACCCGTGAAGCAGACGGTGTTCGGGCGGCCAAGGCGGGCATACGCGGTCCGGGGACGACGGTCACCCGCGGCGGCCGCCCGGCGGCCCGCGGACGGAGCCGCTTCCCCGCACCGCACGGCAACTCATCGCACACAGCAACGCAAACGGTCGGGGTGATGACAGTGAACACGACGGGAGCAGCCAAGGGCGGACCTCCGGGCGCGGCGGTACCGGTCATGGGGCAGAGCCGCAGGCTCACCCTGGGCAGCATCCGGGGCGCGGTCGGCAAGGGCCGCGACTTCACCCGCCGGACCCTGCGGGACTGGGGGTGGGACCACGACGAGAGCGCCGAGGACGCCCTGCTCGTCGTCTCCGAGCTGGTCGCCAACGCCACCCTGCACGCCGGTGGCTGCCACGAGCTCGTCCTGACGGCCGGAGAGGCCCTGCGCATCGACGTGGTCGACGGTACGGCGGTGCCGCCCCGCCCCCGTTCCGTACCCCGGCCGGGCGTACCCGGCGGCCACGGCCTGCGCATCGTGCAGGTGCTCTCCGACCGGTGGGGTTCCTACCGCCACGGCAGCGGCAAGGTCGTCTGGGCGGAGATCGACGGTCGCCGGTTGGCCGGCGGCCGGGGCCCGGCGTTCCCGGCCCCGGCCGTGTGAAGGCTCAGGCGGCCTGCCGCAGGGCTTGCGGTGTCCGCGCGCGTTCGGCGTTGAACTGGGCTCCGGTGAGCAGGGCCAGATTGGCGAACCAGAGCCAGACCAGGAACACCACGATGCCGGCCAGCGAGCCGTAGAGCCTGCCGTAAGTGCCCAGCTCCGTGTAGAGCGTGAAGAGCCCCGAGGCGGCCAGCCAGAGCAGCGCCGCCAGTACGCCGCCGGGCAGGCCCCGCCGCGTACCCCGGCTCTGGGCCGGGCCGGTCCGGAAGAGGATCAGCACCAGGAAGGTCACGACCACCAGCAGCACGGGCCAGCGCAACAGCGCGATGACGTGCGGGCTGTCCCCACCCGTGACCTGCACCACCCACCGACCCACCGGTCCGGAGACGACCAGACCGACGGCGCCGGCGACGAGCAGGACCAGCAGCGACAGCGCGTTGACGACCAGCATGTGGGCGGCCCGCAGCGGGGGCCGCGTCTCGGGTACCCGGTGCATGGTGTGCAGGGCGCGGCGGAACACCGCCAGATAGCTGCACGCCGACCACAACGAGCTCACCACACCGCTGATCAACAGGGCCACCATCGATGAGCGCTCCGCCAGGAGACCGCCGAGCGCGTCGCGCAGCACCTGCGCCGACTGGGGCGGCGCGTAGGAGGTCAGTTCGGTGATCAGCCGGTCCGTCGTCGAGCCACCCAGCAGCCCCACCAGGGAGACCGCGATGGCGAGCGCGGGCAGCAGCGCGAGCACCGCGTAGTACGTCAGGGCGGCCGCGTGGTCGGCGAGGTTGTCGTTCCAGACACGGACGGCCGTGCGGCGCAGCTCGGCGCGGGTGCGGGCCGCGAGGCCGGCGGTGGGCCGGCCGACGGGGCGCGGGGCGGTGCGGGGGATCTCGGTCACGCTGCGCAGGTGCCCGACAGGGCCCCGCGCATGCGTCCGCTACCGCCCCCGCGCCGCCCCGGGATCAGACCTCGCGCCAGCGGGCCATCGCCCAGGAGAACACCCCGAAGAGCATCAGCCCGAGGGCGACCGCGACCAGCAACCAGGGCCCCGCCGCGGTCTGGGTGAACGACCTCAGCGTGTCGTCCATGCCCTTCGCCTGCGCGGGGTCGTAGCGCACCGCCGCGTACACGATGAAGCCGCCGACCGCCGCGAACACGGCGCCGCGGGCCAGTCCACCGGCCACCCCGACGAAGGTGACGGCCTTGCGCACCCCCTGCGACACGCCGCCCATGGAAAGGTGCTTGAGGAACGTGCGCCGGGCCGCCTGTACCGCGATGACCACGCCGGCGACGGCTATGCCGAGTCCCGCGGCGCCCACCAGCCACTGACCGGCGGGGAGGTCGAGCGCCTTGGCCGTCACATCGCGTGACTGCTGGTCCCCGGAGCTTCCGCCGCGGCCCGTCGCGAACGACAGCACGGAGAAGGCGACGACGGCGTAGAAGACCGTCCGGCCGGCCGAGGCCAGCCGCTTCGTCGCCTTGCCGCCGTCGGGTCCGGCCGCGCCGAACACCGCCTCCGACAGGCGCCACAGCATCATTCCGACGAGCCCGATGCCGACGGCCCAGATGAGGACGATGCCGAAGGGCTTCTCCGCGAGTTCCTGGAGGGCGCCCTGACGGTCGGCTTCCTGGCCCCCTTCACCGAAAGCCACGCGCAGGGCCAGCAGCCCGATCACCACGTACAGCACCCCGCGCGCCACCAGTCCGCAGCGCGCGGTGACTTCCCTGCCGCCCCCGCCGCGAGCGGCGGAACGCAGGCCCTTGTTCACAGTGGCGTTTCTCATACCGGTCGGACCTCGCCCCGCCAGGCGCCGGTTTCGGTTCCGCGCGACTCGATGAACACCTTGAACCTCTTCAGATCGCCGGCCACCTGGCGCTTGACGACGCCGAGCTTGTCGGCGGCGGTCTCGGCCAGACCCTCCGGCATCCAGGTCATGTGCAGGACAACCTTGGTGGTGGTCGCGTCGATCGGTTGGAAGGTGACCATGCCCGCCTGGCGCGGTTCACCGTCCACCGTCATCCACGTGACGCGGCGGTCCGGGAGCTGGTCGGTGATCTGCGCGTCGAACTCGCGATGCACCCCGTTCACGTTCGTCACCCAGTGGGTGAGGGTGTCGGTGTGCTGGTCGACCCGCTCGACGCCTTCCATGAAGGCCGGGAACGCGTCGAACTGCGTCCACTGGTTGTAGGCCGTGCGTACGGGGACGTTGACCTCGACGTACTCCTCGACGTGCGACATGCGCACCCCTTCCGTGTCGTGGGCGACCCGCACCGTGGTGCGGACCGTCGCGCTGAGGGTCCTTTCAAGGCTCGGCTACCCGCCGCCTTGCGCCGCATGCGCAGGTGACCGGGCCCGCGGCCCAGGTCAGGCGTACCGGCGACGTACGGGCCCGGAACGCAGGACGGCGGCCGCACGCGGCGCCCGGGGGGATGGGACACCGGCGTGCGACCGCCGATCTCGGCGACTCGCCGCCCCGCTCGAGCGGTGACTCGCCGACACTGACCCGTATGGCCCGGATCCGCGGGGCCAAACCGTGACACCGGAAAAAGATTCCCGCCGATCTCCGCCCCCGGCCCGTCGCGCGCGTCGCGGTGCCGTGGTGCCGTCGGTGGCGGACGCGGTGTCGGCTCCACTCGGCGGGGCAAGCGCGTGGGAGTCCATGCCGCCTACAACCGCTGAGGAGATATGAACAACGCTCTTCGCCTGCTGACCGTCCTGGGGGGCTCGCTCCTGCTGACCTTCGTGGCCGGCTGGGCCGTCGACCTGCTGCTGCGCCGAGCCGACGCGCGCCACCCCGAAACGCCCCTGTGGAACCTGCTGCGCCGCTGCCGCCGCTCCCTGCAGATCGTGCTGCTCGCCGCCCTGCTCCGGGGCGCGTACCGGCAAATAGCCTGGCCGCCGCTGCAGGACAACGCCGCCACCGTGGGCCGGATCCTCTCGCTCACCCTGATCGGCGCGGGCGCCTGGCTGATCGTGGCCGTGACCTCCGCCGTCGTCGAGTCGGCTTACGTCCGCTACGCCACCAGCACCCGCGACCCGGCCCGGGTGCGCCGCGTCCGCACCCAGGTGACGCTCATCATGCGGGTCGTGACGGTCGTGGTGGCCGTCGTCGCGATCGCCGCGATGCTCCTCACGTTCCCGAGCTTCCGCGCACTCGGCACCTCGATGCTCGCCTCCGCCGGAATCATCGGAATCGTGGCGGGCGTCGCGGCCCAGTCCACCCTCGGCAACCTGTTCGCCGGCTTCCAGATCGCCTTCGGCGACATGGTCCGCATCGGGGACACGGTCGTGGTGGCCGGTGAATGGGGCGTGGTGGAGGACGTCACCCTCACCTTCCTCGCCGTCCGGACCTGGGACGAGCGCCGGATCACGATGCCCGTCTCGTACTTCACCACCCGCCCCTTCGAGAACTGGTCCCGGGGCGGTGTCCAGATGACCGGCACCGTCTTTTTCCACTGCGACCACTCCGCCCCCGTGGACCTCATGCGCGACAAGGTGCACGAGATCCTGAACCACTGCCCGGAGTGGGACGGCCGGGGGTGGGACGTCGCCGTCACCGAGACGACCCCCTCCACCATGGTCGTGCGCGCCATCGTCACGGCCAAGGACGCCGACGACCTGTGGACGGTGCGCTGCGCGGTACGGGAACAGCTGATCGGCTGGCTCACGGAGAAGCACCCCGACGCCCTGCCCCGTCTGGCCTTCGCCCCGGCGCCGCAGTCGGGCGCCGGACCGCTCGCCGGTCCGTTCGGCGAACGGTCCGACGGTCGGTTCGAGAGCCGGTTCGAGAGTCGGTTCGACGGGCCGGCCGTGCGCGGTGCGAAGGGCGGGAAGGGCTGACGCCCTCCGCGCACCACGTGATGCACGGAGCGAAGCCCTGTGTGAGCGTGGAAGTGCCCGACCCAGGAGCGGGTGCCGAACCCGACGTGAGTGGCAGGGGTCCGGCCGGGCCGCACGGCCCGGCCGGACCCCTGCCACTGCCGCACGTTCAGCGGCGAAGCAGGGCACGGCACCGTAAAAGAGAGGTGGCACCCGATGCACAGCCAGGACCAGGACGACCCGGCGGCCGAAGTGGGCGTGACGGTCGGCGACTGTTCTCCGCAGGACGCGCACACCATCCTCGACCTGCTCGAACACTCCTTCTCCGGTGAGTCCGGTGAGTCCGGCGCGGGACGCTCCGCCGCGGGCGACGGTGGCACCGCGACCGTGTGGAGCGCGACCCTCGACGCGGCGCGGCCGGCGGAGGGGCGGGCAGCCCCCGTTCGGCTCACGGACGCGGTCAGCGTCACCCTCCAGGGAGGCCCCCGCGCGGTGGAACGGGTGAAGGAGGCGCTCGCCGGTCACTTCACGGTCGAGGACACGGGCAGCGTATCGGGCGACCAGGAGCAGCAGATCGGACTCCGCGTCCGCTCCTGACCGGTCGGCTGGATCCGGGAGCAGCGGCCGAACACCAGGCTCAGGACACCCCGGTGAGGGCCTGCCGCCCCGAGCGGAGATCGGCCAGCAGGCGCGCGGCGTCCGTGAGGAGCGTGCCCTGCAACGCGTGGACGGACGGCGAGGCATCCGCGGCGGTCCGTTCCCGCCGGTTGACCAGGTCCAGTGTCCCCGCCGCTTCGTCGATCCTCTCGTCGAGCCGGTCCCGATCCGTGGGGGAGGTCCGGCCGATCTCCCTCATCGCGGAGGCCAGCGCGCGCAGCACCGCGCCGTAATCGGGCCGGAAGGACGTCGGAAGGCCGCTGAGCTCCCGGCCGTCCAAGGCGTGGTGCAGGGTGCGGGTCATCGAGCGCAGATGATCCGTACCGCGTTCCGCGACGGTGATCGCCTCCCGGGCGCGGATCAGGGCCCGGTCCGCGCCCTCGATGCTGCGCCGCGGGTTCAAGTGACCGTTCTCGATCTCGGCCTCGATGCCCTGCCGGATGCGCTCGCACTCGGCGGACAACAGGCGCCCGTCACGGCGCCACCGGTCCAGGCGCTCCCGATCGGGGTCGCTCGTTTCGAGGGTGTCGGCCAGGTCGTCCAACCGCTCGCTCATCATGGTGCAGAGGTCCGCCACGGCCTGTTGCCGGTGCCGCGCGTGCCGGGCCGGAGCGAGAACCAGGTGGGCGGCGAGGCCGCAGAGCGCGCCGATGCCCACGGACCCGGCCAGGTGGCCGATGTAGCCGATCTGACCCTGACCGGAGGAGAACGCGAAGAATCCGACGATGGCGACCTGGGTGCCCTGCCGCCCGAACCGTTCGATCCTCCCGACGCACAGCGCGAGCAGCGTGAGCAGGCCGAACGTCCAACCGTGGATGCCGGCGACCGCCGCCAAGGTGGCGGCGAGAGTGGCCCCCGCCGCCACCGCCAACAGGTATTGCACGCAGTCGCGCACCGAGCGGTACACGGTCGCCTGCAACGCCAGCAGCGCGGTGAACGGCGCGAACGTCGAGACGGCCGGTGGCAACAGGTAACGCGCCAACACCCAGGCGGCCATCGCCGCGATCACCGTCTTGGCGCCGAGGACCAGTTCGTCCCGTTCGCTCCCCGCCGCGCGCACCGCACGCCGTACGTACCCCGCCCGCTCCATGGCCGCCGCCGTCATTCGTTCCCGCACATCCACCCACTTGGGCAAGACGGACCACCTCCTCGGGCCCGTATGCCCCGGCGCCCGGAAGGAAACGTCGGGGAGACGTCCCCGGCCGGGGCGGCCACCCCCCTCGCCATCGGCCTCACGGCGGGGGGCGTGGGGCGTGCTCCACCGCACGTTCCGACGCGACGGACGGCTTCGACGACACCCCGGGTTCGTGGGAATCGAGCAAGCCGAACCGCCCGTTCGTCTGTTCCTCCGAAGATCGACGCGCACGGGGTGATGCGTCCCCCGAAGGGCAGTCGCAGGGTGTCGTCCATCGCCGCGACCCGCTCGGCGGGCCGCATTCGAATCCGGAGGTACGCGGTGTCCAGTACGGCTCTGCCCTTGGGCACGCTCCCCACCGGTCTGCTGGCCCTTCCGGGGGTCTACCAGCCGCAGGCGGACACCCGACTCCTCGCCGAGGCGCTCACCCACGAGGACGTGGGGCCCCGCACGAACGTCCTGGAAATCGGTACCGGCACCGGGGCGCTCGCCCTGCACGCGGCGGGCAGGGGAGCGCGCGTCACCGCGGTCGACGTCTCCTGGCCCGCGGTGGCGACGGCGCGGCTCAACGCCCTGCGCCGGCGCCTCGCGCTGCGCGTACTGCACGGCGACTTCGAGGCACGCACCGCGGGACACCGTTACGACCTGGTGATCAGCAATCCGCCGTACGTCCCGGCCCCGCAGGCCACGCTGCCGTCGCACGGTCCGGAGCGGGCCTGGGACGCCGGCCTCGACGGGCGCGGGGTCATCGACCGGATCTGCGCGGGGACCCGGGACCTGCTGCGTCCCGGCGGCGTCCTCCTGATGGTCCACTCCGCGATGTGCGGGGCGCAGGAGACCGTCGACCGGCTGGCCCGCACCGGGCTGGCCGCCGAGATCACGGCGAAGGCGACCGTGCCGTGGGGCCCCGTCCTGTGCTCCCGGCGCGCCTGGCTGGAGCGGCAGGGCCTCGCGGCCGAGGCAGAGCAATGGGAAGAGCTGGTGGTGATCCGTGCCCAGTACCTCTGACAGCGCCCCGGGCGGCGCCGGCGTCAACCCTGCGGGTGACGCCCTCCCGCGCGAGGAACACCAGGTCACCCCGGACGCGCGGGCCCGCCGGGTGTCGGTGGACCCGCAGGGCCCCGTACTGGTCGAGGGCCCGGTCGAGATCGTCCTGGACGACGGGACGGTCGCCCGGTCCGACCGCTTCATGGTCGCGGTATGTACCTGCCGCCGCAGCCGTACGTACCCCTGGTGCGACACCAGCCACCGCCGCCGCGAGCGCGCCGCCGCGACCCCCGACGACAGGAACGCGTGATGACCCCTCCCGGCCCCGGCACCACGACGACCGCCCCCGGCCCCCGTCTCGTCGAGGGGCGGGGCGAGCTGTCCCGGGCCGTGATCGAGGCGCTCCGGTCGGGCGGCGCCCCGGTCCACACCCCCGGATCCGTACGAGAGGCGGACCCGTGGGGTGATGACCTCCAGCTCGCCCTCCACCTCCTCTACGAGCTGCACTACCGGGGCTTCGACGGCGTGGACGACGACCGGGAGTGGGACCCGGACCTGTTGCGGCTGCGCCGCGAGATGGAAACCCGCTTCCTGGACGCCCTGCGCACCGAGCTGACCGACGCCCCCCGGTCGGTCGAGGAAGCCTTCGCCCCCCTGCTCGTCGAGCCCGTCGACCTCTCCGGCAGCCTCAGCCGCCACCTCGAAACCGACGGTGAACTGTGGCAGCTGCGCGAGTACGCGGTCCTGCGCTCCCTCTACCACCTCAAGGAGGCCGACCCCCACGCCTGGGTGATCCCCAGGCTCACCGGTCGGGCCAAGGCCGCCATGGTGGCCATCGAGTACGACGAGTTCGGCGCCGGCCGGGCCGACCGCGTCCACGCGCGGCTCTTCGCGGAGCTCATGACCGACCTGGGACTGGACCCCGCCTACGGCCGCTACCTGGACCAGGGATCGGCCCCGCTCCTCGCCACCGTGAACCTGATGTCCCTCTTCGGCCTGCACCGGGCGCTGCGCGGAGCCCTCGTCGGCCACTTCGCGTGCGTCGAGGTCACCTCGTCGCCCGGATCCAGGCGCCTGGCGAACGCCATGCGGCGCTGCGGGGCCGGACCGGCCGCCGAGCACTTCTACGCCGAGCACGTGGAGGCCGACGCGGTCCACGAGCAGGTCGTCCGCCACGAGGTCATCGGCGGTCTCCTCGAAACCGAACCGGAACTGGAGGCGGACGTCGCGTTCGGCTGCGCGGCGACGGTGTTCCTGGAGGACCGCCTCGCGCAGCACATCCGTGCGGCATGGGATCGGGGACGCAGCGCCCTGCGCACGCCCCTGCCCGAGCACTGAGCGCCCCCGAACAGTGCGCGCCCGCCCGGCGGTGTCCGATGAGCGTCCCGGCGGCGCGCCGGGACGTCACGCCCGGAGCGCCGCTTCGACGTCCGGCGTGAAGCGCAGGATCCCCGCGAGCCCGCTGATCTCCAGGAGCCGGCGCAACTGAGGGGGGAACGGGCCCGCGACCGTGAAGCGGGGGAGCCGGTGATGGGCTTGGACGAGGAGGCGGAGCAGCCCGGAGTCGGCGTAGACGATTCCGGAGACGTCGATGATCGTGCGATGTGCCGGGGTGGCCTGGGCATCGGCCAGGGCCCTGCGCAAGGGCGCCACCGTCGCACTGTCGAACTCCCCGGCCAGCACGAGCACCAGAGAGCCGTCCCCACGGCTCGGCAACCGGGTCACGCCCGTCCCCCCGAGCGCGGCGGCCTGCCAGGACCGGAAGGTCGGCCGTCCGGTCCTGGCGGGCCGACGGCGCGCGGCCCGGCCGGAGCGGAAGCCGAAGCCGAAGCGGAAGGGAAATCTCATCGTGCACCGGCTCTCACGACCGCGGTGCGGGACCGGGGGACGGGCCCGCCGGAATCGGCGGGCGTCATCGGGGAGCCGCTCCATGGCCGAACCAGTGGCCCCGGCGACGGGGCGCCTCGGCCACCGGTTCACCGGTTGCGGGCGGGAGGTCGTCGCCGTTCGGGGTCATGGCGCGGGCGTCGTCCCGCTGCTTGATCAGGTCGTCGCGCTCGCGGTCGACGACGACGCTCTCACGCCGGGAAGCGCCGAGCTCCCGACGGGCGCGCGCGGAACGGCGGGCCGAACGGCGGGCACCGACCATCACCAGAGCCAGGCCCAGCAGTGCCGCGGCTCCCACGATGATTCCGATCAGGAACAGGGATCCGGTCGAGCCGGTGGCGTGGTAACCGAGGATCGAGAAGTCACCGCCGGCTTCGAGCCCGTGCCCTGCCCCGAAATTGCCGAAGATTCCGATCAGACCGACGATGGCGGCGACGATCAGAATGATGAGTCCGAGGATGAGGATCATGAAGTCGCTCCTTTGATCCGTGCCCGGTGGGGGGCCGGACACGGCTGGCGCCTACCCCTGCTGTGCACCGCCAAGCGGAACCGGGGCCCGCTCAGGAATCGAGGCCGCCGGGGACGCGCGAGGGCGGCACCGGGCCGCGTCCGGCAGGGCAGCGGTCACCCCGATCGGGCGGCCCGCCCCCGTACGGCAGCAGGGCCCGAACCTCGCGCCGGCGAGGTTCGGGCCCTGCTTGCTCCGTGCGGTGCCGCTTGGGCGGCGGTGCGTCAGCTCTGTGCGGCGTCGTCCCCGGTCCGCTCGGCGCCCTCGGCGACGCCCGCCTTCTCGCGCATCTTGCGCACCAGCTCCGCCTTCTGGTCGGCGGCGTTCTTGCGGTCGAGGTTGCGGTGCGGACCGTTGTTCTGCCGTTCGGCGCGGGACAGCTTCTTGCGCTGGCCGCCGCCCTGGCCCACGGGGTTGTTGATGTTCTTGCTGTCGGTCACGGGTTCTCCCGGTGGTGCTGTGAAGTGCTCTACGGATTCATCGGTGGGGGACGGGCGCGGCGACGTCGAGGGGCGTCAGCAGGGGCCCATCACGCTCTCACTCGTAGATCGGGTTTTGGAAGAACATGACAAAGAGATTACCCGGTCCCCTCGGCCCCGCGCGCCAAGCGAAATCCGCCCGGTAGGCCGGGTCCCGGTTCGCCCGCCCGGCCCGAGCCGTCCCGCGAGGATGACCGCGGCCCCGTCGAGCCGTGACGCGGGTCGTCCCGGATCCGTTGGGGGAGCGTGACAGTGGGACGGGGATCGGGACTGCGTCGGGCGACGTTCTTGAGGGCGGCTGCCGCCTTGGCCCTGGGTCCGGCCTCGGTCGCGGCGGATCCCGGCGACGGCAGGATCGGAGGCGGGACGGCGAGCGGATCCGGTCGCGCGGGCGACCGGGCGCACCGGGCAGGCCCCCTCCTGGTCACGAAGGTCCGGGACCTGACGGGCCCCGGTCTGACGACCCGGTTCCGTATGGAGGCCACCGACCTCGGCATCCCCGTCCGGGTGCCGGACGGCCGGATCCTCTTCGTCTTCGGCGACACCTTCGAGGAGGCCCGGGTCGGCGGCGGTTGGTGGCGTTCGCCCGTCGGCCTGTACTCCGCCACCACACGCCTCGACGAGGGCGTCGTCTGGAGCGGGGCCGTCGGTGGGCAGCATGCGCGCCAGCTCTGGGCGTACGACCACGAGAACCCGATCTTCACCACCGTGCTGCCGTCCGACGTGCTCCTCGTCGACGGGATCCTGTTCCTGCACGTCACCGTGCACCGCGGGTGGGGGAGTGTGCTGTGGAGCGAGATCTGGCGCTCGGACGACTCGGGTTCGACCTGGCGGCACACCGGCGCCCGGTTCCCCGGGAACGCGCACGGCGGACTGTTCCAGCTCCTGACCTGGGCGCTGGGGGCGGACGGCTACGTCTACGCGTACTCGACGGGCTTCGGCCGGAACGGCCCGGTCCTTCTGCACCGGGTGCGCTCGAACGCCCTGACGGACCCCGCCGCCTACGAGCCGTGGGGGTACCGCGAAGGGGCCTGGGCCTGGGGGAACGCGCCGACACCGGTCCTGGAGGGGGGCTTCGGTGAGCTGTGCCTGCGGCGACTGGACGGGTACTGGCTGCTGGTCTGCTTCAACGCCGCCGACGCCCGCATCGAGGCCCTCGTCGTGGACCGGCCGACCGCGGACCTGACCCGGGCCCACCGGCACACCCTGATCCGCGATGCGCCCTGGGGACAGGAGGACGACACGCACGCGGCACAACCGTACGGCGGCTACCTGATCCCCGGCTCGAGCCTGGACGACCTGCACCTGACGGTCAGCCAGTGGCGGACCGGCCCCGCGGGCTGGCCGTACCGCGTGATGCAGTTCCGGGTCCGGGGGCTCGGCGCACCAGCGGCGTCCTGACCCCGTGGCCCGGACGAGCGGGTTGCGCGCCGGCGCCGCGTCAGGTCCAGCGTTGCGGGTCGGAGCCGTCGCAGGTCCGGACGGACAGGGCGCCGGAGCCGCCCGTCAGGCAGGTTCCGGTGGCCAGGTTGCGGACCTGCACCGAACCGTCGGCGCGACCGACGACCGTCCAGCCCTGATGGGTGGACTTGTCGCACGAACGGGCACGGGGAGCGGCGCCGCTGTTGTCGAGGCAGGCGCCGGTCGCCCGGTTGCGCAGCGCGCCGGGGTCCCCGTCATAGGGGCGGAACTCCCATTCCTGGTAGTGCAGCCCGTTGCAGGGCCACATCCGCAGTCCCTCGATGCTGTCGTCCAGGCAGGCGTTGCCGGCCTTGTTGCGGAACACCCGCAGAGCGGACTCGGGCTCCGCCGGCGGAAGCAGCAGGAACGTGACGACCGAGCCCAGAGCGATGCCGGCCAGCAGCCCGCCCGCCGCCCACCGCATCCGCGCCGCGACGGTGGATCGGCCCGGCGGTGCGGGGTCGGCGTCACCGGGTTCGGGGGCCGACCCGTGAAGGGGTACGAGCGCGGGCACGACGTCGGTGTCCGAGGCTGCCGGCGAGGGTCCCGATCCGGCGTCGGGCGAAGGAGAGGGCGCGGGTACGGTCCGCCCCTTGTCCGGACCGGCAGGCGATTCCCCCGCGCGACCGACCGGGACGCCGGCCGGGACCGTCGCGACCGACGGGTCGGCCGGGGCGGGCAGGGTCGCCGGCGCCGCCCCGGGCCGGTGCTGGCCGCCGTCCGCCGCCTCCCACAGGCCGCGGTACGCGAGGGGATCGGCCCCCAGGGCCCGGCAGATGTCGCGCACCACGGCCCAGGGCGGCACCGTGGCGCCGCGGAAGTACCGGGACAGGGAGGAATCGCTGATCAGCACCCGCTGTTCGAGGTCCCGCAGCGTCATCCCGGACGTCCGCTGCAACCCGCGCAGCGCACCTCCGAGTTGCCGGGCGGCGGTGGCGCGCGCGTGCACGCCGTCGAGGTGGCTCATCCGTACCGTCTCCCCATCGCAACGTCGCAGAAGCGTCCCGGGCGGCGCGCCGCGTCCCGGGATGCGCCCGTCCCCGCAGGTCAGAAGGGTAGGGATCCCGACATAGGTGAAGCAACCGGGACAAGGTTGCGGCTCGATGTGAACCGCCACAAACTCGGAGCATTCCGTCGGCGGTTCACCCCCACGTGGTGACCAGGCGGCTCCCCCTCCCGGTCTCCGTGCGGCAGGGGTGTGTCCGCTGCCGGCCCGCTCTTCCTCGAAAGGTGCACCAGGAATGCGTTTCGACTCCCGTACGGTCAGGAACCTGTCGGTCGGCTTCGCGCTCACGCTCGTCCCCCTCGCCACCACCGAGAGCGCCGTCGGCGCCGCCCGGGCGGCGGCAGCCGCCGGGGTGGTCTACAAGGTCCAGCTCAGCAACCGCTGCCTGGACGCCGACACCAACACCATCAACAACAACCCGGCCCGGGCGCAGGTGTGGGACTGCAACCACGCGGCGAACCAGCGCTGGGTCCTGCACGCGTCGGGGGAGCTGAAGGTCGACTTCAACGGCAAGTGCCTGGACGCCGACACCAACACCATCAACAACAACGGCGCCGTCGTCCAACTGTGGAACTGCAACGGTCAGCCGCAGCAGTCCTGGTACCGCGGCGCCGACAACTCGATCCGGCTGAAGTACAACGGCAAGTGCCTGGACCACGACACCAACCAGAACCGCAACGGCGGGAAGGTCCAGCTGTGGGACTGCAACGGTTCGCCGCAGCAGTCCTGGCGCTGACGCCGGCCGTCCCGGCAGCGCCCTGACAACCCGCAGCGCCCTGACAACCGCACCACACCCGTGGCGGCGCCGAGGAGCCCGTGGCTCCGAAGCGCCGCCACGGCGCGTCCACCGATGGCCCGCGGATGGCCCGCCACCGTCCGACGCGAAGAGCGGGACGGTGTTTCGGCTGACGGATACGGTCGGGCGCCACCCGGTGCGGCGGACGAGGCCACCCGTTCGCCGTGATGTGTGTACAGTCGGCTCGCCCCTGCGCCGGACAGACGTTCGGGCGTTCGAGTCCGGTGATCGGTGAGGTGGAGTGATGACGAGTACATGTAGCGCATCGGAAGGAGCAGGAGTGTCGGCCGCGCCCGCCCCGGGGTCGGGCGACGCGAAGCAGCGGATGCGGCGCCGCCTCGAAAGACTGATCGGCATCGCCGCCACCGAAGGCAACTCCCTCGTCGTACTGCGCAACGGGGACGAGATCTTCGACGGGATGCTCGCCGCCATCAGCGCCGCCGAGCACACCGTCGACATGATGACGTTCGTGTACTGGCGCGGGGAGATAGCCCGCCGCTTCGCCGAGGCCCTGGCGGACCGGGCCCGTAGCGGTGTTCGGGTGCGCCTGTTGCTGGACGGGTTCGGCAGCCGCCTGATCGAACAGGATCTGCTGAAGCTGATGGAGGACGCCGGGGCGGAGGTGACCTGGTTCCGCAAGCCGCTCCACCTCTCCCCGCTCAAGCAGAACCACCGCTGCCACCGCAAGGTGCTGGTGGTCGACGAGGAGACGGCCTTCACCGGCGGCGTCGGCATCGCCGAGGAATGGTGCGGCAACGCACGGAACGCGGACGAATGGCGCGACACCCACGTTCAGGTGCGGGGGCCGGCCGTGGACGGGATCGCCGCGGCCTTCGCCCAGAACTGGGCCGAGTGCCACGACACCCTCTTCGACGACCGGGACCGCTTCACCGAGCACAAGTCGTGCGGCGACGCGGTCGTGCAGGTGGTCCGCGGCTCGGCCAGTTTCGGCTGGCAGGACATGCAGACGCTGATGCGCGTCGCCATCGAGTCCGCCCAACACCGCTTCCGCCTCGCGACCGCCTACTTCGCCCCCGACGCCTACTTCATCGAACTCCTCTGCGCGGCCGCCCGGCGCGGAGTCGAGGTCGAGATCCTGCTGCCCGGCCCCCATACGGACAAGCGCGTGTGCCAGTTGGCCGGTCAGCACTTCTACGCCGACCTGCTCGCCGCCGGAGTGAAGATCTTCCAGTACCAGCCGACGATGATGCACGCCAAGGTCATCACCGTCGACCGGATCGTCGCGCTGACCGGCTCCACCAACTTCAACCGCCGCTCCCTGGACCACGACGAAGAGGTCATGCTCGCGGTCCTGGACGAGGAGTTCACGGCCACCCTCGACGGTCACTTCGACGAGGACCTGCAGGTCAGCGAGCGAATCGACGAGGAACGCTGGAGCCGTCGCACCCCGGCCCAGCGGCTGCGCGAACTGGCCGTCGCGCCCATACGCCGCTTCCTCTGACGCTCAAAGCGCCCGCTCCTCCTCCGGGGGAGCGGGTTCAGGGAACGAGCGCGGCGCGCAGTCGCGCCAACGTCAGACGGGCGGCGGGGGAGCGCAGGTCCGGACGGATGGCCAGGCCGAGGCAGGCCTGCGTCGCGGCGTCCGCGATCACCAGCGGGCGCATGCCCTCCTCGGCCCCCGAGGACGGGCTCAGGACGGCGACCCCGGCCCCACGTCGGGCCAGCCCGAGCAGTGTCTGCGGGGAACTGGCCTCGATGTCCACACGCGGTTCGATCCCCACCTGAAGGCACGACCGCTCGTACGCCTCCCGGATGCCCGTGCCGTGCGGCAGGCAGAGCACCTTCTCCTCCTGGACGTCGGCGAGCCGCACCGGCTTCCGGCCGAGCCGGTGCCCCTCGGGCACCACCACGGCGATCGGCTCGTCGATGATCACGCTGACGTCCAACTCGGGCTCGGCCCGCCCGGCGAAAGCGACCAGGGCCAGGTCGAGCGACCGCGTGAGCACCTGGGACCGCAGGGCCCGTGAGTCGTCCTCGTGCAAGCTCAACACGATGCCGGGGTGGGCGCTCCCGAGCTCGGCGACGGCATCGAGGAAGCCGGGGATCGAACAGCCCGTGATCATGCCCAGACGGACGCGCCCCCGAGTGGCCTGCGCGAATTCAGCCGCCGTGTGCTCGATGCTGTCGAGCGTCGCCAAGGCCTCCCGGGCGAGCGGCAACACCGCCTCGCCCGCCGCGGTCAGCCGTACCCTGCGACCCGAGCGTTCCAGGAGTTGCTGCCCCAACTCCTTTTCCAACTTCCCCACTTGGGTGCTGATGCCGGACTGGCTGACATGCAGCCGCGCCGCCGCGGCCGTGAACGTGCCCTCGTCCACCACCGCAGCGAGGTATCGAAGCTGATGGAGTTCCATAACTCAGGATGATACTGAACATCCGAATCATCTATTGGACGGATGGCAGTGCGGTCGACACCATGGACGTATGACGACTCCGGCACAGATCTCCGAGACGTATTTCTCCGCCTGGCAGGCCGGCGACTTCGACACCCTGCGCGCAATCCTGGCCGACGATGTCGAGTTCATCGGCACGCTCGGCCGCGCCTCCGGCGTCGATGACTGCCTCGGCGGCCTGCGCGGCCTTCGCCGGATCCTGGAACGGATCGAGGTGCACGCCCGGGTGGCGAGTGACACGGACGTGATCACCTGGTTCGACCTGCACACCGGCGGTGCGCAGCCCACCCCCACGGCGAACTGGAGCCACGTGGAGAACGGGAAGATCACCAGGATCCGGGTCACCTTCGACCCGCGGGAGATGCTCGCGACCCTCGACCGTTGACCGACTGCGCCCGTCCACGGGCGCGGTCGACGGGGGCCACGACCGTCCTGACCCGACGCCGTGCCCGTGCGCGCCGGGCGAGACCGCGCGCTCAGCGGCTCGGCGGCTCAGCCGCTCGGCGGGCCGGGTGGCGGAGCCATGGCCCAGCGGATGGCCTTCGTCAGCGCGTGGCCGGTGGGGCGCACGCAGAGCCGCTCGGTGCGGGGGGCGTAGGGGAGGTCGAGGGGAAGGCGGGCCCAGAGCGGCAGGAGGGAGACCGCGTTCACGGCCAGCAGGGCGTACGGCGGTTTGACGGGCCACGGCAGCGGGGGCTCGCGCAGGATGAAACGCGCCGCCTCCCGGGCCTCGGGGGTCGCCCGCAGCTCGGACCGGTACGCCGTCAGTCGGGCAGCCAGCTCCGCCCGATCGCACGGAGGATCCGGCACGCCGAGTGCGCGGGCGACGCGCGCCGTGTCGGCGAGGTAGCCGTCGCAGCCCTGCGCGCTCAACGGATGGGCGCCGAAGCGCTGATGGGCGCGGAGGAAGCTGTCCACCTCCGCCACGTGCACCCACCCCAGGAGATGCGGGTCGGCGGCGTGGTACCGCTCGCCGGAGGACGTCGTGCCGCGCACGCGTTCGTGCACGGCACGAACCCGTGCCACGGCGTCCTCGGCGTCGCGGGCGGTGCCGTAGGTGGTGACGGCGAGGAAGGTGCTGGTGCGCTGGAGGCGGCCCCAGGGATCGCCGCGGAACCCCGAATGGGCCGCGACGGCGGCCATCGCCAGCGGGTGCAGCGACTGGAGGAGCAGTGCGCTCAGGCCTCCGATGAACATCGAGGCGTCGCCGTGCACGGTACGGATGGGCCGATCGGGCCCGAACCAGCGCGGGCCGGGAGTGCCGTGGATGCGGGCGCGGGTGGCGGGGCCGGAGGGGCCGGCCACCCGGCCGAACAGCCCCGCGCCGATCCGCTCCCGCAAGGTGCGGACCGGGGGCGCGGACGTGTTCATGCCCCCATGGTGCCTCCACACCCGCGCCCTTTGCATGCGGTCCGACCCGTGAGCCCCGACCCGTGAGCCCCGGCCCGCGACCCCGACGCCTCACGACCCGGCCCGGGTGCGGGGGTGGATGGGCCGAGCCGGTGGAACCTGCCCTGTTCCGTTCGGCAGCGACCACCTCACTGCCGGACGCATGAAAATCCATGACGGCCGCAGGAGAGATTCGTCGGCAGTGGCCCGGGGCGACGGTGCCGGGTGCGAGGACGGGTCCGCGCGAGGCGCCGAGGGTCCGGCCGGGCGTCGTACCGGGCCAGAGGGCTCGCCCGGCACCGCGGCCCGGTGGTATGCCGGGGGTATGGAAGCCAAGGGGCCCACCTCGGGGGCGGACGCGATAACGAGGGTGCGCGGCATCAGGGTGGGCCACGCGCAGCTGGCGGGCCGTGGTGCCTTGTCGGGGACGACCGTGGTGCCGGCGCCGAGCGGCGGCGCCGTGGCCGGGGTGGACGTGCGCGGGGGCGGGCCCGGAACGCACGAGACGGACGCGTTGGATCCGCGCAACCTCGTACAGCG
Organism: Streptomyces sp. NPDC001568; assembly: GCF_042893755.1. Lineage (NCBI taxonomy): Bacteria > Bacillati > Actinomycetota > Actinomycetes > Kitasatosporales > Streptomycetaceae > Streptomyces > Streptomyces sp. NPDC001568. The sequence continues at coordinate 22,608 of NZ_JBIAVF010000002.1, read as the reverse complement.
GATCGAGGCGGTGGTCCTGACCGGTGGGAGTGCGTACGGACTGGTGGCCGTGCACGGAGTGGTCGGCTGGCTGGAGGAACAGGACCGCGGCCACCGCGTCGGGCCGGGCGTCGGGCAGGTGGTGCCGGTCGTGCCCGGCGCGGCGATCTTCGATCTGGGTCGCGGAGGGGATTTCCGAGCCCGATCCGACGCGGCGCTCGGGCGCGCGGCGGTGGAGTCGGCGGCTCGCACGGCCGTTTCGCCCGGGCGATCCGGCCGGTGCACCTGATGAACGACGGGGACACGGCGTTCGCCCTGGCCACGGGCGAAGTGGAGATCCCCGACGTCGCCGTCATGAACACGGTCCTGGCGGCTGCCGCGGACGCGGTGACGCTCGCCATCGTCCGCGCGGTGCGCGCGGCGCAGGGCCACGACGGCCCGGGGGGCCGCTTCCCCTCCTACCGTGACCTGTACGTACCGCCGACCGGATGAAGGCGCGGCGAGCCCTCACCGGGCCAGGGCCGCGGTTCCACGGTCCGTTCGCCTCGGGCGGCCCCGCCGCCATCGGGCGAGATGGGCGAGCAGGATGCCCCGGGCCGCCCGGAGCGGGGGGATCGGCGGACCCCCGGGGGTGGCCGCCGGGGCTACTCCTCGCGCCTGGCGATCAGTCGGTACGCGTTCGTCAGCCGTAGCCGGCCCGCCAGCGGGCCCGCGACCAACCGGTCCAGGGCGGTCGCCGCCAGCAGCAGCGGCACCCCGGCGAGGAGCACGGCCGTACGCAGCGCCCGACGCCAGGCCCCGGGCGGCGGGGACAGCCACGGCAGGTCCTCGCGCGGGGCGACCGCGTCCAGCGCCACCCACGCGGCGGCCACCAGGTCGACCGGGTCGTGCGCCTGCGTGTGTTCCTCCGCAAGAACCGTGAAACCGCTCTCCACGAGCCGCAGGCGCAGGTTGGCCACCGGCACGAGGTGCAGGTGCTGCGGCTGCAGCCAGGGCAGCCACCAGCGGCCCAGCAATCGCGCGAACCGGCTCTCGGGATCCGGCACGTCGATCACCAGCAGACCACCCGGCCGCAACACGGCGCGGGCGGCCGTCAGTTCGCGCTGCGGCGCGTCGCAGTGCTCCAGGTAGTGGAACATGCTCACGACGTCGTACGAGCCGGGCAGCCGGTCGGCCAGCTCGGGGAACGACCCCCTGCGCCCCAGGCGTACCCGACCGGCCCGCTCGGCGAGCTCCGCGCCGTCGGAACGGTCGAGCCCGTCGAAGGTCACCGCGGGGAGCACGGCGCGGGCGCTCTCGCAGAAGTGGCCGTGGCCGGTGCCGACGTCCAGCCACTCGGCCGCCCCCGCGAGGTGCGGCCGTACGGACAGCGCCCTGGACCGGTAGGACCCGGTACGGCCGCCGAACACGCCGCCGAGCCGCTCCTCACCGAGGCCGTCGTAGAAGTCGCGGTAGTAGAAGGCGAGCCCGCGTTCGTTCAGCCGCGGGTTCTGGAAGAGGTGCCCGCAGTCGTGGCAGCGGTCGAGGGCGAAGTCACCCGGCTTGTGCTGGAACAGGTCGGTGGTGCGCAGGTGCCCACCCAGCCGGGCCGAACCGCACCAGGGACACCGGTGGGCACGCGGCTCGAAGAACACCTCGGTGCCGTCCGCGAGTTCCTTGCGGTAGGCGGCGCGCAGCTCGGCCACCCGGAGCGTACGGGCCTTGCGCGATGCGGAGCTCATGTCTCGTCCTTCCGGCCGTCGGCGAGTCGTTCCAGGTGACGGGCGGCCGCCGGGGCGCCGCCGGCGCTGCGGAAGGCCCGCGCGATCGTACGGGCCGCGGCGCGGGGGCGCGGGTCCCGCAGGACGGTGTCGACGGCCGCTCCGATGCTGTCCGCCCCGGCCCGCGCGAAGCGGATCCGTACGCCGGCCCCGGCGTCGGCCACCTGCCCGGCGATCACCGGCTGGTCGTCGCGGATGGGCGCGACCACCAGGGGGACGCCGTGCCACAGGGCTTCGCACACGGTGTTGTGCCCCGCGTGGCAGATGACGGCGTCGGCGCGGGCCACCAGCTCCAACTGGGGGACCACCGGCAGGGCGATGACGTCCCGGTCCGCAGGACCCGATCCGGACCCGTACCCGGATGCGGCCCCGGACCCGGACCCGAGCGTGCCCTCCGGGTCGACGACGACGGCCTGTACCCGGTCGGCCCGGGCCCGCAACGCCTCGGCCGACCGCTCCAGGAACCGCGCCCCCGCATCGGTGTTCGCGGTCCCCAGGGTGACCAGGACCAGCGAACGTCCCGGATCGAGCCGCTCCCAGGGGAAGGGAGCGGAGGGGCGGGCGGTCAGCGACGGGCCGACCCAGCGCACCCGGTCGCCGCCCCGCACGGCCGGACCCGCCAGCTCCGGCGTGCTGAAGGCGAGAACGAGGTGCGGGGAGAAGCGGGGGTCGCCGCTCCCCGCCGGATCACCGATCCGGGAGCGCAGAGCGCGCAGCAGGGTCTCGTTCCAGGCGGCGACCCGGGGCATGGCCGCCAGGACGTCCGTGAACTCGGCCGAGGTCGTCGCCGAGGTGGCCCACGGCAGCCGCAGGTCCTCGGCGACGAGGGCGCCGGCCAGGGCCTGCTGGTCGGCGACGACCACGTCGGGCCGGAAGGACGCGATCGCCTGCCGCACCCCCGGGGCCATCGCCTCGGCGAGCGGTACGAGGAAACGCTCCCACAGGAACCGCAGTGCCTCCGGCCCGCGGATCTCCGCGGGCCGGGCGACGGGCGGCTCCCCTTCCGGCCCCCGGCCCGCACCGGGAGGCGGGCAGGGATGCACGACGGCGTCCGGTCCCGCGAGCCGGCGTACGAGGGCGGGCTCGCCGGCCCACGCCACCCGGTGGCCCTGGGAGACGAGCGCGGCGGCGACCCCCACGGCCGGGTTGATGTGCCCGACCAGCGGCGGCACCACGAACAGGAAGCGGCTCACCGGGCACGCACCCCGGGGCCGACGGCCGGGCGGGAATGCCGGCCGACCCAGTCCAGCACGAGATCCCGTACCCGGCCGGGCGCCTCCACCAGGACCGAATGCCGGTGGCCGGGCAGCAACTCGGTCGTGCAGTGCGGGAGCAGCGCCCGCATGCGGGGTGCCTGCGCGGCCAGGTCGGAATCGGCGCCGTACACGGCGAGGACCGGGCAACGGATCGCCCGGATGTCATCGTCACCCAGAACCGCGCTCGCCGGGATGTCCCGGGCGAGGGTGGTGTCGCGCACGAGCCGTCCGGCGGACTTCGCCAACCGGGCGGTGTGGCCGCCGTGGTGGGCGGCGATCCAGTCGAGGGCCGCGTCCTCGTTCACGTCCATCTCGTGGCGGACCCGTTCCAGCAGCCCGGCGAGCTTGACCGCCCAGGACGCGGTGGCCGGCTCCGACTCGATCACCACCATGCCGGCGACCCGCTCCGGCCGACGCAGGGCCTGGCCGAACGCGACCGTCCCGCCGTACGAGTTGCCCACCAGGTGCACCGGGGTCCGTACGTCGAGCCGGTCCAGGAGCGCGTCCAGGTCGTCGACGAACGCCCCGAGCGTGTATCCGCGCTGCGGCCGGCCGCTGCGGCCGTGGCCGCGGTGGTCGTACATGACGACGTCCAGACCGGCCGCGGCGAACGCCGGGGCGACGGTGAAGTAGTAGCTGGCCAGGCTGTCGGTGAGCAGGCCGTGGAGCAGTACGACGGTGGCGCCGGCGGCAGGCCCCGTGGCCGTGGGGCGGGCGGGCAGGCGCTGGACGTGCAGCCGGACGTCACCGGTGTCGACGATCGCCATGGCTCAGTCCCGCCCCGCGGCCTTCAGGCACAGGCAGACGTACTCGACGAGCCTGCCGACGCTGAGTTCGATGATCTCCTCCAGCTCCATGGAGGCCACGAACTCGGCGAAGTTGACCAGGCGGCCGTAGCGGTCCTCCAGGAGCCCGGCGAGGGTGACGAGGTCGATGCTCTCCAGTTCGAGGTCGCGACCGAACCTGGTGTCCATCCCGATCTCGGTGTCGTCGAGTCCGTATTCGCCGAGGACCTGTTCGATCATGACCGTCAGATCGGCGAGGACCGACGCCTCGTCGGCGCGTACGGAGTCGGCGCCTACGGAGTCGGCGGCCACCGATGCGTCCGGCACGGATGCGTCGGGCACGGGATCGGCGCGCACGCGGTCGGCGGGCCAGGGTTCGGCGGGCGCGGGGCCGCCGGGCCGGGTGGTGGTCACGTCTGGTTCCCTTCGTTGCGGATGGTGCCCGCTGCCGGCTGGTCCGGGTCCGGGCCGGTGGTCCAGGCCACGACGTACGCCCGCGGTGGCAGTCCGGGCGGGTTCGCGACCCGCTCACAACTCACCCGGTACGTGCGGGCGGGCGCGGACGGTCCCTCCGGTGTGCCCCGCGGGCGCACCGTCACGGTCAGCCGGTCCGCCCGAGCCGCCGTCACCTCGAAGTCGCGGGGCCGGCCGGCCAGGCCGGTGCCCTCGGCCTTGGCGACGGCTTCCTTCGCGGCCCAGAACCGGGTGAACCACACGGCCGGTGATTCCTCGTCGGCGGCGGGCAGGGTCGCCAGCAACTCCCGTTCGGCCGGCGCGAGCGCGGTGGCGACGGTGGCTTCGGCGGGCTCGGAGATCTCCTCGATGTCGATGCCGGGACCGCCCCCGTCGCCGGCGGAGCCGTCCGCCCGGGCCGTCCGGTGTCGGGCGATGGCGACACCGGCCTCGGCGCGGTGCGCGATCGACACCGCCAGCGGCGGGAGGTCCCGGCCGTGGCGCCCCGTGACGTACGGCCGGCCCGACGCCTCGTTGCGGACGAGGAGTTCGGCCGGGTAGACGGGACCCTCGCCGTCCTCCCAGAGCAGGTGGCGCACCGCGTCCTTCGCCGCGATCCGGCCGAGCAACCACTGTCGGCGGCCCCGGGGCGGTCGCCCGGCGTACGTCGTGCGCTCCGGGCCGCCCAGCGCGTTGCGCATGATCAGCTCCCGCGAGGCGAGGTCGGGCCAGCGTTCGTACACCAGCGACCAGCCCCCGGGCCGCGCGGCGGACAGGGTGTTGCGGTCCGGGAACCGCTCGACGGGTCGGGTGGTGGGGTCGTTGTCGAAGCGGCGGTCCTGCCAGCCGGAGAGCTCTGCCCACACCCGGCCGGAGACGGTGAGCACCGCGTCCGCTTCGAGGACCGCGTCCGTGAGGGACACGATCCGGATCACGCACTCCACCGGTGTGCCGGGGGCCGGATGCGGGCCGAAGAAGCGCATCTGCCGCATCCGTACCGGGAAGACCACGGTGCGCTCCGTGTGCGTGGCCATGATCCAGTAGCCGAGCACCTGCCCGACGTTGTCCAGCAGCGCGCCGGGCGCGGGCGGCGTGGTCAACGTGGCGCGCACGTGCCGGTCGCCGATCGCGGACAGCCTGGTCATGCCCCGGTACGCCGGACCGTGGAACATCCACCGCTCGCGGTAGACCTGCTCCGCGGTGTGCGCGGGGACGCGCTCGGAGCCGGGGTCGGGAGGCTCCGGCGCGGCGGGTGCCGGGGCGTGTCGCTCGGCGAGCTCCACCACGGCGCGGGCGTCGGGGCCGAACGACACGGCGACCCGGTCCGCGCCCTGCGGGGTCACGGTGACGGGCACGTCCACGGGTTCGGCGGCCGTGAGCCAGCGGTCGAAGCAGGCGTCGTGCACCGCCACGGCCACGCGGCCGGGTGCGGAGCGCTCGGCGGCCGCCATCAGGTGGGCCACGATCGTGGTGGCGGGCACCACGGGCCACCGGTCGGCGACGTCCGGCCAGCCGGCGCGCTGCGGGAAGAAGCAGTGGTCGAGCAGGTACGGCATCCCGTCCACGCCGACCCGCACGCCCTCCCGCCGGACGGTGGCGCAGGACGCGTCGGTGGGCCGCGCCGGTGGTGGGGCCGCGGCCTGCGCGCTCCGGGGTGCGCGGGCCGCGGAGCCGGTGGGTCGCGGCGCCGGAGGTCGGCGCCCCCCGGCGGCCCGTCCCGCGGCGGCGATCAGGGTCGCGGCCGTCCGCGCGGTTTCGTCCAGCAGGGCGGACAGTTCGGCCGCCACCGGTGAGGCGGACGCGGCCGACGCGAGGACGGCGGCCGGATCACGGGTCAGCGCCGCCACGAGCACGGGATCCGGCGGCAGGTCCACCAGCGCGGCGCCCAGGTCGAGGCGGACGCCCCGCCGGCCCGACCCCCCGGAGTGCGCGGGGGCGGCGGGAACCGGCAACCGGCCCGTCATGCCGTCCGGCCCGGGCCCGTCCAGCGTCCGGGGGTCGGTCTCCGCCCCGGCGGTCCACAGCGCGGTGGCCACCCGGCGGAGCTGCGCCATGCCGGTGCGGTGCGGGGAATTGGCGGCCACGACCAGGTGGTCGCGCCCGGCCAGGGTGTCACCCACGAGGGACCCGAGCTGCCCCGGACCGGCCTGTACGAAGGCGCGGAAGCCGGCCTCGTACAGGGCTTCGGTCAGGGAGCGGAAGCGGACCGGTTCGAGGAGGTGTCGTACGAACAGGGCGCGGACGGCGGCCTCTTCGGCGGGGAAGGGGGCCGCCGTGGTCCCCGACCAGACGGGGACGTGCGGGGCCCGCAGCCGCATCCGGTCCGCGGCCTCCTCGAAGGGGGCCAGGCACGGTTCGAACATCGGGGTGTGGAAACCGGACCGGAACGGCAGGACGCGCACGAGGACCCCCTCGGCGCGCAGCCCGCTCGCGAACGTTTCCACGGCCCCGGGTGGCCCGCACACCATCGACTGGTTCGGGGCGTTGTCGTGGGAGAGGACGACGGACGGGTGCCCACCGCCGGCCAGCAACCGGGCCACCCGGTCCGCATGGGCGCCCACGGCGGCGTACGCGAGGTCGGCGGCCCGTACCGCCTCCGGGTCGAGGGCTGCCATGAAGGCGTCCACGGCCGTCTCCTCGTACAGCCCGCCGACGACCATCGCGGTCCATTCCCCGACGCTGTGCCCGGCGACGGCGTCGGGGACGACGCCGATGCGGCGCAGGGCCGTGTCGAGCAGCCGCCCGACGGCCACGACACCGAGCCCGTGCCGGCCGAGGCCGCCGGGCCCCGCACCCGACTCCCGCCCGTCGGAGAGGGGCGGCCGGGGCAGCCCGAAGTGGTCGGCGATGTCGTCGACCCGGGGCGCGAACTCCCCTTCCAAACCGGGGAACAGGAACGCGGTCCGGCCTCCCTCCGCGCCGCCCAGGAGCGGACGGGGGCTGAAGAAGACGTCGCCGCGCCCCTGCCACGCCTCGCCCTTGGCGACCACACGGCGGGCCAGCGCGAGCCGTTTGGGCGTGGGGCCGACGATGCCCAGCCGTACGGGCCCGCCGGCGCCCGGAGGTGTCGCCGGATCGGGGGCGTCCAGCAGGGCGGCGAGCACCTCGGGCGTCGCCGCGTCCAGGAGCAGCACCCGCTCGCTCTCCGCGACCGCCACCCGGCGGGCCGGGGCGGCGGAGGGGCGATCGCGGACGGCGGGGGCCTGTTCGAGAACGACGTGCGCGTTGATGCCGCCGAACCCGAACGCGTTCACGGCGGCGCGACGCGGCCGCCCCGGCCCGCTCGCCCAGGGCGCCGCCTCGGCCAGCGGGCGGAACCGGGTGGCGGCCAGCGCCGGGTGCGGGTCCTCACAGTGCAGGGTGGGCAACAGGGTGCCGTGGTGGACGGCGAGGGCGGCCTTCACCAGCCCCGCGACCCCGGCCGCCGGCATGGCGTGGCCGATCATCGACTTCACCGAACCGATCACCGCGCGGTCCGCCGGATCCGCCCCGGACGGCAGCGCCGGCCCGAACACGTCCAGGAGCGTGGCCAGTTCGGCCGCGTCACCGGCCGGAGTGGCCGTACCGTGCGCCTCCAACAGCCCGAGGGACCCGGGCTCGGCGGGATCGAGGCCCGCGGCCCGCCACGCCGCCCGCACCGCCCGGCTCTGCCCGGCGGGATCGGGATTGACCAACCCGGAGGCGCGGCCGTCGCTGCTGACGCCGGTGCCCCGGATCACGGCGTACACGCGGTCGCCGTCGCGCTCGGCGTCGGCGAGGCGCTTGAGGACCACCACGCCGGTCCCCTCGCCGATGAGGATGCCGTCGGCGCCCCGGTGGAAGGGGCGGATGCGCTCGCTGGGGGAGAGCGCGCGCAACTGCGAGAAGACGCTCCACAGCGTGATGTCGTGGCAGTGGTGCACGCCCCCGGCCAGCATCACGTCGCAGCGTCCCGAAGCCAGCGCGGACACCGCCTGGTCCACGGCGAGCAGCGACGAGGCGCACGCGGCGTCCACGGTGTACGCCGGGCCGCGCAGGTCGAGCCGGTTCGCGACCCGGGACGCGGCGAGGTTGGGCACCAGCCCGATGGCGTCCTCCGGCCGGTCGGGACCGAGCCGGTCGGTGAACGCCGCCCGCACGCGCTCGAGTTGCTCCGCGTCCAGGTCCGGCACGAGGTCCCCGAGGGTCCGTACGAGTTGCCGGGCCGTACGGACGCGCTGGTCGAGCCGGACCAGCCCCGGCGTGAGGTAGCCGCCGCGCCCCAGCACGATCCCGACCCTGTCGCGGTCGGGCAGCCGCTGCGCGCCGCCCGCGTCCGCCAGGGCGCTCGCCGCGACGTGCAGCGCGATCAGCTGGTCCGGTTCGGTACCGGGCACCGAGTGCGGCATGATCCCGAACCGGGTCACGTCGACCTCGGCGACGGCGTCGACGAAGCCGCCGCGGCGGCAGTACACCCGGTCGGCGGCGGCCGGTTCCGCGGCGCTGCCCGGGTGGTAGTAGTCGCGGTCCCAGCGCCCCGCGGGCACCTCACCGATCACGTCGACGCCGGCCCTCAGGTTGTGCCAGTACGTCGCCAGGTCGGGCGCGCCGGGCAGCATCACCGCCATGCCCGTGATCGCGACGGGGGCGTGGGTGGCGCCCTCGGGGGAGGGGAGGTTCATCTCACCACTCCGAGGCGGTGTGGACGACCGCGCGGACCGTGTCCTCACCCCAGGCGAGCTCCCGCAGCAGGGCCAGGGCGCCCTCCTCGGGATCGATGAGCGAGATCCCGCGCCGCGCGTAGTGGCGGGCCAGTTCGGGACCGACCATGCCGCCGTGGTCCTCCGACGGCGCCCACGGGCCCCAGTGGACGGTCAGCGCGCGTCCCCCGGTCCGTGCGGCCCAGGCGGTGCCGAGTGCCTCCAGCGCGTCGTTGGCCGCCGCGTAGTCCGCCTGGCCCCGGTTTCCGAGCACGGCGGCGATGCTGCCGAACAGCACCACGAACGCGGGCGGTCGGGGCAGCTGGTCCACCGCGGCGAGCAGCGCCGCGGCGCTCTCCGTCTTGGTGCCGAAGACCTGCCCGAACGAGTCGACGGACTTCTCCGCCATCAACCGGTCCTCGATGACCCCGGCGGCGTGGACCACCCCGTCGACGCGCCCGTACTCGGCGTGTATCTCCTTGACCGCCTGGAGCACGGCGGGCGCCTCCCGGCAGTCCACCCTGCGGTAACGGGCCCGACTGCCCGCCGCGTGCAGCGCGTCCAACGTCGCGGTCACCTCGCGCCGGGCCAGGACCAGGTCGGCCGCGCGGTCGACCTCGGCGGGAGCGCCGTAGCGGCCCGTGGCCGCGAGCACGGTCCGCAGGGCCGCCCGGTCGACGGCGCCGGCGGTCTCCGGGTCCTCGGGCCCCTCCGGCGCCGGAGTGCGCCCGAGAAGCTCGATCCGGCACCGGGAGGCGGTCGCGAGGGCCACCGCGCACCGCGCGGTGATCCCCCGGGCGCCGCCGACGAGGACCACGACGCCCTCCCGGTCCAGACCCAGGGCCGCCACCTCTGCCGCGCCCTCCCCGGCCGGCCCCGCTCCCGTGGCGCCGAGGGCGCCGAGCGGCGCGGGGGTCGGCTCCGTCGTGAACCGACCGGCCGGAGTGCGCAGGACCACGGGCACGGCGTCGTCCGCCAGGAGTTCGGCCACCAGCGCGTCCGCCGCGCCGGCCGGTGACTCGGCGGCGCCCAGGTCCAGCCCGACGCTGCGTACGCCGACGGCCGGGTACTCCCGGGCGGCGGAGCGCACCAGGCCGTCCACCCCGGCGGCCCGGACCCCGGGCACCGCGTGGGCGAGGAGCAGCCGTCGGGCTCCGCCGCGCAGGACGTCCCGTACGAGCGGGAAACCGGCCGGGAGGAACGGCGAGCCGTCCTCCCCGAGGGCCGTGAGGACGACGACGCCGTCCACCGACTCGTTCGTCCCACCCGGAACCTGATCGGCCGCGACCACGACCGGCTCGGCGCCGAGCGCGGTCAGGCGGGCGGACAGCTCCGTCGCCACCCCGCGGAAGAGGCCGGCGCCGTCGCCCACGAGGGTGTACCGCGCTCCGGCGAGCCCGGCCCGTCCCGACCCGGTCCCCGGTTCGGGCAGCGCCACCGGCAACATCCGGAACCGGCGGGGGGCGGCGACCAGGAGCGGCCCGTCCGCCGATGCGTCGTGAGGTGACGGTGCCGGTGTCGGCGGTTCCTCCGTCGTCGTGACCTCCGAGGGGGCGATGACACGGGTGACCAGCCAGTGCGCGATGGCCGAGGCGGTTCGGGCCCGGGTGAGCTCTTCGAGCTCCGCGTCGTCCAGGGAGAGCGCGGCGGCTCCGTCGAGAGCGCCGCCCAGGCGCCGGGCCAGCTCACCGGCGATCTCGGCGCGCTTGATGGAGTCGACGCTGAGGTCGGCCTCCAGGTCGAGGTCGGGCTCCACCATGTCCAGGGGGTAACCGGTGCGCTCGCTGATGAGTTCCAGAACCGTACGCAGCACACCCTCCTCGGTGAGAGCCCCGGACCCGGCCGCGGCCGGCGCCGCGACGGCCGGCGCCGCGACGGCCGGCGTCCGCGGTACGGGCACGGGCACGGCGTGCGTCGCGGGAGCCGCCGGGAGCCGCGGTACCACCTGCGGCTCCCGTGGCGCGGTCCCGACCACCAGGGGGCCGGCCTCCGGGGCGGTACCGAGGTAGGCCAGCAGGACGTCGCGCTGCGCCGCGATCATGTCCCGACTGGTCCGGAGGAATTCGGCGACCAGGGCGTCGGCCGTACCGGGCGCCGGTTGACCGGGAGGGGTCGTCACGGGGATCTCCACGATTCGTCGGGCGGGTGCGAGGGCGCCGGGGAGGGTGTCGCCGGCGGCGGTGCGTACGAGGTGTCCGTCGACCGTCCAGCCGGGGCGGCGCGGTGCGGTCGTCCGGTCGATGTCGACGGCGTCCCGGCCCCGGAACATCCAGTCCGTGACCACGGGCAGTCCGGCGGCGGCGAGCCGGGCGAGCGCGTCCAGCAGGTCCGGGAGGCCGCTGCCGGGCCGGGGCTCGCAGGCGACGACGCGGTGGGGGCGGTCGCCGAGGATGTCGGTGACGAGCCGGGTCAGGACCCGGCCCGGGCCCACTTCGACGAAGGTGCGCGCACCCGCCTCGTGCATCGCCTCGATCTGTGCCACGAAGCGCACCGGGGAGCCGATCTGCGCGGCGAGTTCGTCGCGCACGGCGTCGGCGCCGGCTTCGTACGGGCGGGCGGTGCGGTTCGCCCACACCGGGAACTCGGCGGCTTCGAGGAGTTGTTGTTCGAGGGCCTGTCGGAAGACGGGGCCGGCGGCGGCGAGCAGCGGACTGTGGAAGGCACACGCGACCGGCAACCGCTTCGCGCCGAGGCCGGCGTCGCGCAGCGAGCGCAGCGCCGCGTCGACCGCGGCGGTCGGGCCCGAAACGACGCTCTGCCGGGGTGCGTTGTGGTTCGCCAGGACGAGCCCCCGCGGCAGCCGCGACCCGAGGACCCGCTCGATCTCCTCGGGTGTGGCCGCGACGGCGGCCATGGCGCCCGGATCGTCACCGGCCGCGCCGAGCACGGCGGCGGCCCGCGCGGCGCTGAGGCCGGGCAGCGCGTCGGCGTCGAGGACGCCCGCGGCGCACAGGGCGACCAGCTCGCCGTAGCTGTGCCCGGCGGCGAGGTCGGGCCGGACACCGGCCCGGGTGAGGACGTCGTACGCGGCGAGTTCCACGATGCCGAGGGCCGGCTGGGCGGCCCGGGTGTCGGTCAGCGCCAGCCGGGCGCGCTCCCGCCCGGCGTCGTCGAACGAGGCCGGCGGGTGCAGGGCGGTCGGAACGTGTTCGGCGCCACCGGTGTCCAGCAGCCGGCCGAGCTCGGGGAAGGTGGTGAACAGGTGCGCCGACATGCCCGGGCGTTGACTGCCCTGACCCGGGAACAGGAACGCCGTGCGGCCGGGGCCGTCCGCCCCCCGCTCCGCGAGGTGGACGTCCGGCGCCGGACCACCGACGCCGCTCCCGGGAAGGACCGCCGAGTCCGGGACGGCGGTCGCGTCGGACGGCACGTCGCCGAGCGCGTCGAGGGCGTCGAGCGCGTGCCCGAGCCGCCGGCACAGATCGGCAGTGTCGTGCGCCACGAAGGCGGCCCGTACGGGGCCCTGGGTGCGGGCGGCGCGGTGCGAGGCCGTGGCGGCCAGGTCACGCAGCCGCCACGGGGCCGTCTCCGATTCGGCCGCGGCGGCGAGGTCGAGCAGCTCGGCGGCGGCGCGGCGGGCCGCGACCGCGGTGGCGCCGCGGAAGGTGAACAGCTCCGCGGGCCAGTCGTCGCGGGAGTGGACCGGCGGCGGCCCGTCGCCGCCGTGCGCGGCGAGCACGACGTGGAAGTTGGTGCCGCCGAAACCGAAGGCGCTCAGCCCCGCGAGCCGCCGTTCGGCCGCGACGGGCCACGGCAGCGCCTCCCGGTGGAAGACGAACGGGCTCTCGCCCTCCTTCCAGCCGGAGACCGGCCGCTCCAGGTGCAGCGTGGGCGGCCGGACCCCGGTGTGCAGGGCGAGCGCGGTCTTGATCAGACCGGCCAGCCCCGCGGCGCACTTGGTGTGCCCGATCTGCGACTTCACCGACCCCAGGACGCACGCGCCGCTCGCCGCACCCGCCTCGGCGAACACCTCCGTGAGCACGCCCAGTTCGGTACGGTCGCCCACCACGGTGCCGGTGCCGTGCGCCTCCACGAGGGTGACCTGCGCGGGCGAGACCCCGGCGTTGCGGTAGGCGCGCTCCAGGGCGGCGCGCTGGCCCTCGGGACGGGGCGCCGTCAGCCCGAGCGAGCGGCCGTCGCTGGAACTGCCGACCCCCTTGATCACGCCGTACACCCGGTCGCCGTCGCGCTCGGCGTCCGCCAGCCGCTTGAGGACGACGCAGGCGACGCCCTCGCCGAGGACGATGCCGTCCGCGCCGGCGTCGAACGGCCGAGATCTGCCGGTGGGCGAGAGCGCGTGCACGGAGGTGAACAGGGCGTAGTCGTTGATGCCGTTGTGCAGGTCGGCGCCCCCGCACAGCATCAGGTCGCTGCTGCCCAGCACCAGTTCCTTGCAGGCGGCGTCGACGGCGGCCAGCGAGGAGGCGCAGGCCGCGTCGACGGTGTAGTTGGCGCCGCGCAGGTCGAGACGGTTGGCCACCCGCCCGGAGATGACGTTGGCGAGCATGCCGGGGAAGGTGTCCTCGGTGAACCGCGGCAACTGCTCGTCGAGTTCGGCGGGGACGTGCCCGTAGTAGGAGGGGAGCACCGCCCGCAGGGTGGTGGCGTTGGACAGGTCGCTGCCCGCCTCGGCCCCGAAGACGACACCGGCCCGCGTACGGTCGAAGGACCGGCCCGCGTCCCCGTACCCGGCGTCCTCCAGGGCGCGCCGGGCCGATTCGAGGGCCAGGAGCTGTACGGGCTCGATGTTGCCCAGCGAGGCCGGCGGGATGCCGTAGCGCAGCGGGTCGAAGGGGATCCGGGGCAGGAAACCACCCCACTTCGAGGCGCTGGCGGCCCCGGGCCCGGGGGAGTGGTGCACGGCCGGGTCCCAGCGCTCCGGGGGCACTTCGGTGACGGCGTCCCGGCCGTCGAGGACGAGCGACCAGAAGGCGGCCAGGTCCGGTGCCTGCGGGAACATGCAGGCCATGCCCACGATCGCCACGTCCAGCGGTGCGGGTACGGGCTCGGCGGCGCGGACCTCCCCGACGGCCGGGCGGATGCGCCGGAGTTCGGCGGACCGCCGGCCGAGGAAGGCGACGGCCCCGTCCGTGACGGACGCGTGCAGCGCGGCGACGGTGGTGGTCGAGCCGCGCAGCACGGCCACCTCGCCGGCCATGAACATGCCCTCGGTGTACTGTCGTTCCTCGTCCACGGGCGCCAAGGCCCCGGCGGCGTCGCGTTCGACGCCCTTGCTGGCGATGCGCAGCCGGCCGACGTTGAGCCGTTCCAGGCGCTCCCAGATCTCGCGCCCGGGCACGCCCTCGGCGCGCAACCCGGCCTCCACGTCCCGGAAGCCGTCGCTGAACGGGCTGGGAACGCACCGGGTGGCGTGCCCGGGGGCGGTGCGCAGCAGCGCCGTCCGCTCCGCGGCGAGGACCTGGCGTTGGAAGAGGGGCCGCACGGCCCCGCAGGCGACGGCTTCCTCGGTGAACAGGTAGGCCGTGCCCATCAGGACACCCACCGCGCAGCCGCGTGCGGTGAGCGGCGCGGCCAGTGCGGCGACCATGGCCGCCGAGCGGGAGTCGTGGACCCCGCCGGCGAGGAACACCTCGATGTCCGGGGCACCGGCCCGGCCCTGCTCGCCGCCCCGATCCTGGTCCATCCAGTCGGCGATCACGGCGAGTTGGGCCTCCCAGAGCGGGAAGCTGTTGCGCGGCCCGACGTGGCCGCCGCATTCTGCGCCCTCGAAGACGAACCGCCGGGCGCCCTGCTCCAGGTACTGGCGCAGCAGTCCGGGGGAGGGCACGTGGAGGAAGGCCTTGATGCCGTCGGATTCCAGGGCCCGCGCCTGCGAGGGTCGGCCCCCGGCGATGATGACGTGGGTGGGCCGGTGGGCGCGTACTGCCTCCAGCTGCGCGGTACGGGTCTCCTCGGGGGCGAAACCCAGTACGCCGACCCCCCAGGGCCGGCCGGTCAGCGCGGCGCCCGCCTCGGCGAGCAGGGCATGGGCCTGGTCACGGCCGGCGAGTGCCAGGGCCAGGAAGGGCAGGGCGCCCTCGTCGGCCACGGCTCGGGCGAAGTCGGCGCCGTCGCTCACGCGGGTCATGGGGCCCTGGGCGATCGGCAGGCGGGTGCCAAGGGCGCGGCCCATGGGTGATCCGGGGAGCAGGACGTCCGCTGCGGTCTCCCCCTCGGTGGCGGCCGACACCGCTTCGGAGACGGCGTGTACGGCGCTCGCGGCGTCGCCGAAGAGGTCCGCGAATCGGGTCGCGAGGAACCCGTCCTGGCCCACGGGCAGCAGCCGCGTGTCCGGGTCCCGGCCGCCGAGCAGGGCCGCCACCCGTTCCGGGTCGTCGGGAAGTTCGTCCGCGGCCCGGGAGCCGGGGGCGCGGCGGTGCAGGAACCGGTGGCCGGCCAGGACGGTGGTCTCCGAGCCGTCCATCCCCCGCAGGACGGCCGCGACGGATTCGGGGACCGCCGACTCGGCCAGGAGCGCGAGTTGGGTGTCGAGCACCACGCCCGCGGCCCCTCCCACCACGGCCGCGGCGGCCGTACCCGGCGCCATGCCGCCGCAGGCCCACACCGGCGGACCGTCGGGGCCGACCATCCGGAGCAATTGTTGGAGCAGGACGAAGGTGCCGAGTTCGCCGATCCGCCCGCCGCACTCGCTGCCGCGCGCGATCAGACCGTGGACGCCGGCGTCCAGGGCGGCTCGTGCCTCGTCCGCCCCGGTCACCTCGGCCAGGACCCGCACGCCGCTGGGCAGCGCGTCGGGACGCCATGTCGCGCCGACGCCGAGCACCAGGGTGTGCGGCGGCGCGCCGTCGCGGGCGAGCTCGTCGAGGGGTAATCGGCACCGCGGACCGACGCGGACCCCGTACCGGCCGGGCAGCCACCTGCGCAGGTCGGCCCACTCCTTCCGGGCCGCGCGGTCCCCGCTCCCGAGGTCCAGCACGCCGAGACCCCCGCCGCGCGTCACGGCGGCCGCCAACCGCGCGTCGGGCTCACCGAAAGGAGTCAATCCAATGACCAGGTCCAGGACGTGCTCTGCCGACGTCATAATTCTCCGAATGTGCGATGCATTACCCGGGGGGAAATTTCGGTCAAACGAAAGCGCCGAAGGAAGGCATGGGGTCGCGCGCGCCCGCAACAGGAATTCGGGCAGTTCGGTGGACGTAGCGAAAGTAGCGGCAAGTTACTGAAGGGTCAACGCTGCGGCCCTGATCCGCAGGGGGTGCCAGGTCGCGGCTCGCCTCCGAAGGGCGGCCCATTCCGGATATCGACGTTCCGCGCGTCATGCGGCAACAGGAATCAAAGGCGTGAATTCAATGGGCATCCGCCTGCGCCTGGACGCCGAAAGTACTGGTCAGTAGGGCTCTCGCCCGGACATGATCGGATGCCGCCCTTCCGGACACCTGTCCGATTACCGTTCCCGGTCGGCCCCGGTCCCGCCGCACGCCGACCGGGTCGGCTCCACGCCGCCCCGGACCCGGCGGGCATCCGAGCGGGAGAGTCGGGGCAGGAGGGACCCATGACTTCTTCCGCCGTCCCCGCCACTCCCGACGAAGACCCGGCCTGCTACGTCGGCCTCGAATCGACGGAGGCCGAACGCCGGGCACGCCTGCGCGGCTGGTCGCCCCTGCGCCTCCTCCCGCCGGGCTCCATGGTGACCCTGGAGTACCTGGAAGGACGCCTCAACTTCGAGGTCGAGGAAGGCAGGGTGCGACGCGCCTGGAAGGGCTGACGGGCGCGACGGGCCCGGCCGAGGCCGTCCGCGCTCCGGTCGGGTTCGAGTCGTTGTCGGGCGGGGTTCAGGTGAGGTCCAGGTCGGCGTGGACCATGTCGTGGTCCGAGTACCGGCTGGGATGCACACGCTGCGCCCGCGCGGTGACGTCCCGCAGGAAGACGTAGTCGAACTTGCTGCGCCAGTCGGTGGTCGGCTCGCACCCCTGGTCGGGCGAGGGGTGGCACCGGGGGTCCGCGTCCGAGGCCAGCGCCCACATCCCGCCGAGTTCGGGCGCGTCCGGCACGGCGTTGAAATCACCGAGAACGATCGCGCGGTCGTGCCGGGCGACCTCCGCGGCGAGCACGCCGATCTGGTCCGCCCGGACGGCCTCCTGTCGTCGTTGGGCGAGGTGCGTGTTGAACACCCTGACGGATCGGCCGTCCACGGTGGTGGTGACCGCCATGTACCCGCGGTCCTCGGATCCGCCGTCGGGGTATTCCACTTGCTTGTGATCCGTCATCGGCGCCGCTGAGAGGATCGCCTGGCCGAAGCCTCCCGGGCTCCACGGCAGTCCGCCGCAACGGTTCCGGTTCTGCAGCACCATGCCGTACTCGACGTGGTAGTCGAGCCCGTAGAAGTTCCTCAGGTACTGCCGGATCTTCTCGACGTCACGCACGCACGCCTCCTGGAGGCCGATGACCTGGGGTGCGTACGTGGCGATCTCCACCGCCCGACCCAGATCGTGCCCCACCCGACCGCACGGGTTGCAGATGTTCCACGTGACGACCCGGTTCGGTACGACGCCTTCGGCGGCGTGGGCGGGCAGCGGCCTGGCGATGAGGGCGCTGCCCGGGGCGCTGGGACCGAGCAGCGCCACGCACGCCACCGCCATGGCTCCCGCCATCCACCACCTCATACCGGTTCCCCTCACCGCGACCTCCTCGGAACGGATGCGGACGGCGCCACCCGGGCCGGGCATCTCGTGCCGAGGGTAGGGGACGGGGCGCCGACGGCGCGTGCCCGCCCGGCGGCACCGGGACGTGCGCGCGGCCTCCGGCGGACGGGTGCGTGAGTCCCCCCGCTGAACCGGCAGCGGAATCGGGCCGTCGCCGTGACAACCGATCGCCGCGCTTCCACGTCCTCCTCGCAGAGCCGTCTCCCGCAGACCGGGTGCGGAGCAAGGTCTTGGAGGAACGTCATCGACATCGCCACCACCCCCGACCGACCCGACCGCGTCGCGCGGCCCCGCCGGACGAACGGGATCGGCAGGGTGCTGCTCGGCGCCGTCGCGGGGATCCTGTTGACCGCCGCGTTCCTGACGGTCCTTTGGTGGCCCCGGACCGAGGTGACGTACAGCAGCACCGCCCCGGCGGCCGTGAAGTACGAGGACGAGGCACCGCACCATCTGGGGCTGGTGCACGAACACACCTTGTCCGGACGGCATTCCTACAAAATGATCATCGGTAGGTATACCGGGGCCTCCTACGGCCACTGGCTGGACGTGGACCCCGTGTTGGGGGCGAAGGGGATCGAATCGACGACATGGACGGAATCCGGAGTACGCGTCCGTTTCCCGACCGGCCACGAAATCTTCGTCCCGGCCCGCTTCTTCCTCCACGGCCGGTAGCCCCGGGCCCGCCCGCTCCCGTCCCAGTCCTCCATCGGGCGTTCGGCGTCATCCGCCACGCCGGAGATCCATCCACCTTCAAGGACCCTTCATGACGCGCTCACTCGACGGCCTCACCTTCGCCCCCCTGGCCGACCAGGCCCCCGGACAGGTCGGTCGGCGGACCCGGTTCGAATACCACGAGCGGGACGGGCGGATCTGGGCCGAGTACGCCGGCGGTGACGTGGTGCGGGGCCACCTGGTCGGCACCCGGGCCGGCGACACCATCGACTTCCGCTACGTCCAGCTCCGCGGCGACGGTACGACCGCCTCCGGGCACTGCGTCTCCCTCGTCACGGAGCTTCCCGACGGCCGCCTGCGCCTGGAGGAGACCTGGACGTGGGAGTCCCGGTCGGGAAGCGGCACCAGCACGGTCGAACAGCTCGGGTCCGACAGCGGGCAGGGCCGGGGCCAGGCCGGCCCCTGACCGGCAGCGGCGCGCGGCGGGCCCCGCTCCGGCCCGCCGCCGCCCCGCCCGCGAACTGCCGGCCGAGGAGACGGCCGATATCCTGAGGTCCTCGCTCGGGGCTCCTCACGAAGGGCAGCGCGATGAACGGGCAGACCAATCGGCGTCGGTGTCTCGTACTCCTCGCGGCTCCGCTCCTCGCCTCCTCCGTTGCCCTCACCCCCGCCCTGGCGGCCACGGGCAGCGCGACGGCGCAGCCGGGAGCCGCGCCCGCGGCGCCCGCCTGCCAATTGCTGCCGGGCGGTAACGCAGGGCCGGGCGGGGCGTCGTCCTACAAGCTCCACCTCGGCGGATTCCCCGCGAACCAGGCCGTACGGGTGGAGGGGCCGAAGACGTCCCTGCAGGTCAAGGTCAACGGCAAGGGCGTACTGGACCGGCAGGGTCTGCGCCACGGCACCTACAGCGTGAGCTACAAGGCCGCCGGGTCCCAGCAGGCCAAGCGCGTCACCTGCGCCACAACGCCACCGCAGAAGCCGGGCGGCGGCAAGCAGGACGTACGGGTCACCAAGGTCGAGGTGGTCATCCTGACGCCGGCCGGCAGCGTCATCGACTGCACCAAGGGCACCACGGCCGAGTTCGACGGCAAGATCACGGCCACCGGAACGGGCAAGGTCCGCTACTACTGGACGTTCGCCTCCAGCTCCACCCCGGTCTCCCCGGGCTCCGTCGACTTCGCTCCGCCCACCACCGGCCACGCCCTGCTGCACGTGGTGGAGGTGCCGCCCCAACCGAACGCCACGACGGTGAGCACCTTCGTGACCCTGCACCTGCCGGACCAGAAGCTGAGCGCGCGGAGCGGGCAGGTGACCTTCACCTGCGAGAAGAAGTGACCCCGCGCCGCCGGACTACTGGCTGGTGAGCTGGAGCACGGCGATGCCCGTCAGCACGGTGGCGCTCGCGGCGATGCGACGGTGACCGAGGCGCTCACGGAAGACGAACGCGCCGATCAGTGCCCCGAAGACGATGCTGGTCTCGCGCAGGGCCGCGATGGTGGAGAGGTCGCCGCGGGACTGCGCCCACACCACGAGCCCGTACGCGAGCAGGGAGAGCAGTCCACCGGCCAGGCCGCGGCCCCACAGCGGCCGCAGCGTCGCGAACAGGGCGGGCCCGCGCCGGGCCCAGGCGATCAGGGGGAGGACGAGTCCCTGGCAGAGGAAGAGCCAGGCGATGTATCCGAAGACGCTCCCGGACACGCGGACGCCGGTGCCGTCCACCAGGGTGTAGGAGGCGATCATCACCCCCGTACCGACCGCGGCGGCGAGGGCCGGGAGCTGGGCGCGGCCGGGCAGGCCGTCGGCCAGGGCGAGTCCGGCCAGACCGCAGGACACCACCGCGATCCCGAGGGCCTGCCCGACGGGCAGGGAGTGGCCGAGGAGGGTCGTGGAGACCAGGGCCACCACGACGGGCGAGGTGCCCCGGGCGGTGGGGTACATCTGGCCGAAGTCACCGAGCTGGTAGGCGCGCAGGAGCAGCAGTTGGTAGGCGACCTGGAGGGTGGCGGAGGCCGCGATGTACGGCCAGGCGGCCGGTGCGGGCGGCGGGGCGAAGCAGACGAGGACGGCGCCGCAGCCGGCGGAGGCGAGGCTGATCAGCGTGAAGCCGGCCAGCTTGTCGCGCAGGCCGTGGGTCAGGCCGTTCCAGGTGGCGTGCAGCACCGCCGAGGCGAGGACGACGACGGGCACGGCGGCCGGGCCCGTCAGGGAGGTCAGGTTGCCGGGCACGCGTGTGCTCCCCACGGTGGTTCCTGGTTCCACGAAGGCCGTCCGGAAGGCCGCGAGAGGTACCGGCACGCCGCGGAGCGTCGAACCGGGTCGCCGAACGTCGTGGAACAGATTTCCCCACTACAGTAGCTCCATGGAAATTCATTCCACCTCGGGGGGCGGGCTCGCCGCTCACATCCGGGCCCACCTGCCCGAGCTGCGCGACACCGAGGCCCGGGTGGCACGGGTCGTTCTGGAGCAGGGCGCGGAGCTGGTGCACCTCAGCGTCAGCGACGTCGCGGCGCTGGCCGGCACCGCGCCGTCCTCGGTCGTACGGGCATGCCAGCGACTGGGGTTCCGCGGGTACCAGGAGCTGAAGATCACCGCTGCCCGGCAGGCACCCGCCCCGGAACCCTCCCGGGAGCGGGACCCGGCCGCCCGCGCCCTCGCCGACACGGTCCGCGCGGCCCAGGAGGCCCTGGGCGGGATCGCGGCCACGGTGTCCCCGGACCGGCTGCGCACGGCGGCCGAACTCGTGGACGCGGCAGCCCGGGTCCTGGTGGTCGGCGCGGGACTGTCCGGGGCCGTCGCACTCGACACCGCCTACAGGCTGCGCGCGCTGGGCAGCGCGGTCGACGCCCCGGCCGACCCGCTGACCGCGCAGCTGGCCGCGTCCCAGCTCACGGCCCCCGCGGTCTGCCTGGCCATCAGCCACACGGGAGCCACGCGCAGCACGGTGGACGCCGCCCGGCGTGCGCGTCGGGCCGGGGCGCAGGTGGTGGCCGTCACCAGCTACGCCCGTTCGCCCCTGAGCGAGACCAGCGACTGCACGCTCGTCGCGGGCGGCCAGGACCTGGTGTTCGGCCTGGAGACCGTCGCCGGACGGCTGGCCCACCTCACCGTGATCGACGCCCTCGCCCTGACCCTGCTGGGGTTGCGGGGGGCGCCGGCCGAGGCGGCCCTGCGCCTCGCCGCCGACGTCACGGTCGACCACTCGTACTGACGGGCCCCCGCCGGACGGCAAAAGGCACGAGAGCGCGCTGAGCGACACCGGCCGGGCGCGGATCCACGGAGTCCTGGCGGCAACGGCTGGAGCGGATCGGGCCGGACCGGATCACCACGGCCTCGCCGAGCGTCACCTACCGCACCCCGGAAGAGGGCATGGCGGACCCGGCAACTCGCCATCCTCACCACCCCCGGAACATCGGCGAGTGAGAAGGTCTCGCAGAATCCATTGCCCTTCACGGCAACGGAGTTATAGCCTCTAACAATCGCTTGAATCTATTTCGCACGGCAGGCCCGGCCATGCGGAGGACCACGCCCGCCCACCCGACGCCCAGGGAGAACGCCATGCCCCGCACCCGCACCCGCTCGGCTGTCCGCGCCGCACTGTGCACCGCTTCGCTCGTCACCGGAATCCTCGGCGCCGGCGCGTTACCCGCCGAGGCGGCGGTCTCCCGCGTCCCGGACCCCACGGCGTCACTCACCTGCCGCGGAGTCGGCGTCGACCCCGACGCCCGCGTCCGCCACCGCGCCGAAATCCTCATCGACGCGCCGCTGCGCACGGTCTGGAAGTTGCAGACCGACATCGAGCGCTGGCCGTCCTGGCAGGCCCCCGTGACATCGGCGGAACGCCTCGACCACGGTCCCCTGCGCCGGGGTTCGGCCTTCCGGTGGACGACCCCGCTGCCGCCCAATCCGACTCCGGCCACCCGTCTGGACATCACCTCCACCGTCGAACAGCTACGGCCGCACTCCTGCCTCCGCTGGACCGGGCCGGGGGTCGGCGAGGGGCTGCACATCGACGGCGTTCACGTCTGGAACTTCGTCCAGACCTCCCGAGGCGTCAGGGTGATCACGGAGGAGACCCACACCGGCCCGCAGGTCGACGCGGACGTACCCACCGCGACCGCCCTGCTCCGGCAGGGCCTCGAAGCCTGGCTGAACGACCTCAAGTCCACCGCGGAGGCCGCCGGCCACCACCGGCCGCGCTGACCCGCGCCCGGCGGGCCCTCCGCCCTCGACGTGACCGGTTGACGGGGTGGGGGGCCCCGGCCGCGGGGGCCCCCCCCCCCCCACCCCCCCCCCCCGGGGGCCCGGGGGGGGGGGGCCCCGGGGGGGCGGGGGGCCCGGGGGGGGGGCCGCCCACACCGGCGCGGCCGCGGCCCGCCAACCCA